>JAAWNQ010000031.1 GCA_022799035.1 Oscillospiraceae bacterium
GACGGACTTGAACCCCCGACCTGCTGATTACAAATCAGCTGCTCTACCAACTGAGCTAAACCAGCAAACCAGAAAGGCTGTCCAACAGCAAAAATTATTTTAGCAGATACGCAGGAGGTTGTCAAGAAGAAAATGTGGGGAATGACACAAAAGAGAGGGAACAGGGGAGGGGAGACCCAATGACATTGATGGAACTGGGGGTAAGCTACCGAAACCAGGCGGATATCCTCCGTCACCGGATCCAGTTTGTGGAGGAGCTGCCCGCCCGAACGGAGGAGGAGGCCATTGCCAAGCGGGAGCGGCTGCGGCTTTTGGAGGCCATGTGCCGGGATGTGCGGGATATGGCGGTGATCTGTGAGCGGTACTATGACCCCACTTACCGCCGGAATGAGCGGTATTTCTTCTGAGAGAGGGCGTCCCTGTGGAGGGGCGGAAATGGGGAAGCTGAGTCAAAGGTGAAGGATGGGAGGTCGTGATGAGAATGAGTGGAACAAGATATCGCAGGGGCGGTATATATGCCGCCGATATGGCCCGGTATGCCAGGATGATCTCGGAGGAGAACACCAACACCCGGGAAATGAACCAGATGAAGCTGGCTCTGTGGCGGGCTATCCACGAGGATGTGAGCGAGAAGCAGCGGCAGTATCTGCTGCTCTATTATGGGGAGGGGCTCAACATGAACCAGATCGGGGAGCGGATGGGGGTGGACAAGTCCACCGTATCCCGGACCATTAAGCGGGGGGAGGACCGGCTGCGGCGGTGTCTGCGGTATGGGGCCAAACGGTTCCTTCTGGATGACCGGCCGGCCTGAACGGTTGACACCGGGGGGCGGGGAATGATACAATAGGCCAAAACCGGGGAGGAGATACCATGAAGTATAAAGCCGCGTTGTTTGATTTCGACTATACCTTGGGGGACGCCACCGACTCGATCTATGAGGGATATTGCTATGGGTTTGAGAGGATGGGGTATCCCCAGCCCGGTCTGGAGGAAGTGCGCCGCACGGTGGGCCATATCCTGGAGGACGGCTTTACCATGATCACCGGGGTGGCGGAGGAGGACAAGCGCCGGGAGTTCCGGGGATGGTTTCAGGAGAAGGTGGAGGGCCGTCAGGCGGAGCTGACCAAGCTGTTTCCCGGGGCGGAGGAGCTCCTCCGGGAGCTTCACCGGCGGGGGGTCAAGCTGGGGGTGGTCACCAGCAAGCGGGCCACCACCCTGCGGGATATTCTGACCCGGTACGGGCTTTTGGAGTTGATGGATTTTACCATCGGGGGAGAGATGGTGAAGCTCCCCAAGCCTGACCCGGAGGGGCTGGACCGGGGGATCGAGGCCATGGGGGTGGAGAAGAAGGAGGTCCTCTACTGCGGAGATACCACCATCGACGCCGCCACGGCCCGGAACAGCGGCGTGGATTTCGCCGCGGTCCTCAACGGCACCACTCCGGCGGCGGATTTTGAGGGGTATCCCCATGTCCACATCGCCCCTGATCTGGTGGATCTGAAAGACTGGCTGGGGATCTGAGAACAGAGGGAGACAAAAAAGGACGGCTGGTGAAACCAGCCGTCCTTTTTCTCTTAAAATTCCGCGTTGCTCACGGTGCGGGGGTGGAGCTCCACGTCGCGGATGTTGCTCACGCCGGTGAGGTACATGACCATCCGCTCGAAGCCCAGGCCGAAGCCGGCGTGGCGGCAGGAGCCGTAGCGGCGCAAGTCGCAGTACCACCAGTAGTCTTCGGGACGCATACCCAGCTCCTTGATCCGGGCCTCCAGCAGCTCCAGGCGCTCCTCGCGCTGGGAGCCACCGATGATCTCCCCGATGCCGGGGACCAGGCAGTCGGCGGCGGCCACGGTCTTGCCGTCGTCGTTCTGGCGCATGTAGAAGGCCTTGATCTCCTTGGGGTAGTCGGTGACGAAGACCGGCTTTTTGAAGTGCTGCTCGGTGAGGTAGCGCTCGTGCTCGGTCTGGAGGTCGCAGCCCCACTCCACCTTGTAGTCAAACTTGTCATTGTTCTCCTTCAGGATCTCCACAGCCTGGGTGTAGGTCACCCGGGCGAAGTCGGAGGAGGCCACATGCTCCAGCCGTTCCTTCAGACCCTTGTCCACGAAGGAGTTGAAGAAGTTCATCTCTTCGGGGCAGCGCTCCATGACGAAGTTGATGATATACTTGATCATGGCCTCGGCGGTGTCCATGTAGTCGGTAAGGTCGGCGAAGGCCATCTCAGGCTCAATCATCCAGAATTCGGCGGCGTGGCGCTGGGTGTTGGAGTTCTCCGCCCGGAAGGTGGGGCCGAAGGTGTATACGTCCCCAAAGGCCATGGCGAAGTTCTCCGCGTTGAGCTGGCCGGAGACGGTGAGGCTGGTTTTCTTCCCGAAAAAGTCCTGGGACCAATCCACGCTGCCATCGGGCAGGCGGGGGGGATCGTTCATGTCCAGGGTGGTGACCTGGAACATCTCCCCGGCCCCCTCGGCATCAGAGCCGGTGATGATGGGGGTGTTTACATACACGAAGCCCCGGTCCTGGAAGAACCGGTGGATGGCGTAGGCGGCCACGCTCCGCACCCGGAAGGTGGCGGAGAACAGGTTGGTCCGGGGCCGCAGGTGCTGGATGGTGCGGAGAAACTCTACGCTGTGCCGCTTTTTCTGCAGGGGGTATTCGGGGGTGGAGGCGCCCTCCACCTCAATGGACTGGGCCTTTACCTCCAGGGGCTGCTTGGCCTCGGGGGTGAGCACCACTGTCCCCTTCACAATAAGGGCGGCTCCCACGTTCTGGGAAGTGATCTCCTTATAGTTGCTGAGGACGTTGGCGTCCATGACCACCTGCAGGTTGGTAAAGCAGGAGCCATCGTTGAGCTCGATGAAGCCGAAGGTCTTCATGTCCCGGATGGTCTTGGCCCAGCCCATGACGGTGACGGTCTGATTGGCGAAGGACTCCTTGTCGGCAAAGATCCGGGCGATGTGTGTACGTTCCATGTGGGTCCGCTCCTCTCTATAGATTCTTGCGTTTGGCAGCTGCTTTCGCAAGTATCCCTATTATAAGGAGTTTTGGAGAAATTTACAAGTCCTTTTTGTTGGGGCTATTTTTTCGGTCATAGTCCCTGTTCTTTGAGTTGGGCTACCAGCTCCACGTAGCGGTCTACCGGGTCCACCGGGCCGTCCCTTCCCTTCAAAGGACGGCGGCGGAAGTCGATCTCATCCATGTGGGACATGCCCCGGCCCCCTGTGCCCCGCCAGACCCCCTGGAAGCCGGTCCAGCGGGCGGATTCCACCGTTACCAGGCCGTCGTTCTCCCCCTCCACAAGACCCATGAGGAGGCTCTGCCACCACATGAAGATATCGGAGCGGAAGGAGGCCATGGCCCCGGCGTAGCTCTGGTAGAGAACCCCGGGCACGTCCGGGTTTTGGCGGTTGAACTCGGCGGCCCAGGCGGTGGTAAACTGGAAGCACACCGAGGAGAAGTCGGGGTGCCTATCCCCGATGAAGCGGTACCAGCTATTGACGAAGAATCCCGCCAGGCGAAACATCCACCTGGGCAGGCGGTAGAGAAGATCCATGGTTTTGGAGCCATGATGGGGGGTGGCGATGGTGGTGAGGGAGGCGGCGTAAGCCCCCATGCCCAGGGAGGAGAGGAGATACCGGGCGTCCAGACCACCCTTGGAGTGGGCGATAAGGTGGAGCTTTTCCGCCCCGGTTTGGGCCAGGAGCTCCTCTATCCGCCCCTTCAGGGTTGCGGCGTTCTCCTCCACGGTGGCCCAGCCGTCCTGACCGCCGAAATAGACCTCCGCCCCGTGGCGGCGGAGGGTGTCGGGGATACGGCCCCAGTAGCCCAGGTGCTTCCAGTCCCGGAAGCCGGTGCCGTGGATGAGTAGGATGGGGTAGCGGGTGCGGCAGCTTTGGTCATTCATGGTATTTCTCCTCCTAATACCAGATGGGCCAGTCCAGACCCTCTGTTCGGCCGGAACCTTTCCAAAAGGGCAGAAACGGGGAGTCAAAGATGTCAGATATCGGCCTTGTTCTCCGGTTGCCGCAGAAATCTTTGAATTCCAGCCCCTGCGAAATTCCCAAGCAGGGGAGAGAGAAAGGCGATGGGGAACAGGATACTGTCATCTATGTTGGTATAGAGCCGGGCAGTGAGGGCAAAAACCAGGGTAAATACAACACAAGCCAGGGGATAGAGGGGACAAAACCCCTGCCGCTTGCCTAAGGATAGGGCGGAGGTGAACCCGCCCGCCGGCAGGAGAATGAAGGCGAAGAACATACTGAAGATAGGGACCACATCATCGCAAAGCCGGAGGACGGTGGGCACCAGCAGGCAGAGGACCCCGGCAAAGCCCATGTGGGGCAGGGTCTCCTTCCACTTGAGGAAGGAGGGGCGGGGAGAGAGGCCCAGCTTTTCCCGGATCTGGGTCACCTCGGCGTACCAGCCCACCCAGCGACCCAGCCAGATCAGGAGATAGATAAGGGTGAGGGGGAGCTGGAAGGAGAGGACCAGGCCGGGGAGAGGCTCATAGGGGAAGTTCAGCAGGACCCAAGCCCACATGGTCAGGGTCATTGCGGCGAAATGGGCCAGAGAGCGAAGGAGAAGGGACTTTCCCCCGTCGGCAAAGGGCAGGGTGGCCACGCCGATCTCGGCTCCGAAGAGAAACCAGAGGAGAAAGCCCAGGGATGCCCCCAGAAGCTCCGGGACATGGGAGTTGTAGCAGAAGGTGAAGTTAAGTCCCAAAGAGCTACCAAAAATTGCCCCCGGCTGGGAGAGCCATCCCAACAGCAGGCAAAAGGCCATCCCCAGGATGCCACCCGTCAGAGCGCGGGCGAGAGCCCGCTTTTTGTCGTTGATCAGCATATCGAATTCCCTCCTTGTAGGGGCGGGTTCCAAACCCGCCCGTTTGCAGCGTGAAACGGGGAGAAGATGGGCGGGTTTGGAACCCGCCCCTACAGTTCCAAGGCTTGTTTGATCTTCTTCACATACCGCCGGGACACATAGCACTCCGTCCCGTCGGCCAGGGACATCCGGATGGTGCCGGAGAGCTTCAGATCCAGGGCGGTGACCTTTTTCAAATTTACGATCTCCGAGTGGGAGATCCGGACAAAGGTGTGCCTGTCCAGCCGCTCCTCCAGCTCGTAGAGCCGGAACCGCAGGAGAAAAACCGCCCCGTCCTCCCGCCGGGCGTAGACGCTCTTATCCTGGGCGTAGAGGCAGGTGAGGGAGGCGGTCTCCAGCAGGAAGGCCCGCTCTCCCTGGAAACCGGGGAGGGTGCCGTCGTCCAGGGCGGAGAGCCGTTGGGCCAGAGCCTCCAGTTGGGGGGTGAGGGCGGGGACCTCCAGGATGAGCCCGGGGGCCTCCCGCTCCGGGATGACGCGGACGTCTACTTTCACGGAGGTCACCTCCTTTGAAAAAAGTGAAGGACTTTTGCCTTTTCCGTTTTGGATTTTTCTATTTTCAGTATAGAGAAAAACAAGCCGGCTGTCCATAGGTTTCAGACAGTCGGCTTGTTTTTCGTGATAAGAGGTTACAGCTCCGTCTCCAAGGGGCGGCGCAGATCGTAGCCGCTGTTTTGCAGTGTGGAGACAACCCGGTAGATATGTGAGACCTGGGTCCCCGACAGGTCCATCCGCACCACCGAGGGACCTCCGCTCAGCATCCCTTGAACGTTGGCGGGATTGGAGGCGGTGTGCCAGTTGGCCTCCCACCGGATCCAACCTGCCGCGGACAAAATGTCGGTCTGGCTGGGGGTGGAGCCCTCCGGAAAGGCGTAGAACCGGGTCTTGATCCGGGCGATGTGACTGAGAAGTTCATTTCCCAGCTCCAACTCCTCAAGGACCCCCTGGGAATCCAGGGAGGGATCGGCCAACAGGCCCACGGAATGTCCCGCGGCTACCGCCTTACGGATCAGGGGGGCCTGCTCCGCCAGGGAATCGGGGGTAAAGAGGAACAGGGCGTAGCACCCGCTGGGGAATAGGCCGGTCCAATCTGCCGTTCCCTGGGAGGCATCCAGGGCGAGGTAGACCCTGGTGTTTCCGTTGTTGCTGCCGGGGGCGGGGGGACGGCTGGCGGCAGGGGGCGGGGTGGGAGAGGGAGTGGGGGTAGGCTGGGGAGTCTGGCTTTGGATGATCTGGTTATAACGGTAGGCCATGGCCCCTTGGGCTGTCTGGAGGAAGGAACCGTCGGCCAGCCCGGGGGAGGCGGGGTTTGTGATCCGGATCAGGGTCCCCCGGTCGGAGGTGGGGAGGAAGGAATATTGAAGCCCAAAGAAACCGCATACCGCCGCCGCCGGGATATAGGGGATCCCGTTTCGGGGCAGGGCGTGGAAATTCATGGGGTTGCCCAGATTGTCCTCACAGGTGCCCATCTGCATACTGAAGGTGAGCATACCGCTGAGGGAGTAGAGGGTGAGGATGGTCCCCCGCTCCGGGGTGATGCCGTAGTAGACGCCCAGGTCCACCCCGGTGGCAGTGCGGTCAAAGATGGTGTAGGGGACATAGATCACGCCGTTGATAGCCACCGGCCGATAGGCGTCGTAGAACTTGTCGCCCACAGCCAGGAGATAGACGGTGGAGCCGGGGGCCCCCCAGGCGGGCAGAGTCAGGGTAAACACCAGAGCCAGAGAGCAGAGCAGGGCGGTGATACGCTTTTTCACCACAGGGGCCTCCTTTCTTTATAAAGATAAAAGATAAAAGAGAAAAGATTTTTGGCTTGTGGCCGCTGCGGGTGGCTCATTTCAATGGTCCGGCTATGCCGGACCCAATATCTTTTATCTTTTCACTTTTATCTTTTAGCTTTCCAACATTTGCTGGAAGGTCTCCCCATCCATCACCTCATGCTCCAGCAGATACCGGGCCACCTGGTCCAGATAGGCCCGGTCGCGGGTGAGGATGGTGCGGCAGGTCTGGTAGGCCTCGTCCAGCAGGGATTTGATCTCCTGGTCGATAAGGTTGGCCGTCTCCTCGGAGTAGGTCTTGGCCTGGGCCATGCTGCGGCCGATAAAGACCTCGTCATGGCCTGAGTCAAAGACCACGTTGCCCAGCTTATCGCTCATGCCGTACCGCATGATCATATTCCGGGCGATATGGCTGGCGGTCTGAAGGTCGCTGCCGGCCCCGGTGGAGATGTCTCCCAGCACCAGCTCCTCGGCACAGCGGCCCCCCAGACAGACGGCGATCCGATCCCGGAGCTCCGTCCGGGACTGGAAGGACACGTCCTCCTTGGGCAGGTGGATGGTCATGCCGCCTGCCATACCCCGGGGGACGATGGTGATCTGATGGACCGGGTCCTGGGTGGGAAGGGCGTGGATGACAAGGGCGTGGCCCGCCTCGTGATAGGCGGTGAGCCGCCGCTCCCGCTCAATGACTACCCGGCTTTTTTTCTCCGGACCGGCCAGGACTTTGATCACCGACTCCTGGATATCCTCCATGGAGATGAAGGGGCGGTGGAACCGGGCGGCCCGAAGGGCGGCCTCATTCATCAGGTTTTCCAGGTCGGCGCCGGTGAAGCTGGCTGTGGCCTTGGCGGCCTTGCCCAGATCCACGTCGTCGGCCAGGGGCTTGTTTTTGGAATGGACCCGGAGGATCTCCTCCCGGCCTTTCACATCGGGGGCGCCCACATAGACCTGCCGGTCAAACCGGCCGGGCCGCAGCAGGGCGGGGTCCAGGATGTCCACTCGGTTGGTGGCGGCAAGCACCACCACCCCCTGGTTGGCGGCAAAGCCGTCCATCTCCACCAGAAGCTGGTTCAGGGTCTGCTCCCGCTCATCGTGGCCGCCTCCCAGACCGGCACCCCGCTGGCGGCCCACGGCGTCGATCTCGTCAATGAAAACGATGGAGGGGGAATCCTTCTTGGCCTGGTCGAACAGGTCCCTTACCCGGCCCGCGCCCACGCCCACATAGAGCTCCACAAAGTCGGAGCCCGAGATGGACAGGAAGTTGACCCCCGCCTCCCCGGCTACCGCCTTGGCAAGCAATGTCTTGCCTGTGCCGGGAGGGCCCACCAGCAGGATGCCTTTGGGGATCCGGGCTCCCAGGTCCAGATACCGCTGGGGCTCCCGGAGGAAGTCCACCACCTCCTGAAGCTCCGCCTTCTCCTCGTCGGAACCTGCCACATCGGCGAAGGTGATCTGTTTCCCCTCGGGGTCCACCGTCCTGGTCCGGGCCCGGCTGAATCGGCCGGCCCTGTCGCCGCCGGCTCCGCCCCCTCCGCCCATGCTCTGGCGGATCATCAGGTTGTACCACATAAGCCCGAACAGGCCGATCACCGCCAGCCAGGGAAGAAAGGAGATCCAAAAGGGCAGTTCGCTGTTGGGAAGGTAGTTGTAATCCTGAAGGATCCCAGAGCGTTTCTGAGTGGACAGAAGCTCGTCATACTGCTGGATAAAAAGGGTGGAATTGTAAACCCGCCCCGTGACCCTGGAGCCGTCCTTCAGGGTGAGGGAGAGGGTGTTGTCCTTCAGTTCCAGATAGTCCACCTGCTGCCCTTCGATCAGGGAGCGGATCTCCGCCGAGGTGGGAGCGGGGCTGGAGTCCATCCCCCGCAGGGCAAAGACGGTAGCCAGCAAAATGACCACCACCAGCCCTAAAAATCCCATATCCCTGGCGCTGAGTTTTTTGTTCAAGAGGAAAACACGTCCTTTCAAAAAAGAAGAGCGGAGAACAGGCCGGCAAAAGGGCTAAGATCCGGAGCGGAGCGGACGAACCGGAGCCCCCACAGGGGGCGAGGATCGGCGCGCGCAGACGGAGGGGCTTAGAGCTTTTGCGTCCTGGCCTGTTCGCAGCTTGACAAAAAAGAAGAGCGGAGAACAGGCCAGCAAAAGGGCCAAGATCCGGAGCGGAGCGGACGAACCGGAGCCCCCACAGGGGGCGAGGATCGGCACGCGCAGACGGAGGGGCTTAGAGCTTTTGCGTCCTGGCCTGTTCGCAGCTTGACATGGCGCTCCCAAAGGAGAGCCACAGGGAAAGCCTTATCCCTTCTGATACACCTGGGGCTTCAGCACCCCGATATAGGGCAGGTTCCGGTACAGCTCGTCGTAGTCCAGACCGTAGCCCACCACGAACTCGTCGGGGACGGTAAAGCCCACGTAATCGGCCTGGATGGGCTTGGTCCGGCGGGAGGGCTTATCCAGCAGGGTACACAGCTTCAGGGAGGCCGGGTTCCGGGCCTTGAGAAGCTGGAACAGGTAGCTCAGGGTGTTGCCGCTGTCCAGGATATCCTCGATCACAATGATATCCTTCCCCTCAATGGAGTCGGTCAGGTCCTTGACGATATTGACCTGTCCCGAGGACACGGTGCCCGCCCCATAGGAGGAGACAGCCATAAAATCCACCTGGCAGAAGGGCTGGATGTGCCGGGTCAGGTCGGCCATAAAGATGAAGGAGCCCCGGAGGACGCTGACCAGCAGGGGACACTTCCCCGCGTAGTCCTTGCTGATCTGCTCCCCCAGCTCGGCGATCCGCTGCTGGAGAGCCTCCTCCCCGATCAGAATGTGGTCGATGTCATCTCTCATGTTGGTCATAGTATATCCTCTCCCTTTCTTTGGTTGATAATTCGCACCTGCCCGCGGCAGGGGTGAGACAGGTTATAGCCCAGTCCGGCCACGGCGATAACGCCGTCCTCATCAGCCGCGATGGGGATACGATCCCGCTCCAAGCGGGGAACTTTGTTGTCGATAAAGAGCTTTTTCAGGGATTTTTTGTGGCCGTTGGAAAGGGTGATCTCATCTCCCGTCCGGCGGGGACGGACCACCAGTCCCGGCCAGGGCGAACCATCCAGGATCACCGTCCAGGCCGTGTCGGGAACGGGATTGCTCCCCTCCTGGGGAATAAAAGCTCTCAGGGGTTCCGGTTCGGGATCGTGGGTGAAGACAAGGGTCTCATACTCTCGGCGGACGGTAAGCTGGCGGGGAAGGGAGACCTGAGCCGAGGGGGAATCGCTCCGGCACAGGGCCAGCACCCCCTCAATGTGGGGGGAGGAGCAGTCCCAGTCCCCCTCCGCGGCCTCGGCCAGAAGGAGCCGTATCGCCCGGGAGGCCACCGGGTCCGGGGCCTGGGCGAGAAGGGAGGCGGGAAGGATCAGATCCTCACCCCGCCGCTTGGCCTGGAGGAAAAGCTGCCGGGCCAGAGCGTTCAGGCACTCATTGTCCGCCCGGAGCCGGGGGATGGTATCCCCAAGGCGGCGGACAAAGCCGGGGTTCATCTCCTCCAAAAGGGGGATGAGCTGATGGCGCACCCGGTTGCGGGTGTATAGATCGTCGGAATTGGTGCTGTCCTCCACATGGGGAATACCGTGTTCGGTAAGATAGGCCTCGATCTCCCGCCGGGAGGTGGTGAGAAGGGGCCGGACAAGCTGGTGGAGCCGGGGGGAGATACCGGTGAGCCCCTGGAGGCCGCTGCCCCGCAGTAGGTGGAGAAGAAGGGTCTCGGCGTTGTCCTCGGCGTTGTGGGCGGTGGCGATAAGGCCGAAGCCCTCCTCCTCTGCCGTCCGGAACAGAAAGGTGTAGCGAAGGGTACGCCCGGCCTCTTCAATGGAGAGCTTTTCCCGTTGGGCAAAGGCCTTTACATCTCCCCGGCCCACGGCAAGGGGGATGCCCCACTGTCCGCAGACCTCCCGGACGAATCCCTCGTCCCGGTCCGCCTCCTCCCCCCGGAGCTGGTGGTTGAAGTGGGCCGCGGCCAGGGAGATATCCTCCCGCCGGGAGAGCATATGGAGCAGGCACATGGAGTCCGCCCCGCCGGACACGGCGCAGAGGACCTTGGAGCCGGAGGGGATCAGGTCCTCCCTCAAGTCAGTATTCCTCATACCGCCGCTCGATGGAGGAGAAGGTGGTAAACTCGGGCAGCCACTGGAGCTCCACCGTCCCTGTCTCTCCGTGGCGGTTTTTGGCGATGATGCACTCGGCAAGGTTCCGGTCCTCGGTGTCCGGGTCGTAATACCCCTCCCGGTAGAGGAACATGACGATGTCCGCGTCCTGCTCGATGGCGCCCGACTCACGAAGGTCGGAGAGCATGGGCCGTTTGTCCGAGCGGGACTCGTTGGCACGGGAGAGCTGGGAAAGGCACAGCACCGGCACCTGCAGGTCTTTAGCCATGATCTTCAGGGAACGGGAGATGTCGCTGACCACCTGCTGCCGGTTCTCCCCAAACTTGGCGCCTCCCCCGGCGGAGGTCATCAACTGAAGGTAGTCAATGACCACCAGGCCCAGGTCCTGGACCAGCCGGCACTTGGCGTTCATGTCGGCCACCGACAGCATGGGATTGTCGTCAATGAGGATCCGGGTCTGCCCCAGGGCCATGGAGGCGGCGGCCACCTTGTCCCAGTCGTCCTGGTTCAGTTTTCCGGTGATGAGTTTTTTCAGCTCCACAAAGGACTCGTTGGAGATCAGCCGCATGGCAAGCTGTTCCCGGCTCATTTCCAGAGAAAAGAAGACCACCGATTTCCCGGAAAATTTTCCCGCCTGGAGGAGCATGTTCAGGGCCATGGAGGTCTTGCCCATGCCGGGGCGGGCGGCCAGCAGGATCAGGTCGGACTTATTCAGACCCGAGATGGCGTTGTCCACGTCAGGGAAGCCGGTGGACAGCCCGGGCACTGCGGAATCGTTGGCGGCCAGTTCTCCCAGCCGGTCGTAGACCGACAGGACCACCTTGGAGATGGGTTCCAGCCCCCGGCTGCTGTCCTCCTCCCCCTTTCGGATCTCATAGATCCGCTGCTCGGCGGCGGTGAGGGTGTCCTGGGCGGTGGCGGAGCCCTCCCGGACCAGCTCCGAAATACCTCCCGCGGCGTCAGCCACCCGGCGCAGCAGGGATTTGTCCCGCACGATGTTGATGTACTCCTCCACGTTGGCGGCGGTGGGGGTGATGAGCATAAGCTGGCGGATATAGTCGTAGGAGGTGGTCTCGTCATAGGACCCGCTCTGCTGCATCCGGTCCCGGACGGTCACCGGGTCGATGACCTCGGAAAAGCGGAACATGGAGCACACGATCTCGAAGATCTCCCGGTTCTGCCGCAGGTAAAAATCCTCCGGCTTCAGCTTCTCCACCACCTTGGGGATGCACCGCTCGTCAATGAGGATAGACCCCAGCACGGCCTGCTCCGCCTCGGTGGAGTGGGGCGCCTGGCGAGAGATAAGCTCATCCATTTTTCGTCACCTCCCGAAAAAGTGAAAAAGAAAAATAAAAGTGAAAAAATGGGGCGTCCGAAGGGGTTGGACCTGCTCCCGCCGGCCCCGGGGGTCCGCTTCGCTGAGGGATCCTTGATCAACGGCCTCCGGGGACTGAAAGCCCGCGGCTTTTTCCCTTTTCAATGTTGCCCTTTAATTTTCCTCACATACCACCACGTTGACCGTCCCGGTGATTTCGTGGCCCAGCTTGCACTTGAGTTGATAGGTCCCGAAGGCTTTGATGGGCTCGGGCATGACGATCTTGGTCTTGGCGATGTCGTGACCAAACTGGGCCTTCAGAGCGTCGGAGACCTCCTTGGAGGTCACGGAGCCGAACAGCTTTCCCCCGTTTCCCGCCTTGGCGGAGATCTTTACCATGCAGCCCTTCAGCTTCTCACTGAGCTCCAGGGCGGCGGCCCGCTCCGCGGCCTCCTGGGCCAGACGGGCCTTCTCCTGCTGCTTCATGGTGTTCAGGCTCTCGGCGGTGGCGGCCACCGCCAGCTTCCGGGGGAGCAGGAAATTCCGGGCGTACCCGTCGCTGGCCTCGATCAGCTGCCCCTTCTTCCCCTGGCCCTTTACGTCCTGCATCAGAATAACCTTCATGATAGAAAACTCCTTTTTGTTGAAGTAAAAGTAATGAAGTTAAAAATGAAAAGTTAAAAGTAAAAAGGTATGGTGTCCGGCGCAGCTGGACCATTTAATATTGTCGCCGAAGGACCATAGCTTTTTCCCTTTTCATGTTTAACCTTTAATTTTCCTCGCAGTACCGGTCAATGGCTCCGTACAGCTCCTCCACAACTTCCTCCACCGGCTTTTCGGGCACCTGGGCGCCCGCTACGGCGGCGTTTCCACCGCCTCCCAGGGCTTCGGTGATGACCTGTACGTTCACCTCGCCCGAGCTCCGGGCCGACAGGATCACCCGATGGTCCTCATCGGGAAAGAGGACAAAGGAGGTATGGAAGCCCGCTACGGTGAGCAGCTCGTCGGCGGCCTGGGCCGCGGTGACCCGGTCCACCGGATGGGTCAGGGCGGATACGGCGATACCCTCCCGGTACATTCGGGCCTCCTTCAAAATCTCGTACCGGGCGATGGTCTGCTTCAGCTCCGTTTTGAAGAACCGCCGGACCTCGGTGGTGTCCGCCCCCGCCCGGCGGAGGAAGGCCGCCGCGTCAAATGTGCGGGAGCCTGTGCGGACAGTAAAGTTCTTGCTGTCCAGGACGATGCCGGCCATCAGGGCCTCGGCTTCAGTCCGCAGAAGATCCGTGGGTTCCAGGATGTACTGGAGCAGTTCCGTCGTCAGCTCGGAGGCCGAGGAGGCGTAAGGCTCATGGAAATTAAGGGCGGCCCCCTCAATGTAGCTGGCGGCCCGCCGGTGATGGTCGATGACCACCACCTTGCTCACCGCCTCCAAAAGGTCGGGGGACAGGACTTGCTCAGGCCGGTTGGTATCCACCACCACCAGAAGGGAGCCCACATCGGCCTCCACCAGGGCGTCGGTGGGGGAGAGGAAGACCCCCTCATACTCCGGCAGGGCCCCAAGGGTCTGGATCATCTGTCCGGCGGGGTTGGGGTTGGGATCCCGGAGGATGTGGACAGGTACTCCCCGCTTCCGTCCCATGGCGACGATACCCGCCGCCGGACCCATGCAGTCCAGGTCGGGGAAGGCGTGGCCCATGACAAAAACCTGGGAAGCGTCCCCGATCAGCTCGTAGAGGGCGCTTGCCATCACCCGGCTTTTCACCTTGGTGTGTTTCTCCGTGTCGCTGGAGCGCCGTCCGCCGAAGAACTCAAAGTTGATGCGGTTTTTTACCACCGCCTGGTCTCCGCCCCGGCTGAGAGCCATCTCCAGGGCCAGGGAGGCGTACTGGAACAGCTCCCCAAACCCCTCCCCATCCCGGCCTGCGCCGATGGATAGGGTCACCGGCAGGCCGCTGGGGTTTACCACCTCCCGGACCCGGTCCAGCACGTCGAACTTCTGCTCCAAAAAGGCGGACAGACACCGTTCCTCAAACAGGAACAGATAACGGTCCCGGTCATACCGGCAGAAAAGTCCCCCTGTGGGGGAGCTCCACTCGTCCAGGATCCGGTTGATATCGGAGAGCATGGCGCTTTTCACATTGTCCCCGACCCCGCGGAAGACCTCGTCGTAGTTGTCCAGGTTCAGCAGGGCCACCACAGGCCGGGTGGTGTAAAACTGGTCCCGGAGCAGGGAGAAGTCGGTGACGTCCACCCAGTAGGTGGTGGCCAGAAAACTCCTCTCCCCCTTGCTGTCATTGCGGACCAAATGTCCGAAGACCCAGAACCGCCGCTCCCCTAGCTGGACCTCGCTTGGGCATTGGGTCTTCCCCTCCATGAGCCACCGGGGATCAAAGCCGGGGGCCGCGTCGGTGATCTTCAAGTCGAACAGGTGGTCCCGCTCCCCGGTGATCTGGAGGAACCGGTCGTTGGACCAGATCACCTCCTCGGTCTCGGGACGGAAGATCACCATGGGAAGGGGGGCGTTAACCATGGTATCCTTGGC
The DNA here is from genome assembly GCA_022799035.1 of Oscillospiraceae bacterium. Taxonomy (GTDB): domain Bacteria; phylum Bacillota; class Clostridia; order Oscillospirales; family Oscillospiraceae; genus Vermiculatibacterium. The sequence continues at coordinate 14,661 of JAAWNQ010000031.1, forward strand.
GGCCACGTCCATGTTGTTGGAGATATTTTCGATGTAATTCAGGATCTCCCGCTGCCGTGACCGGTTGCTGTGACGGAAATAGGCCAGCAATCCCAGTACGATGACCCCCTCTATACAGGCCAGGGCATACTGGCCCGCCAGGGCGGTGGCCAGGGCAAAGGCGGCCAGAAAGAGGAAATAGAGACGGAAGCTGGGCTCCAGCAGATGAGCAAAGCTCTTTTTATGCAATATAGGTCCCTCCTTTCCAAAGGCGGAAGCTAAAAGGGATATAGATAAAACATGATACCATAAAGGGGGGAAAAAAACAAGAGGGCGGCGTATTTGCGCCGCCCTAGGAGAGCGGCAATGTCTATTTTGTCATTGAGTCGGTGAGCGAGACCGAATTGGCCGTCTATACCTTCTCCAAAACAGGGATCGACGGCGGAAGCGAGGGAGACGCCGTGGAGAGCTGGCGAACGGTCCTGAAAAAAGGAGCCAACGGGAAATGGAGGGCGGAGGAAAGCGGAAAGGGATATATCCTCCTGAAAACAGTACAGGTAGGGGACAAGGATTGGTTTCTTTCCTTTGAGCCCCAAAATGGGGAATGGCATTGGGGTGAGCCTCCGGCAACATGAAAGGGGAGCGGCTGCCACTATTTGGCAGCCGCTCCTCTTTTATATTTTCATTCGCTTTGCTATAGGCGCATCCCAAACAATGGTCCGGCGGGTTTTATTTCCGATCGTCCTTCTCATCGGAAAAGATCTCCTTGGCGCTGGCGGCCAGTCCGGCCAGCCCCTGGATCTCGCTGGGGATGATGAGCTTGGTGGCTTTGCCGTCGGCGGCCTTGGCGAAAGCTTCCAGGGCTTTGATCTTCACCACTTGGTCGCTGGGGGCGGCCTGGTTGAGGAGCTTCAAGGCTTCGGCGGTGGCCTGCTGGACCTTGAGAATGGCCTCGGCCTCGCCCTCGGCCCGCTTGATGGCGGCCTCCTTGGCGGCCTCGGCCTTCAGGATCAGGGACTGCTTCTCGCCCTCGGCCACCAGGATCTGGCTCTGCTTGGTGCCCTCGGCCTGGAGAATGGCCTCCCGGCGCTCACGCTCGGCCCGCATCTGCTTCTCCATGGACTCCTGGATATCCCGGGGGGGCATGATGTTTTTCAGCTCCACCCGGTTGACTTTGATGCCCCAGGGGTCGGTGGCCTCGTCCAGCAGGGAGCGCATCTTGGAGTTGATGATATCCCGGCTGGTCAGGGTCTGATCCAGCTCCAGCTCGCCGATGATGTTCCGCAGGGTGGTGGCGGTCAGGTTCTCAATGGCGGACATGGGATGCTCCACGCCGTAGGTATAGAGCTTGGGATCGGTGATGGTGAAATAGATCACCGTGTCGATCTGCATGGTCACGTTATCCTTGGTGATCACGGGCTGGGGGGCAAAGTCCACCACCTGCTCCTTCAGGGACACTACCTTCACGATCCGGTCGAAAAAGGGCATTTTGAAGTGGGGGCCCTGGGTCCAGATGGTGTGGAAGGATCCCAGCCGGGTGACGACGTAGGCCTTGGACTGCTGTACCACTTTGAAGTTGAGGGCGGCGATCAGGACCACCACAATGCCCAGCAGGGCCAGAATGATTTTCATATAGAGGGGCATAAAACACGACTCCTTTCCATGTGTGGATCCTACTCAATGGTTATGATTTCTTCTTTGAACGGACAGGCGGGGGCTTTCGGACGCCGCCTTACCCTTTCCGCTCCACGAACAGTTTGACTCCGTCAATGCGTTTTACCACAACGGTGGTTCCCTGGGGGATGGGTTCATCCCCCTCCGACCTGGCTGTCCAGGCCACTCCAAAGACCACCACCGCCCCCTTACCGTTCAGGTTATCGATGGCCTCCGTGACCACCGCCTCCCGTCCGATGACCCGGTCGGCGTTGGTTGGCACCACAGTGGGCAGTACGAACCGTCGGGCCAGGGGCCGCAGTACCGCCATGGTGGCCAGGGACACCAGCAGAAACAGAAAGATTTGAGCCCAGATGTTTCCGGTGAAGAAGGTACTCAGCAGGGCGATCAGGGCTCCCGCCGCGAACCACACCGACACCAGTCCCACCGTAAGGGCCTCCACCACGGCGAACAGGATCAGCAACGCCAGCCAGATAACGCTTGGTAACCAAGGCATGACCATCAGCTCCTTTCTTCATATCACCAGCGGGCTTCCTTGGGTACAAAATCATTATACCACGGTAAGTCAATAATTTCAATAATTTAACGTTATAATTTTAACGATATATCTTTGGAGGAAAGCCAACTGATTCTGCCCGGAGAGGGACTCCCCGGAAAAGGGGAGGCTCAGGCAGAAAACGATTGCCAAAAGTCCGAAGCGGAGGTATAATAAAAACAATACCCGTCAAAATTCGGGAACTTTTTTGGGGGTATTTCCGTCTTAGAAAATAAAGAAAGGAGGGGGCATATGGCTTCCTATGATCTGTCGGTGCCCACCCTCTTTGGCCTGGAAGGGGTCTGCGCCCAGGAGCTCAAGCGTCTGGACGCCAAAAATGTCCGGGCGGAAAACGGCCGGGTGCTGTGTGAGTACACCCCGGAGATGCTGATCCGCGCCAACCTGTGTCTGCGTACCGGGGAACGGGTCCTCCTCCGGCTGGGAGCGTTTCCCGCTCCTGACTTTGACGCCCTTTACGACGGGGCCAATGCCCTTCCCTGGGAGGAGTTTATCCCCCGGGAGGCCGCTTTCCCCATCCGGTGCCGAACCATCGATTCCCAGCTGTCCTCCCAGCAGCGCTGCACGGCGGTGGCCAAGGCCGCCCTGGCCGCCCGTCTGGGTAAGGCTTACGGCCTGAACCGCCTGCCCGAGACCGGGCCGGAATACCAGGTGCGGCTGTTCCTTTTGAAGGACCAGGCGGAACTCTATCTGGACACCTCGGGGCCCTCTCTCCATAAGCGGGGATACCGGGCCATGAGCGTGGTGGCTCCCCTCCGGGAGACCTTGGCGGCGGGCATGGTGCTCCTTTCCCGCTACCGGGGGAAGGATCCCTTCCGGGATCCCTTCTGCGGCTCGGGCACCATCCCCATCGAGGCGGCCCTCATCGCCAAGAACCGGGCCCCCGGCCTGAACCGTGGGTATTCTGCACAAAGCTGGACCTGGCTTCCTGACCCCCTCTGGAAGGCCGAGCGGGAGCGGGCAAAAGACGGCGAGTTTGAGGGCAAATATGACATTTTCGGCTCAGATATCGATGACAAAGCGGTTACATTGGCCCGGGAAAACGCCCAAAAAGCCGGGGTGGAAAGCCTTGTGCATTTTGACGTAGCCGACGCGGTGAAATTTTCACCCGACCAGCCCGCCGGCCGGGTGGTCACCAATCCCCCCTATGGGGAGCGTCTCAGCGACAAGCGGGAGGCCGAGGCCCTTTACGCCGCCTTCGGAAGGGTGTGGAGCCGTGCGCCCCAAGGCTGGAGCCTGTCTCTGTTGTCCTCCCATACCGAGTTTGAGCGCACCTTCGGCCGCCGGGCGGACAAAAAGCGGAAGCTATACAATGGGATGCTCAAGTGCGACCTGTTCCAGTATGGAGTATAGGTGGACAGAATGTTTGGGTGGCTGAAAGGAAAAAAAGAGGAGAAAAATCCAGCCTTAGAGAACTTTGAGAAGGAAAATACCCCGGCGGAGCCCTTCCGCATGACGGTGGAGGACGTGTTCATCGTGGGCACCGGAAGGGGCCGCAGGGCCGTGGTCACCGGGAGGATCGAGACCGGCCGGGTGGCCCGGGGGGATGAGCTGACCCGTCAAGGACGGCGGGGGATAAGGCGTTTGACCGTGGCGGGCATCGAGTCCTCCCGGAGGCCCCTGGAGGAAGCCCGGGCCGGAGACAGGGTTGGGCTTCTGTTCAAGGGCTTGGGGGGCAAGGATGAGATCGCGGCGGGAGACCTGTTGACAAGGAAGGAGGCGGGAGGATGAAAAAAGGAAAAAAGCTGGCGGCGGCTTTTCTGGCCCTGAGCCTTCTTTTGGTTCCGGCCTTGGCATCCACCCCGGCGGAGCCCACGATCTACGGCTATTCCGAGGGGCTGGCCCAGGCGGAGCAGGAGGGAAAATGGGGCTTTGCCGGACCGGAGGGGAATATCGTCATCCCCCTCCAGTACCGCTCGGTGGTCTCCTTCACCCTGGGGGTGGCGGCGGTGAACCTGGACGGCAAGCTGGGGGTCATCCGGCCTGACGGAGAGTACCTGATCCAGCCCGAATATGATACTCTTATGCCCGTGGGCTACGGGTTATACATGGCCCAGAGAGGGGACGACTGGGGGGTGGTGAGCATTCTGCCCTACCAGGGGGAGAAGGGCCGGACCAACGAGGTCTACCCCATCTCCTATGTAAGTGTGGAGCTGAACTCTGTAGGGGGGAACGACGCCCTGGTCCTTATCTCCAAAGGGGGAGGGCGGACGGTGGTCCCCCTGTTTCAGATCCCAGGGATCCTTTCCGGTCTGGGGGTGGAGGGGAGCTGCTTTCCACTGACCCGGGGCCGGCTGCCCTCCTTCACCGATGTGAACGCCAGAGACTGGTATGCCCTGTGGGTGGATATCGCTTACAATACCGGTATTATGACCGGCACCGGGGGCAACGCCTTTGAGCCGGGACGGGAGGTGACGGTGGCCGAAGCCCTCCAGATGGCGGCCAACATGGACTCACGCCATAAGGGAGATACCTTTCACACCACCGCCCACATCTCTACCCCCTGGTATACCGACGCGGTGGACTACTGCACCGCTAGCGGCATCATCGCGAGGGGGCAGTTTGAGGATTACACCCGGCAGATCACCCGGCGGGAGCTGGCCCAGGTGTTCGGAGCCACCGAGCTGGCCCGGAGCCTGCCCCAGCGCAACAGCCCCGTCCGGGTCATGGCTTCGGTCCGGGATGTGACCGCCGGAGATCCCGCCGCCCAAGCCATCTACGGCCTTTACACCAAGGGGATACTCACCGGGGTGGACGAGAATCTCTCCTTCCGGCCCGACAGCCCGGTGACGAGAGCGGAGGCCGCCGCCCTGGCTTCCCGCCTGGCCCGGCCCGAGCAGCGGGTGGATCTGTTCTGATGCGGCACGTATTCATTATTAACCCCGTAGCGGGGCCAAAGGACAGCGCCAAGCAGCTCCTGGACCGGGTGGAGGCGGCCTTCCCGGCGGGGGATTTTGAGGCGTACACCACCCAGGGGGCGGGGGACGCCCGCCGTCTGGCGGAGGAGGCCCTGGCCCCCGGGGATCCGGTGCGGCTCTATGCCTGCGGAGGGGACGGGACCCTGAACGAGGTGGTCAACGCCGCCGCGGGGAAGCCCTGGGGAGCGGTGACCAATGTGCCTATGGGGACGGGGAACGATTTTCTGCGGATCTTCGGCAGGGAGGGGAAAAGCCGATTTGACGATCTGGCCGCCTTGAAGGAAGGACCTCAGGCGGCCTTTGACCTGATAGACTGCAACGGCCTGCTGGGGCTGGACGTGGTATGTGTGGGGGTGGACGCCCGGGTGGCGGTGGACGTTCACCGGTTCAAGCGTATCCCGTTTATCGGGAAAAAGCTGGCCTATATCCTCTCCCTCGTAGTTACGGTTTTGAAGGGCATCACCAGATCTCTGGAGGTGGAGATGGGTCCCATCCGCCACCGGGGAAGGACGGCCCTGGTCTGCGTCTGCAACGGCCAGTATTATGGGGGCGGCTTCCACCCTGTTCCTGAGGCCCGGCCCGACGACGGGATATTGGATATGCTGCTGGTGGGGGATGTATCCCTGCTCCAATTCGCGCGGTTTGTAGGCAAATACGCCGCGGGCCGATACAGGGAGTGCCCCGGTCTGGTCCAAGACTGGCATGGGGACAGGGTCTTTATCACCGCCCCTGAGGAGGTGGCGGCGGTGGTGGACGGAGAGGTGCTGTGGGGCCGTGAGTTTGTCATCCGGCTTTCTGAGGAGAAGCTGAACTTTTTCTATCCCCAGGGGGCGGAGATCCAGGCTCAGGCCCTGATCCCAGCGGGGGCGGGGTCTTCCGCCTCATTGTGAACAGATTTTGAATTTTGCCAGGACAACCCCTTTTTTCCAAAAAAGGGGTTGATTTTTTTTGGCGGAGGAGTTATTATCATACTTGCGGTTAGCACTCCGGAGGAATGAGTGCTAACCCCTTGAAATGTGAATCATGAAAAACAACATATAAGGAGGAACCAACTATGAAGCTGAAGCCTTTGGGAGACCGGGTCATCATCAAGATGATGGAGGCCGAGGAGAAGACCAAGTCCGGCCTGATCCTCACCGGCAGCGCCAAGGAGAAGCCCGAGATCGCCGAGATCATCGAGGTGGGCCCCGGCGGTCTGGTGGACGGCAAGGAGGTCAAGATGACGGTGAAGAAGGGCCAGAAGGTCATCACCGGCAAGTACTCCGGCACCGAAGTAAAGGTGGACGGGGAGGAGTACACCATCGTCCGGCAGAGCGATATTTTGGCCATCGTGGAGTAAGAGAAAAGAGTAAAGAGAAAAGAGTTTGACCTGTTGCGGCCGCAGGCCGCTATTTGAAATAGTCCGGCTTTGCCGGACACCACATCTTTTCTCTATTCTCTTTTATCTCCCGCCTCACAACAGAGCAAAAACCTAAAACATTGTAATCTCAAATATGGAGGTAATCCCTATGTCTAAACTCATTGCTTACGGCGAGGAGGCCCGGAAGGCGCTTCAGAAGGGCGTGGACCAGCTTGCCGACACTGTGAAGATCACCATGGGCCCCAAGGGCCGGAACGTGGTGTTGGATAAGAAGTACGGCTCCCCCCTCATCACCAACGACGGCGTGACCATCGCCAAGGAGATCGAACTGGCCGATCCCATGGAGAACATGGGCGCTCAGCTGGTGAAGGAGGTTGCCACCAAGACCAACGACGTGGCCGGCGACGGCACCACCACTGCCACCCTGCTGACCCAGGCCATTGTCCGGGAGGGCCTGAAGAACCTGGCCGCCGGGGCCAACCCCATGATCATGAAGAAGGGCATCAAGGCTGCCGCCGACGCCGCCATCGAGGAGATCAAGAAGAACTCCAAGAAGGTGAAGGGCACCGAGGACATCGCCCGGGTGGGCGCCATCTCCTCCGGGGACGAGCAGATCGGCAAGCTCATCGCCGAGGCCATGGAGAAGGTGGGGGCCGACGGGGTCATCACTGTGGAGGAGTCCAAGACCGCCGAGACCTACTCCGAGGTGGTGGAGGGCATGCAGTTTGACCGGGGCTATGTGACCCCCTACATGGCTACCGACATGGAGAAGATGGAGGCCGTTCTGGATGAGCCCGTTATCCTCATCACCGACAAGAAGGTCTCCTCCGTCCAGGACCTGCTGCCCCTGCTGGAGCAGGTGGTCCAGACGGGCAAGAAGCTGCTCATCATCGCCGAGGATGTGGAGGGCGAGGCTCTCAATACCCTCATCGTCAACCGGCTCCGGGGCACCCTGAACGTCTGCTGCGTCAAGGCCCCCGGCTACGGCGACCGGCGCAAGGAGATGCTCCAGGATATCGCCATCCTCACCGGCGGCACCGTGGTCAGCGAGGAGGTGGGCCTGGACCTGAAGGAGACCACCGTCGACATGCTGGGCAAGGCCAAGCAGGTGAAGGTCAACAAGGAGAACACCATCATCGTGGGCGGCGCCGGGAAGAACGCCGACATCAAGAACCGGGTGGCCCAGATCAAGAGCCAGGTGGAGGTCACCACCTCCGACTATGACCGGGAGAAGCTCCAGGAGCGGCTGGCCAAGCTGGCCGGCGGCGTGGCCGTGGTCCGTGTGGGCGCCGCCACCGAGACCGAGATGAAGGAGAAGAAGCTCCGCATCGAGGAC
>JAAWNQ010000032.1 GCA_022799035.1 Oscillospiraceae bacterium
AGGGGTGTAAATGTTTCACGTGAAACATTTACACCCCTTTTAGAAAGAGATTGAAAGAGAAGGCTATATCACCGGGGGATATGGATGGTCAGCAGGATCTCCCGGTCGGTATCCTGCCGGGTGCAGTTGGCCTGGACCCCGGCGCTCTGCATCATAGACAGCCCCCGCTTCACCGTGTTCAGGAAAAACCGCACGTCCTTCAATAGGAAGGTGGGCTTGCTCCGCTGGGGGGCGGGGTGGAGGAGGGTCTCCACATAGGCCTCGGTCCGGGCCACCGTCAGATCCTGGTCCACGGCATACTCGGCGGCCCGAAGCTGATCGGCGGGGAGGGGCAGCTTCAAAAGGGCCCGGGCGTGCCGCTCGGTCAACCCGTTTCGGCGAAGAAGCTCCAAAGCTTGGGGGGAGAGCTTGAGAAGCCGGAGCTTGTTGGCCAGGGCGGACTGGCTCTTGCCCAACTGCCTTGCCAAGGCCTCCTGGGACAGGCCGGAGGCGGCCAGCAGGGCCTGGATGGCCTGAGCCTCCTCCCAGAAGTCCAGATCCCGCCGCTGAACATTCTCGATAAGGGCCAGCAGGGAGGACCGGGTCTCGTCGGCGGAGACAATAAGGCAGGGGACCTCCTCCAGCCCCGCCATTCTGGCGGCCCGGAGCCGCCGCTCCCCGGAGATCAGCTCGTACCCCTCCTCCGCCCGGCGGACGGAGAGGGGCTGGAGGATCCCGTGGGCGGTAATACTGTCGGCCAGCTCCTGAAGACCCTCGGGGGAGAAAAACTTCCGGGGCTGTCCCGGGTTGGGGGAAATGGCGTCAACGGGAAGATACTGGACTCGGGTGGACTCAAAAAGACCCTTCTTACGGAGAAATGGCATAAAAAACCCTTCTTTCCCAATGGTTTCATCTGGATAACCAGATTTTACCATTTTTTGATGGGGAAAGAAGGGGAAGAAACACGAAGGTGGGAAATATTTCCATCTCCCAAAAGGAGGCCCCAGGGTCTTTTTCTTGTGCCCTCAGGCCCGTAAAAACCCTTTTCCGAAAATCTCGCTGGAGTTGGTGATCAACATAAAGGCGTGGGGCTGTTCAGCCGTTGGCGGCTCTGCCGCCTTACGGATGATACGTCCACACGCCCCGAAGGAAAGGGAATCAGGCCCGTAAAAACCCTTTGCCAAAGATCTCACTGGAGTTTGTGATCAACATAAAGGCGTGGGGGTCGGTCCGCTTCAGATAGTTCCGGAGCTGTACCGCCTGCTGCCGGGACAGGGCGGTGAGGATAATGAACTGGTCCTGCCCGGTATAGGCCCCCTGTCCCTTCCAGACGGTGGCCCCCCGGTGGAGCCCCTCATTGATAAAGTGGCACACCGGCTCGGGGGTGTGGGTCACCACCGTAAAGGACTTTTTCCGGTTCAGGGACTCGATGACCGTATCCACCAGCACCGACTTGAGGGCCAGACCCAGCAGGGAGAAAAGCCCGGTCTCCACGTCAAAGACCAGCAGGGCGGAGGCGGCGATGGTCACATCGGACAGCAGCAGCGCCCGCCCCACGTCCAGTCCGGTGTATTTTTTCAGGATCATAGCCATAATGTCGGTGCCCCCGGTGGAGGCATCCATATTAAACAGGATGGCGGCCCCCAGGGCGGGGAGGAGAACGGCGAAAAACAGCTCCAGCATCTTTTGATCGGTGAGGGGCCGGTCCAAAGGGAAAAACCGCTCCAAAACCTGAATCACCCCGGTGTAGAGCAGGGAGCAGTACACCGTCTTCATCCCAAAATACCGGTCCAGCACCAGGAATCCCAACACCAGAAAAAGGACGGTGATCACCGTATTGATGGTGGCGGGGGTAGCCACCCGGGAGGGGATGAGCTGGCCCAACAGAATACTAAGGCCCGAGACCCCGCCCATGGAGAAGTGGTTGGGGAACTTAAAAAAGTATACCCCCACCGCCACCAGGACGGAGCCCAGGGACATCAGGAGAAAGGCGGAAAAGGTCTGCGCCCACGATGGTTTAGCGGTCTCCATACAAAACTCCCCCTTGGAAGTGAAAAATTAAAAGTGAAAAGTTAAAAGTGAAAAATTATGGTGTCCGGCTCCGCCGGACTATTTAAATGAGCCGCCTGCGGCGGCCACAAGTCTATAATTTTTCACTTTTCACTTTTAATTTTTCATTTTCAGCGTGCTCCACACGTCGTAATTCTCGATCTCCCCGTAGGTGGGGATCATCCCCACCCGCCAGATGGATACCCCGGTGATACCGTACATCCGGGCCAGCTTCAGCTTGGCCTCCACGCTGGGAGCGTTTTCATACCAGAGCTTATAGTGTTCGCCGTTCTCGGTGGTATATTCAATATAGGGATTCTGGCTCTGCTCGTCCCAGGTATAGACCGTGTCCTCCTGCTGGAGCCGCTTGGCGATGGTGGTGTAGGCCGGGTGGTAGAAGGTCTGGTCCACCAGCAGCCCCTGTTCATCCACATGGAACCCGGTGGTGTTGAAGGAGATAGCCAGAGCCAGCTTGGACCGGTCCTGGACCCCGGTCTCCGGGTCGGTAATGTGCTGGAGGGCGGTGGACACCTTGTCCAGGGGGGTCACCGGGCAGTAAGTGTTGGCGGTGCCCAGGTAGTAATCGGGGATGGAGGACCACTGGTAGTCGTGGGCCATCAGGATCACCCTGTCGCAGATTTCCCCCAAAGCCCGGTAGTCAAAGCCGCCGAACCAGGTGTCGGGCTGGACGCAGACGTAGAGAGTCTGCCCTTCCGGCAGAGCCTGCCGAAGGGCGGACATAAAGGCGGTAAAAGCCTCCCTCTGCTCGGTCCGAAGGCCCTCAATGTCTATGGTAAGCCCCGCGTAGGGCTGGGCCGCCGCCGTCAACTGGGCGATGGCCGCAGCCTGATTTCCTGCCTCCACAAGGGAGAGGAAGGTGGTGGCGGAGCCGAAAATGTTCAGGTTGCAGGGGATGGACCGCTGGGCGAGAAAATCGGTGGTCAGCTCAGACTGGTCCGGCTTTACCCAATCGTTGCCGTTCTCTTCGGTGGAGTTGACCCGGGGCTGTCCGCTCTCGTCCGCCTCCAGCCTGGCCCAGCCCACGCTCACCCCATCCATCTGGGCGGTGAGCTCCAACTGGGGATAGGAGTTAAAGGCGTAAAAGCCGTGGAGCCACTGGGTCTCCAGCTCCAGGCGCTCATAGCACCGCACCAGCATGGCGGCGGCCTGCTCCCGGGGAGCCGAAAAGGTGGGTAGGAACTTCCGCATCTCCTTTTCCTCCACCCCGTTGATGATGCCAAAGCCGTAAGCCAGGGCGATATACCCCCTGTCCTGGGCCACGTCGGGGAAGGGGAGGTCGGTCTCCCCCAGGGACTGGGCCAGACCGTCGTAGCCCAAAGCCCGGACCAGCATCACCGCCATCTCCGAGCGGGAGATATAGTCGTCCGGCCGGAAGGCCCCGGCCCTCTCCACCGCCCCATGGGCCGCGGCGGCGGCGATGTATCCCTGGGCCCAGTGGCCGGGCACGTCGAAAAGCTCCTGGGGGACGGTCTCCTGGGGAGCCCACCCCATCATCCGGCACACCACCGTGACGAACTCCGCCCGGGTCATATTGACCCCCACCCCAAAGGTGCCGTCGGGCCGGCCCTCCATCAGTCCGTATTTTCCGGCCTTCTCAATGACCTCGGCGGCCCAGGTATTCTCCGCGTCGGCATAGGCCGCCCCGGCGGTGGGCACCAGGGGGGAGAAGGTAAACAGCACCGCCGCGGTCAAAAAGGCGGGAACGAGATGGCGTTTGAAAAAGCCCATAATAACCTCCCAAAGAAAGGAAAAGTGAAAAGGGAAAAAGGGATGGCCCGCAGCCCGGGGCTGCCGATCCACCCCGGCGGAGGGAAACCCCATTCTGCGCTTTTCCTGTTCATTATAGCAGTCCTCGACAAAAATGGCAATGAAAACCGGGGCCTCAAAGGGGCTTGGGCTTGCTTTTTCTGAAAACATCCTGTAAAATAAAAGCCAAATCCTACGGGGAGGAATCGAAAATGAAGCTGCTGGAAGACCGGATCCGCAGGGACGGCAAGATACGGGAAAACGGGACCATCCTGAAGGTGGACAGCTTTCTCAACCACCAGATGGACGTGGCCCTGTTCAACCAGATGGGCAAGGAGTTCTTCCGCCTGTTCGGCGGGGAGGGGGTCACAAAGCTGTTGACCGTGGAGGCCAGCGGTATCGCCGTGGCCTGTATCGCGGGCCAGTATTTTGACGTGCCTGTGATATTCGCCAAAAAGAGCAAGACCAAAAACATCGACGGGGGCGTATATACCGCCCCGGTGGAGTCCTTTACCCACGGCGGGGTGTATAACGTGATGGTGGCCAAGGAGTTCCTTCAGCCCGGGGACCGGGTCCTCCTCATCGATGACTTTCTGGCCAACGGCGCGGCCCTGGAGGGCCTTATCTCCATCGTCGCCCAGGCCGGCGGGGAGGTGGTGGGAGCCGGCGTGTGTATAGAGAAGGCCTTCCAGCCCGGCGGCGAGCGCCTGCGGGAAAAGGGCTTCCGCATCGAGGCCCTGGCCCGGATCAGCTCCATGAGCGAAACCGGGATCGAGTTCTGCTAAAAGAAAAAGGAAAAAATCCGGGCAACGCTGTACATCGTACAGCGTTGCCCTTTTGTATGGGTCCTGTTTTTGGAGTTTACCCCTTTGCCACCCGGGCCTTTATCACCAGCAGGGTGACCACCATCAGCCCCACCGCCACAGGCAGAGCCACAAACACGTTGGGCACAAACCCGGCGATGATATAGCTCACAAAGCTCACCGCCGCCACCGTGACGGCGTAGGGAAGCTGGGTGGACACGTGCTGGACGTGGTCGCACTGAGCCCCCGCCGAGGCCATGATGGTGGTGTCGCTGATGGGGGAGCAGTGGTCCCCGCACACCGCCCCGGCCAGACAGGCCGAGATCCCCACGGTCAGCAGGGTGGACCCGGCGGGGAAGATGGCGGTGACGATGGGAATGAGGATCCCGAAGGTGCCCCAGCTTGTCCCCGAGGCAAAAGCCAGCAGGCAGGCCACCACAAAGATGACGGCGGGGAGCAGGCTGTAAAGCCCCTGGGAGGCGCCCTTCATCACGCCCTCCACAAACACGTCGGCCCCCAAAAAGCCGGTCATGGTCTTCAAGCTCACCGCCAGGGTGAGGATGGTGATGGGGGGCACCATGGCGATAAACCCCTTGGGGATGCAGGCCATGGCGTCCTGGAAGCGGATCAGCCGCCGGCCCACCACGTAGGCGATGGTGAGGACCAAAGCCACAATGGCCCCCCAGGGCAGCCCCACAAAGGCGTCGGTGTTGCCAAAGGAGCCGATAAAGTCCCCGGCATAGCTGTCGGCGGTCCAGCGGTTGGCCCCCCAGAAGCCGCCCACATAGATCATCCCCACCACGCAGAAGGTAATGAGGACCACCACCGGCAGGACCAGGTCCATCACCCGTCCCTTGGGGTTGCCCGCCTCGTTGTCGACCGAGTCCAAGGCCCCCAGCTCTCCGCTCTCCCGGGCCAGCTCCTCATGGCGCTTCATAGGCCCGTAGTCCAGCCCCAGTACCGCCATGCCGATGATGAACACGAAGGTAAGCAGGGAGTAGAAGTTGAAGGGGATGGCCTGAACAAAAAGCTGGATCCCCGACACCCCCGTATCCAGATTGGCGGCCACCCCGGACACGGCGGCGGCCCAGGAGGACACCGGAGCGATCATACACACCGGGGCGGCGGTGGCGTCGATCAGGTAGGCCAGCTTGGCCCGGGAGATCCGGTGCCCGTCGGTCACCGGCCGCATGACGCTGCCCACGGTGAGGCAGTTGAAGTAGTCGTCAATAAAGATCAGGATCCCCAGTACAAAGGTAGCCAGCATGGCCCCCACCCGGGTCCGGATATTTTTCTCGGCCCACCGTCCGAAGGCGGCGGAGCCCCCCGCGGCGTTGACCAGGGCCACGATGGCCCCCAGGATCACCAGGAACAGAAAGATCCCCGCGTTGTCCCCGATGGCGGTGACAAGCCCATCCCCAATGACCGTGTCCAGGGTGTCCACCGGGGCAAAATTACAGTGGAGCATGGCCCCGATCAGGATCCCGATAAACAGGGAGGAGTAAGCCTCCTTGGTCACCAGGGCCAGCAGGATAGCCACCACCGGGGGCAGGAAAGCCCAGAAGGTGTTGTAGAAGGGGCTGCCGCCGGCGGAGGCCTCCCCCGCGGCCAGGGCGGTGGGGCACAGGGCCAGGGCCACCAGGACAAACAGGCCCCCCAGGGACAGAACGGAACGTTTTTTGGCGCGCATCATGATTTCCTCCCATCTCACAGGACAGAGGCAAAAAAGAAAGCCATGGACGCAAAGCGTTCATGGCACATACAAAGGGGGGACCCACCGGTCCCGTATGGACCATGATAGCGCTTCACATCCCTGTGACAGTCCAGAAGGTATTTCCCTCTGGCCCAGGCAAGACTCCGGCAGACACCGGAAGCCCCCTTCGGCGGCGCCCCCTTTCCCATCTCCGGCTGTCTGGCCAAAGGAAGAAGGTACTCATGAGAACCGCGCCTCTATCATGTTGAATTTGAAAGCAATATACCACGACAAAAAAGGAAAGTCAAGAAAAAGTTAAAAATGAAAAATGAAAAGTGAAAAATGGTTGGGGCCGCCGGAGGCGGCCGATTTAAGTAGTCCGGCAAAGCCGGACACCACAATTTTTAACTTCTAACTTTTCACTTTTAACTCCCCAGCAGGTGCTCGGCCAGGATCTTCACCCCGATCCCCACCAGCACAAGCCCTCCCAGCAGGGTGGCCCGCCTCTGGAAAAGCTGTCCCAGCTTCCGCCCCAGCAGCCCTCCCAGCATGGACAGCACAAAGGCCACCACCCCGATGACGGCGGCGGAGAGAAGGACGGGCACATCCATAAAGGCCATGGTCACCCCCACCGCCAAGGCGTCAATGCTGGTGGCAAGGGCCAGCAGGAACAGACGCCGCACCGAAAGGTCTGCCATCCCCTCCTCCTGCCCTCCAGAAAGGGCCTCCCGGATCATATTCCCCCCGATAAAGGCCAGCAGACCAAAGGCGATCCAGTGGTCGATAAACTCAATGTAGCTTTTCACGCTGGTGCCCAAAAACCATCCCGTCAGGGGCATGAGAAACTGAAACGCCCCGCACCAGGCCCCGATCCGGGCGGCCTGCCTGACCCCGAACCCGGGTACCGAGATCCCCGTGGACACCGACACGGCGAAGGCGTCCATAGCCAGGCTGAGGGCGATGAGAAAAATGGAAAGCATAGCGGCTCCTCCCCAGAAAAAAGGTGGACGCGAAAAGGCGTCGGGCGGTCATTATAGCATATTTCCCTCCCAGGGGCAATAGGACAAAAAAGGCCGCCCTCAGAAAAGGGCGAAAAGGGGAAAACGCGGCAGGGACCGGACGTCTGCTCCTGACGTCCGGCCCCTGCCGCAAGGAAAGAGGATAATGAAATGAAAAAGAAGCTGTCTCTTGCAAGTGTTATGATACCGGACAGATGTAAATGATTAAACAAAAAGTTGTTACAGAAGGGTTAAATCTCAAGGGATCCCTGTCGTATTCCTGTAACGAAGACCTCCGGGCGACAAAAAAGCAGCGGTCGCCCGCTGCCCTTTTGCAAAAGGATTGGAGGATAGAATGAAAAAGATGTTCTTCCGAACAAGACCCATGATACCGGGAAAATGTTAAGAAGGAAAACTCCAGTTGTTACAGAAGGATTAAATCTCCCGGTCCCTCCGGCGGGTCTGGGCAAAAAAACGGGACAGCAGCTCTCCGCACTGGGCCTCCAGCGGCCCCCGGTAGATCCGGGGGTGGAAGCCGAACCGCTCCTCAAAGAGATTCAGCACCGACCCGCAGGCACCCATGGCGGGATCCTTGGCGGCGTAATGGATCTCCGGGATCCGGGCGTTGAGGATGGCCCCGGCGCACATGGGGCAGGGCTCCAGGGTCACATAGAGCCTGCACCCGGTCAGCCGCCACCCCCCCAGGGTCTCGCAGGCCATACGGATGGCGTCCATCTCGGCGTGGCCCAGGGCGCTTTTCTCCCGCTCCCTCCGGTTCCGCCCCTGCCCCACAATGGTCCCCTCCGGCCCCACGATCACGCACCCCACCGGCACCTCCCCATCAGAAAGCGCCTCCCGGGCCAGCTCCAAGGCCTGGGCCATATATTTCTCGTCATTCACAGTAAAACCTCCCAGGAAAGAGACCGTAGGGGAGGGGCTTGCCCCTCCCGCCCGAACAGGAAAGAGTAAAGAGAAAAGATATTGTGTCCGGCGGAGCCGGACTATTCAAATGAGCGGCCTTTGGCCGCCACAGGTCAAAAATCTTTTCTCTTTTAACTTTTCTCTTCCTTTTCGTATTCCTCCACCATCATCCCCGCCCACTTCAGCGGGTCCTCCCCCTTCTTCAGCCGCAGGGTCAGGGCGGGCTTCTCCCCGGCGGAGAAGAGGATCCGCCCCTTCCATCTCTCCCCGGCGCAGAGGGTGGATACCCGCCGCAGGTCGAACTTCTCCAGGGAGAAGACCACATTGTTCCCCCTCTGGGTCAGCTCCTTCACCCCGCACCGGGCGGCCTGGGAGCGGAGGAGGGCCACGGCGATCAGGTTATTCACCTGCCGGGGGGGATCCCCGTACCGGTCGATGAGCTCGTCGGTGAGGTCGTCGGCCTCCTCCTCGCTGCGGATCAGGGCGATGCGCCGGTACAGGTCCATCCTCTGCTGGGCCGAGGGCACATACCGGTCGGGGATGGAGGCGGTCACCGTCAGGTCGGCGGAGCACTCGGCGGGCTTTTCCGCCGTCTCCCCCCGCTCAGTGAGCACCGCCTCCTCCAGAAGCTGGAGGTACATGTCATAGCCCACGCTCATCATAAAGCCCGACTGCTCCGGGCCCAGCACGTTCCCCGCCCCCCGGATCTCCAGATCCCGCATGGCGATCTTGAAGCCCGAGCCAAACTCGGCAAACTCCCGGATGGCCCCCAGCCGCTTGGCGGCCACCTCGCTTAAAACCTTTCCCCGGCGGTAGGTGAGGTAGGCGAAGGCCCGCCGGTTGGACCGGCCCACCCGCCCCCGGATCTGGTGAAGCTGGGCCAGACCCATGTTGTCCGCGTCCTCGATGATGAGGGTATTCACATTGGAGATGTCGATGCCCGTCTCAATGATGGTGGTACACACCAGTACGTCCACCCCTCCCTCGCTCATCCGGCCCATCACGTCGTTGAGCTCCTCCTGGGTCATCTTCCCGTGGGCCACAGCCACGGAGGCGTCCTCCCCCAGGGCCTCCTGGATCCGGTTGGCGGTCCGGGCGATGGTGTCCACCCGGTTGTGGAGGTAGTAGACCTGGCCTCCCCGCTCCAGCTCCCGGCGCATGGCGTCGGAGAGCACCGACCAGTCGTGCTCCATCACATAGGTCTGCACCGGCTGCCGGTCCAGGGGGGGTTCCTCCAGGGTGGACATGTCCCGAATGCCCGAGAGGGCCATGTTCAGGGTCCGGGGGATGGGGGTGGCGGACAGGGTGAGCACGTCCACCTGACGGGAAAGCTCCTTCAGCTTCTCCTTGTGGGTCACCCCGAACCGCTGCTCCTCGTCCACCACCAGCAGTCCCAGGCTCTTGAATTTTACGTCCTTCTGCAAAAGCCGGTGGGTGCCGATGAGCAGGTCCACCCCTCCCTCGGACACCTTCCGCAGGGTCTCCTTCATCTGGGCGGGGGTCCGGAACCGGGAGATCACGTCCACATCCACCGGATACTTGGAAAACCGCCGCTTGGCGGTGAGGTAATGCTGCCGGGCCAGCACCGTGGTGGGGACCAGAATGGCGGCCTGCTTGCCGTCCAGAATACACTTCATAATGGCCCGGAAGGCCACCTCGGTCTTGCCATAGCCCACATCCCCGCAGAGGAGCCGGTCCATGGGCCTGTTCTGCTCCATGTCCCGCTTGATCTCGGCGATACACCGCAGCTGGTCCTCGGTCTCGGTGTACTCGAACTCCTCCTCAAACTCCTTCTGCCAGGGGGAGTCGGGGGAGAAGGCGAACCCGGGCTGCCGCTGCCGCTGGGCGTAGAGCTGGATCAGCCCCTTGGCCAGGTCCTGGACCGCCTTCTTGGCCTTGGACTTCTGCCGTTCCCAGTCCCCGCCCCCCAGCCGGGAGAGTTTTTTGGTCTCATTGGCGTCCTCCCCCCCGCCGATATACTTGCTCACCATATCCAGCTGGGTGGCGGGGACATAGAGGGCGTCGGCCCCGGCGTAGGCGATCTTCACATAGTCCTTGTCCACCCCGTCCACCGGCATCTTCACCATGCCCTGATAGCGGCCGATGCCATACTGCTGGTGGACCACCAGATCCCCCACGTTCAGGTCGGCGTAGGACTTCAGCTTCTCCCGGTTGGTGGGGGCCCTGGCCTTCCGCTTCTTCACCGGGGCGGCGGAGCCCTCGGTGAGGATGGCCAGCTTCAGCCCCGGCCACTCCATCCCCGCGGAAAGCCCTCCGCAGCAGATCACCGCCTGTCCCGGCTGGGGCAGGGCGGAGAGCTTGAAGTCCACCGCCGTACGGAGGTTCTGCTCCCGGAGAAGGGTCTGAAGGTTCAGACACCGCTGCTCCGAGCCCGCCAGCACCACCACGGAAAACCCGGCGGTGAGGTAGTGGCTCAGATCGCTCACCGCCGTCTCCAAACTGACCCCGTAAGCCGAAAGCTGCTTGGCGGTGACCGTAAGGAGAGCCCGGGGGCTCTGGGGATACTGGGAGTGGGGGAAAGCGTCCAGATAGGCCACGGGCCAGCGGTCCAGGGCGGCGGCAAACTCCTCCCCGGTGAGGGAGAACCGCCCCAGCTCAGGCAGCAGGGTTCCGCTCTCCCCGAGGGCGGTCACGTCCTCCCCCAACTGCCACACATAGTTTTTACACCGCTCCATGAACCGGGGACTGTCGCAGATCAGCAGGGCGGCGTCCTCGGGAAAATAGTCCGCCGCCGAGGCCATGGTGGGGTAGATCAGGGCCAGATACCGGTCGATGGCGGGAAAGGCCAGTCCGTTCTCCAACTGCTCCTTGTCCTGGGCCAGGGTCACCAAAAGCTGGTCGGGACAGCTCCCCTTTTTGACGGCGGCGGCCAGCCGCTGGTCCAGGGCCCGGGCCAGACCCGCCGTCCCCCCCGGGGCGAACTGGGGAAGGACCTCGGCGGCGGGGAGGATACAGCACCGGTCCAACTGCTCCACCCGCCGCTGGGAGGAGATGTCAAACAGACCCATGGAGTCCACTTCGTCCCCGAAAAACTCTATCCGCACCGGCAGGGGATGGGCGGGGGAGAAAAAGTCCAGGATCCCTCCCCGGAGGGCAAACTGCCCCGCCCCCTCCACCTGGTCGCACCGGGAATATCCCGCGGCGGTGAGGGATTCCGTCAGCTCATTCAGGTCGTACCTCTGCCCCATGGTCAGCTCCCGCCCCGCCTGCTGGAGCAGGGCCTTGGGCATGGTCCGCTGTAAAAGGGCCTCCGCCGGGACCACCAGGAAGGGGATCTCCCCCCGGCTCAAGGCCCAGAAGGTCCTCAGCCGCAGGTGCTCCCACTGTCGGGAGACCACGGCGGCGTTGTGAAAGGTGAACTCCCGCCCGGGAAGGGACAGGACCGCCTCCCCCGTGAGGGCGCGTAGGTCCCCCGCCAGCCGCTGGCACTCCCCCTCGTCGGCGCAGAGCAGCACCACCGGCCGGCCCGACTGCCGCCGGAGAGCGGCGGCAAAATAGGCCCGGTGGACGCCGGAGAGTCCGTTCACCGCTGCCGGGGACACCCCGTTGTCCAGGGCGGCGGCAAGCTGCTGGAATTCGGGTAGCTGTGGCAGGGCGGAAAGAAGCTGATCCATAGAAAACCTCCGAAAAGCGGAAAAAATTGGTTACAACCGGTTACAAATCGATTACAAAACGATGACAAAACCCCAAGACGCCGAAAGCCCCCATCCCAGGGGGGAGGGGGGTGTCGGCAGAGGTAAGTATACCATCCGGAGAGAATGGGGTCAAGGGAGGGGAGACTGACATTTTGATAAATATGTGATAAAATGAAAACAAAAAACAGACAGGCGGAGGGAGAGAGCATGGAGAAGCTATATAAGCCAAACGAGTTTTACAAGTTGACCGGAGTTTCCCGGGAGACCCTGCGGCACTACGTGGAGAAGGGCCTGCTGTACCCCGCTGGGATCACGGAAAAGGGCTATGCGCTTTATGGCGAGCGGGAGGTCATGCAGATGATGCTCCTGCGCTATTATCGAAGCTGCCATATGACGGTGGAGGAGGTTCGGGATTTCCTGTGGAGCAAGGACATGCCGGATCAGATCCAGGAGCTGGATCGGACAGTGAAAAGCCTGGAGGAGCAGATCCGGGAGCTGGAACGGCAGCGGTGGAACCTAATCCGGCGGAGGCGGTTGGTGTACGAGTCCCGGCAGAATCTGGGCCAGGTCTTCCTCCACGCAGAGGGGAAGGAGATGTTTCTGCTGAACATGGAGGAGGCCGGGCGGACCCCGGAGGGGGAGCGGGCCCTGCGGACTATGGCGGAGCGATTTCCGGAGGGACATATCAGCCTGATGGGGCGGGTGGAGGACTTTCTGGCCCGGCGGCCCATGCCTGTCCGGCTGGGCTATGGGGTCTCCCAGCGGGATAACCTGGAGGGATTGGAACTATCTCTGTTTCACCACCTTCCGGCCCAGCCGGCCCTGGTGACCCGGGTGCGGGTGGCCGACCCGCTGCTCCTTCAGCCGGAGGATCTGCAGCCCCTCTATGACGAGGTGGAGCGGCAGGGCTACACCGTGCGAGACGGGGTCTACGGACATCTGCTGAGCATGGAGCGGGAGGGAGAAAAATTTTATTACTACATCACCATGCGGGTACATGTGTAAGGAAAGTTGTGGGAGGGGAAGAAATTTCCCCTCCCATTTTCCTAAAAAGGGGGTTGACCTGGGGGTAACCCCCAGGTTTAGAGTGGGGTTACCAATCCCCGGAAGGGAAAATTTGAAAAAAGGAGAGGATCTTATGAAAAAGCGGATCATTGCTCTCGCGCTGGCCTGCGCTATGGTCCTGGGGACTACGGCTTTGGCTGCCGGCGTAGAGCGGGCCATGACGGTAACCCCCATGGAGATGACCGTCAACGGAGAGAAGGTCACCCCCACAGGCTCCAACGGGGCCGTTGGGGAGGCCTTTGCCGCCCAGGGAGTTACCTATGCCCCGGTGCGCTGGCTGTGCGAGCTGCTGGGAGTTGAGGTGGAGTGGGACAAAAATGAGCCCGGGGTCATCCGGCTGACGGGGGATGTGGAGCTTCCCGCCGGGACCGCCGGAGTGAAGGACGGCACCTACACCGCCCAGGTCCAGGGCTTTGCCGGACCTGTGACTGTGTGGGTCACAGTGAGAGGCGGAGCCATCGCCGACGTTCAGGCTCAGGGACTCCAGGAGACTCCGGGCAAAGGCAGTGTGGCCATTGATGAGATGCCTGGGCGGATGGTGGCCGCCAACAGTACCGCTGTAGATGGGGTGGCGGGGGCCACTGTCACCAGCGATGCGCTGAAGGCAGCGGTGGAGAAGGCCCTGGCCGACCAGGTGACCGGCACCGCCCCTGCCCAGGGGGTGGAGATCAGCTACAAGGCCGGGACCTATACGGGAAAGGGCTATGGCTTCCACAGCTACGTCACGGTGGAGACGGTGTTTTCAGACAAGGCTATCGAGTCGGTCACCGTGACTGACAATTCCGGAGAGACCCCTTACCTGCGGGACCTGTGTGCAGAGAAGATCCCCGCGGAGATCGTGGAGGCCCAGAGCCTGAATGTGGACGTGGTCACCGGAGCCACCTGGGGCAGCGAGGCCATCCTCACCGCGGTAGCCCAGTGTGTGGAGCAGGCCGCCGGGGCCGAGGCCGTCACCGCCCTGAAGTCGGTGAAGCCTGCCGCACCTAAGGTCAAGGACGAGAGCTATGAGGGCTACGATCTCTGTGTGGTGGGCGGCGGCGGTTCCGGGGTCATTGCCGCAGCGGTAGCTTCCCAAGCAGGGCTGAAGGTCATAGTTATTGAGGCGGCAGACCGGTTTGGCGGAGTGTCTGAGATCGCGGGGGGCAGTACTCTGGCCATTGGAACAGATATTCAGAAGAGTGTGGAGCAAAAGGATGGTCCCGCCAAAAATCTTTATGATGAGGCGGGGGAGACGGTAGAGCAGGTCTATGACCGCTTTGTGGAGCGGTATTTGGATTCCACCCACTATCAGGCCAACCGTCTGCTTATCAAAAACTATCTGACAGCTTCTGGCAAGGCCGCCGATTTTCTGGCAGAGTTGGGGATGCCATTCAGCGCCAAGGATGTCAACACGGTTCGTTACGGTAGTCAGGGTACCCGGTTTGGGGTGCTGATGGATGTACTGCGGCAGAATGGCGTCACCGCCCTGCTGGGGACCCGGGGAGAGAGTCTTCTCACCGATAAGACCGGCGCGGTGACTGGGGTGGTTGCCACCAACGCTACCGGCGGAACCACTACCATACAGGCCAGGGCGGTGGTCTTGGCCACCGGAGGTATGGCCAATAATACCGAGATGATGGAGGAATACGCCCACGATTACAATGAGCAATATATGAACTGGGGCAGTTCTACCGCCAACGGTGATGGAGTTCAAATGGCGTGGGATATCGGGGCTTTAAAAGGGCGCGTAGGGACGCACAGTCACAATGAGGGTCTGCCTCTGGAGCTCCACAATCTCTTTGATATGGATATTACTACCGGCAACTGCCTGTATGCCAATTTGGCCTATGAGCCAATGCTGAGAGTCGATCGTCTCACTGGCCGGCGGATCTCTGATGAGGGGGTCATCTATACTCCGCATTACCATGGAAACGTAAGCATGATGTCTCAGGGTGCCATGGTGGTTCTGGACCAGGCCACTATGGATTCCCTGATGGAAAATGGTTCCCAGACCAGGCCCTGGCGGTCTAACCTTTATCAGAATCCCATGAAGGATCCTGATTATACAGGGCTAAATCTGCAGGAGCAGGTGGACAAGGTCGTTGAGGCGGGCTACGCCTACCGGGCAGACACTCTGGAGGAGCTGGCGAGCCAGATGGGTGTGGATGCCACGGTTTTGAAAAATGAAGTGGACAAGTATAACAGGGCGGTGGAGACAAAGGAGGATCCTGAATATGACCGGGATCCGGCCACTTTAGTCTACTCTGTTGAAAAGGGACCCTTCTATGCTCTGGTAACGAAGGTCCGCAATCTGGGAACCTTCGGGGGCCTTGTCACCGACGAGACCCTGGCGGTATACAGTGAGAATGGTCATGTGATCCCCGGACTCTATGCCGCGGGCTATGATGCTCTGAGCTGGATCGGCACAGATTACTTTGTGGACGCTACCACCCTGGGATGGATGACCGCCTCGGGCTATATGGCGGGCAGCAGTGTGGCGGAGTATGTGGCCCGGCTGAAATAAAATAATTCATACTTCTCTCCTTATATGGAAAAAGGCCCTGGCTTCTTGAGAAGCCAGGGCCTTTTTCCGTGGGGAAGGGGGATGGGTGGTACGTGTGTGTCGGGAAATCGGAATCCTTGTCGGGTGTGCCCCTACAGGGCCAGACTGCTTTGTTCCAAACATATCATACTTGGTGATGCCCGTGGGAACTTTAGGATCAGGAGAAGGAGCGGTAGAGAAGGCAGGCCATCTCGGCTCGGGTGATGGGGGAGAGGGGGTTCAGGCTTCCGGAGCCGTTTCCACGGAGGATGTCGGCGGCAAGAAGGGCTGAGGCGGCGTCCCGGGCATAGGGGGAGAGGGCGTCGGCGTCGGAGAAGGGGGAGAGGTCTCCGGCGGGGGGAAGGCTCCGGCCCAGGTCGGTCAGGGCCCGGTGGAGCATGACCAGGGCATCCTGCCGGGTGACCTGGGAATCCAGGAACAGCCGCTTCTCCCCATCGCCGCGCAGCAGGCCGCGGGAGATGGCGATGGCGACGGCGTTGGCCTGGTCCAGATCATCGGGAAGGTCAAAGCCGGTGGCGGCCACCGGGTCCGCCGTGGGGTAGGCCGTCCGGACCAGGGCGCAGGCCAGCTCCAGGCGGGTGGCGGAGTCCCCGGGGCGGAAGAAGGGTTGGCTCCTGGTGTAGGGGACGGCCTTTTGGAGGTCCAGGAACTGGACGGCAAAGGCGGCCCACTCCCAGCCCTCCAGGTCCTGGAAGCGGCCCTCGGGGGGATAGTCCAGGGACAGGGTCAGGGAGCCGGGGAAGGTGTGGTTTGCGCTGTCGGTCCCCACATACCGGAGGGTGAGGCCCCCCTGAAAGGATTCGCCGGGGAGAAAGGCCAGGGCGCCGTAGGGGTAGGCCGTGCCGGCGGTCACGGGGAGGTCGGCGGAGAGAACGGTCCCCTCCTTGGGGGAGGGCAGGGTATCGAAGGCGACGGTCCTCAAATCCCCCAGCTTCCGGGTGGCGCAGGCCTGGTAGAGGGCGTCGGCAAGCCCGGTCTGGGCGGTGTTGGTGGAGATGGCGGCGGGGGCGGCCTCCACAGGGGCGGGCTTGGGATCGGGCCGGGAGGGAGTCTTCTTTTCCACAAAGTTAAGAGTCACGAAATCCGACCGGCTCTTCTTGGTATCAAGGGAGAGGGTATATTGGAGCTGTACCTTGCCGGGTTCCTTGCTGGCGGGGAGGTAGGTGACATCGTAGAAGTTGGGCTCTCTGTCGGGGTAAAGGACCTCGCCGGGGAGGACCTTCCGGGCATCGGAATAACCATAGCTCAGCCAGAGGGAACCCAGGTCCGAGGGAGGGAGGGCGAAGGTGAGGGACATCACCGTGTCAGAACCACAGATGGTGCGTCCATCCTGATAGGAGGTATGGAAGGGGAACAGCTCCATCAGAGGGGCCGAGTCCCCCGCCTTGAACAGAGTGCCAAAATCGGCGGGGGGCTCCTCCTCCGCCGGTTCGGGCACATAGAGGATCAGGATGCCGGGGACACTCTCGCCCCTTTCGGAGGTCATGGTGAAGGACAGCTCCGCCTGGCCGGTGAAGCGGCGGGAGCCGTAGACATAGGGGGTGAAGCAGACCTGGGAGAGAAGGGGTCTTTGATACATATAGCAGACGGCGTCGGGGGACACCTTCTCCCCCTTGACGGTGAGGGTCCCCACACTGGCGGGGAGCTGGCTGAAGGTGACACTCTCCAGATCCCGGCCTGTGGCCTTGCGGCAGAGGAGCTGGAGCTCCGCCTCGTCCAGGAAGGCGGAGCCGCCGGAGGCGGAGACGCACAGGGCGGTGACGGGGTCCTCCGTCTCCTCCCGGGCCAGGGCGGCGAAGGGGAGGGAGGCGAGCAGGCACAGGACCAGGAGAAGGGAAGAAAGACGGCGTTTCATGGGCAGGCTCCTCTCTATATTTTGTTTATACCAAAATTATACCGCAGAAGGGGGAAAAAGACAAGAAAAACCGCCCCACGGGATATTTTTTCCATGGGGCGGTGGGTCAGTTGAATCTGCTCATGGCGGCCTGGGGACCCTCTTTGATATAGAGCTCCACCGCCTGGGCGGCGCGCTTGACGGCGTCGTCAATGGCCTTGCGGTCCTCCCCCTGGGGCTTGCCCAGGACCCAGTCGGCCATGTCGTAGTCGGGGTGGGGCTTGCCCCCCACCCCCAGACGGATCCGGGGGAACTGGTCGGAGTGGAGGTGGGCGATGACGCTTTTCAGGCCGTTGTGGCCCCCGGCGGAGCCGTTTTGACGGATCCGGAGCTTGCCGGGGGGGAGGGAGACTTCGTCGGAGAGGACAATGATACGCTCCGGGGGGATCTTGTAGAAGGCGGCGGCGGGGGCCACCGCCTCCCCGGAGAGGTTCATATAGGTGACGGGCTTCATGAGGAGCACGGTCTGGCCCCCAAGGGAGGCGGTGTTGGTGAGGGCCTTGAATTTCAGGCGCTGGACGGGGATATCCAGGTCGTCGGCGATCTGGTCGATGACGTCGAAGCCCACGTTGTGGCGGGTGTGCTCGTACTGGCCGCCCATGTTGCCAAGGCCCACCACCAGCCAGGATACGGGACCTTTGGGTTTGTTGAGGAAGAACATAGGACCACCCCTTTGGAGGATAAAAGAGAAAAGATAAAAGAGAAAAGATTTTGGGCGGCGGCCATGGGCCGCCTTTTTTATGGTCCGGCTTTGCCGGACACCATATCTTTTCTCTTTTCTCTTTTATCTCTTCTCTTTTCTTTGTTTTTTGGAAAGAAAAACGGGACAGGGCTTTCGCCCCGCCCCGTTGGAAGCGCCTCTTTGTCAGTTGAACAGCTTGGAGATGGAGACCTCCTGGTAGATGCGGTCGATGGCGTCGGCGAAGAGGTCGGCTACCGTCAGGTATTTGATCTTACTGCTCTGTCTGGCACGGTCGGTGGCGGGGATGGTGTCCAGGAAGACCAGCTCCTGGATGGGGCTCTTTTCAATGAGGTCATAGGCGGGGCCGGAGAGGACGCCGTGGCTGGCGCAGGCGTTGACGCTGACGGCGCCGCCGATCTCCACCAGGGCGTCGGCGGCGTGGCAGAGGGAGCCGGCGGTGTCCACCATGTCGTCAAAGAGGATGACCTGCTTGCCCTGAACGTCGCCGATGATGTTCATGACCTCGGAGGAGTTGGCCTTCTGGCGGCGCTTGTCCACGATGGCCAGGGGCATACCCAGCTTTTGGGCGAAGGCCCGGGCCCGGCCCACGCTGCCCACGTCGGGGGAGACCACCACGGTGTTCTCCTCCTGACCCAGGAATTTGTCGTGGAAGTAGTGGGCGAAGATGGGGGAGCCCAGCATGTTGTCCACGGGGATATCAAAGAAGCCCTGGATCTGGGAGGCGTGAAGGTCCATGGTCAGGACCCGGTCGGCCCCGGCGGCGGTGATCATGTTGGCCACCAGCTTGGCGGAGATGGGATCCCGGGGCTTGGTCTTCCGGTCCTGGCGGGCGTAGCCGAAGTAGGGCATGACCGCGGTGATCCGGCCGGCGGAGGCCCGCTTGAAGGCGTCGATCATAATGAGCAGCTCCATCAGATTGTCGTTGACAGGGCCGCAGGTGGACTGGACCACAAAGACGTCGGAGCCACGGACGGTCTCGTAGATCGAGCAGAAGTTCTCCCCGTCGGAGAACCGGCCCGACTCCGCGTTGCCAAGCTGGGTGCCCAGGTGGTCACAGATGGCTTGGGCCAAGGCCCGGTTGGAGCTGCCTGAGAAAATCTTGATATCCTTTCCGTGCGCGATCATACGATCCATCCTCTCCATCTTTTGTATTTCTTTTTCCTCTTATCCTTTTTATAACCCCAGCCGGGGGGAAGGTCTATTTCTTACGGCGTTTTTTGACCCAGTTTTTCTTGTTGGTCTGGCGGTCCCGGGCGATGGCCAGGGACTCGGGGGGGACATCCTCGGTGATGGTGCTGCCGGCGGCGGTGTAGGCCCCCTCCCCCACGGTGACGGGGGCCACCAGGTTGGTGTTGCAGCCGATGAAGGCGTGGTCGCCGATGACGGTGCGAAATTTCTTTTCCCCGTCGTAGTTTACGGTGACGGTGCCGCAGCCGAAGTTGACCCCGGCCCCCACGTCGGAGTCGCCCACATAAGTCAGGTGATTGATCTTGGTCCCCTGGCCCACCACGGAGTTTTTCAGCTCCACAAAGTCGCCGATCTTGGCCTTTTTATGAAGGTGGCAGTGGGGGCGGATGTAGGCGAAGGGGCCGATGATGACCCCGTCCTCCACCACCGACTCGTTGAGCTGGGAGGAGTTGACCTGGACCTCATCCCCCAGGGAGCAGTCCCGGATCATGGTGTTGGGACCCAGGAGGGCGTTTTTGCCCACGGAGGTCCGGCCCCGGAGAATGACCCCGGGGAGAAGGGTGGAGCCCTCCCCCACGGTGACGGCGGGGCCAACGTAAGTATGGTCGGCGTCCACAACCCGGACGCCAGCGGCCAGGAGCCGCTCTACGCTGAGGGCGCGGGCCAGGGGCTCCAGGGTGGAGCAGCGGTAGGCCAGATCGGGGAGCAGGGGGAGGAGCCGGCCCTGGAAGGGCTTGGGGTCCCCCAGGGCGGAGAGGGCCTGGTCGAAGGGCTTGCCGTCCTTCAGGGCGGCGGCCAGGGCGGAGCCGCGAAGGGAGCAGACCCCCGTGGGAGTTCCCTTGCCGGGAAGGTCAAAGTGGCAGCCCTGAGGGGCCAGGAGGACGGGGGCGGTGACCACCGTCACAGGGCCGGGATTTTGGGACAAAAATTCCGCCATGCGGCTGGAAACGCCAGGGTCCCCGGAGGATACAAAGACAGTGTCCTGGGGGAAGCAGGCCGCGGCGGCGGGCTGGTCGCCCGGGTCGCAGACTACAAAAAAGCGTTCCACGCCGGAATGGCGGAGAGCCTCGGACAGCCAGAGGGCCGCCGGATCAAACAAAACGTCCTGGAAAAACAGGGAGGAGCCGGTTTCATCCCCTTTTCCACTTAAAAACAGGATCGCGCAGGAATATTCCATGGGCAGTCACCTCAGCTTACGGCAAGGGCCGAATGTTATCTACCGGAAATAGTATAGCAGAGATTGGCAGGAAATGCAAAGAAAATAAAAAGAAAAAGCCCCCCTTTTTTCTCGGAGGGGGGACTTTGAGGAAGAAGGGGGGAAAAGACGAAAACGGAAAGGAAAAATGGGGCGGGGCCGCCGCCAGGGGAATTCCTTTTCTTTTACGCCGCCAGGACCGCACGGATCTTCATGCGGCGGAAAAGCTGGACCACCTCGGCGGTGGCGCAGAGTTTGTCCGCCAGGCTCACCACCCAGGCCTCCCGGCTGCGGGGGAGGTGGAGGGCCAGGGGCCACATGTGGGCCAGGATGATGTTCCGCTCCAGCTTGCTGAGATGGGTCAGGCCCATGGCGTTACGCAGGGCGAAGACCGGGTGGTCGAAGCACTGGAGGCCGGGGTGGGCGCTCTGGTCGTTCCAGCGGTAAAGGTACAGGTCGTGAAGAAGGCCGGCCCGGGCGCAGGCGCGGTAGTCCAGGCCCCAGCGGCGGCCCAGGCGGAAGGCCACATAGGCCACGAACACGGAATGCTCGTAGCAGTTGACCCCGGGGTGGTGGGGGAGGGAGCGCATGGACTGGACCTGAGGGGTCTCCATCAGGTCCTCCAGGCAGTCCTGAAAGGCGAGCCAGTTGGGGCGGTCGATGAGACGCATCATAAAGTCCCCCTTTGAAAGCTGAAAGAATAAAGGCTCCGGCGGGGCCGGACCGTTGTGATATGCAGGGTTTGGAGGCGGCGGGCTCGCCGCAAAACCTATTATAGCGGCTCTTTTTTTGTTTGTCACGGGAAAAAAGAAAAAATACGGAAAAACGTAAGGAATTCGTAAGGGTTGCCCTCTTGATTCCCGGGAGGAGAATGGATATACTGACTGTACCAACCAACTTGGTACAGTTTGGGCCGGCTTCTCCGGCCCCTACTAATAGGGGCGCGGGAAGGCCGCGCCGGAAGGGAGCGGGCATGATCAGTCTCAACTATCGGGACGCTCGGCCCATATACGAGCAGGTGAGGGACGCGCTGCGGCATCTGGTGGTCTCGGGAGCCATGACGGAGGGGGAGCGGTTTCCCTCTGTGCGGGCTTTGGCGGCCAGCCTGGCCATCAACCCCAACACCATACAGCGGGCTTACGCCGCTTTGGAGGAGGAGGGGTACCTGGTCTCCGAGCCGGGGCGGGGGGCCTTTGCCGCAAAGGGAGCGGGGGAGAGCCACCGCCGGGAGGCCCTCTTGAGCCAGTTTGACGCCTCCGCCAGGGAGCTGCTGTTTCTGGGGATGACCCAGGAGGAGCTGGCCCTGCGGGTACAGAGAGCGGTGGAGATGAGAAGGGGGGAAGGAGCATGATCGAGGTACAGGCGGTATCCAAGAGCTTTGACGGGTTCAAGGCGTTGGATGGGCTGACGATGACGGTGCCCGCCGGGTCCATCTACGGGCTGGTGGGGCCCAACGGGGCGGGAAAGTCCACCATTCTGCGGCATATCACCGGGGTCTACCAGCAGGACAGCGGGCTGGTGCTGGTGGACGGGCAGACGGTGTATGAGAATCCGGCGGTGAAGGAGCGGATCGCCGACATCCCCGACGACCTTTATTACTTCGGGTCGGCCTCCACCCGGGATATGGCCCGGTTTTACAAGGGGTTTTACCCCAAGTTTGACCAGAAGCGGTACGAGGCCCTGGGGGATGTGTTCCGGACGGTGGACGAGAAGCGGCCCATCCGCCGTCTCTCCAAGGGAATGCAGAAGCAGGCCGCCTTCTGGCTGGCCCTGTGCTGCCGGCCGGAGGTGCTGGTGCTGGACGAGCCGGTGGACGGGCTGGATCCGGTGATGCGGCGG
>JAAWNQ010000033.1 GCA_022799035.1 Oscillospiraceae bacterium
AGGGGTGTAAATGTTTCACGTGAAACATTTACACCCCTTTTTAGTGTGGCCGCTCATTGCTCTTATTTTCCTTGTGAACTCTGGTTTGCCCTTTGGAGCCCCACAAAAGCGGTCCTCAGCTTTTGTGGGGAAAGGAGGAAGGAATTTGCGGATATGGAGCTTTCGGCAAAGCCGGAAGCGAAATGGAGCAGATTTCTTCCGACGCGTTTCACGTGAAACATCCGGGCTTTTTTCTGCTCTCCCTCTTGCAACTCTTTCCTTTTCTGGGTATAATGGACTTCCACAGCGAAATCTAAGAAAAAGAAAGGATGTGCGCGTCCATGGCTAAACGGATCGCCATCGTAAATCAAAAGGGTGGAGTGGGAAAGACCACCACCTGCGTCAATCTGGCCTCCGCCTTACATTCCCAAGGGAAACGGGTCCTTTTGTGCGACTTTGACCCCCAGGCCAACGCCACCTCCGGACTGGGGGTGGACAAGACCACCGCCACCCCCAGTATCTACGAGGTCCTGATCGAGGGGGTGCCCTGCGAGAGGGCCATCGTCCCCACCGCCTACTGCGACGTACTGCCGGTAAACAAGGCTTTGGCGGGAGCGGGCATTGAGATGATCGGCATGGCCGACCGGGAGCACCTGTTGAAGAAGGCTCTGGACAGTGTGGATGACCGGTATGATTACATCCTCATCGACTGCCCCCCCTCTCTGGAGCTGCTGACCCTAAACGGGCTGTGCGCCGCCCATTCGGTGCTGGTCCCGGTCCAGTGCGAGTATTACGCCTTGGAAGGGCTCTCCGACCTGCTGGGGACGGTGCGGATCGTGAAGCGGTCCCTGAATCCGGAGATCGAGCTGGAGGGGGTGCTGCTCACCATGTATGACAGCCGGACCAACCTCTCCATGCAGGTCTCCGAGGAGGTGAAGCGTCACTTCCCCGGGCAGGTCTACGCCACGGTGATCCCCCGGACAGTGAGACTGTCCGAGGCCCCCAGCCACGGCAAGCCCATTGACGCCTACGACCCCTATTCCCGGGGAACTGAGGCCTATCGGGCGCTGGCGGAGGAAATCATAGCTGCCGGAGAGAAAAGATAAGAGAGAAAAGAGAAAAGATTTTGACCTGTTGCCGCCTTCGGCGGCTCATATAAATAGGGTCCGGCTCCGCCGGACACCATATCTTTTCTCCTTACTCTTTTCTCTCTAAAGACTGTTTCACGTGAAACAGTCCCACCTACCTTTAATTAATACATACCTATGAAAGGACTGATCCTATGGCTAAGGAACGTGGATTGGGCAAGGGGCTGGGCGCCCTTTTGGGGGACGCCGCCCTGCAGACCCAGCAGGAGGGGCAGGGGTCCTTCTCCCTCCCCATCTCTCAGGTGCAGCCGGGGCTGAACCAGCCCCGGAAGCGGTTTGAACAGGAGGCTTTGGACGACCTTACCGATTCGGTACGGACCCACGGGATCATCCAGCCCCTCACCGTTCGGCGACTCAGCTCGGGCTACTACCAGATCATCGCCGGGGAGCGGCGGTGGCGGGCGGCCAAGGCGGCAGGGCTGAAGGAGGTCCCCGCCGTGGTCATCGAGGCCGACGACCGCAAGGTGATGGAACTGGGGCTTATCGAAAACCTCCAGCGGGAGGATCTGAACCCGGTGGAGGAGGCCAAGGGCTATCAGGTCCTTTTGAAGGACCACGGCCTGACCCAGGAGGATATCTCTCTGCGGATGGGCAAGTCCCGGCCCGCCATCGCCAACGCCCTGCGGCTGTTGGATCTTCCCGACGTGGTCCTCCAGCTTTTGGAGGAGGGACGGCTCTCCGCCGGCCACGGACGGGCCATTCTGGCGGCCCCCTCCAAATCGGACCAGCGGGCCTTGGCCCAGCGGGTGGTGGAGGAAGGGCTATCGGTCCGGCAGACGGAGGAGCTGGCCAAAAAGCTGGCCCAGCCCAAGAGGGAGCCGGCGGAGAAGGCCGTCGACCCCTACCAGATCTACCGGGATGCGGCGGCCAAGGACCTGTCCGACCGGTTCGGGCGGCGGGTGTCCATTGTCCAGGGGACGAAGAAGGGCAAGATCGAGCTGGAATACTATGACGACAACGACCTGAACGCCCTGCTGGAGCTGCTGGAGCAGGTGAAGACCGGGACCGCTCCGAAGGGAGGGGCCAAGGCTTGAGGAGAAACCATTCCGAGGACCTGCAGCACCAGGCCGAGCATTCCCGCACCCGGCGGCCGCCGGTGCTGAGTTATCTGGTGATCCTGTTTGCCGTGGCCTTTCTTCTTCTGCTGCTGGCCTACTTTCAGCAGCAGCGGGTGAGCGACCAGACCACCGACGCTTTGAAGCAGTCGGTGTCGGCGGTGGGGGCCATCGAGAATATGATGGGTGAGAATGAGGACCTCCGCCAGGAGGTGAGCTCTCTGAAAGAGGAATATCAAAAGCTGGAGGATCTGTACCAGACAGAGAGCCAGGCCCGGGGGGAGTTGGAGGGTCAAGCCGTCGCCCTGGACTACCTGTGGCGGATCCAGCGGTTCTGGGATAGGGGGAACCGGACCGAGGCTCTGGCCCTGGTCAAGGCGTTGGAGGAGAGCGGCTTTGCCTCCTCCCTCCCCCGCACCAGCCCCTCCGGGGCGGAGGGCAGCTCCCCGTTGGACCAGTACAACGCCCTGCTGGACGCCCTGGATTACCGGAGCGAGCCCTGAATGTTTCACGTGAAACATTCGGGATGACCAGCTTACTTCTTTCTCAAGGAGACCCAAATTTACTTTCACAATTTTCTATGAGGTGATCAGCTATGTTGGACATTCGTTTTATCCGGGAGAATCCCGATGTGGTCAAGGAGAACATCAAGAAAAAGTTCCAGGAGGCCAAGCTGCCCCTGGTGGATGAGGTCATCGCCCTGGACAAGGAGAACCGGGAGACCATCGCCGCCGCCCAGGAGCTACGGACCGCCCGGAACGCCAAGAGCAAGCAGGTGGGTATGCTCATGGGCCAGGCCAAGAAGGATCCCTCCAAGCTGGAGGAGGCCGAGGCCCTGAAGGCAGAGGTGAAGGCGGACGCGGACACCCTGGCCGCTTTGGAGGAGAAGGAGGGTGTGCTGGCCGAGAAGATCCGGCACATCATGCTCCAGATCCCCAACATCATCGACCCCAGCGTGCCCATCGGTCCCGATGATTCCGCCAACGTGGAGGCGGAGCGGTTTGGGGAGGCCACAGTCCCCTCCTTCCCCATCCCCTACCACACCGAGATCATGGAGAGCTTCGACGGCATCGACCTGGACGCCGCGGGCCGGGTGTCGGGCAGCGGGTTTTACTATCTGCTGGGGGATATCGCCCGGCTTCACGAGGCGGTGCTGGCCTATGGCCGGGACTTTATGATCTCCAAGGGCTTCACCTACTGCATCCCCCCCTTCATGATCCACGGCAACGTGGTGGAGGGGGTCATGAGCCAGACCGATATGGACGCCATGATGTACAAGATCGAAGGGGAGGATCTCTACCTCATCGGCACCAGCGAGCACTCCATGATCGGGCGGTTTATCGACCAGATCCTGCCTGAGGAGAAGCTACCCCAGACCCTCACCTCCTACTCCCCCTGCTTCCGGAAGGAGAAGGGCTCCCACGGCATTGAGGAGCGGGGTGTGTACCGCATCCATCAGTTTGAGAAGCAGGAGATGATCGTGGTCTGCAAGCCCGAGGAGAGCAAGGACTGGTACGAGAAGCTGTGGCAGTACTCGGTGGAGCTGTTCCGGAATTTTGACATCCCCGTGCGGCAGCTGGAGTGCTGCTCCGGCGATCTGGCCGACCTGAAGGTGAAGTCCTGCGACATCGAGGCCTGGAGCCCCCGGCAGCAGAAGTATTTCGAGGTCTGCTCCTGCTCCAACCTGGGGGACGCCCAGGCCCGGAGACTTCGCATCCGCTACAAGGACGCCGAGGGCAAGACCCAACTGGCCCACACTCTGAACAACACCTGCGTGGCGCCCCCCCGGATGCTCATCGCTCTGCTGGAGAACAACCTCCAGGAGGATGGGAGCGTGAAGATCCCCGAGGTGCTGTGGCCCTATATGGGTGGGAAAAAGGTGCTGGAGCCCAAGAAGTGAAAAATGAAAAGTTAAAAATGAAAAAGCTTGGGGCCTTGTTGTCCGGCGAAGCCGGACCATTGAAATAAGCCGCCTTTGGCGGCCGCAAACAAATTGCTTTTTCACTTTTCATTTTTAACTTTTCACTTTCATTGTTTCACGTGAAACATTTGGAAGGAGGTTCGGGCATGAAAAAGCGGGTTTTGCCCTTGGTATTGGCGCTGGCTTTTGTCCTTCCTTTCTCTGCCCGGGGGATGGAGGCCACCGTGCAAAACCCCGGCTTGTTCTATGAGGAAACAATGGAACTCTGTCGAAGCGGACGCGGCTATTGTAACGAGCGGTGCTTTGACTCCGGGGAATATACCCTTTTGATCAACGACTACCAGGGCATAGGGCATGATAATGAGGCCGGATATATGCGGGTGATCTACAAAGCCGGCTCCCAAATGGAGGAAGGTACGATCCTCACCCTCCCCTTTCCCAAACGGTATGACTATACATCCGCCTGTTCGGAGCCCGACACTTTGGAGTTGAGCGAGGATCGGAAGACCCTGTCCTATTCCTATTATTTGGAGAACACGCTGACCTTCGAGAAGGAGGTCTACCGGGAACCAGGAGTTTATCTTTACACGGTGGATCTTCCCTCCGGGGAAGTGGTCGAAACGGTGGAGCCCCTCACCTACGAAAACAGTCTCCATACCTTCACAAATGCACAGGGGTTTACGGCGGAGAAGGTTCTGGAGGGGGATCAGGGCGCTGCGGTACTGCGATGGAGTCCATACTACTCCAATCTCCGGGATTATGAGCTCTACCTTATCCGAAAAACAGGCACACCTGTGGTCCAGCGGTTGCTGTTGCCCAGCACGGCGGCGGCAGATGGCCGATACCCCACGGGCCGGGCGCCGGATGAGATGTTTTTGAGTGAGGATGGGTCGGTTTTGACCTATGTGTACTCCTTTGAGGAGGCTCTTTTTAACGCAGAAGGGGAAGTGCTCCACGATTCGGGGACTTACACCTACACCGTGGACACCGCCACCGGGGAGCTGGCGGTGGAGCATATCCCTCTCCCCTCTTCCCCGGCGGATCCCGTCTTTTCCGACGTGCCCGACGGCAGCTGGTTCGCGCCCGCCGTGGAGATATGCGCCCGGGAGGGCATTATGGTGGGCACTTCGGCAGACACCTTCTCCCCCGACGGCATCCTCACCGACGTGGAGTGCTTGACGCTGGGCTGGCGGCTCTATGACCAAGCCCGGGGCGGAGACGGAAGCGTCCCCAAGGCGCCGGAAAACTGGGGCGCCATCACCCTCAAGTCGGACAACGGTTTGGTGGACGTCAGCGGCTATCTGGGGGAGGACCGGTGGCGCAGGTTTCAGTGCTATGACCGGGATGAGGACGCCAACTACGACCACCTATCCCTGCACCTGGGGATGAGCTGGGAGTTTGGGGAGACTTACGCCCCCTGCGGCTCAAGGCAGGAGCCCACCGGAGCCACCCTTATCTTTGAGGGGGTGGAGCACCGGGGGCAGATCTATCTGGATCGGCGGGGCGTCGCCTCCGGGCGGCCCCCCGACTGTTCCCTGGTGTTCCTGGCGGAGGATGAGGAGCTGAACCAGGCCCTGCTGGACTCCATGGCCTTCGCCGTAACGCCGGGTCAGTGGTGGCGGGATCTGAGCTGGGCCATCCAGCAGGAGTCCGGCGGCTCCGGCCGCTGGGACTATGACCGGTTCCCTATCCACGCCTCCGGTGCTGAGTCCTACCGCGCCGGCTTTGCCCAGGTCCTGGCCGCTGTCACCGACCTGCCAAAACGGTACGACGTGCCCCAGATCCCCGAGTTTGCCCGGAACGAGGACAAGGAGTACGCCTACCGGCTCTACGAGGCGGGCATTCTGGGGGGCGTGGACGAGTACGGTACCTTTCAGGAGTATAAGTCCCTGACCCGGGCTGAGGCCGCCACCATGGTGACCCGGGTGCTGGATGAGAGTTTGCGGCTCACGCAGCCCCCCCGCCCTATGCCCCAGGAGGGGGTGGACTACACCCTCACCTATCTGATGGAGGGCAAGGGGGACGGCTGGCAGGAGCACTCCTACCCGCTTTACCCCGTCATGGAAATGGACGAGGAAGGGTGGCCCCACTCTCTGGGTATGCTGACCCTGGATGGGTGCCTTGTCCCCTGGCCGGAGGGCTGGGAGGGCGAATTTCAGTACTTCTCCAGTCAGGGAGAGACCATGTCCATCACTCTGCGGGACGTCACCGGGTCGGACAGGCAGGATATGAAGGGCATCATGGACCGGAACGGGAACTGGCTGGTGGAGCCGGGCCGTTATCTTTGGGCCTCTCCACTGGCACAGGGCGGGTTTTACGGGCCAGGGCCCTGGGATGAGAGTCTTGAAACCTACGCCTGGTATGACATTTTGGATGAGGACGGCCACCCCATAGACCGGGTGGAGCGCTTTGAGGAGTTGGAGGAGCTGCTGGGCGCCGGCGAGGACACCTGGGAAAACTGGGGCGGTCTCACCCTGCCCGGCAGCTGGTACCATGACTGTCTCTACTACTCCTGGCCAGACGGCACCCCGGCCACTAACTGGCTGGATCACGCCGGGCGTATCGGGCCTGACGGAAAAGGCTTTGTGGAGAAGGACGGAAAGATCTACCGCATTGGGTTCACAGAGCAAAGCGAAGAAAAATAAAAGGGCTTTGGGGCTCTCTTTCGGCCATTGCATCCACCCCGAGCCTCTTTCCTCCAGTCTTAGGGGCGGAGGGGACTACTTTTGTAGACATCTCCCCTGGAGGGGGCGGGTACGCACGCTGGGGAGAGGAGATCTGGCGGAGCCAGTTTGAAAAGCGGATCTGAAGGGTTTTATGTAAGAGATCCCAAAAATAAAATGGAGGTCATCCCAATGAAAGAGAAGAGCAAAGGGTTCTTTGGAGAGTTCAAGGCGTTTATCGCCCGGGGGAATGTAATGGATATGGCGGTGGGCGTCATTATCGGCGGGGCCTTCTCGGCCATCACCACCTCCCTCATCAATGACATCATCATGCCTCTGCTGGGGATCTTCACCGGCTCCATCTCCTTCGCCGAGATGGCGGTGGAGGTCAACGGCGCCCTGATCGGCTACGGCAACTTTATCCAGGCGATCCTCAACTTTCTGGTGATGGCCTTTGTGGTGTTCTGCATGGTAAAGGCCATGAACTCCTTCCACCGCAAGAAGGAGGAGGCCCCGGCTGAGCCCGCCCCCGAGCCGGAGCCCTCCAACGAGGAGAAGCTGCTGATGGAGATCAGAGACCTGCTGAAAGTGAAAAATGAAAAGTGAAAAGTGAAAAAGCTAAGGGCCTTTGAGGCCCGCCTCTGGCGGCTATTAAACTATAGTCCGGCAAGGCCGGACACCACAATTTTTCACTTTTCACTTTTAACTTTTCATTTTTTATGAGGTATGGCAATGGATGAAAACAAGATTCAAAGCGAGGAGAAGCCCGCCCAGCCTGTGAAGTACGCCACCCCCCTGCAGCGGCTTTGGGCCTGGGTGGGGGTGGCGTATATGATCCTGCTGGTACTGCTGTCCACCTACGCCCTGAGCCACGGGGATTACCTCCGGGGGATCGGGGGGATCATGGTCTCCCCCGCCCTTTGCGGGCTGGGGGCCACCGCCATCCTCCGCCACCGGCAGGGGGTGGGCCGGGGCGGTCTACCCGCCTGCGTTCTGGTCAGCGGGGCCAGCTTCCTTCTGGCGGTCTGGAATGTTACCCGGGGCCTTCCCGCCCTGCTGGCACAGTTGTGAGGTGGACGCTGTGAAGGAGATTTTGACCCAGGGGTTGGCCTCCATGGGGCTTACCCCTCCCCCGGATGGGGTGGAAAAGCTGTGCCGCTACGGGGAACTGCTGCTGGAGCAGAACCAGGTCATGAACCTTACCGCCATCACAGAGCCCCCTCAGGTGGCTCGGCTCCATTTCCTGGACTCGGCGGCTATTTTGGCGTGGGGATCACGGTTCGCCGGAGCCGCGGATTCCGGCGGAAAAAGCTGGTTGGCGGGGAAAACCCTGGTGGACGTGGGGACCGGGGCCGGCTTTCCCGGGGTGGTGCTGAAGATCCTGGAGCCCGCCCTCTCCCTCACCTTGGTGGACAGCCTGGGGAAACGGGTGGCCTGGTTGGAAAAGGTGTGTGAAGCGCTTTCCCTTGACGGCGTTCGGTGCCTTCACGCCCGGGCGGAGGAGTTGGCCCTGGAGCCCGGATTCCGGGACGGGTTCGACGTGGCAACCTCCCGGGCGGTGGCCGCTTTCCCCGCCCTGTGCGAACTGTGCCTTCCCTACGTAAAGCCCGGCGGAGTGTTCCTGGCCATGAAAAGTCTGGGCAGCGGCGGCGAGGTGGAGGAGGGACAAAACGCTGTAAACCGGCTGGGCGGCAAGGCGTTTGGCATTTGGGACTACCCCATCCCCGGGACGGATGCCAGCCACCGGATCGTGGGGGTGGAGAAGGTCTCCCCCACCCCAAAGGGCCTCCCCCGAAGCTGGGGAAA
This sequence comes from Oscillospiraceae bacterium, assembly GCA_022799035.1. Classification (GTDB taxonomy): domain Bacteria; phylum Bacillota; class Clostridia; order Oscillospirales; family Oscillospiraceae; genus Vermiculatibacterium. Next base: position 8,573 of record JAAWNQ010000033.1, read on the forward strand.
GATCAAAAAAGCCCCTCTGTGAGTTTTCTTTCATTTCCGTAGTTTTTTGCGAAAATTCATAAAAAAACGTTGCGGCTCAGCCCATTCTTGTGCTATAATATTTTTCCTGGGAGGTTTTTGGCATATGGCAACTGTGATCGCTGTCACCTCCGGCAAGGGGGGGACGGGAAAGACCTCCCTGGTGGGGGCCGTAGGCTCCTGTCTGGCGGCCCTGGGGCACCCGGTCCTGTGTATCGACATGGACGTGGGGCTGCGGAATCTGGATCTGACCTTGGGCCTTTCCGACCGGGCCCTGATGGATTTTACCGACGTTGTGGAGGGCCGCTGCTCTCTGGAAAAGGCGGTGGTGGAGCACCCGGAGATCCAGGGATTGTTTCTCCTCACCGCCCCCTTCTCCCTCCCCCTGAACGTCCCGGAGGAGGCCATGAGGGAGCTTCTCCGTCAGGCCAGGGAGCGGTACGACTATATCTTTCTGGACGCTCCCGCCGGCCTGGGCCAGGGGTTTCAGTTGGCGGTGTGCGGGTGTGACAGGGCTATCGTGGTCTCCACCACCGACGCCTCCGCCCTGCGGGACGCCCAGAGGACGGTGACCGTCCTATCCCAGCGGGTGGACCAGATCCATCTGGTGGTGAACCGGGTCCAGCCCAAGCTGCTGAAAAAGCTCCACACCACCATCGACGACGCCATGGACGCCGCGGGGCTGCCCCTGCTGGGTATCGTGCCGGAGGACAGTCTGGTGATGCTCTCGGCCAACCAGGGCAAGCCCCTGATCCTCTGCTCCAACAAGGGCGCGGCGGTGGGATACCGGAACATCGCTTTCCGGATCGAGGGCAGAAAGGTCCCTGTGATGGGGAAATGAAACATTAAAAACGAAAGGTGAAAAAGCCCTTGACGGTGTCCGGCCGCCGCTTAAAACGGTCCGGCGAAGTCGGGCCTCGCAACTTTTCATTTTTAACCTTATAACTTTTAACTTTAGAAAGGATGGGGTCAGGTTGAATATCGCACTGCTGTGCCATGATCACAAGAAGGAACTGATGGTACAATTCTGTCTCGCTTACTCCGGCATTCTGGCCAAGCATCAGATCTGCGCCACCGACTCCACCGGGCGGCTGGTGGCGGAGGCCACAGGGCTTCCCATCACCCTTTACCTCTCCCACGAACATGGGGGGAGCCAGCAGATCGGAGCCCGGATCGCTTACAACGAGATCGATATGGTGCTGTTTTTTACCGATCCCCAGACCCATGAACTGGACGAGGATCTGGACTACATTACCCGGCTGTGCGACCAGTACAATATCCCCTTCGCTACAAATGTAGCCACGGCGGAAATGCTGATCATGGGCCTTGCCCGGGGCGATCTGGACTGGCGGAATATCGTCAAGCCGGGTCCCGCCCCCTTCGTCCCCTGAGTCAAAAGAGATCTCCCCTGGACGGACCGGATATGGGCCGTCCAGGGGGCAAAAATCACCGCGAGGAACGGGCATGAGTACCAAGGCACCGCCGGACAGAGAGGGACCCCCAGGCTGAAAGGGTCCTGCGGCAAGGACTTGGGAAGGACGGCCCGGGAGCGGGGGCGGAGACGTCCGCGGTACCCTTCCCGCAACAGAAGGTCAAAGGGCGGCGGGGCTCCTGCCGCTGAACATGGGTGGCACCACGGAAGCGGACGCTTTCGTCCCGTGACGGATCCTCCCTCCCCCTGCGGGGAGGAAGGCGCGGGATGGGCGTCTTTTTCTTTTTTCTCGCAGCTTACTGGAAAGGATGTATATAACATGGAGAGAGTAAAGGCACGGACCTTGTCAGGATTTATGGAGCTGCTCCCCCGGCAGCAGGCCCAATTCGAGCGGGTGAGGGGGATCCTGGAGGAGACCTACGCCCGATACGGGTTCACCCCCCTGGACACCCCCGCCATTGAGGCCAGCGAGGTCCTGCTGGCCAAGGCGGGGGGCGAGACCGAGAAGCAGATCTACCGCTTTACCAAGGGGGACAGTGACCTGTCCCTGCGGTTTGACCTGACGGTCCCCCTGGCAAAATATGTGGCCCTCCACCACAACGAGCTGGCCTTCCCCTTCCGGCGGTATCAGATCGGCAAGGTCTACCGGGGGGAGCGGGCCCAGCGGGGCCGGTTCCGGGAATTCTACCAGGCGGACATCGACGTGATCGGGGATGGGAGCCTGGATATCATCAACGAGGCGGAGATCCCCGCCATCATCTACCAGACCTTTACCGCCCTGGGCCTGAACCGGTTCCGCATCCGGGTCAACAACCGGAAGGTCCTCAACGGGCTTTTCGTCGTGCTGGGGCTGGAGGATAAGGCCGAGGACGTGATGCGGACCATCGACAAGCTGGAGAAGATCGGCGCCGAGAAGGTCACCGCTATTCTGGTTGATGATTTTGGGGTGGCTACAAACACCGCCACACAACTGCTTGGGATTTTGGGGGCAAACGACCCCCTGGCGGCTCTGGAACCCTTCCGGGGAAAAAACGAGCTGCTTGACAAGGGAGTGGAGGAGTTGGCCACGGTGGTCCAATACCTGGGGGACTTCGGGGTGCCGGAGGATCACTTTACTGTGGACCTAACCATCGCCCGGGGACTGGATTACTACACCGGGACGGTGTACGAGACGGTGCTGCTGGACCATCCCGAGGTGGGAAGCGTCTGCTCCGGTGGGCGATATGATAACTTAGCGGAATATTATACCGAAAAACAACTCCCCGGCGTTGGCATTTCCATCGGGCTGACCCGCCTTTTCTATGTCCTACAGGAGCAGGGCATGCTGAACGAGGCTCTGCCCACCGCCCCCGCCGACGTTTTGATCCTGCCCATGACCGAGGACCTCTCCCCCGCCATCGCCTTCGCTACCGCCTGCCGGGGAGTCGGGGTAAGGGCGCAGCTCTACACTGAGCCCAAGAAGTTTAAGGCCAAGATGAACTATGCCGACCGGATCGGCGTCCCCTACGTGGCCTTCCTGGGGGAGGACGAGGTGGCAAACGGCGTGGTCTCCCTGAAGGACATGGTCTCCGGAGAGCAGGAGAAGGTAGCCCTGACCGCCGCTCCCGAATGGCTCCGGGAGAAGGTGGCCCAGCGGAACATGGGAGCGCCCATCAAAGAAAAGAACTGAGCCGGTCCGGAGAATGGACCGTGCAGAAAAGGAGGGCTTGTCGTGGCAGTTCCCAAGTATGATGAGATGTATAGTGATTTCCTCCAGGTGGTCTCCGACGGAAAGGAATGGTCCATCCGCGAAGTCCGAGACGCGGTATCTGCGGCCCGGGGGCTTACCGAGGAGGACTTGTCGGAAACCTTGTCCAGCGGTGACCTGCTGTTCCGCAACCGGCTGGCCTGGACATGTGAATTTCTAATGAAGGCGGGCCTGATCCAGCGGGTCCGCCGGGGAGTCTATGCCATTACGGCGGAGGGACAGCGGGTTCTGGAGGACCCCACGGTAACGGTGGACAACCGGCTGTTGAAGACCTATCCCTCTTTCCGGGCCTGGGATGAAGCCTCCACAAAAAAGGACCGGGACGGGAGCAAAGGGGGTTCGGTAGGCCAGACCGAGGAGGACGCCACCCCGGAGGAGACCATCGACGCCGCCTTTCAGGAGCTGGACGCCGCCCTGGCTGACCGGCTGATGGAGGAGATCATGGACCATGACCCCGCCTTCTTTGAGCGGCTGGTGGTCCAGCTTTTATTAAAAATGGGGTACAGCCGCACCAACGATGGTCAGGTCACCGCTCTGTCCGGGGACGGCGGCATTGACGGCATCATCAGTGAGGATCGGCTTGGGCTCAGCCGTCTCTATCTCCAGGCCAAACGCTGGGAGCCCTCCCAGAGCGTGGGGCGGCCGGAGATCCAGAAGTTTTCGGGGGCCCTTCGTGATGTGGGGGGTACCAAGGGCCTGTTCATCACCACCGCCCACTTCACCAAAGAGGCCCAGGAGTCTGCCCGGCGGCAAAATATCGTGCTGGTGGACGGGGTCCAGCTCACCCGGCTGATGATCGAATATGGCCTGGGAGTCTCCACCGTAGCCTCCTATGAAATCAAGCGGCTGGACAGCGATTTTTTTAGCGAGGACGACTAAGAGCTGTCCGGGGAACCTTTTTCCCTTAACACCGTCTAACAGACATCCATATCACAGGAGGTCTCTTTTTATGAAGAAAAAACTTATCGCCGCCTCCCTGGCGGTCACCCTCTGCCTGGGGATCCTCCCCGCCCTGGCCGCTGGGGAGGAGAAGTTCCCCGTCCTTAACACCTACCCCGGCTACACCGATGTGAAGGAGACGGACTGGTTCTATGACAATGCCAGGCTGTGCTACGAGATCGGCATCATGACGGGCACCGATTTGGGCTTTGAGCCGGGGAAAACCCTCACCGGGGCGGAGTGCGCCGCTTTGGCCGCCCGGCTGCGGGAGGGGCTGACGGGGAAGGCCATTCCCGCACCAGTCCCCGACCCTGGACGGCCCTGGTACCAGCACTATGTGGACTATCTCTGGGAGGCCATCCAGGAGAGCGGGTCCAGCTATTACGGGATCATTGACTGGGAGGACCTGGAGTCCCCCGCCTCCCGGTATGATTTCCTTGTCTTTATGGCCCTGGCGGCCGATGGGAACGGGGACTACTTCTCCAACATCAACAACCTTTCTTATGAGGACCTGCCCGATAATAAGAATGACAACGTGGCCCTTCAGTTTTATAACTGGGGCATCCTCACCGGGGTGGACAAGTACGGCACTCTGGCCCCCGACAGGACCCTGACCCGGGCGGAGGCGGCGGCTATGGTGGCCCGGATGGCCAAGCCGGAGCTGCGGAAGACCTTCGTCCCCGCCGACTATACCCCCTTCACCGCCGCCTACCTCACCCCGGACACGGTGATGTTCGACAACGGTCTCACGGCGGAGGAATACCTGATCGCCGTCAACAACGCCATCTCCGCCTGGGAGGACACGTTGGGAGACGAATTTAACTGGCACACTGTCTGGAGCGACGGGAAATCGGTATTGAAGCATGTAAAGGAGGATTCCCTGTCAGCTCTGGGGGTCACCGAGAAGCAGGGGACCGGGGCCTACAAGGATTTTGACGTCCAGGTCTACTACTCCCGGCTTATTGATCTGACGGGAGAGACCTTGTAATCAAGGGGTTTTCCTTCATTTGATCCGGCGCCCCCGGACAGAGTGGGCGGACGATCTCCGCCCCTACAGAGAAAGGAGCGAGACATGAGGAAAAAACTTCTTTGCGGCCTCCTGTGCCTGGGGTTCTGCCTGGGCTCCGCCCGGGGGGCGGAGGCCTCCTTTGCCGACGTGAAGGACACCGACTGGTTTGCCCCCTCCGTGGCGGTGTGTGTGGAGAACGGGCTGATGAAAGGCACCGGGGGCGGGAATTTTTCCCCCAATGGAGCCATCACCCTGGCCGAGGTAGCCGCCGTAGCCGCCCGGCTGGGAGAGAGCCTGAATGATAAGCCCATCCCCCAGGGCACCCCCGCCCCGGGGGAGACCCTCCCCTGGTACCACTGGTATGTGGAGTATCTGAAGGGCTACGGCCTGACCCTGGCCCAGCCGGAGGAGCCCGCCACCCGGCAGGAGTTTTTTACCCTCCTGTCGGCGGTAACACCAGCGGAATCCCTCTCCCCCATCAACTCCATCCAGTCCCTCCCCGACACCCAGGACCAGAAGGTACTGGCCTTCTATAACGCGGGTATCCTGACGGGCACCGACCCTTACGGTACCTTCTCCCCCGCCAAGGGCCTCACCCGCTCGGAGGCGGCGGCGATGATCGCCCGGATCCTGGAGCCCTCCCTTCGCCAGACCTTCACCCCCCAGACTCCCCCCGCCCAGACCCCCCCGGCGGCCACCCTCAACGGCCAGACAGCCCTTGTGGTCAATGGACAGGAGATAAAGACGGAGGAGCTGGCCTCCTGGATCGTGGAGGCGGCTTACTACCTGGACGCCTTCTATTACAACAATTACGGCGTTCGCCTGTCCTGGACCGAGGAGGTGGAGCAGATCGTTCTCAGCCAGGCCATCGACCAGCTTGTGGCCTACCAGGGCATGTCCGCCTGGGCCGCCGAAAAGGGCTGTGAGCTGAAGCAGCTCTCCGCCGCCCTCACTCCCTCCCCCAGCCGGGAAGCCCTGAGCCGGTATGTCCAGGAAGCGGACCTTCTGTGCGCCAAGCACATCCTGGTGACCGATAAGGAGACGGCGGACTCCGTCATCTCGGCCCTGCAGGCCCAGCCCACCATGGAGCAGTTCACCAATATCCTGGCCCTGCTGGGCACCGACCCGGGCATGACCGCCAACCCCAACGGTTATCTCTTTACCGCCGGGGAGATGGTGAAGGAGTTTGAGGACGGGACCCGTGCTCTGGAGATCGGAGCCTTCTCCCCCGAGCCTGTCGCCTCCTCCTTTGGCTTCCATGTGATCCTCCGGCTGGATCCCCTGGATCATCCCGATTTGGTGAAAGAATACCAGGACAAGGTGATGAACGACCTGGTGGACCAGTGGATCGCGGCCTCCACCGTCCAGATGGACGAAGCCGTGGTGGGACAGATCGACATTCAAGGCACCTATAACGCCTATCTCCAAGCCCTGTCAAATCAGCAATAAGGAATTTTCTTCTTTGTATCATAAATTTAGGAGTTGATTTTCATGGATCAGTGCAAAACAGCCTACCGTTCCCACAACTGCGGAGAGCTCCGCATGGAACAGGTAGGCCAGACCGTCACCCTCTCCGGCTTCCTGGAGAACTTCCGGGAGGTGGGCGCGGGCCTGGGCTTCGCCGTCCTCCGGGATTTCTACGGGATCACCCAGGTGGTGTGCGAGACCGAGGATATGGTGAAGGCCTTCAAGGCCCTCAACAAGGAGTCCACCGTCCAGGTCACCGGCGTAGTCCGGGAGCGGGATTCCAAGAATCCCAAGCTCCCCACCGGGGACATCGAGGTGGTGCCCTCCGCCCTCACGGTGCTGGGCAAGTGCATCCACAACGAGCTGCCCTTCCAGGTCAACCGCTCCCGGGAGGCTGACGAGTCCGCCCGGCTCAAGCACCGCTACCTGGACCTGCGCAACCCGGAGGTGAAGAAAAACATCATCCTCCGCTCCCAGGTGGTGGCCGCCCTGCGCTCCTCCATGATCGACCACGGCTTTATGGAGATCACCACCCCCATCCTCACCGCCTCCTCCCCCGAGGGGGCGAGAGACTACCTGGTGCCCTCCCGGAAGCACCCGGGCAAGTTCTACGCCCTGCCCCAGGCCCCCCAGCAGTTCAAGCAGCTGCTCATGGCCTCGGGCTTCGACAAGTACTTCCAGATCGCCCCTTGCTTCCGGGACGAGGATGCCCGGGGGGACCGCTCCCCCGGCGAGTTCTACCAGCTGGACATGGAGATGGCCTTCGCCAGCCAGGAGGACGTGTTCGCCGTGCTGGAGGACGTACTGCCCCCCATCTTTGCCAAGTACGGCAAGTACGATACCGCCTCCCCCGCCCCCTTTATGCGCATCCCCTATCTGGAGGCTATGGAGAAGTACGGCTCCGACAAGCCCGACCTGCGCATCGACCTGACCGTGACAGACGCCACCGAGCTACTGTCCGGCTGCGGCTTCCCCGCCTTTGAAAACCAGGTGGTCAAGGCTGTGGTGGTCTCCGACTTCGAGGGTACCCGGAAGCAGATCGACAAGCTGTGCGCCGATGTGGAGGTCCAGGCGGGCAATAAGGCCTACTGGTTCCGCATGGACGAAAACGGCGATCTGGTGGGCGGCATCAGCAAGTTTGTCCAGGAGAACAAGGACGGGGTCATCGCCGCCCTTGGGCTGAAGCCCAACACCTTCGTGGGTCTCTCCGCCGGACCCAAGGGCGCGGCCCAGAAGACGGCAGGTGTGCTGGTGAAGACCCTGGGTGCATTCTGCCCCAATCACTTCAAGAAGGAGCAATACGCCTTCTGCTGGATCGTGGACTTCCCCATGTACGAGATCGGGGAGGAGTCCGGCGCGCTGGAGTTCTGCCACAACCCCTTCTCCATGCCCGCCGGCGGAATGGAAACGGTGGAAAAGGCCATCAGGGGCGAGATCGATCCCCTGAGCATCACCGCCGACCAGTACGACCTGGTGTGCAACGGCATTGAGCTTTCCTCCGGGGCCGTGCGGAACCACGACCCGGAGATCATGATCAAGGCCTTCTGGATGGTGGGTCTGGAGGAGGACGACGTCAAGTCCAAGTTCCCCGCCATGTACAACGCCTTCACCTACGGTGCCCCCCCCCACGCCGGCATCGCCCCCGGGGTGGACCGGATGGTCATGCTCCTGGCCGGAGAGGACTCCATCCGGGAGATCATCCCCTTCCCCATGAACAAGAACGCCCAGGATCTGATGATGGACGCCCCCAGCAAGGTGACCCAGGCCCAGCTGGACGAGCTGTGTATTGCCATTACGGCGGAGGAGGAAGCATGAGCCCTTCTCAAAATGAGGATTTCCGCCATCTCATGGATCCCCTCCCCGCCGACATTGACCGGCGGGTGAAGGCCGGGGACATTACCGGAGCCCTCCGGCTCATCGAAGGCTGTCTCGCCGCCGGGACCCAGCCCGAGCTGGCCCCCCGGCTCCGGGCCGAGCGGGTCCGCCTCTCCCGGCTGGCGGATAACTACCCCCTCTCCAGGGAGGAGGCCCTGGCCCAGGTGCGCCAAGAGTGGCCCGAGTTTACCGAGGAGCAGTTTGATACCCTGGTGGATAACCGCCGCATCGACTGGCGGTATGTGAACGGCCATATCCAATACCATGACCGTTTTCTGAGCTGCGTGCGCATCTACGCCGAGAAGGAGGCCCCCGGCCTGAAAGTCGAGGCCGAGGACCACACCAAACGGGACGAGATGCTCGCCCGGATGGAGAGGGAGGGGGGGCTCACCGCCCGCATCACCCTGAAGGCCTCCATCAGGGCCACAAAGCCCGCCAAGGGGAAGAAGGTCCAGGCCTGGCTTCCCATCCCGGCGGACTGCCTCCAGCAGAGCGAGATCGAAATCTTGGACGCCACCCCCGGCTATGTCCTGGCCCCGGCGGACTCCCCCGCCCGGACCATCTACTGGGAATCCTCGGAGCGGGACTCCTTTGAGGTGACCTACCGCTACAAGCACCACGCCCCCTATGTGGACCCCTATGCCCTGAAGTGTGACGCGGTCCAGCCCACCTTCGACACCCAGGAGGAGCTGCCCCACATCGCCTTTACCCCCTATCTCCGGGAGCTGTGTGAGCGTATCACCAAGGGCTGTAAGACTCCGGTGGAGAAGGCGGGGGCCATCTACGACTATGTGACGGGGAATGTGGACTACCGCTACCAGCCCGCCTATGTGCTGCTGGACAACATCGCCGACTCCTGCGCCAAGGAGCTCCGGGGGGACTGCGGCGTGATGGCGTTGCTCTTTATCACCCTGTGCCGCATCGCCGGCATCCCCGCCCGCTGGCAGAGCGGCCTGTCCGCCCGCCCTGACGACTCCGGCGCCCACGACTGGGCCATGTTCTACATCGCCCCCTACGGCTGGCTCTACGCCGACCCCTCCTTCGGCTCCGGGGCCCGGCGAAACGGAGAGGTAAGCCGCAGAAAGCACTACTTCGGCAACCTGGATCCCTGCCGCATGGTGGCAAATTCGGTGTTCCAGGCCCCCCTCACCCCTCCCGACCCCTGCTACCGCAACGACCCCTACGACAACCAGCTTGGGGAGCTGACAGTGGACGGCATAGGTATCTGGGGCGAGGACGTAGAGCGGACCGTGGAGACGGTGGAGTTTCAATTTCTGTAAAACACCGTCCAGCCCCTGAAAAGTAAAAACAGAGGGTATTTCTCAACTTGAGAAATACCCTCTGTTTTTACTTTTTCTCAATACCGCTCATCCAGCACATCGACAAGCGCCCCGATGGCCCCCTCCTGACAGGGAGGCAGGAGGTGAACTCCCTCCACCGCTTTCACCCCGGGGATGGCGTTGGCCGGGGCAAAGGGAAGGGCGGAGACCTCCAGCATGGAGATGTCGTTCTCATTGTCTCCCACGCAGTAGACGTTCTCCCTCTTGATCCCCAGCAGCTCACACAGCCGCAGCACCCCGGTGCCCTTGGTGCAGCCCTTGGGGTTCAGCTCCAGCATATGCTCCGCGGAAAAAATGGCCTCGTACCGGTCTCCCCACCGGGCCAGGATCTCCCGCTGGAGCTCCTCCAGGACCTGATGCTCATGCTCCAGAATAGCCTTGTCCCAGGGATAGGGCATCTCCTCCACCCGGCAGAAATGCCCGGTGGCACCCACATAGGCCATATGCCGCTCCACGTAGGGGTTGGTGTTCCACACATAGAGGTCGTTCTCCCCCACGTAGGCCTCCAGGCTCATCTCGGGCCGGAGCCGGGCAAGGAAAGCCATATCCTCCACAACCGAGGGGGGCAGGGGCTTTTCAAACAGGACCTCCCCCCGGAGAAAATCGCAGATAATGGAGCCGTTGGCCAGCAGCACCGGGGCGTTGAAGGGGATCAGGGGCCGCACCTGCTTGAAGGTGAGCACCGACCGGCCCGTGGCGATGGTGAACCTCCCCCCCTGGGCCTGAAAGTATTCCAGCCTCTCCAGGTTCGCCGGGGGCACGTTCTGTCCCATGGCAAAGGTGGCGTCGTAATCCGAGACCAGCAGCACTCCATCAAATTTTCCCAAGGGGGTCCCTTCTTTCTCTTTGGTTTAACCCAGATCCTCCCCCATCAGGTACTTTCGGGTGGGATCCAGACGGTAGAGTCCTCCGCATACCACCGTCACCAGCACGGCGGAGAGCAAAGCGGGCAGATTATAGACCAGGGAGTAGGGCCAGGGGTTGGTAAAGTGGAAGATGTAGAGGTCGTGCATATACTCCCCCCACAGGGTGGCTCCCGTGACCGTCACCACTAGGTAACGGCCCACCGTCCCCAGAAGAGACCCGGCGATGACCCCGGCAAACCCCTTTTTGTGTCCCACTCCCGCAAGGCCCAGCACAGTGAGGGCCACGACATAGTCCCCCAAAATGGACTGCCAGCCAATGGCGAAACCGCCGCCGATCATAAAGTCCAGCACCCCCATGGCAAGTCCCGCCAGCAGCCCCTGTCCCATCCCCCAGCGCAGGGCGAAGAACACGATGGGCAGGGCCATCAGGGATACGGACCCTCCCTCCGGCATGTGCCAGAACTTCAGGTAGCCCAGCACCTCGGCCAGGGCCACCATAATGGCCCCCTCCACCAGCGCCCGGACGGCCTGGTGGGTCTTTGTGTTGCTTGTCATTGTTTTTTGCCTCTCTTCTCTAAAAAAGTACCGCAGGCGCAAACCGGGAAAAGCGCATGCGGTACGAAAGAGACAAAAATAGTCTTCCAAATCGCTTCCTACGCCGGCATTACCCGGATCAGGTTCCAAGGGACCGGGGGCGGCACTACGCCCCTGCATCTCAGCCGGACTTGCGTCCAGCGCCCCTGTATTCAGTTTGTCCTCGCGGTCTGAGAATTATTGTATACGAGCGGGTGGATTTTGTCAAGTGGAGCGCAGCGCCCCGGCGCGCCACACCCTCACGCCTTCCCTCACTTGGCCGGACACTGCCTCCCCGTGTGGTCCAATGTGTAATCCGTCCCACATTCCCCGGGCAAAATAAGCTCCGAGATGGGCACAAAGGTATACCCCTGCTGGAGCAAAGTCTCCAGGATCCCCGGCAGAGCCTCGGGGGTGTGCTTGGCGGCGTTGTGGAACAGGACGATGGAGCCCGCCTGGACCTTCCCCGTCACCCGCTTGGTGATGTCGGCGGCGCTGAGGTCCTTCCAGTCCAGGGAGTCCACGTCCCACTGGATGGGCTCCATATCCATGGACCGGATGGCCGAGATCACGTTATCGTCGTACTCCCCGTAGGGCGGCCGGATCAGGGTGGGCCGCACCCCGGTCACCGCCTCGATCTTGTCATTGCAGGCGTTTACGTCGGCAATGATCTCCTCCCGGCGCATGGTGTTTGCGTTGGT
>JAAWNQ010000034.1 GCA_022799035.1 Oscillospiraceae bacterium
TCGCAGATGATGGTGTGTCCCGCGTTGGCCCCGCCCTGAAAGCGGATGACCACATCGGATTTCTCGGCCAGAAGATCGGTGATCTTCCCCTTGCCCTCGTCGCCCCAGTTGGCGCCTACGATTGCCTTGACCATAGTTCGTTACCTCCGGGCCGGGGGATTCGCAACCGATAGGGTTTGCCTTTTCCTGGGCCCATAACGACACAACGTTACATATTATATACAAAGACGGGAGAGGAATCAAGGGCCTTTTTGAAAAAAGTGGAGAAAAATAGAGGCGGAGATATGGAGACAACAGGGAGAAGCCCCCGGTAAACAGAGGCCTGCCGTTCATCCTGTATCTCCTCCGGGGTCGGCAGATATACCTCCATTGTGCAAGGGCTCTATCCAAGCGTCTGTGAAGATGGCATCCCCCATCCCCACCCAGGGCCAGGCCTGCGGCGGCCCGATCTGCCCCACTTGTCTTTTTCACCCATTTGTGGTATGATTTACACTCAAGCATAAACTGGAGTGATATGACCTTTTATGGAGGGATCACCCTTGAAAATCATCGTTTTAGCCGGGGGCCTTTCCCCGGAGCGGAATGTGTCCCTGTCCTCGGGGACCAAGATCGCCCAAGCCCTGCGGGGGTTGGGGCATACTGTGGCCCTGGTGGATATGTATTTTGGGCTGGAGGACTACCCCGGCTTGAAGGTGGAGGAGCTTTACGGCGCCCCCACCCCGGAACGCTGGCAGAAGGTGGACCGGGAGGCCCCCGACCTGGAGGCGGTGAGGGCCGCCCGGAGATGGGAAGGCAAGGGGGATTTCGGCCCTGGGGTCCTGGATCTCTGCCGGGACGGGGATATCGTCTTTCTGGCCCTCCATGGTCAATGCGGGGAGGACGGAAGGGTGCAAGCGGCCTTTGACCTGCTGGGTATTCCTTATACCGGCTCAGGGTATCTGGGATCCGCCATCGCCATGGACAAGGATCTGACAAAACGGCTGGTGGCCCATCTGGTGGATACCCCGGATTGGCAGTTTGCCGACTACACGGAAAAAGAGGTGGATTCCCTCACCAGCAGGACCCCTGTGCCCTGTGTGGTGAAGCCGGTGGACTCAGGCTCCTCCATCGGGGTGTCCATCGCGCAGGACAAAAAAGCCCTCCGGGCCGCGTTGGTGGAGGGGCTGAAATATGGCGGCCGCTGTGTGCTGGAGCGGTATGTGAAGGGCCGGGAGATCCAGGTTGGGATCCTGGACGGCAGGGCCCTTCCTGCCATTGAGATCATCCCCCGCCAGGGCTTTTATGACTATGAGAACAAGTATCAGCCCGGCGCGGCGGAGGAGGTCTGCCCCGCCCCCATCACGGCGGAGCAGGCGGCGGAGGTGGGCAGAAAAGCTCAGGCAGTCTACGCCGCCCTGGGCCTTGGGGTATACTCCCGGGCCGATTTTATGCTGGACGAGGATGGGAGATTCTGGTTTTTGGAGATCAACACCCTCCCCGGTATGACCCCCACCAGCCTGATGCCCCAGGAGGCGGCGGCGGAGGGCTTGGACTACCCCCAGCTTTGCCAGCGGATCATCGACAGTTCCCTGCGCCAACAGAGAAAAAATTAAGGAGGTTCCCCCTATGGAAGCCTTGACCCTGAAAGAGATATTGGAAGCTGTAAAGGGCCGCCTGCTGGGTGACTTCACCGACCTGGAGGTCACGGTGGACCGGGTGGAGACCGACAGCCGCGCCATCACGGGCGGCTCCCTGTTCCTGCCTCTGATGGGGGAGCGGTTCGACGGCCATGCCTATATCAACCAGGCCCTGGAATCCGGGGCCGCCGGGTGTCTCACCCAGCGGGAGCGGGAGAGTTATCTGCCGGGGAAGTTCTATATCAAGGTGGACTCCACCCACCGGGCCCTCCGGGATCTGGCGGTGTGGTACAAAAACCGCTTTGATATCCCGGTGGTAGCGATCACCGGCAGTGTGGGCAAGACCACCACAAAGGATATGATCGCCTCCGTTTTGAGCGAAAAGTTCAGCGTTCTTAAGACGGAGGGCAACAAAAATAACGATATCGGCCTGCCCATGACCCTTCTGCGGTTGAGCAGAGAGCATGAGATCGCTGTGGTGGAGCTGGGGATCAACCATCCTGGGGAGATGGAGTTCCTCTCCGCCATCGCCCAGCCTGATATAGTTTGTGTCACCAACATCGGGGACTCCCATATTGAGAATTTTGGCTGCCGGGAGAACACTCTGAAAGCCAAGCTGGAGATCTTCCGCCACGCCAAGCCGGGCTGCGCGGCGGTCCTCAACGGGGATGATGAGCTGCTGCGGAAGGCCCGGGAGAGTATGGACGGTCAATGGACAGGCTCCATGGTCTATGTGGGCCGGGACAGGGGCCTGGACTATTGGGCCGGGGATCTGGAGAGCGATTGGCGCAGCCAGATTTCCTGCGACGTGACCACCCCCAAGGGGTCCTGCCGCATGGACATTCCCGCCCTGGGGGAGCATATGATCTACCCCACCCTCATGGCCGCCGCCGTGGCAGAGCGTTTCGGCATGACCTTGGAGGAGATCGCCGCCGGGGTCCACAACTTCGCCCCCACCAAGATGAGAATGAATATCCTGCCCCGGGCCCAGGGGATCACCATTCTGGATGACGGCTACAACGCCAACCCCCAGTCCATGCGGGCGGCCATCCAGGTGCTGGACGGCTACACCGGGGATTATAAGATCGCCGTTCTGGGAGATATGTTCGAGCTGGGCCCCCTGGCGGAGATCCTCCACGCCGGGGTGGGAGAGTTTTTGGGCCGCAGCCATGTAAATTGTCTGGTGGCGGTGGGTGAGTTGGCCAAGAATATCTACGATTCCGCCCTCACCTCCCAGGTCCCTGAGTGCTACCACTTCGATACCAAAGAGCGGGCCATGCTTACCCTCCATGACCTCCTCCGTCCCAACACCACTATCCTGGTGAAAGCCTCCCGGGGCATGGAATTTGAGACCATCACCGACTACCTGAAAAGCGTTACGGAGGAGGAGTAGGGGCGCACATCGTGCGTCCGTCCCAGCACAGCATCCCCTCCGATCCCGTCATTCCTCGCCAGTCCCTAGACTGGTGACAGCCCAGCCGTTGGCGGCTATACCGCTTACGGATGGGCGCGTGCCCCTTGCGGGCAGAAATCCGATCCCCATATTTGCAATCTTTTCCCGGCCTCCCCGGCCGGGGTCAAAACCGCTTTAGAAGCGGTTCTGGACTCCGAATCTTTCAGGGCATAAGACCAGCGGAATGAACCACGGGCTACGGTACAACCGTAAAGAGCACCAACGCTGTCAGGTTATCCCTCGAATGGAAGCCCTATGGTTACGCCCGTTGTCGACCGGCGGCTCCCTCATGTCGACCCGCCGTCCCTCTCGCGCCGCTGCCACTGACAGCATCGTAACCTTTGGCATTTTCGTTGTAATATACGCCGCCTGGGTGGGAGGGGCCCGTAGGGCGGGGGCTTGCCCCCGCCGCCTGGAGCCTGGGTTCCTGCCCCCTGTGGGGCGCGACGACCCGGCGCGCCATCAGGTATGGTATCCCCTACCGTCTGTAGGGGCGTACCCCCTGCGGGCAAATCCGCCCATTCCCTCACAGGCCGTACATGTAAAGCTCTTTGTGCGCCTACTGCACAATACAAAACCAGCCAGAACAAGAAAAGGAAGCACCTATGATAGACATCCAAGTTACCGACCTGTCCATCGAGTTTGAGGTGGGCAGAAAAATTTTAGACGGCCTCTCCTTCCAGGTGGACCAGGGGGAGCGGGTGGGGCTCCTGGGCCGGAACGGCGCGGGCAAGACCACCCTGTTCAAAATATTGACCGGAGAGCTCCTCCCCGACGAGGGGGAGGCCCGCACCGCCCCCGGGAAGGGGGTGGGCCTTATCTCCCAGATCCCCGTCTACCCGGCGGAGTACACCGTTCTTGACGTGCTGAACACCGCCTTCGACCACCTGCGGGACATGGAAAAAGAGATGGCCGACCTGGCCGAGCGGATGGGGGAGGGGGACAGATCCACCCTCTCCCGGTACGACACCCTCACCGCCCTTTACGAGCGGCAGGGGGGCTATGAGACCGAGATGAACCTGAACAAGGTCTGCAACGGCCTGGACATCCCTCCCGCCATGCGCGCCCAGCTCTTTTCGGAGCTCTCCGGGGGGGAAAAGACCCGGGTGAACCTGGCCCGGCTCATCCTGCGGGAGACCGAGATCCTGCTCCTGGACGAGCCCACCAACCACCTGGATCTCCACGCCACCCAGTGGCTGGAGGAATACCTGTCCCGCTATAAGGGTACCGTTCTGGCTATCTCTCATGACCGCTGGTTTCTGGACCGGGTGGTTCAGCGGTGTGTGGAGATCCACGACGGCAAGGCGGAGCTCTACTCGGGCAACTACAGCTTCTATGTGGAGGAGAAGGAGCGCCGCTTCCAGGAGAAGCTGAAGCAGTACGAGAAGGAGCAGGCCAAGATCGAGCAGCTCCAGGAGGCCGCCGACAAGATGCGCCTGTGGGCCTTCATGGGCAACGACAAGCTCTACAAGCGGGCCATCAACATGGAGCGGCGGATGGAGCGCATCCAGACCACCGACCGACCCACCAAGGAACGAAAGCTGACCATGGGCTTTGGGGAGAAGGAGTTCCGGGGGGACGAGGTCCTCACGGTGAAGGACCTCTCCATGGGCTTTGAGGGCCGCACCCTCTTTGAGAATGTGGACCTGGAGGTGGCGGGAGGGGAGCGCATCGCCCTTCTGGGGGACAACGGCACGGGAAAATCTACCTTCGTGAAAATACTACTGGGGGAGCTGGAGCCCACCGGGGGGAAGCTCCGCTTCGGCCCCACCGTCCGGGTGGGCTATCTGCCCCAGCTTGTCACCTTCGACCACCCGGAGCGGAACCTGGTGGACACCCTCCTCTGGGATCTGAACTGCACCCCCCAGGAGGCCCGGGACACTCTGGCCGCCTTCAACTTCCGGGGGGAGGACGTTTTTAAGGAGGTCCGGGACCTGTCCGGCGGGGAGCGCAGCCGCCTGAAGCTCTGCGAGCTCATGCACCAGAAGATCAACCTTCTGATCCTGGACGAGCCCACCAACCACCTGGACGTGGACAGCCGGGACTGGATCGAGGAGGCGGTGCGGGCCTACGAGGGGAACCTGCTTTTCGTCTCCCACGACCGCTACTTTATCAACGAGTTCGCGGAAAGGGTCTGGATGCTGGAGGATAGACATATCTCCGACTTCAAGGGGACCTATCAGGAGTTTCTGGACTATCAGGAGCGGCAGAAGGTCTACGCCAAAAACAGCCCGCCCCCGGAGAAGGAGGAGCCCAAGAAGGACAAGCCCAAACGTCCCGGGGGCACCAAGGAGCTGGAGAAGCAGGTGGCTGCCGCCGAGCGGGCGGTGGCCAAGGCCGAGGAGAAGCAGTATGAGCTCACCGAGCGGGCCCAGGAGGTGGCCTCCAACTACCTGGAGCTGCAGAAGGTGCTGGAGGAGCAGAAGGCCCTGGAGGAGGAGATCGCCCACCTCTACACCGTCTGGGAGACCCTGGCCGCTGAGCTGGAGGAGATGAAGTCATGAGCTATGAGCCTATATGGGACGGCCGCAGCGGCTACGGTGGCAAGGGCCGCCATACGTTCCGGAACCTGATGTTGCTTCTGATGGCCCTGGGAGTGCTGTGCTTTGCCGCCCTGGAGGTCTATATCTATCAGAGTGCCCGGACAAGAGTGGTGGGGGATCCTCAGGTCATGGTGATCTTCGGCTGCCAGGTGAAGCCCTGGGGGCCCTCCATCCTCCTCCAGGATCGGCTGGATACCGCCCTGGATTATTGGGAGGACCATCCGGACGTGAAGATCGTGGTCACCGGGGGCAAGGGGGATGACGAGCATATCTCCGAGGCCCAGTGTATGTATGACTATCTCACCGAACATGGGGTGGACGGGGAGAAGATCTACATGGAGGACAAGTCCCGGAACACCTGGCAGAACGCCAACTACACCCTGGACTTAATGGAGGATGAGGGCTGGAGCCTTACCCATGATGTGATCCTGGTCTCCAGCGGCTTCCACCTGTCCCGAATCGAGCTGCTCTGGGACCGGGCCAGGGTTGCAAGGCTCCCCGGGGAGATTTACAACGACCAGTACATCTCCACCCTGGCCGCCCCGGTGAGCCACACCCCCTCGGCCATCCAGATGTTCTTCCGGGAGCCCCTGGCCCTGGTGAAATCCTTCGTCTTTGACCGGTAGGCGCGGGACCTGAAAGTTGTGGGGCGCGACGACCCGGCGCGTCAAGGGCCTGCCGAGGTCGTCAGGCCCCACGAAAAAGAAAATACCGTAGGGGCGGGTCCGGGACCCGCCCGCACCCGATGTGACATCGCTGTGGAAGGAGGCCCACCCATGCTGGACAAGCTGAAGACCATTGAGCTCCGCTACCAGGAGGTGGAGGAGCGCCTTGCCGACAACGCCACCTACGCCGACCCCGCCCTGGCGGCGAGACTGAACCAGGAGCAGCGGGAGCTCCAGTCCCTCATGGAGACCTACCGGGCCTATCTCCAGACTCAGAAGGCCCTGGAGGAGAGCCAGTCTCTCCTCTCCGACCCCGACCTGGGGGAGCTGGCCCACGAGGAGTTCGCCGCCGCCAAGGCCGCCCTCCCCGAGCTGGAAAATCAATTGAAAATCCTCCTCCTGCCCAAGGACCCCAGCGACGATAAGAACGTTATCGTGGAAATCAGAGCCGGGGTCGGGGGGGAGGAGGCCGCCCTCTTCGCCGCCGACCTCTACCGGATGTATTCCATGTACGCTGAGGGGAAACACTGGAGTGTGGAGGTGGATTCCGCCAGCGAGACCGAGCTGGGGGGCCTGAAGGAGATCTGCTTCACCATCCAGGGTGCAGGGGCATACAGCCGCCTGAAGTTTGAAAGCGGCGTCCACCGGGTCCAGCGGGTGCCCGAGACCGAGTCGGGGGGGAGGATCCACACCTCCACCGTCACCGTGGCGGTCCTCCCCGAGATGGAGGAGGTGAGCGTGGACATCAATGAAGCCGACATTGAGATGCAGGTCTTTCGCTCTTCGGGGGCCGGAGGCCAGCACATCAACAAGACCTCCTCCGCCGTCCGCCTCATCCATAAACCCACAGGCCTGGTGGTGGAGTGCCAGCAGGAGAGAAGCCAGTTCCAGAACCGGGAGAAGGCCATGCGCATCCTGGCCTCCCGCCTCTACGAGCAGGAGCGGGAGAAGGTGGAGGGGGCCTACGCCGCAGACCGGAAAAGCCAGGTGGGCTCCGGGATGCGCAACGAGCGCATCCGCACCTACAACTTCCCCCAGGGCAGAATGACCGACCACCGGGTGAACCTGACCCTCTACAAGCTGGACGCGGTGATGAACGGGGCCATCGACGAGATCATCGACGCCCTGGTCACCAACCATCAGGCCGCCCAGCTGGAGGCGGAACTGTAACGTCTGCCCGCCTCCTTTTGGAAAATAACCATGGAAAGAAGGAACATCCAGATATGGAACTCCGCATCGATTTTCCCAAGCTCCCCGAAAATAAGACCCTTATGGACATGCGCTCCGACCTGGACGCCGTCCTGGCCGACGACGGCTGGCTCCTCACCTCCGGCCAGACCGGGGAGGGGGGCTTTGTGGAGCTGGAGCTGGAGGACGAGAAGCAGAACCCCAAGTACGGCATCCTGGCGGTGAAGAACTACCTCCAGAAGGCGGGCTTTGACCCCTACACCACCATCGACCTCCAGGGCACCAAGTCCCGCATCTTTGACTGAATCGGGTGACAGAGATGGAAACCCAACGCTTGACCGCCCACGACATAGAGAGGGCCGCCGGGATCTTGACCTCCGGCGGTCTTGTGGGCATCCCCACCGAGACGGTCTACGGCCTGGGGGCCAACGGCCTGGATCCGGAGGCAGTCCACGCCATCTTTGAGGCAAAGGGCCGTCCCCAGGATAACCCCCTGATCCTCCACATCCCCGACGCGGGTTGGCTGGAGCGGTATTGCAGGGACATCCCTCCCGCCGCCTACGCCCTGGCCCGCCGCTTCTGGCCCGGGCCCCTCACCATGATCCTGCCCCGGAGGCCCCTGGTTCCCGACGCGGTCACCGCGGGCCTGGATACCGTGGGGATGCGCTGCCCCGCCTGTGATGTGACCCGGGAGGTCATTGTCGCCGCCGACGTTCCAGTGGCGGCCCCCTCAGGCAACACCTCGGGCCGTCCAAGCCCCACCACGGCGGCGGCCATGCTGGAGGACATGGAGGGGAAGATCGACGCCATCCTGGACGGCGGCCCCTGCGCCGTGGGGGTGGAGTCCACCATCATCGACCTCACCGTCACGCCCCCCCGTCTCCTCCGCCCCGGCGGGGTGACCCTGGAGGAGCTGGAGGAGGTCTTGGGTTCGGTGGAGGTAGACCCCGCCGTCCGCCGCCTTATGGCTCCCGGGGAGCAGCCCAAGGCCCCCGGCATGAAGTACCGCCATTACGCCCCCAAAGCCCCCGTCACCGTGGTGAAGGGGGAGCCGGGATGCACGGCGGCGTACATCCAGTTGAACATGGAGGAGGGGGACGGGATCATCTGCTTTGACGAGTACCGCCACCTCTTCCCCGGCCATCCCGTGGAGACCCTGGGCCCCGCCGCCGATCCCGCCGCCCAGGCAAGACATATCTTCGAGGCTCTCCGTTCCTTCGACCACCTGTCCGTGGCCGGTATCTGGGCCCAGTCTCCTGAGGATGCGGGTATCGGCCTTGCGGTGACCAACCGCCTGAACAAGGCCGCCGGCTTCCATATCATCCGGGTTTGACCCTTCGCAACCCTCGGTTGCGCCCAAAGTGCTTGACGGAGTCCCACCCCTCGGATAGGATGGACGTGAGGTGATACACATGACATTGGGTGAAAATTTA
The DNA here is from genome assembly GCA_022799035.1 of Oscillospiraceae bacterium. GTDB lineage: Bacteria > Bacillota > Clostridia > Oscillospirales > Oscillospiraceae > Vermiculatibacterium. The sequence goes on from JAAWNQ010000034.1 coordinate 8,899, forward strand.
CAGAGCTTGAGAAGGGAGGCGGGCCTCTCCCAGGAGGAGGTGGCCCAGCGGCTCTTTGTCTCCCGCCAGTCGGTGTCCAAGTGGGAGCTGAACCAGGCCGAGCCCGGGGTGGAGTATTTGAAGGCCCTGGCCGAGCTCTACGGGGTGACCCTGGACCGTCTGGCCGGGATGCCCCTCCCGCCGCCCCAGCCGGAGCCCATCCCGGAGGAGGCTCCCGACCCGGAGGAGAGCGGGATCTCCCTCTATCGGATCCTCTTTGGGGTGCGGACTGTGATGGTCGCTCTGGAGAATGTTCTGTTTACCCTGCCCAGGGGGAGCCTGAACTTCCCCATTGACTGGATCGCCATGTTGGTGGGCCTCTTTGTCCGGAAGCAGGCCCTGTGGTGGGTCACGGAGGTCTGCCTTTGGATCAATCTGGCGATGGGTGCGGTCAATCTGTTTATAGACCCAGTCAAGGGGGCTTTCGGTCTGATCCAGGCGGGAGGGTATCTCTACGCCTTCTCCCGCCGGAAGCTCAAGGCCTATTTCCACATGCCCCTATCTGAGTGAGGAGGCCCGCCATGGACTATACCAGAGAGGAACTGATCGAGGCCCGCCGTCAGATCGCCTCCACCGTCCATAAATTGAACGAGGTGGTCAAGACCCTGGAGACCAAGCCCGACCCCACCCGTTACAAAGCCCAGATCACCCTGGCCAAGCGCCGGGTGGCCGCCTTCACCCTGGCCCTGGAGCTGGTGGAGGGGGAGCTGAATAAAAAGAAATAGAAAGGGATATACCCATGAACTTTGAAAAGCTTACCGATACCATTGCCATCCTCCGCACCTGGGAGGCTCCAGTGGCCCAGAGCGGAGAGGCCATGGATCTAATCGCCTCCGCCCGGTATGAGACGGGCTGCGAGGCCCTTATCCTCCCCAAGGAGGCGCTCAGCGAGGACTTCTTCCGTCTGGCCACCGGCCTTGCCGGGGAGGTGCTGCAAAAATTCGTCAACTACCAGATGAAGGTAGCCATCCTGGGGGACTTCTCCGGATACACCAGCAAGCCCCTCCAGGACTTCATCCGGGAGAGCAACCGGGGCAAGACCGTGTTTTTCCTGGCAACCGAGGCGGAGGCCCTTCATAAGCTGAAAGGAGAGTAAACCATGAAGAAGCTGTGGCGATCCTTTGAAATGCCCTGGCGTATCCTGCTGGCCCTCCTGGCCGCCGCCCTGCTTCTCCTGATCCTCTGGCTCGCCGTCCCCCGCCCCCTGGTGAAGGACCCGGGGGAGATCCGGAACATCCGCATTGAGTATAACGGTCAGACCCTCACGGACTTTGACCAGGCCCTTGCGGCGGAGCTTCTGGGCCAGGTCAAGGCCCGGGGGAATCTCACCAATCGGACCTCCTACCGGTATACCATGGAGGTATCCTTCTACTACGGAGACGACTACCGCCCCTACCACATGGCCCTGGGCCAAGGCAGTGACTTCTGCTATGGGACGGGTCTGGTAATGTATCATATTTGTAATGCCCAGGCTGTGCTGGAGAGCTTTGAGGCTCTCCTTCCCCAAAAGTAGGGCGGGGGCTTGCCCCCGCCGTAAATACCCACATTCACGAAAAAAGAAAGGATGATCCCCATGTCCACCCTCACCATCGGCAAGACCCGGGACGAGGCCCTGAACGTCCTGAAGACCTACAACACCGAGCCCTTCCACATCCGCCACGCCCTCACCGTGGAGGCGGTGATGGGCTGGTTTGCCGACGACCTGGGCCACGGGGAGGACCGGGAGTTCTGGTCCGCCGCGGGCCTCATGCACGATGTGGACTTTGAGAAGTGGCCCGAGGAACACTGCGTCAAGGCCCCCCAGCTCCTGGAGGAGGCCGGCTTCACCCCTGAATTTATCCACGCCGTCTGCGCCCACGGCTGGGGCATGACGGGCACCGACTGTAAACCCGAGCATGAGATGGAGAAGGTCCTCTTCGCCTGCGACGAGCTCACCGGGCTCATCGGGGCCGCCGCCCTCATGCGGCCCTCCAAGTCCACCAAGGACATGGAGCTTAAGAGCCTGAAAAAGAAGTTCAAGGATAAAAAATTTGCCGCCGGCTGCTCCCGGGAGTGCATCGCCCAGGGGGCGGAGCTTCTGGGCTGGGAGCTGGACGCCCTTCTGGACAAGACCCTCCAGGCCATGGCCGCCACCGAGGACGTAGTGGAAGCGGAAGTCTCCGCCAACACCTGATGAAGGTCATCGGCATCACCGGTCCCACCGGGGCGGGAAAGACCACCGTTCTTCACGCCCTGGGGTCCCTTGGGGCGGAACTGGTGGACGCGGATCAGGTATACCACCGCCTTCTCCGGGAGAGTGGGGAGCTGAAAACCGCTCTTACCCAAGCCTTTGGGGAGGATATCCTGGACCACAGGGGAGAGGTGGACCGAAAGCGTCTGGCCGCCCTGGTCTATCCCCACCGTCTGGAGGAGCTCAACGCCCTCACCCATCCCCGGGTGGCGGCGGCGGTGGAGGAGAGGGTGAAAGCCGCCCGGACCGAGGGATGCCCCGCCCTGGCGATCGACGCCATCGCCCTGGTGGAGAGCGGCCTGTCCGCCCTCTGTGATACGGTGGTGGCGGTGCTGGCCCCCAGGGAACTGCGGATCCGGCGGATCATGGCCCGGGACCACATCGACGAAGCCTACGCCTGCCGCCGGGTGGACTCCCAAAAGCCGGACAGCTACTACCGCTCCCAGGCCGACCACATCCTGGAAAGTCAAGCGGGGGAGCCGCCCCAGGCTCTGGAGGCCAAGGCCCTCTCCCTTTTTCGCCCCCTCCTTGCCTGACCCTCCCCAGGGCTGGGCGGTCCCATGGGGCCGTCCGGTTCCGGAAAAAATTTTCCCATCGGGTAGAAAAGTTCATCATTTCGTGGTATCCTAACCACACAATACCTAAGGAGGTACGCATATGGATGACAAGGTAAAGACCCCCGCCCAGCTCCGGCGGGAGCAGCTTCTCAACGAGCCCAAGAACGGCTATGACCGGATCTCCCACGAGGACGCCTCCCTGGTGGGGGCCTACTGCGAGGAGTACAAAAAGTTTCTGGACGCCGCCAAGACCGAGCGGGAGGCGGTGGATGAGGCCGTCCGTCAGGCCCAGGCCAGGGGCTTTGCCCCCTTCACCCGGGGGATGACGGTGAAGCCCGGGGATAAGCTCTACCGTGTAAACCGGGGCAAGGCGGTGATGCTGGCCGTCATCGGAGAGAAGTCCATGGCCGACGGCGTCTCCATCGGCGCGGCCCATATCGACTCCCCCCGTCTGGACCTGAAGCCCAACCCCCTTTATGAGGACAGCGAGCTCTGCTTCCTGAAGACCCACTACTACGGCGGCATCCGCAAGTACCAGTGGGTCACCATTCCTCTGGAGCTCCACGGCGTGGTGGTCCGCTCCGACGGCTCCTCCATCAAGGTTGCCATCGGCGCCGGAGCCGGGGATCCGGTCTTCACCGTGGACGACCTTCTGCCCCACCTGGGTGCCGAGCAGTCCAAGAAGCCCCTGGGAGAGGCCATCCCCGGCGAGAGCCTGAACATCCTGGTGGGCTCCCGGCCCTTCAAGGACGACGAGGGCTCCGACCGGGTGAAGCTGGCTATCATGGACATTTTGAGCCAGAAATACGGTCTGGTGGAGGCCGACTTCATCTCCGCCGAGCTGGAGGCCGTCCCCGCCTTCCGGGCCAGCGACGTGGGCTTTGACCGCTCCCTCATCGGGGCTTACGGCCAGGATGACCGGGTGTGCTCCTACGCCTGTCTGGCCGCCCTCCTGGACCTGGATACACCCGCCCACACCGCGGTGTGTATGCTGGCCGACAAGGAGGAGATCGGCTCCACCGGCGTCTCCGGTATGAAGTCCGCCGCCTTCGACACCTTCATGAGTGACCTGTGCGATGCCCAGCGGGTCTCCCTGAAAACCTGCTACGAGCATTCCTTCTGCCTCTCCGCCGACGTGTCCGCGGCCTATGACCCCAACTTTGCCGAGGTCTATGAGAAGCGGAACTCCGCCCTCATCAACCATGGCGTGGGCCTGTGCAAGTATACCGGCTCCCGGGGCAAGGGCGGGGCCAGCGACGCCTCCGCCGAGGTGGTGGGCTTTGCCCGCCGTGTCTTTGACCAGGCCCAGGTCCTCTGGCAGATGGCCGAGCTGGGCAAGGTGGACGCCGGCGGCGGCGGCACCGTGGCGGCCTATATGGCGGAGCGGGATATCGACACTCTGGACGCCGGTGTGCCGGTCCTGTCCATGCACTCCCCCTTCGAGACCACCGCCAAGCTGGACTGCTATATGATGTATAAGGCGGCCAAGGCCATCTATCTGGCAAGATAAGTGAAAAGTTAAAAGTTAAAAGTGAAAAAAGGGCGGCGTTGTACCTGGTACAGCGCCGCCCCTTTTCCTCAAACTGTCCCCGGCATAACACACTTAACCTGCCTTTGTAGGGGCGGGTCTCCGACCCGCCCGGCGGCATCTCCCAACATTTCCGACTGCCCTCCGGCGAATCCAAACCACCTTACGTCTACCGCCCGCTCTCTTACCCCTCCTCGCCCCTTTCAACAAAAAAAGGCCACGCTGTACCAAGTACAGCGTGGCTTTTTCACTTTTATTTTTTAATTTTTCACTTCCTCAGCGCAGCCCAGGAACAGGGGAACGCCCAGCTCCAGATCCACGATCCCATACACAAAGGGCCGGTCAAACCGCAGATAGACCAGATCCTCCGGCGGGGGAGCGGAGGTGGGAGCCATCATCTCCACCGCCGTCACCGCCGCGGCCTCGGTGCCCTTTTCATTGAACTCAAAGACGGTCTTGTGGACCACGTCCCCAATACAGATATTGCTCTCCGGCCTGTCCGGAACACTGCCCATGGCGGAGAAGTCGGCCCGTTCCGGGTCAAAGGCCCCCTCCAGCCCCATGGCCGAGAGACTGCTCCGCAAAGACCCCTCCCACTCCGCCTTGAACTTGGGGCAGGTAAGGCTCACCAGCCGGTCCTCCCTGACGGCCAGGAGGGAGGAGACCGTGCTCCCATCCCACCCCGCCAGATAGTCGGACAGGGTCATCCCCTCCCGGGGCAGCATCATCAGCAGTCCCAGCCGTCCGTCGTCATAGGGCAGGATCACCCCCTGTCCATCCTCGGAGAAGATATACTCCTCCCTCCGGACGCCGTTGACCATCCCCTTGGGATGGCTCACCGTTCCGTCGCCGGCGGTGAAGTCCATCTCCCAGTCTGAGTGGGGGGTCTCAAAGGGTCGCGCGAACATATTCTTCAGGTAGACGGCGTTGACCAGGGCCAGCACCGCGTCGGGGTCGAACTTCTCCACCACCTGGGGGATCAGTCCCCGGGTGGCCTCCTTGACCCACCGGTTTACCGCCTCCACCGTCCCCGGCTCCTGAAGATCCTCCTGGAACAGCTCCGCCCCATAGGTCTCCTGGCACCGCAGCACAAACCCGTTGGCCAGGGCCATATCCGGGTCGGCCCACAGGCTGTTCACCACCGTGGCCTGGGTGGAGCCCCCCAGCTTGGCGTAATCCGCCAGAAACCGGGCGCACAGGGAGTTCAGCGCATCCCGGCTCAGCCCGAACAGGGACTCAAATTCCGCCAGGGTCTCCTCGGCGGCCCCGTTGGCCGTCATCCCCAGGGCCAGAGCCACCGATAGGGGGGACACCAGCGTGTTTTCCCCCTCCGCCAGGCTCCTCCGCAAAAGCTCCACCGCGAAGGTCTGATACCCGTCCAGGGCCCCCTCGGCCGTACAGATCAGCTCTCCCACCGGAGGCAGGGACCCCTGGGGGACCGGCAGAGGTCTGACCACTCTCTCCTGGGGCTGGACCAACGCTGTGGCGCAGCCCCCCAGCAGGGCCAGGGACAGCAGAAGGGGTAGGGCGCGACGGAATTTCATGATGGTGGCCTCCTTCTCCGGATCTTTGCCCTTTTAGACGAAAGGGGAGGAAAAAAGTTCCTTTTATTTTTCCAAGGTTGTCATCCGTCGAAATATGTGTTATGATAATATCCCAAAGTAGGGAAAAAGGAGGAAAACTCCATGAATGAAAGTGGATTTCAGTTCCGTACCGCCACCTTCGGCGGGTTTCAGAAGCAGGATGTGATGAATTACCTGGAGCGCAGCGCCAAGGAGCACGCCGAAAAGCTGGCCGCCCTCCAGAAGGAGCTGGCCCAGGAGAAGCTGGCCCGGGCCGGGGAGAGCGAGCAGGCCGCCGCTCTGTCCCAGCAGGTGGCCGCCCTGGAGGAGGAGAACCGCCGTTTGGCCGCCCAGCTTTCCGAAAAGGATGATCTCCTTTGCCGCACCGAGGAGGAGCGGGAGGACCTGCGCGCCCTCAACGACCAGCTTCAGGACCAACTGGACAAGGTGCTCCCCGCCGCCACCGCCTACGAGGCGGTGAAGGACCGCACCGCCAGCATCGAGCTGGAGGCCCACGGCCGGGCGCAGGCCATTGAGCGGGAGGGCCGGGAGCGCGCCCAGCGCCACCAGGAGCAGGTGAAGGAGTGGTTTGCCAAGACCCGTCAGGCTTACGACCGTCTCCGGGCCGACCTCACCGCCGCCGCCACCCAGCTCACCCAGGAACTGGACCGGGCGGACCGGGGGATCCAGGATCTCACCGCCGGTCTCTCCGATCGGGACGCCGCCCTGGACGCCATTCAATCCCAGATCGAGGCCCTGGAAAGCGCCCAGCCCCCCCAGCCCCTGCCCCTGGACAATGAGATGTGAAAAGTGAAAAATGAAAAAGCCAAGCGGCGTTGTACCCAGTACAACGCCGCCCCTTTTTCCCTCCCTCCCCCTCCCCCTAAAACCCCAAACACCTCCCAAAAAAGACTCCCGCCCTCCGTAGGGGCGGGTCCCAGACCCGCCTGGCACCCCATCCTGCCGCCCCCCCCACACTCCGGCGAACACGCCCCACCCCCCAAAAAACCCAAAACACCCCCAAAAAAAGGAGCCACGCTGTACCAACTACAGCGTGGCTCCCATTTTTAACTTTTAATTTTTCACTTTTAACTCCCTCAGTCTTTCCCCAACAGCGGATCCACCGCCTTCAGCGGATCATAATATTTGGCCTTGCTCTCGGCGAACATCTGCTCAAACTGGGGATTGTGCCCGTGGTGAAGCTCGTGGGTGTAGGCGTGGGTGTCGGTGTGGACCAGATCATCCTTGGGGGCGGTCTGCCGCAGGATCACGATAGCCACATTGGAGCAGTGGTCCGAGATCCGTTCCAGGTTGATCAGCAGCTCCAAAAACTGGGTCCCCGTCTCGATGGTGCAGGCCCCCGTCTTGATCCGCTCCACATGCCGGGCCCGCAGGTCGTCCTTCAGCAGGTCCACCACCTCCTCCAAGGGCTCCACCTGGAGGGAGAGCTCATAGGACCGCTCCCGGTAGCAGTCCAGCGCCTTCTCAATGGTCTCGTTCACCGCCCGGGTCAGGGCGTCCAGCTCCTCCACCGCGATGGGGGAGAAGCTCAGCCCCTTCTCCTGCATGGCGGCGGCGGACTCGGCCACGTTTACCGCGTAATCCCCGATCCGCTCAAAGTCGGAGAGGGTGTGCAGAAGCTCCGACACGTGGGCGCTGTCCTGCTGGTTCAGCGGCCGGTCGGTGAGCTTTACCAGATAGTTGTCTAGGGCGTTCTCCATCCTGTCCAGGGCCACCTCGGTCTCGTTCAGCTCCTCCAGCTTCTTGGGGTCGTAGTGGTTCAGCAGCTCCACCGCCAGCTTGTAATTGCTGTGGGCGTAGGTACCCATGGCGATGACCGCGTCGTGGGCCCGCTCCAGGGCCACCGAGGGGGTGGACAAAAACCGCTCGTCCAGCACCGACAGGTCGTCAAGCTGCCGGGCCTCCCCGGGCACCAGCTTCTCCACCAGCCGCACAAGCTGCCTGTTGAAGGGCAGCAGCAGCGCCGTACAGGCCAGGTTGAACACCAGATGGAAATTGGCGATGGTCCCCATGTCCATCACGCTCTCCCAGAAGTCGAAATGGACGATGGCGTTGCCCGCGTAAAACAGGATCAGGAAAAACACCGACCCGATCACGTTGAAAAAGAGGTGGATCAGGGCCGTCCGCTTGGCGTTTTTGTTGGCCCCCGCGCTGGACAGTACGGCGGTGAGGGTGGTCCCCACATTCTGCCCCATAATGAGGGGGATCGCCATATTGAACCGGATGATCCCCGTGGTACTCAGGGCCTGCAAAATGCCCGTAAAGGCGGTGGAGCTCTGCAAAATGGCGGTGAGAACCGCGCCCACCAGCATTCCCAGCACCGGGTTGGTCAGGGCCGCCATCAGCTCGGCCAGCCAGGGCTCGTTCTGCAAGGGGGCCACCGCCGCGGTCATGGAGTTCATCCCGATGAAGAGAAGGCCCATGCCGATAAAGATCTGCCCCACGCTCTTCTTGCTCCCCTTGGAGATAAACATGTAAAGGATAATGCCGATCACCGCCAGCACCGGTCCCAGCACGGCGGGCTGCAAAGCGGTGAGGATGGGGTTGGAATTGTCCGAGATACTGGCCAGCCGCAGGATCTGGGCGGTCACCGTGGTGCCGATGTTGGCCCCCATGATGATGCCCACCGTCTGCTGCAGTTTCATCACTCCTGCGTTGACAAAGCCCACGCACATCACCGTGGTGGTGGCCGAGGAGTGGATAACGGCGGTGACCAGGGCCCCCAGCAGGACCCCCTTAAAAACGTTGTCCGTAAGCCGCTCCAGGATCCCCTCCAGCCGTCCGCCCGACACCTGGGCCAGACCGTCGGTCATGGTGGACATACCGAACAGAAACAGCGCGATGGAACCCAGCATCGAGATCACATTGGTAGCGCTCAAAGGCTCGCCCTCCTCTTTGACTAGGCAACAGTATCGCTCTTTGTTAAGAAAACGCTATATAAAAAGATTATATACCGCCCTAAGGATTTCGTAAAGAGAAAAGCCGAAAGAAAAAGAAAAATCTCCGTTTTTGCCAAAACCCAGCCTCCAAAAGCCCTCCCGCCCCAGGGCGCGGCCTCCCTCACCCCAACAGCCCTCCGAAAGGTTGGATTTTAAAACAGAAAAGGGCGGCATCATGTGTGATGCCGCCCTTCCATAGGACTTATTTGACTTTTCTACGGAGTTCCGCAAGAATTGTTTATTTGCGGTGATCTTCCTCTATAATTTGGAGCCTGTAGTTTGGATTACTATTCGGCTTTCCATCAGATCCAACCACATGCAATTGCTCAAGTGTCTCAAGCATGAGTTCACCGCGCATATTGAAAGGCTCCATCTCATACTCTACACCCTTGTAGACTCCAGATGAGGTAACATAGTACAGGTTTTGCTTTATGTCAAAGCCGCCATCCAGGGCGTCCACCTCGCACTCCATAGAGAAAGTACCGTCCACTCCACTTACTGCTTCAGCAACGAGCGTTCCATCCGCAAGATGAAGCCGGACAGTGAAGTTTGCCATTCGGCAATATGGCTCATCCGTAGTAAAGTGGACACCCTCAACATACCCCTGAAAGGTGAACTTAGCCTTTTCTCCATCAGGGACAGTGAGTTCTACTCCACGGTAATTATACATGCCGTCATTACCGGGGACAATCTCCAGGATGTCCTTATAGGCCCGACCATCGGTTCGCAAATCACTGGTCACCAACCGCTGGCCATCCAATACCGTTTCAGCGCTGAAATAGAAGCCATTGCCAGCCTCGTGGTTGGCGGAACTGCCCCAACTCTCTGGGGCCTCAAAGGTCATGTTATATTTGGCTATCGAGTCCGAGCCTGCTGTTGCCTCGGCCACCAATGTTGAGGTCTTTCCTCCATCCCCTGTGTAGTAGAGCTTTAACTGCGTGCCATGGAGCCAAGTATCTTTATCATTAGCAGGCTGACCAATTACATGATCTACCTTCGTAACATATCCCCAAACATCGTAGGTCACCAACTCCTCATCAGGGGGAACGGTAGGAGCCACAGACTCTACAGGTGCAGATTCGGTGGGGGTTGGAGTGGGGGAGGGGGGCGTAGTGCCACCAGAGGTAGCCCGATCCAGCCGCATGATAACGGTGGCGATCTCTGCTCTGGTCATGGTATTTGCTCCGTTGAACCTTCCAGCATTGTCGCCCTTGATGAGACCCATCCCATAGACGGTGAGAACAGCCTCAGCATACCGGGTCGGAATATCCGGGTAATCAGTGACTTCACTGGCCTGAGCCTGGGTTTCGATGATGCCCAACTTCTTGGCCGCAGCCCGGAGAACCACGGCCATGTCATACCGGGGGATCTCATCAAACACGTCAGTTGTGTTC
>JAAWNQ010000035.1 GCA_022799035.1 Oscillospiraceae bacterium
GGAATCACGGCCGTTCTTGGTGGAGCCGCCGCCCTTCTTGTGGGCGAAAAACTGCAGACCGATATTCAGCATTGGTATTACACCTCCATGACGATGATATTGTCGGGATACTCCTCCTGAAGCTGGGTGAAGTAGACCATCAGAGCCGCCATCAGAGTCTGGCAGGTGCTCTCGTTGGTCTGCCCCAGTCCTCCGGGGAGCTTGAGGGAAATGAGGGCCTTCTCGGGCTTCACCTTCACGCTGGCCTCCAGCCCCAGTACGTCGTTGACGGCGCACTCGGTAAGCCGGACCGCGCTGGTGACGGCGGCGCAGAGAACGTCGTTCCCCGCTGACCCCAGACCGCTGTGGCCCTCCACCTGGAAGGAGACGATGTCGCGCCCCTCCATGTGAAACGTGGCCTGGATCATCAGGCCTTGATTTTGCCGATGGTCACTTTGGTGTAGGGCTGACGATGGCCCTGCTTCCGGCGGTAGTTCTTCTTGGGCTTATACTTGAAGACTATGATCTTCTTGCCCTTGCCGTTCTTTACCACCTCGGCCTCCACCGCGGCGCCCTCCACAACGGGAGCGCCAAAGGTAGCCTTGTCGCCGTTGATGACGGCCAGGACCTTGTCAAAGGTGATCTTGTCGCCGGCCTCGTTGGGCAGCTTCTCGATGAAGAGGGTATCCCCCTCCGCCACCTTATACTGCTTGCCGCCGGTCTCGATGATTGCGTGCATTTGCTTTCAACTCCTTCATTACGGGCTCGCTGTCGGGGGCGGAGATGTTTGCACCTCACTTAGGGACCCATTCAAAGCGGCTTTAGTAGTATATCAATCCATTTTGGAAATGTCAATAGGTTTTGGGGATAAAACCTTGTTTTCCTGGGCTCTCCGCCGCTTTTCCTTCTCCAATTCCCCAAAACGGCTGCTCAAATATTCCGCTGTAACGCAGTCCGGCTCCTGAAACAGCGGGTTTTCCCCCCGTCGGCGGAGGCTTTCCCGTCGCACCCAGGTCTGGTAAAAGGCCAATATCCGCCGCAGGACTACGATCTCCCCCAGGGTCATCTTGACAGAGACGGTCAATTGGCGGTTTTCCTGCTGGTACATTTCCCGGACCCGCGCCAGCCGGCGGCGGCGAAGGAAGTCCTGATACAGGTAGGAGACCTTTCCCGGAGAGATTTGATACATCTCCCCGATGGCTTTGAAGGTCATTCCCTGCTGTTCCCGGAGCTTGGCGATCTCCTCCGCCAGTTTTATTCTTTGCTCACTCATATCATCGTCTCCTTGCACTTTATAAGGTTCTTTTCTTTGAAATATAGCACCCTATAGGATTCTTGTCAAGCAGAATCTTATAGGGTGCGTATATAATGCTTTTATCCAAGCCCGAGAGGAATGAACATTATGGAATACTATGAAAAACTAAAGGCCATCCGGGAGGACCAGGACAAGACCCAGCAGGAGGTCGCCGAGGCCCTGCATACCACCCGGCAGCAAATCGGGAAATATGAGAATGGTACGCAACTTATGACGATTGGGAGATTGAGAGAGTTGTGCCGCCTTTATAAGGTATCTTCCGACTACATTCTCGGGCTGCCCAAGGGATTGGATTGGCCGAGGGATTAACCCACCTTGTCTTGTCATTTGGAACCAGTCTTCAGACTGGTGGGTAATCCATTCCCCATCCTACTGTAGGGGCAGATATTATCCGCCCATGTCCCTCTATTTTCACTGGGTAGTCCTGGGGGATCATTCTTTGGCGGCAAAGAATGACCCCCCAGACCCCCCAAGAAACCGCCAAGGGGAGAGAGTTTCGATTCTCTCTCTCCCCCTGGACCCCCTCTCTCAACGACCAAAGAGGGACCGCTGTGGCGGCCCCTCTTTGGAAACTCCCCTTTAGTTGTTCTATCGTTTGAAAGTTTACCCCCACGGCTTACTTCGTAACGCCGTGGGGGTTCGTTCGTTTTTCGGCTAACGTTCCGCGTTCTTGCCCCCGCGGGCGCATACTATGCGCCCCTACGAAGGTCCGAGGTCAGGGTCAAGGTCCCGGAATCAGGGTCCCGAGGGCAAGGGTCCAGGGTCAGGGGCAGTCGAGGGCAAGGGCGGCGCGCCCCACCCTATCCCACCTCCATCTGCAAAAAAGGGATGTGGCGCCATGTATGACGGAGCTTCTGTAGGGGCGGGTTTGGAACCCGCCCTTGCCCCTTGCCCTTTGTAGGGCCGAAGGGAAAAGGCTGGGAAGCGTCTGCCCAACTTATTTCGCCCGGCGGTAGATCTCCGCCATGTCCTCCCGGGTCAAGTGCTTGGCGGCCCCCAGATTGCCCCGGGTGGCCGCGTCGCACTTCTCGGCCAGCTCCAGCACCTGCTCCTCGGTGAGCACCAGGCCCAGCTCCTTCAGGTTGGTGGGCATCCTGATGGCCCGGAAGAAGTTCTCCATGGCCTCCACCCCCTTCAGCGCGGTGGCGGTGTCGTCGGCCTGGGGCTCCACCCCCAGCACATTGACGGCAAGCTTGGCGAACCGGCCCGGGCACTCGGAGAGGACATACCGGGCCCAGGTGCCCCACACCGCGGCCAGTCCCGCGCCGTGGGCCACATCGAACATGCCGCCCAGCTCATGCTCCAGCCGGTGGCAGGCCCAGTCCCCCTTGCCCGCGCCGCAGCCGGTAAGCCCATTGTGGGACAGGCTGCTGGCCCACATCACATTGGCCCGGGCGTCGTAATCCTTGGGGTCCTTCGCCAGGATCCTGGACGCCTCAATAACGGTCCGCATCAGCCCCTCGGCCAGGGCGTCGGTGAGGGCCATCTTGTCCAGGTTGAAGTACCGCTCCAGGGTGTGCATCAGGATATCGGTGCAGCCGCAGGCGGTCTGGTAATCGGGGAGGGTCATGGTCAGCTCCGGATCCATGATGGCGAATCTACACCGGCACAGGTCGCTGTTGCAACCCCGCTTGATGCCGCCGTCCTCGTTGGTGATCACGGAGGAATCGCTCATCTCGCTGCCCGCGGCGGCGATGGTGAGCACCGCACCGATGGGGAGGCAGGCGGTGGGGGTCCGCTTGAAGTCAAAGAAGTCCCACACGTCGCCCCCGCAGGCCACACCGTAGCCGATGGCCTTGGCCGAGTCGATGGTGCTGCCGCCCCCCACGGGGAGAAGGAAGTCCACCCCCTCCTTCTCACACAGGGCGACGCCTTCCCGCACAAGCCCCAGGTGGGGGTTGGGGACTACGCCCCCCAGCTCCACGTAGCCCACGCCGGCCGCCTCCAGGGAGGCCTTCACCCGGTCCAACACGCCGGTGCGCTTTACGCTGCCACCGCCGTAATGGATCAGGACCTTCTTGCCCCCGAAGGCCTTGACCTGCTCTCCCACCTGGTCCAGGGTCCCCTTGCCAAAGATCACCTTGGTGGGGGTGTAGTACTGAAAGTTCATCATGATGCCGTTCCCCTTTCAAAATATGATTGCAGTCTTCATAGTTATCGCAGTCTTCCAAAATACCAGCCGGTCACACCGTCCTTTTTGCACAGGGCCCCCCGGCTGATCCGCCGGACCACGCTGAGGCGGTCTCCCGGGGTCACCGGGAGGTGGTAGTCGGTGGAGTCCTCGCAGTGGACCCCCTGCCCGTCATAGCGAAGGTACTCGGTAAGGACCTCCAGGACCCGACCTGTCTCCAGGTGGCGGCACAGGGACAGCTCCGAGCCCCTCTCCAGCACCTCCAGGGCGCTTCTCCCCCAGCGGATATTCACCGGGTCGGCGGAGGGCTCCTGCCCGTCCAGGGCGGTCATCACCGGGAAGCCGTCGTAGGCCACATAGGAGAACTCTCCCCCCGGCTCCCGGGGCAGGATGAGGGCGTTGAGCTGGCCGTCCGCCTTCAGGGTACAGCCCCCGTCAATGCTGGCAATGTGGCGCTCACGCTCCAAAATAGGCTTGGCCGAGGGGATATCCCCCCGATACAGGGTCACGGGCCAGTGGCCCACCACCACCCAGCGGCGGAAGGACCGGCCCTGGCCCAGGAAATCGTCGTTCTTCATGCAGTCGTAAGCGTCCAGCTCCTCCAGCTTATCCTCCCGGGGAACGCCGCCGTGGACAAAGAGATAGTCCCCGTTCACATAGATGTGGGGCAGGCTCCGGAGGAAATCCAGCTCCGGCTGAAAGGCCCGGGCGATGGCCTCCCGGGCGGCGGGGTAATCCGCCGGGTCCTCGATGGGGACCCCCGCCAAATGGGCCATCTTCACCAGGACGCTTTTCTCCCCCAGCCTTCCAAACCATCTCTCATGGTAAAACTCATCGCTGAATATGTACCGCTGGTCCACAAAGGCCGGGATGATATTGTCGCAGTTGCCCAGCAGGGTATATACCGTATACCGTCGGGACAGCTCCATCACATACCGCAGGGTATCCAGGCTCCCCTCGTTCCGCTCCAGGATATCCCCCAGGATAATGAGGATATCCTCCTTGCAGAATCCGGCCTTGTCCAATACCCCCTTCAGAAAGGGCAGGTTGCCGTGGATATCGCTGATCACCAGCGTCCGCCGGTCCGGAGGCAGGGCGATGGACCGGACGACCGCTTTGAGGCTCATTGCCCGCCCCCGGAGCAGGCCGCCATGGCGCACCAGCCATCCCGCTCCAGCCGTTCCAGTATGCGGAGACCGTTTTTCTCAAGGGCGGCATGGACCTCGTCGGCCCGGGTGTCGATAATGCCCGAGCAGATAAAGGTGCCGCCGGGGGCCAAATACCGCTCCACCTGGGCGGCAAGGGGGATGATCACGTCAGCCACAATATTGGCCAGCACCAGATCCCAGGGTCCCCCCTGGGCCAGCTCCTCCACCAGGCCCTTGTCGGACAGGACGTTCCCCGCCCGGACCAGGTAGCGGTCCTTCCCCACGCCGTTTAGCTCGGCGTTCTCATAGGCCACGTCCACCGACTTGGGGTCGATATCCACCCCAACGGCCCGCTCCGCCCCCAGATTCATGGCGGCGATGGAGAGGATCCCGCTGCCGCACCCCAGGTCCAGCGCCGCCGCCCCCTGCCGGAGATACCTCTCCAGAAGGGACAGGCAGAGCTGGGTGGAGGCGTGGGAACCGGTGCCAAAGGTAAGGCCGGGGTTCAGATAGACCGCCGTCCTCCCCTGGGGAACCGGCTTGCCTCGCTCCCATTCGGGGACGATGTAGACCTTCTCCCCCACCGCCATGGGCTGGTAGTATTTCTGCCAACCGTAGGCCCAGTCCTCCTCCTTCATGGGAAGGGTGGACACGGGGTTGGGTATCCCGGTCAGGGCCTGGGCCATCTGGGCCCTCCCCCCATCGTCGTCGGTGACATAGAACTTGATCCGGGCCACCCCCCGCATCCGCTCCAGGAGGGCGTCGTCCACATAGTCCCAGTATTGACGGTTCTGCTCTAAAAAGGTCTTAAAGTCGGTCTCATTCTCCAGCACCAGGCCCTCGGCCCCGTTCATGGTGAGCCGGGCACACAGGGCCTCCATCTCCGCGTCGGTGGTCTCCACCGTCACTTCCAGCCACTGATCCACGCTTCTGCCTCCTGTCAAAAGACGGCGGAGGTCTTCCCCCGCCGTCTTGGTTGAAAACTTACTTAAATTGTACTGTATCCCGGCATTTCTGTCAACGGGGCTGGCCGAAGAAGAACACCACCGCACACCCCGGGCCGGTGTGGGAGCCGATGACGGGGCCGATGTCGCAGATCTTCACGTCCTTGACCCCGCACTTCTCCTTTAGCTGCTGGGCAATATACTCCGTATCCTCCAGGCAGTCGCTGTGGCTGAGGAATACCGTCTGCTCCCGGGGCTCGAACGCCGTATCCGCCACCTTGTTCACCAGGTAGTCCAGGGCGGCTCTCCGGCCCCGGGCCTTGTCCACCGTGTCCAGCTTCCCCTGGTCATCCAGATGGATAATGGGCTTGATCTGGAGCAGGGTCCCCGCCCACGCGGTGGTGGCCGAGATCCGTCCCCCCCGCTTCAGGTGCATCAGGTCGTTCACCGTGATCCAGTGGCAGACCTTCATCTTGTTGTCCTCACACCAGTCCCGGACCGCGTCCAGGCTCTCCCCGGCCAGCCGCTTTTTTCCGGCGCACCAGACCAAAAGCCCCTGTCCCGCCGAGGCGCAGAGGGTATCCACCACCTCGATCCTCCGCTCCGGGAACTTCTCCCGCAGCTCCGCCGCCGCCATCATGGAGGCTTGGCAGGTGTTGGACAGGCCCGAGGTAAAGGAGAGAATGAGCACATCCTTCCCCCCGGACAGGACCGGGTCCAGAAGGTCCATATACTGCTGCATATTGACCGCCGCCGTGGTGGAGGTCTCCCCGTCCCGGAGGAGCTGGTAAAATTCCTTGGAGCTCATATTCCTCTTATCGGGGTGATCCTCCAGGGTGGTGCCCCGGATGGTAAAGCTCAGGGGCAGAACACTGATCCCCAGCTCCTCCACCAGCTCCTGGGTCAGGTCGGCGGAGGAATCGGTCACAATGATATACTCGCTCATGGTTCATTTCTCCTTTTTGCTTTTTTTCGTTTTTCCGGCCTTCTCCGGCTCCCTCTCCCGGATCAGGTCCATGATCCTTTCACAGGCCAGCCTGTTGGCGTAACTGTGCAGGGCGAGGGACAGGGCCAGTTGGGGCAGGTCTTCCTCCCCGCATTCCTCCAGCCGCCCCGCCGTATCCCCCATGGCCCGGTCCAGCTCCTCCCGGAATCGCCCGTAGACCTCCTGCGGCTCCTCATCCTTTCCGTGCGCGGCAAGCAGTCCCGCGTCCCGGACCGGCAGCACCTGCTTCAGGGCGCATATGGCGGTGAGGTAGGCCAGATGAGTCCTCCCGTACCGTTTCCCCTCAGCCCGGGGCAGCAGTCCATCCTTGATATAATTGTTCACCATGGCGGAGGTGAGCCCCGCCCCCTCCCCGTATTGGATCAACTGCCGGGACATATAGCCAATGACCTGGTCCATATAAAGGCTCAGGTCGGGCAAGGCCTCCCATTCCGCCGGCCGCTGGGTCTCCATCCGGGTCTTCAATTCCCTCAGTTCCTCCACCGCCGCTCCCTCCAGTGGTTTTCAAAATGACGATAACAAAGGTATTATACCACGTAAATATGCCATAAGTAAAGCCCGGAAACACAGGTTTCCGGGCTTTTGCTGTCACATAACAAAAATATCCAATCTCTCCTTTTCTCCTCCGGACAAAAAAGGACGCTCCGGACATTTCGTCCGGAGCGTCCAGCGCTTATATCACTCAACGGGGGTTCTTGATGGCGGCCTGGGCGGCGGCCAGCCGGGCGATGGGCACCCGAAAGGGGGAGCAGGAGACGTAGTTCAGGCCAACCTTGTGGCAGAACTCCACGGAGGTGGGGTCGCCGCCGTGCTCGCCGCAGATACCCAGGTGGATCTCGGGGCGGGTGGCCTTACCCAGCTTGGCGGCCATCTCCACCAGCTTGCCCACGCCGGTCTGATCCAGGTGAGCGAAGGGATCGCTCTCGTAGATCTTCTGGTCGTAGTAGTAGCTGAGGAACTTGCCCGCGTCGTCCCGGGAGAAGCCGAAGGTCATCTGGGTCAAATCGTTGGTGCCGAAGGAGAAGAACTGGGCCTCCTTGGCGATCTCGTCGGCGGTGAGGGCCGCCCGGGGAATCTCGATCATGGTGCCCACCTCGTACTTCATGTCGATGCCAGAGGCGGCGATGATGGCGTCGGCGGTCTGCACCACCACGTCCTTGACGAACTTCAGCTCCTTGACCTCGCCCACCAGGGGAATCATGATCTCGGGGACCATGGTCCAGTCGGGATGCTTCTTCTGGACGTTGATGGCGGCGTTGATGACAGCGGTGGTCTGCATCTCGGCGATCTCGGGATAGGAGACGGCCAGACGGCAGCCCCGGTGGCCCATCATGGGGTTGAACTCATGGAGGGAGTCAATGACGTTCTTCATCTTCTCCACAGTCAGGCCCATCTCGTCGGCGATCTCCTTGATGTCCTCCTCCTTGGTGGGGAGGAACTCGTGGAGGGGGGGATCCAGGAAGCGGATGACCACGGGCTGGCCCTTCATCTCCTCATAGAGGCCCTCGAAGTCGCCCTGCTGATAGGGCATGATCTTGGCAAGGGCCTTCTTCCGGTCGTCCACGTTGTCGGAAACGATCATCTCCCGGACGGCCTTGATCCGGTCGCCCTCGAAGAACATATGCTCGGTGCGGCACAGGCCGATGCCCTGGGCGCCGAACTCATAGCCCTGCTTGGCATCCCGGGGGTTGTCGGCGTTGGTGTAGACCTTGAGCTGACGGTACTTGTCCGCCCAGGCCATGAACCGGCCGAAGGGGCCGCTGGAGGGGTCGGCGGGCACGGTGGCCACGGCCTCCCCGTAGATGTTGCCGGTGGAGCCGTCGATGGAGATCCAGTCCCCCTCGTTATAGGTCTTGCCGGCCAGGGTGAAGCACTTCTTGGCGTAGTCCACCACGATCTCGCCGCAGCCGGACACGCAGCAGGTGCCCATGCCCCGGGCCACCACGGCGGCGTGGGAGGTCATGCCGCCCCGGACGGTGAGGATGCCCTGGGCCACCTGCATACCCTCGATATCCTCGGGGGAGGTCTCCAGCCGGACCAGGATCACCTTCTCCCCCTTCTCGTGCCACTCCTTGGCCTCCTCGGCGGTGAAGACCACCTTGCCGCAGGCGGCGCCGGGGGAGGCGGCCAGGCCCTTGCCGATGACCTCGGCCTTCTTCAGGGCGGCGGCGTCAAACTGGGGATGGAGCAGGGAGTCCAGCTGCTTGGGCTCCACACGGAGAACGGCCTCCTTCTCGTCGATCATCCCCTCGTCCACCAGATCCACGGCGATCTTCAGGGCCGCGGCGGCGGTACGCTTGCCGTTTCGGGTCTGGAGCATGTAGAGCTTGCCATCCTCGATGGTGAACTCCATGTCCTGCATATCCTTGTAGTGGTTCTCCAGCTTGGTGGCGATCTCCACGAACTGCTCGTAAACGTGGGGCATGTCCTCCTGGAGCTTGGAGATGGGGGAGGGGGTACGCACGCCGGCCACCACGTCCTCGCCCTGGGCGTTGATCAGGTACTCGCCGAAGAGGGCCTTCTCGCCGGTGGCGGGGTTGCGGGTGAAGGCCACGCCGGTGCCGGAGTTGTCCCCGGAGTTGCCGAAGACCATGGACTGGACGTTGACGGCGGTGCCCCAGTCGTAGGGGATCTCGTTCATCCGGCGGTAGACGTTGGCCCGGGGGTTATCCCAGGAGCGGAACACGGCCTTTACGGCCTCCATGAGCTGGACCTTGGGATCCTGGGGGAAGTCCTCCCCCTTCTCCTTCTTGTAGAAGTCCTTAAAGAGGACCACCAGCTGCTTCATATCCTCGGCGTCCAGCTCCACATCCTGCTTGACGCCCTTCTTCTCCTTGAGCTCGTCGATGATCTCCTCAAACCGCTTCTTGGACAGCTCCATGACCACGTCGGAGAACATCTGGATGAACCGGCGGTAGGAGTCGTAGGCAAACCGGGGGTTGCCCGTCTTCTTGGCGAAGCCCTCCACCGCCACATCGTTGAGGCCCAGGTTCAGGATGGTGTCCATCATGCCGGGCATGGAGGCACGGGCACCGGAGCGGACCGAGACCAGCAGGGGGTTCTCGGGATCGCCGAACTTCTTGCCCATGAGGGCCTCCAGCTCACCCAGGTTCTTCATGATCTCAGCCTCGATCTCGGCGTTGATCTTCCGGCCGTCGGTATAGTACTGGGTGCAGGCCTCGGTGGTGACGGTGAAGCCCTGGGGCACAGGCATCCCGGCGTTGGTCATCTCGGCCAGGTTGGCGCCCTTGCCGCCCAGCAGCTCCCGCATGTCGCGGTTGCCCTCGGAAAACTTGTAGACATACTTCTTTCCCATATTTGTCCTCCTTTGTTTTGCTTTGGTTCATTTTTGGCCTTCATTTCGCGCTTAAGAGAGATATACTTGATTATACGCATTTCCCTATGGAAAAGCAAGAAATCTTTACTTGTTTTTCCATCGTTTATTCCTTCACAAAGGGAGCCAGCCACCGGCGTGCGGACCGGCTCATCTCCCGGGAGAAATCCGAGTGGTATTTCCGCTGGCAAAAAGCCTGGATCCACTCCTCAAAGCCGCTCTGCCCCGTTCTTCCCCGGAACATATCCCGGACCTCCTTCTCAGTGAGGGGACGGTACCGGTTTTCCCGAAGGGCATACCGTCCCTCAAACCGCTGGGGTTTGGGCCGGTCCAACTGCTGCCGGGTTGGGCGTCCGATGACCAGAAGGGCGGCGGGAAACACATATTCCGGCAGGGCCAGCAGCTCCCGGACCCTCTCCTCATTCTCCAGAATATCCCCAATATAACAGCTTCCCAGCCCCAGGGCCTGGGCCGCCGCCACCACGTTCTGGGCGGCGATGAGGGCATCGGACATAGCCAGCAGGGCGTCCCCCAGCCCGGGGGAGCGGGGCTCCAGTCCCGCGGCCCGGTAAGCGTCCAGCCATTTTTGACAGTCGGCGCAGAAAATGAGGACCACCGGGGCCTGGGCGATAAAGCCCTGGCGATCGCAAAGCTCCGCCAAGGTCTCCTTCTCCCCCTGATCGGTGATATCCAGGATGGTATAGAGCTGCTGGCACCCGGCGGTGGGAGCCTGAAAAGCGCATTCCAGCAGGAGGGCCTTCTCCTCCGCCGTCACCGGCTCCCCGGTGAATACCCGGACGGATTTCCTCTCAAACAGGCTTTGTATGATCTCGTTCATGTTTTCTCACCTCTCCTCTATCCTACCTGATTTGGAATGGTTTGTCCACCCCGCAAGAGCGAAGCCCCCCGCCAAACGGCAGGGGGCTCCAACTTTGTAAGGAGAGTAAACCGCTTATTTGCCTTGCAATTCCGCCTTAGCTGTCTGTGCCGCCAAATCGCCGGAATAAAGGGCGGTACCCACGCCGTGGGCAGCCACATAGTAGCTCACCAAATTGCCGCCGTAAATCATATTACCCGCAGCAAACAAGTTGGGGATAACCGAGTCATCCGCCCGCAGGAGCCGGCAACCACCGTCTACCTTCACTCCCACCAGAGAGGTCATGGTGACAGGCCGGAGAATAAAGGCGTAAAAGGGACCCTCCTGGATGGCTTGCATCTCATTTACCGGGGTATCAAAATCCTTATCTTTCCCAGTTTTAATGTAACCGTTGTATTTTTTCACTGTAGCCAGCAGGTTCTTGGCGGGAACGCCGATCTTCTCCGCTAATTCCTCCAGGGTATCGGCATGGAAGACATACTCGGATTTGGAATCCATCAGGACCTGGACATGGGGATTGTTGGAGTCTACGATGCCCCAAGCAATAGGCTGCTTCTGCTTGAGCAGGGTATGATAGGGCTCATACCAGCGGCCGGCCTCATTAAAGAAGCGCTCCCCCTCCACATTGACGATCATAGACCGACCGGCGCCATAATCGCAGAACGTGCGGTAATCCGGTTTAATGCCCAGAATGCCGTCATAGCCCAAAGACCCCATCATAGTATCCCCCAGGGGTACAGCGCCCACCTCTAGGGCCATCTTCAAGCCGTCTCCGGTATTCGTACCGGCCCCAAAGGTGTACGCATCCACAAACTCCGGGGCGTACTGGGCCACCATTTCGGGGTTGCTGGCAAAATCGCCGCAGGCCAAGATCACCTTCTTGGCATAAATATCGTAAGTGCTGGTCTTGTCCTGAACGCTGACGCCGATGGCGGCGCCGCTTGTGTCGGTAAGGATCTTCATAGCCCGGGTATTGAGCCGCACATCAATATCAGTGGTAGGTAGGTACTTATTTACCGCATAGGCCAAGTAGGAACCGTTCCACAGAGGCTCCTTATGGTCATCGGGAGAGGACAGCGATATTCCCCAGGTGCCAGAAGGCGCGTTGACCCCCGCTTCCGCCAACAACTTGTTTGTCCGCACAAAGGTTTGGGCCTCACCGCGGATCAGATCCTCATTGATTTCCAGCTTCATAAAGGGCTGGAGGGCGGCTTTCTCCGATTCCACAACCTTGTCCAGCCAAGCGTCATCATAGGCTCCAGTCTCATCCGTATAACTGTAATAAGCTCCGCCGGAGACACTGGTTGTTCCGCCCAGAAAACCAGCCTTTTCGATCAAGGTCACATTCAGTCCACCGGCCTCCTTGGCAGTCTTTCCGGAGTATGCCTCAATGGCAGCCATCATGCCGGCTCCGCCTCCGCCCACAACAAGGATATCGGTGCGGACGTCCTCCCCCTCGACCAGAGGAGCTCTCTCCACCACTGCAGAGAATGCTTCCGCTCCACCGGCCCGATTCAGGCAGTCCTGCACGGCATTCTTAATGGCATTACTGGTAAAAGTAGCACCGGTGATCCCATCCACATTATAGGTTTGATTGGCCAGAATGGCGGCCGGGATCTCCCGGCAGGGGGTTTCTGTCACCGTGATGGGATTGTCGGTGCATTCCACCACCCGGACGTCCTTGATACTCTTTTCATCCACAGTGACGCTAACCGTCACATGGCCGTTCTGAAAACCCTTTTTTGTAGAGGTATACGTCCCGGGAATAAGCGTGGCAGCCGCGGTCTCCGCCTTTCCTCCCTGAGCCTGTGCAATGGCTCTGGCTGCAGCCTCCCTGGCTGCTGCAGAGGTAAGGGTAGCGCCGGCAACGCCGTCAATGGCAGCACCCTGTGCCCTGATTTGAGCGGCCAGTTTGTCCAGCGCCGCACCACCGATAGCCGGGGTCTCGCCATCACCGGTCACCTTCACGTCAGTGATGGTGACCGCATCCATAGTGACGGTAACCGTCACCGCACCACCGAAGCCCTGGGCACCGGCCTCATAGGTGCCGGGGATATAATTGCCAGAGGCAAAATCAGGAACGTTCACCAGTTTGGCAGTGCCAGGGTCATTCTTGTCCCACTCTACATGAACGCCCAGCAACTCCGCAAGATAGCGGATAGGGGCATAGGTGACCCCGTTGTAGGCAAAGACCTCGGCGGCTGTACCATCGGACTTGGTGGGGGTAACGGTTTGGCCGTTGACGGTCATTGTCATAGGGGTAACGGCAATGTTTTTTGCCGTTTCGGCCGCCATGGCCACCGTTCCCATGACCATGACACAGGCCAGAACCATGGCGGTGATCCGTTTTCTCATATAGTTCTCTCCTTCTCCTGGTATATTTTTGGACCTTGTGCCTTCACTGTAAGGGATAAACCAGGTTGGATGTCAAGAACTATTTTTTATTTTTTAATGGGAAACATAGCCTTATTATGGGATTGGAAGATCCCCTCCCGCTGGGTATACCACAACATTTGCAGCAAAACATGACCATCCAGCCTCACCCCCAGCCGTTTCGCCCTCCGTCTTGCGGCGGCGATGCACTCCTCAGAGGTGTCCCTGCTCTGGCTGTGCTCCGCCACCGCGTTACACACCACATAGGACTGTTCCGAAAGGATGAGGTCCGGCGTCAAATGCCAGAGTCCATACTGTTCCAATTCTTCTTCCCCCAAACACAGGCAGGAGAGCATACTCTCATATGCACCTTTGCCCATATAGCATACTCGGGCGAAAGGAAGGGCCTGTATCCACTCTTTTAAGTGCTCCCACTCCTGCCCTTCCTTGTTCACCAGGGTATCCCCCACCATGTAAACGCAGCAGTACCGCCGGGACTGAAGTTCTATTTTGCACCCTTCTCCCAGCTCTTCCACCGCCAGGAGCTCCTCCCGCTGGCTATCAAGCCAGCAAATCAGCTTTTCCCGATAGGCGATCTCCTCTGTCAATTTCCGCCGCAGGTCCTCCATATCCCGTAGCTGCCGCATGAAATCCTCCCCCTCCATCTCAGCGACGATATCATTCAGGGAAATTCCCTCTTTTCGGAGCTGCCGGGCGCGGATGATCTTAGTCAGCTCCCAGGAGGAATATTTCCGGTATCCGTTCTCATCCCGACAGGGCTGAATGATCCCCTTGGCCTCATATTTCCGCAACGCCTCCGTTGTAATGCCAAACAGGTCAGCGATCTCAAACGTCCCCATCATTCGCTTCCCCTTCTGAAATCTTTTCCCACCTATGGGCTCCCATCTACCCCACTCTGCCATTGGCTTTCCTCCCAACTAAAATCAACTTTTACAAAAAGCGGTCTCCTAAAACAGGAAACCGCTTTTTGCTATCCGTTTTATGGCTTATCCCATTTACAGCTCCCACTCCTCCTGCTCGGTATGGAGCAGTTCATGGGCTCTGTGGGACAGGGGCGCCCCCAGGTAATTCTTATAAAGCTCCCCCACCGCCGGATTCTCATGGGAGAAGCGCAGGTCATAGGACCGGTCCAGCGCGTAGAGCCGCTCCCCCCGCTCCCCGGCCAGCTCCTGTCCGTCCCGGATGGGCTGTCCGCCCCCGCCGGCGCAGCCCCCGGGGCAGGCCATGACCTCCACAAAGTCGTAGCTGACCTCCCCACGCTCCAGGGCCTCGATGAGCTTCCGGGCGTTACCCAGCCCGCTGGCTACCGCCACCTTCAGCTTCTTATCCCGGATCTGGAAGGTGGCCTCCTTCCAGCCCTCCAGCCCCCGGACCTCAGAGAAGGCGTCGGCCTCCGGATTCCGCCCGGTGAGCAGGTAGTAGGCGCTCCTCAGCGCCGCCTCCATCACCCCGCCGGTAGCGCCGAAGATGACCCCCGCGCCGGTGGCGGTGCCCAGAGGCTGGTCGAACTCCTCCTCGGGAAGGGCCGCCACATCCACGTGCCGCAGCAGCCGCCCCAGCTCCCGGGTGGTGAGGACCACGTCCACATCCTTCGCCGCCGCATCGTTCACCGCCGAGACGTCGCACTCGTACTTCTTGGCGGTGCAGGGCATGATGGACACACAGAAGATCCTCTCCGGCTCCACCCCCAAAAGCTGGGCATAGTAGCTCTTGGCCACCGCCCCAAACATCTGCTGGGGGCTCTTGGCGGTGGAGAGCTTCCGCACCATCTGGGGATACTCCAGCTTCAAAAACCGCACCCAGCCGGGACAGCAGGAGGTGAACATGGGCCCCTCCTTCCCCTCCTTGATGTGCTCGATAAGCTCGCTTCCCTCCTCCATGATGGTGAGGTCGGCGGAGAAATCGGTGTCAAACACATAGTCCACGCCCAAGGAACGGATGGCAGCCACCATCCGCTTCTCGGTGGCCAGCTCGGGCTCCAGCCCCACCGCGTCGCCCCAGGCCGCCCGGACGGCGGGAGCCACCTGGACCACCACGATCTTCCCCGGGTCGGCCACGGCCTCCCTCACCTTCTGGGTGTCGTCCCGAACGGTGAGTGCCCCCACAGGGCAGTGGGTAATGCACTGTCCGCACAGGGAGCAGTTCACATCCCGGATGCTCTTGCCTCCGGTGACCTCCACCCTGGCCCTCTTGCCGGTGCCCGTCAGGGACCAGACTCCCAGGGACTGGACCTTCTCGCATACGTTGACGCACCGCAGGCACTGGATACACCGGGAGGCGTCCCGGATCAGGGGGAAGGTCTTATCCCACCTTCTGGTAAAGGGCTTCTTCTCAAAGGGCTCCTCCTGAAGATTCAGGTCCAGGGCCACCTTCTGCAGCTTGCAGTTGCCGTTTCTCATGCAGGTGGTGCAGGACACGTTGTGCTGGCTCAGAATAAGCTGTACGTTGATCCTTCTCGCGTCCAGCACCCGGGGGGTGGCGGTGTGGACCACCATCCCCTCCTCCGCGGCGGTGGCGCAGGCGGCGCTGAGCCTCTCCTGCCCCTCGATCTCCACCACGCATACCCGGCAGGCCCCGATCTCATTCAGGTCCTTCAGATAGCACAGGGTGGGAATATCAATGCCCGCCTTCCGGGCGGCGTCCAAAATGGTGGTCCCCTTCTCCACCGCCACCGGGCGGCCGTCAATGGTCAGCTTTACCATTTTTTATCCCTCCCTCCCCGGAACGAACCCATTCCGTGGTGATCACAGCGCAGGCACCGAGAGCACTCCTGATGGGCCTCCTGCTCGGTCATACACAGCTCCATCAACGCGAAGTCTCCCTTTCTCTCCCCGGCGGACCGCTCGGCCATGTTGATCCTCCCGCAGGGTCCCACCGAGGTCCGGGGGGCGTCCGGGATGGCCACAGGCCGCTCCAGAACATGGTGGAAGCCTAAGTAAGCGTCGATGTTGGCCGCGGCGGTCTTTCCCGCCTCCACCGCCCGGATCACCGTGGAGGGCCCGCTCACCGCGTCCCCTCCGGCAAAGACGGCCTCGCTCCCGAAAACGGCGCAGCCCGCGTCGCTTCTCAGGTTGTTCCGGTTCACCGGCAGCCCCCGCTCGGCAAAGGTGGCGCTGTCCACCACCTGGCCGATGGCGGCCACGATCACGTCGCACTCCAGCCGGACCTCCTCCCGGTCCGCCTTCACAGGCTTGGGCCGGCCCCGGTCATAGGCGCCGGGAAGCTGGGGCTGAACAATAAGGGCGGCCACGTTCCCATCCCGGTCCTTCTCCACCCGGACAGGGGCCATCATGGTCACCATCTCGCAGCTCTCGGCGATGGCCCCCTCCACCTCCTCGGGAAGGGCGGTCATATCCCTCTGCCTGCGGCGGTAGACGCACTTGACCTCCTTGGCCCCCAGGCGCATGGCGGTACGGGTGCAGTCCATGGCCACGTTGCCGCCGCCCACCACCACGACCCGCTTTCCGGTAAGGTCCAGCTTCTCCTGGTCCCCCATGGCCCGGAGGAGCTCCACCGCGGACAGCACATTCCCCGCGTCCTCCCCGGGGACTCCCAGACTGTTGGCGGCGTGGGCGCCGATGGCAATGTAAACCGCGTCGAACTCCTTGCGGAGCTGCTCATACTTCTCCCCCGTGATGGAGACCCCCAGCTTGGCCTCCACCCCGGTGCCCAGAATGGCGGCGATGTCGGCGCTGAGATAGGACTCCGGCAGGCGGTAGCGGGGGATACCGTACCGCATCATGCCCCCCAGCTTCTTCCGCTGCTCAAATACCGTGACCTGATGGCCCATAAGCTGAAGGAAGTAGGCCGCCGTCAGACCCGAGGGGCCGCCCCCCACCACCGCCACCTTCTTCCCCGTGGCGGGCAGAGGCTGGGGGGTGGGCACCACCCCGGCGTTGTCGATAGCCATACGCTTGATCCCCCGGATGTTCACCGCGTCGTCCACCATGTTTCGCCGGCACACGTTCTCACAGGGGTGCTCGCACACCAGGGCGCAGGCCGCGGGGAAGGGGTTGTCGTACCGGATCACCCGCACCGCGTCGGCGTACCGCTTCTCCTTCACCAGGGCGATGTACTCCGGGATATCCACATGGGCGGGACACCCCAGCTTGCAGGGCACGGGCACAAAGGTGGCGGTGCAGTGGTCGGACTGGATGTGGGCCATAAAGTCCTCGTGGAAGGACTGAAGGCTCTCCAAAAGGCTCCCCGCCGCCTCATAGCCGATGGGGCAGTCGGCGCTGTCCCGGATGGCCCGGGCCAGCCGCTCCAGGGTGTCCAGGTCCTCCATCTCTCCCCCGCCCTCCAGAATGCGGTTCAGGATCAGGGACATCTGGTTCAGCCCCACCCGGCAGGGCACGCACTTGCCGCAGCTCTGGGAGGCGCACAGGGCCAAAAAGGCCGCGCTTTGCTCCACCGGGCAGTTCCCCGCCGGAGCCACTGCTCCCCGCCGGGCCAGGTCGGCATACAGGCTGCTGACCTTTTTCTCCGCTCCGGAGGGGTGGATGATCTCGATCCGGTTCATACGACTTCACTCCCCATTTGTTTATTTTGACGTTTGAACACTATGAAAAGCATACCATGATTATGAAGTAATTACAAGATAAAATCACAGAAAGAGCCCTGTCTATTTCTTGACACGGCTCTTTCTGTGTTAAAATGTTATCTACGCCCCGGCCGTTCTCTCTTTCTCCTTACAGGGGGAGCAGTTCTGAAAAAAATACCACCAGACAGCACGCCGCCGCCACCGGGAACAGCCCCGCCCCCCTCCAGGCCAGGACCACCCCCACCGCCAGAGCCAGTGCTCCTGCCAGGGGGACCTGGGTGGCCTCCACAATGGCGGGAAAGGTCATCACCGCCAGGGTCACATAGGGGACATAGTAGAGAAAGGAGCGGATAAACCGGCTCCCGACCTGTCCCCGGATCAGGGTCAGGGGCAGGGCCCGGACGGCGAAGGACACCAGGGACATGATCGCGATGTAGATATAGATGTTACCCCTCACAGTTTTCCTCCTCCTTTACCGGGAACAGGGCGGCGGCCCCTCCCGCCAGCAGCAGGGTCAGCAGGATCACCCGGGTGCCCCCGGTGAGCCATTCCAATCGAAGGGCCCCCGCGGCCTTTCCCAAGGCGAAGCTGCAAAGAAAGCTGAGGAGCACCAGCGCCCCCACCACCCTGTCCTTCCTTGCCGGAGGGACGATGATGGCCAAAAACATCCCATAGAGGGCCACGCTCAGGGCGGACACCACCCGCGGGGGCAGAATGTTCCCCGCCACGATCCCCAGGGCGGTTCCCACAGCCCAGCTCGGAATGGATACGGCCATGGCCCCATATGTATAGCGGGGCTCCACCGCCCCGGCCCGGGCCATGGTGATCCCGAAGATCTCGTCGGTGATGCCGAAGCCCACCCCGATCCGGTGCCACAGGGAGGTTTCCGGTGCGAACTTCTGACTCAGCGCGCAGCTCATGAGCAGATACCGGGCGTTGGTGATGAGGATGGTGACGGCCAGCTCCCAATAGGGAGCCGCCGCCGCGATGGCGGTGATCCCGGCGTACTCCCCGGCGGAGGCATGGTTGAGAATGCTGATCATAAACCCCTGCGCAGGGGTAAGCCCCGCGTTTCGTCCCGCGATCCCCAGGGAGAAGGCCACGGCAAAGTAGCC
>JAAWNQ010000036.1 GCA_022799035.1 Oscillospiraceae bacterium
ACGGTGACGGTGGTCTTCAGGTAGTATTCCTGTCCGTTGGCCGCCACAGCGGGGGCGGACAGACTGACGGCCAGGGTTGCCGAGAGCAGCAGGGACAGGAGACGGCGCTTACTTTTCATACTTTTCCTTCTCTCCTCGCTATATTTCCACATTGGAAACGAATGGTAGCCTTATCATAAAGGAATCCCGGCCTCCTGTCAAGGCTGCCGGACCCTCCTCCACAAAGTCTGTTCTCTCCTCCCGAAAGATAAAACCCGGGGAGAGCAAGCGGCTCTCCCCGGGTTTTGGATCCTTCTTATCGCTTAGCCGCAAGCTTGCCGGCCCGACGGCCGAAGGTGACGCTCCGCCCGGCGGCGCAGCCCGCCAGCAGGTTGGGATAGCTGGTGGCAAAATAGCCGCCGGAACAGTCGCCGGCCACATAGAGCCCCTCAATAGGCTCGCCCTCGGTATCCACTGCGTTCATGTTCTCATCGATCTTGATGCCGTCCATGGTATTGATCAGATAGCCACCGCTGAGGCGAATCCCCTCAAAGGGAGCCTTCCGAAGTTGGGAAAGCCGATAGGCCTCCTTTCCAAAGTCCTCATCCTTCTGTTGATCGAAAAGCTCGTTATAGCGGTCCACTGTGGCTTTGAACTGCTCCACGGGGAGGCCCAGCTTCTCCGCCAGCTCCTCAATGGTGTCGGCTTTCACCACGATACCCGCCTCCCGATAGGGGTTGGTAAAGAGCATTTCGTTAAGCTCCAGAGTGAACACAGGCTCGGCCCCGTTCTCGTGGGGGAAGAGCCGGCTACAACCGTGGGTGTCAAACCGCTTGATATCCTCCACGTAGTCGGCGTCCCACACCATGGCGTAGGTGTGGCCGGGGAGATTGAAGGCATCGTGGAGGATGTGGTCGTAACAGCCGGACTCATTGGTAAACCGCTTGCCGTCCAGGCCCACCTTCAGAAAAGGCTGGGAGCCCATCCAGAACAACACGCCCTCCTCCTCACAGCCCACCTGCGTGGGAGGGATCCCGCCCCGGTCAAAGAGCACGCTGGCGTGAACCTCGTCCATGGCGGCTCCAGCCCACAGGCAGGCCTTGATGCCGTCGCCCTTGCTGCCGGGGAAGGAGTAGTTGATATTGGTCATTTTTACCGTCTCGGGCTGGAGGGCCTTCATCATATCCATGTTCAGACTGTAACCGCCGGTACAGACGATGACGCCCTTGGAAGCGTTGTACCGGATATAGCCATCGGCGGTCTTGGCGTAGACGCCAGTGACCTTGCCGCCGTCCTTGATCAGTTCCACAAGAGAAGTGTCATAATGGATCTCCAGGCCCAAGCCCTCGGCATACTCCTTAATGATATTGGAGGCCACACTGGACTCACCCTGAGTCTCGCTGCCTTGGACCGAATGGCCCACGTCATAGATGGGATGACGGACGTCACGGGAGTGGTCGTCCACCTCGTGGATAAAGTGAAGGCCCTTCTCGCCCAGACGGTCCTCGTACCAGTCCATAGTCTCGCCGGAGTGCTCCGCCCAGACCTTGTAGAGCCGCTGGTCGCCATAGCCGTTGGATTGGCGGTACATTTCGGTAAACACGTCGAACTTGTCAGGGTTATCCTTGTGGGCGATCTGCTGACGGCTACCCAGACCAGCCAAGGTATCCCGGATACCGGAACCGCCGTAGTCCTTTCCAAATTTCTCAATGAGGATGGTCTTTGCCCCCTCCTCCACAGCGGCAGCGGCGGCAAAGAGGCCGGCGGTGCCGGCACCGATGACCAGCACCTCGGTGTCGTAGGTCTTGACCACGTCACTGTCCTTGATCTCGGGGGCGGAGCCCAGCCAGTCGGCGGAGCCGCTCTCCTCCTTGTCCTCCCCCCGGAGGAGGCTTACGTCAATCCCCTTGGCCTGGGCGATACAGTCCTCCAGGGCGGTCTTGGCGGCCTTTGAGGTCACGGTGGCCCCGGAGACCCCGTCGATCTCAATGCTCTGCTTGTCCAGGATCTCCTGGGCCAGTTTTTCCCCGGCGGGGGCCCCCAGGCCGGCGGTCTCCCCGGCGGTGTCCACAGTAGCCTCCAGGATCTTGGTCTCGTCCACCTTGATGGTGACGGTGACGGGACTCTCCATGCCCTGGGCGCTGGCGGTGTATGTACCGGGGGTATAGACCTTTTCAACTCCGGTCCCCTCGGCGGTGGGGGCGGGGGTCTCCTGCTTACAGCCCGCCAGTACCCCCAGGGCGGCGATACCGGCGGCGCCGGCGGCCCCCTTCAAAAAGTCCCGGCGGCTGAGCTGCTTCTTTTCTGTGCTCATAACCTTTCCTCCTTTAACCTTATCTTCTTTGCGGCGGCGGGGTTTTCGCCATTTGTCAATATGATAACAGCTTTACTTTGGGAGAAAAAGGAGATATAATCTGTCTGTATCCGCAGGTTCAGCCTGCGTTTTTGGAGGGAAGGGTCATGGACATCACCCAGCTTCGGTATTTTCTGAAAACGGCGGAGACCTTAAACTACACCCGGGCGGCGGAGAGCCTGTTCATCACCCGGCAATCCCTGCGGCAGGCTATGGCCGCCATAGAGCGGGAACTGGGGGCGCCCCTGTTCCACAACCAGCGAAACCAC
This sequence comes from Oscillospiraceae bacterium, assembly GCA_022799035.1. Lineage (GTDB taxonomy): Bacteria > Bacillota > Clostridia > Oscillospirales > Oscillospiraceae > Vermiculatibacterium. The sequence goes on from JAAWNQ010000036.1 coordinate 2,602, forward strand.
CTGTCTCTCACAGAATGCGGGGCCTATCTGGCCCTGTCCGGCGGGAAGCTGGTCCGGGAGTTTGACCGGGTGTGGGGGGAGGTCCGGGAGCTGGCCCGGCGGGAGACCCGGATCCGGGTGGCCTTTGCGGAGAGCCTGTTTCCCTTTTTGCTGCCCGATATGGAGGGGATCTTCCACCGCTTCCGGACGCAGTTTCCCCATATCGTTCTGGAGACGGTCCGGCGGGATATGGACCAGGTGATCCGAAAGGTGGAAACCGGGGAGGCGGACTGCGGCTGTATTCTCCAGATGCCCCGCCGGAGGCCGGGGTGCTCCCAGTGGACCCTGAGACGGTTTCCGGCGGCCTTGGACTTTGGGGAGGGCTTTCCCCTGTTTGACCGGCCGGAAAAGGAGCTGAGCCTGGAGATAGAGGAGCTGGCGGGGCTTTCCTGCGTGGGGATGGGGAGCCCCGGAGAGTTTATCGGACCCCTGTGGAGGGATTGCGGGGAGAGGGGGATAAAGCTGGACTACCGGATGGTCCCCGACGCCATCGACGCCTTCTACCAGATCCAGAACGGGCTGGCGGCGGGCTTCGACATTCTGGCCGAGGGGGAGCTGGGTTCCCGGCCCATCCGCTCAGCCCTGCTGTCCGGATATGAAATGGAACTGGTCCTGCTCTACCCGGAACAGGGGGCCGGAAGGGTGGGGACGGAGCTATTCTGCTCTTTTTTGAGCCAGGAGCTGGAGACCTATTTTCAGGAGAGAGGATAGAGAGCGGCCCCTTTCAGGGGCCGCTTTACAGCAATGTGCACAAAAATGTGGGGAGGAAATCGCAATATGTTACAATGGACAGGGGGAAAAATGGATGGTATAATGGGGAACAGAAATAAGGACTGTCACTCCTCGGGAGGCATTACCTTGTCGCGTTGCTTTGCGTCGGTATGCTCTTGAGGTGTTTTTTTATTCTCCGGGGGTGAAAAAGGTGCGGGGGATCAAAAAGATCAACAATAATTTTGCCCTGTGCCTGGACAGCAACGGGGTGGAGATGATCGCCTATGGCAGGGGCATCGGCTTTGGGCAGTTTCCCCGCGAGGTGGACTTGGAGAAGCTGGACGCCACCTATTACCATGTGGACCCTCAGCTCATCGCCATGATCGCCGAGATGGACGACAGGGTGTTCCGCATCGCCCAAGAGGTGATCCGGTATGCCCAGAAAATCTCGGGCAAGCCCATCCCCAGCAACTTCGCCTTCTCCCTCACTGACCACATCCAGTTCGCCATTGAGCGGCAGAGGAAGAATATCCAGGTGAAGATGCCCTTTGCCTACGAGATCGAGAACCTTTATGAGACGGAATTTCAAATCGGAGACTACGCCCTGCGGCGGCTGCGGGAGGAGCTGAAGGTCTACCTCCCCAAGGAGGAGGCCACGGGCATCGCCCTCCACTTTATCAACAATTACCAGCAGTATACCGCCGAGACGGCCACCACGGAATTTGAGGAGCTGTTGGAGCAGGTGCTGCTCCTGGTGGAGGAGCGGCAGGGGCTTTTCATCGACCGGGAAAGCTATGACTGCTACCGGTTTTCCATGCATCTGCGGTACTTTATGAAGCGGGCTGGGGAGGCCGCCCTCTATACCGGGAACGGGGAGGATGAGCTTTACGGGCATATGAAGGCGGACTACCCGGATATTTACGGGACTATGACCGCCGTTCAGGGGTATTTGGAAAAGACCTTGGACATTCAATGCTCCACCGAGGAGCAGCTTTATCTCATGATCCACATCAACCGGCTGTGTGCCAAAGAGGACTGTCACCGCCAGTAAGGCGGGCATAACCTCCCACACGAGACGGGCGTACAGGGGCACCTGTACGCTGTCTTGGCGGGAGGTTTTTTGTTGGTATTTTTTCCGGGGAACGCGCGCTCCGGAGGAGATAAAGTATTTTTTGAGAGGAGAAATGCAGTATGGCAAAGAATTTTGACGCCCTGGCTGACAGCGTTGTGGAGCTTGTGGGCGGAAAGGCTAACATCTCGTTTTTGACCCATTGTGTGACCCGGCTCCGCTTCAACCTGAAGGACAGGGGACTGGTGAACCTGGAGGAGATCAAGAAGATTCCCGGGGTCCTGGGCGCCCAGTGGTCGGGAGACCAGCTCCAGGTCATCATCGGCCAGGCGGTGGCCGACGCCTATGAGGCGGTATGTAAAAAGGCAGGGCTTGCCAAGCAGGCCGCCGTGGAGGAAAATCTGGACGGGGACACCCCCAAGGGTCCCCGCGGCGTGAAGGGCGTGGTGGACGCCATCTTTGGCGGGATCTCCGGCTCCTTGACCCCCCTGATCCCCGCCCTGATCGGCTGCGGTATGATCAAGGTCATCCTGATCTTTCTGGATATGCTCCACGTCCCCGCCGATAACGCCACCTACCAGCTTTTGAGCTTTGCCGGTGACGCGGGCTTCTATTTCCTGCCCATCCTCATCGGCGCCTTCGCCGCCAAGAAGTTTGGGGCTAACATGGCCCTGGGCATGGTCATCGGCGGCCTGCTGGTCTACCCCACCTTCGCGGCTGGGGTAGGGGCCGGTACCGCCTATAGCTTCCTGGGGATCCCGGTCTACGGAGCCACCTACTCCAGCACCATCTTCCCCATCATTCTCTCCTGCGCGGTGATGGCTCCCATCGAGAAGTTTATCGCCAAGCACTCCCCCGAGATCCTGCGCTCGGTGCTGGAGCCCCTTCTGACCATCCTCATCATGATCCCCCTGGCCCTGTGTGCCCTGGGCCCTGTGGGCTCCTTCCTGGGCCAGTACCTCAGCGCCGGGGTCCTCTGGCTCTATAATACCATCGGCTTCCTGGGGGTGGCCTTGTTGGCCGCCGTGATGCCCTTCGTTATCATGACCGGGATGCACGGGGCTTTCGTGCCCTATCTGATGCAGATGCTTACCGCTGAGCCTTATATGGAGCCCATCTTCTTCCCCGCTCTGATCATCTCCAACATCAACCAGGGCATCGCCGCTCTGGCTGTGGCTGTGAAGAGCAAGAATACAGAGGTAAAGTCCACCGGCCTCTCTGTGGGCGTCACCGCCGTCATCGCCGGCGTCACCGAGCCCGCCATGTACGGCGTCAACCTGAAGTACCGCACCCCCATGTACGGCGCCATGATCGGCTCCGCTATCGGCGGGTGTGTGGCCGGCCTGCTCAAGGCCTCTATCCACGCCTTTGCCGGGGCCTCCTCGGTCATCGCCTTGCCCCTGTTTGCCAGCGCGGAGCAGCCCAGTAACCTGCTGTTTATGGTGCTGGCCGTGGCGGTGGGCGCGGTGGCGACCTTTGCCGCCACTTGGATGCTCTACAAGGACGAAGCAAAATAAGGAGGCCGTTATGGGGTTTCAGAAGGACTTTCTTTGGGGCGGCGCCACCGCCGCCAACCAGGTGGAGGGAGCCTTTGACGCCGGCGGGAAGGGGCTGAGCACCGCCGATATGCTGACCAGCGGCACCCACACCTCCCCCCGGAAGATCACCGCCGGCACCGAGGCAGGCTGCTATTACCCCAGCCGGATCGCCAGCGATTTCTACCACCACTATGAGCAGGACATCGCCCTGATGGCCGAGATGGGCTTCAAGGTCTACCGCATGTCCATCGCCTGGAGCCGGATCTTTCCCACCGGGGAAGAGGAAACCCCCAATGAGGAGGGGCTCCAGTTTTATGACCGGGTCTTTGACGCCCTTCTGGCCCACGGGATCCAGCCCCTGGTGACCCTGTCCCACTATGAGATGCCTCTGGCCCTGACGGAGAAGTACAACGGCTGGGCGGACCGCCGGCTCATTGACCTCTTTGAGCGGTACGCCCGCACCGTCTTCCGGCGGTACAGGGGAAAGGTAAAGTACTGGCTTACCTTCAACGAGATCAACTGCGCCTGTCTGCCCCTGGGTAACTACATGGCCCTGGGGATCCGGAACCAAGGCACCCGGGATTTCCTGAACCAGGTGGATGATAAGGCCCTCCGCTATCAGGCTCTCCATCATCAGCTGGTAGCCTCCGCCAGGGCGGTGATCGCCGGGCATGAGATCGACCTCGCAATGAAGATCGGCAACATGATCGCCATGATGCCGGTATATCCCTACAGCTGTGATCCGGAAGACCTGCTCCTCTGCCAGGAGAACTGGCGAGAGAATAACTGGTACTGCGCCGACGTGCAGGTCCAGGGCAGGTATCCTTTTTACGCCGAGAGCCTGTGGAGAAAGCAGGGCGTCCGGCTTGACATCACTCAGGAGGACCGGAAGACTCTGGAGCGGGGGACGGTGGACTTTTTCAGCTTCTCCTACTACCAGACCAACTGCATCACCGTCCATCCCGATGTGGCCCAGGCCTCAGGCAATCTGTTGGGCGGGGCGAAAAATCCCTATCTGGAGACCAGCGACTGGGGCTGGCAGATCGACCCCAAGGGGCTTCGCTATACCCTGAACGAGATCTACGCCCGGTACCATATCCCCATGATCATTGTGGAGAACGGCCTGGGGGCCCGGGATATGCTGGAATCCGACGGAACGGTCCACGACCCTTACCGGATCGAGTACCTTAAAAAGCATATCGCCGCCATGAAGCAGGCGGTGGAGGAGGACGGGGTGGACCTGTTCGGCTATACCATGTGGGGATGTATCGACCTTATCAGCGCCTCCACCGGAGAGATGGCCAAGCGGTACGGCTTTGTCTATGTGGACGCCGACGACGAGGGCCGCGGGACCTTTGACCGCTACCGTAAAGACAGCTTTTACTGGTACAAAAAGGTCATCGCCTCCAACGGGGAAGACCTGGAGTAAGAAAAAAGGAAAAGCGGAGGAAACCCCTTCCAGGGCTCCTCCGCTTTTTCATTTTTCACTTTTAACTTTTCACTTATTCGTCCCAATCGGCGTAATCGTCGTACTCCGAGGCATACTGACAGCAGGGGAGACCCAGCTTCTTGCCCAGGTCATGGACGAATTCGGTGATCTTGTCCCAGTAGGCGATGACGCAGCAGACAGCCGCCGCAACGGTCAAACAGGCGGTCACGATCTTCAGTACAAAACGGGCGATCTTCATGGTCCCGAACCTCCCTTTCACATAGGTATCCTTAGTTTACACGATTTTCGGGGAAATTACAATCGTTTTCCGCCACTTTTTCCCTTGTAATTTCCCCCAAAATAGAATACAATAAGGGACATAGAATGGAAGAAAATGCTTTGCATTCGGAAAGGACGGGTTTTTCCTATGAAGCTGCAAACGGAAAAGGGCCTTATTACCATCAGCAGCGACGTCTTCACCAACATCACCGGCGCCGCCGCCACCAACTGCTACGGCGTAAAGGGCATGGGGATCCGCTCCGCCACAGACGGACTTGTCCATCTGCTGCGGCTGGAGTCCATGTCCAAGGGCGTGAAGGTCCGCAGCAATGAGGATGGGTCTATCTCCCTGGAGCTCCACATCGTGGTGGAGAACGGGGTCAATCTGATGGCGGTGAGCCGGTCCATCATGAGCGAGGTCAAGTATAACGTCAGCCGGGCCACCGGCGTGGAGGTCCGCCAGGTGGACGTGTTCGTGGACTCCATGGTCATCGGCTGAAAGGAGGGGACGAAACTATGATCACTACCATTGACGGGGCCCTGTTTGCCCGCATGATCCTCCACGGCTCGGCCTGCATCAATGCCCAAAAGCAGGAGATCAACGAACTCAACGTGTTCCCCGTCCCCGACGGAGACACGGGCACCAATATGTCCATGACCTTCGGCGCCGCCGCCGAGGAGATGGGGAAAAAGCCCTACTCCGCTGTGGGCGCCGCTGCCAACGCCACCGCCAACGCCCTGCTCCGGGGAGCCCGGGGGAACTCGGGAGTCATTCTCTCCCTTCTGTTCCGGGGCTTTGCCAAGGCGGTGAAGGAGAAGGAGACCATCGACGGCCGGGACTTTGCCATCGCCCTGGACTTCGGCGTGGCCGCCGCCTACAAAGCAGTGATGAAGCCCGCCGAGGGGACCATCCTCACCGTGTCCCGGCTCTCCGCCGCCGCAGCGGCGGCCGCCGCCCGGGAGGACAGCGGGGTGGAGTATGTGCTGGAGAAGGCTCTGGCCGAAGGGTACGTGGCCCTGGAGAACACCACCGAGCAGAACCCGGTCCTGAAAAAGGCCGGGGTGGTGGATTCCGGCGGAAAGGGCTTTCTGGTCATCCTCCAGGGGATGCTGGATGAGATGCGGGGCAAGCCTATGCCCGAGGGGGCCAGCCTCCCCGAGCCCAAGAAGACCGGGGCGGACTTCGCCGCCCTGGGGGATGAGGATATCACCTTTACCTATGACACGGTCTTCATTGTCCGCAAGGCCAGGGAGAATGTGAATCTGGAGCCCTACCGGGCCTACCTCAACTCCATCGGGGACAGCCTGGTCATCGGGGAGAGCGACGAGGAATTCAAGGTCCACGTCCACACCGATACCCCGGGCGCGGCCCTTACCGAGAGCGCCAAGTACGGCATTCTGGAGCTGGCCAAGATCGAGAATATGCGTACTCAGGCCGAGGATCTGGCCGCCGGCAAGCATGTCCAGTCCACCGACGACCTGGACGCGGTGGAGGCCGAGCTGGAGGGCAAGCCCCTGCCTCCGGAGAACATTATCGCCGCCCCGGAAAAGCGCTACGGCATGGTGGCCGTGGCCGCCGGCGAGGGTCTGGCCGCCGTCTTCAAGGACCTGGGGGTGGACGGAGTTATCTCCGGGGGACAGACCATGAACCCCTCCACCGAGGATATCCTGCGGCAGATCAACGCCACCCCCGCCGAGGTGGTCTTCGTCCTGCCCAACAACAAGAACATCATCATGGCCGCCGAGCAATGCAAGGGCCTTGCCGAGGGCAAGGAGGTGGTGGTCATTCCCAGCAAGACGGTGCCTCAGGGCATCGCCACCCTGCTGGTGATGGATCCCGACGCCGACGTGGAGACCAACGTCGCCGCTATGACCGAGGCCATGAGCGGGGTGTCCACCGCCGAGGTGACCTACGCCGCCCGGGACAGCGACTTCGGGGGCTTTGCCATCAAGCACGGGGATCACATGGCCCTCCTCAACGGACAGCTTTTCGACACCCAGAAGAACCAGGAGAAGCTGCTGAAAAAGCTCTGCAAGGAGGACACCTTCCAGAACGCCGAGTTCATCAACATCTACTACGGCGAGGATGTGAAGGAGTCCGAGGCGGAGAAGACCCTGAAACTCTTCACCGCCGCCTGCCCCAAGGCGGAGATCACCCTGCTGTCCGGAGGACAGCCGGTGTATTACTACATGATCTCGGCGGAGTGATCCCCAAAAGGCTTCCCCTTTCGGGGAAGCCTTTTTGATCAGTATAAGGAGATATGAAATGTTAGGCAACATCGACGTGGGCGGCGGTATGCGGGGCTCCTTCACCGCCGGGATCTACGACTATTTTCTGGATAAGGGGGTCCAGCCCTTCGACTACCTCATCGGGGTGTCGGCGGGGAGCGGGAATATGATCTCCTACCTGGCCGGCCAGCGGGGGAGGAACCTCCGGTTCTATCTGGACTACGCCTTCCGCAAGGAGTATATGTCCATGCACAACATGCTCCTCACCGGGTCCTATATCAACCTGGACTATCCCTACACCTTCCTCTCCGGCCCCGGTGGGGAGGACCCGGTGGACCTGGCTGCCTTCAACAAAAGCGCCGCCCGGTACGAGGCGGTGGTCACCGACGGGGCGACGGGGGAGCCGGTCTATTACGACAAGGAGGAGCTGCGGGAGGGGAACTTTGATATCATCAAGGCCTCCTGCTGCGTACCGGGAGCCTGCCGGCCCTATCCCCTGAAGGACCGATTGGGCTTTGACGGGGGCATAGCCGACCCGGTCCCCTACAAACGGGCCGTGGAGCAGGGCTGTGACAGGCTGGTGGTCCTGCTGACAAGGCCGGTGGACTACCTGCGGCCCCTGCTGGACCACCGGGAGGTGATGGAGAAGGCCATGAGCCGCTGGCCCCTGGCCTATGCCGCCCTCCTCCGCCGCAGCGTCCGGTATAACCGGGATATTGAGGCGGTCAAGGAGCTGGAGAGGGAGGGGAAGGCCCTGCTGGTAGGCCCTGCGGATATCGGCGGTATGGGGACCCTCACCAAGGATAAGGCGGCGGTGGAGCGGCTCTACCACATGGGCTATGAACAGGGGCCGCGGATCCTGGAGTTTATCGCCCGGTCTTGACATTCCCCGCCCCTTGCCTTACAATAAAATCCAATCTTTCCGAGGGGAGGCAGAGACATATGAAACAAGACCATGGCGCCGGCCGGGCCATCCCTGCCCACCCGCGACCTCGACCTTGACAGCCAAGGGTCCAGGGTCCAGGACAAAAAACTGTTAAGGGAAAGGAAGAGATCATTATGGCACAGGACAATAAGAAGCAGGTGGAGCAGATCACCGACATGGAGGCCGACTTTGCCCAATGGTATACCGACGTATGCCGGAAGGCGGAGCTCATCGACTACACCAGTATGAAGGGTATGTTCATCCTTCGGCCTTACGGCTATGCCCTCTGGGAGAATATCCAGGCCATTCTGGACAAGAAATTTAAGGAGACAGGCCACGAGAACGTGTACCTGCCCATGCTCATCCCCGAAAGCCTTCTCCAGAAGGAGAAGGATCACGTGGAGGGCTTTGCCCCCGAGTGCGCCTGGGTCACCCAGGGGGGTAGCGAGAAGCTGGAGGAGAAGCTGTGCATCCGGCCCACCTCCGAGACCCTGTTCTGCGACCACTATTCCCATATCATCCACTCCCACCGGGATCTTCCCAAGCTCTACAACCAGTGGACCAGCGTCCTGCGCTGGGAGAAGACCTCCCGCCCCTTCCTCCGCCACCGGGAGTTCCTGTGGCAGGAGGGCCACACCATGCACGCTACCGCCCAGGAGGCCGTTGAGGAGACCGAGCGGATGTTCAACATCTACGCCGACTTCTATGAGAACGTGCTGGCCATCCCTGTGGTGAAGGGAAAAAAGACCGATAAGGAGAAGTTCTCCGGGGCGGAGGCCACCTACACCGTGGAGTGCATGATGCACGACCACAAGGCCCTCCAGGGCGGCACCTCCCACTACTTTGGGGACGGCTTTGCCAAGGCCTTTGATATCACCTTCACCGGCAAGGACAACCAGCTCCACCATCCCTTCCAGACCTCCTGGGGGGTGTCCACCCGGATGATCGCCGGCATCATCATGGTCCACGGGGACAACCGGGGCCTGGTGCTGCCCCCCCGGATCGCCCCCACCCAGGTCATGGTGATCCCCGTGGCCCAGCACAAGGAGGGAGTCCTGGAGGCCAACCGGGCGGTCATGGACCGGCTGAAAAAGGCCGGCTTCCGGGTGAAGATGGACGACAGCGACAACTCCCCCGGCTGGAAGTTTGCCGAGTATGAGATGAAGGGGGTCCCCCTTCGGCTGGAGCTGGGGCCCAAGGATATGGAGCAGAACCAGTGCGTTTTGGTCCGCCGGGACAGTGGGGAGAAGAGCTTTGTCTCCCTGGACGACATTGAGTCCACGGTGGCTAAAATGCTGGACGAGATCCACGCCGGGCTCTTCGCCCGGGCCAAACAGAATCTGGAGGAGCACACCTTCCCCGCCTTCTCCCTGGCCGAGGCCAAGCAGATCCAGGAGGAAAAGGGCGGGTTTATCAAGACCATGTGGTGCGGAGAGCTGGAGTGCGAGCTGAAGATGAAGGAGGAGGCGGGTATGTCCTCCCGCTGCATCCCCTTGGAGCAGGAGCATCTCAGCGACACCTGCCCCATCTGCGGCAAGAGCGCCAAGCACATGATCTACTGGGGCGTGGCCTACTGAAAAGCGAAAAGAGTACTCCCCATGGATGTAAAAAAGTGATAGAGAAGGCCATTGAAAAGCTGTTTTGAGCCCTGGAGGGATCCCATTCTGAAAAACGATACCCAGTGAAGGATAGGCCGCTGGCCATCTCCTCACTGGGTATCATTTTTTCATACGAAGCCTTTTTATATCGGCCCAAAGGCCTTAGTCTTTTTCCATCTCCTCATCAGGGGCCCACATGGAGGAGTAAACCTCCATGTCAGTCTTTTTCATTCGGAACAGGATATAGACACCGCAGCCTGCAAGGAGTAGGATACTGACCATGGCCAAGGCAGGGGTCAGGGACTTCATAGAACGGAAAATAACAAAAACATTCAACAGGGTGCTGACACCGACCAGGGCATAGTAAACAGGGTCGGGCACATGAAGGCGGGCCTTCTTCCAGGCTTCCGGATATTTGGTGGGGAGCCGGAAAAAGGCAACCGCTTCGATTAGGGACATGCAGGAGCTGAAGAGCAGCATATTGCTGGTGATCACACTGATATTCAGCTTCAAAAGCAGCGGCAACAGACCGGACAGATAAATAAAGATCTCAATCTTCCAGAAGGAGCCCCGCTTGTTGGTGGAGGCAAAGCTCTTGGGTAGCCAGCCGTCCTTACAGGATTGGGCGATGGCGTAGGGGATGTTGGCCAAAGCTCCGTTGGTGGTGGTAGCCAAGGCTCCCAGGGGGCCAAAGATCATAAAGATTACAAACAGGGAAGAGGGCAAAATGGCCTTGGCCACCAGGGTCAGGGGCTGGCCCGCTACCTGCTCAATGGGAAGTACACCGGCGGCTACCACCGCCACACCGCAGTAGATAACGGCAATGATCGGTACCGTAGCCAGCATGGACCAAGGGATATCCCGGGTGGCGTCCTTGCAGTCCTTGCCGTAATTCATATTGGTGTAATACCCCTTGGTGGAGGAGAACAGTAGCATAGCCGCCACAAAGATCCCCTCGTTTCCATTGAGGAAAAAGTCAGGAGCGCCCACCTCAAACACCGGATTGTTAAGCTTCGTTATTCCAAAAACAACAAATAGCAGCAGTGTGCCGATCAGGGTCCAGGTCATGATTTTCTGCAGCTTTGCCACAGCTCCGATCCCACACAGGTTTACCACAAAGAAGAGAGTCCAAAGAGCGATTCCCGCAGCCTGAGCCGGGATGGCGGGAAAAATAGATTGGACATAGGATCCCATGGCAGTGGCAAAGGAGGCACAGGTGTAGGTACTGATCAGAATGGAAACCGAGATATATCCCGCGGGTGCCGCTCCCAAAAGTCCGGCTACCACAGAGTAGCGGCCTCCCGATAGCCGCAGGGCGGAGGTAAGAAAAATATAGGGAATACACCACAAAAGCCCCATCAGGACAGAGATAAAATAGACCAGCCACACGGATAGACCGGTTTGGGCGATGGCAGGCCCTACCAGACTGACCACCCCGGCTCCGATGACCTGGCCGACTCCCAAAGCCAAAAGATCCGCTCTTCCTAAAACGCCCTTGGGCGGTTGGGGGGTATTGACAACTTTCATAACGGCTCCTCTCTTTCTACTCTATTTTATTCAGCCGGTGACAGTTATTTTTGTCTTGGCATTGGACAGGGCATATTTAGACCACTCATTTCCCAACCCGGGCAGATCGGGGATCTCATAGTAGCCCTTTACCGGCTGATAGTCATAAAGAGCCATGCGCCGGGTCTCCTCCTGAAGGAGGATTACATGATGCTCATGGATAACAAAGTTGGGAATGGCAGCCTCCAGCTGCAGAGCAGGGGCGATGGAGAAGTTGGAGGCGCAGATATGGCACTGGATTCCCACTTCATAGGTGGATGCCATATCGGCGATCTTTTTCCCCTCGGTGATGCCGCCGCAGGTGCCCAGATCGGGCTGGAGAAGCTGGACGGAGTGATCCTCCAGGAAGGGGGCTACCTGCCAGCGGTTGTACAGCCGCTCTCCGTGGGCCACAGGGCAGGAGATATGCTCCCGGATCTCCTTGGTCAGGCCGGGGAAGGGAAGGCTGGGCTCCTCAAAGCAATAGGGCTTATAGGGTTCCACCACTTTAGCAATCTGCTCGGCACTCACCGCATCCAGATCTCCATGCCACTCCATCAGGATATCCACATCGGGACCCACGGCCTCCCGTACTGCGGCCAGACGCTCCTCCACCATTCCCAGAAGATAGGTGGACTGGATGCCGCCAAAGCGGGTAAAGGAGGCATAGGGGGCAGTCTTATCTATTTGGATAAAATCGTATTTCAGTGCGGTGTATCCCTCTGCCACCGCCTTCCGGCCGGCCTGGGCATAATCCTCTGGCGTGCGCATATGGGTGATGCAAAACTGGCCCTTTTCATCCCGCCAGGGCCCCCAATTCATCTGGAGTTGGGAGGCGTAGGTCCGAAGCCGGGAGTTCTTCTTGCCGCCCAGCAAAACATACACTGGTACACCAAGGGCCTTTCCCTTAATATCCCAGAGGGCCATATCGATAGCACTGATCCCGCCGTAGATGGCAGGACCGCCGTTCTGAGCCCAGAAGGACTTTTCAAACAGCTTATACCAGATGACCTCATTCTCCAGGGGGTCCATCCCGATGATCAGAGGCGCCAGATCCTGTAGGGCTCCAAGCGCCGAATGGCTTCCCTTTCCGTAAGCCAGCGCCGCCTCGCCATCCCCATAGATCCCCTCGTCCGTGTAAATCCGACACCCTACAGGGGCATTGACTCCGGTCTCCCACCGAAAAATGTCTACCTTCGTGATCTTCATACTTGCCCTCCTCTTTTAATTTGATTTCTGTTGAATTGTACTTCAACATATGTAAATTGTATAACAACTAACAAATATACACAAGTGACAGACTTACTAAAATTAAGACTTTCATTTTGTTCAAAATGGTAAAACCTTGGCGGGAAGGCAGGCATATTGACTTTTCTTTTTTTAAGACGTAAAATAAAATCAAACATATAACAGCGAGGATACATTATGGCAGAGATGAAGCATCCCCCACAGATTCAAAGCATCAAAAAAGAGAAGCTAACCGACCAAATCTACTCCACCTTGAAGGAGATGATTCTATCCGGACAATGGCCGGAGGGATATCGCCTTCCCTCTGAGCCGGAGCTGGCGGCCCAATTTGGCGTAAGCCGCATGTCCCTGCGGATGGCCCTTCAAAAGCTGCAGGCCCTGGGTCTGATTGAGGTCTGCGTAGGAAATGGAACCTTTGTAAAGCGGTTTTCCCTTGACGAATATTTTGAGGAGATCAGTTCCCTCGTGTTTCATGCTGAGTCCCCCAAAAAGGTTGCTGAATTCCGAAAAGCCCTGGAGGGTGCCGGAATCGGTCTTGCTATTCAAAAGTACACTCCTGAGGGATTAGAGGCTTTGGAAACCCTTCTACGGACATTTCATAATGCCGTATTGAAAAAAGATCCGGTGGAGACCACCCATGCGGATATCGCGTTTCATAATCACATTATGGAGGCAACGGAAAATGAGCTTTTTATCTCTGTCTACCGTTTGAGTTTAAGATTAATGGAAAATTATCTGTTAAAAGGAAGTATGCAGATGAAATCCCGCCCACCCCTCCCCGCAGATCATGACTTCTCCCAGGAAGCCCATGCACTGCTCTATCAGGCCATTGCCGCCAAGGATGAGGAGCGGGCCCGAAAGCTATGTTACGAGATGATCGATCACTCCCTGGCCGCCTGGGAGTAAACGCGGAACAGGAAACCCCAAAAAACTTTTTGTTGCCTTTCTGAACCGTTAGGCATATAATGTGAGTAACCATTTTAAGTGAGGTCACCGCCATGAGCCGTTCCCCCCTCACAACCGCATCCTTTTTCTTCGCTCCCTATGCCCGATTTATGGGCATGGGCTATTTTGTTGCGGAGAAATAGGATGGACGAGATGAGACCGGTCAAGGCTTTGGCCGGATAACCCAGGCGTTTCAGGGGTCTCATTGATGTTCGTCATCAATGAGACCCTTTTATTTATTCCGATGAAGGAGCGTGTTTTGTATGGTCGTTGTTATGAGGCCCGGAACAGAGCAGAGGGAGATCGACAAGCTGGTGGCCCAGTTCCAGCTCCAGGGACTCCAGGTGGGGATCACCAACGGCGTGGACTGCACCATCCTGGGGCTGGTGGGGGACACCACCGCCGTCGACATGGACAAGATCTCCATCAACGAGCACATCGAGCGGGTCATGCGGGTATCCGAGCCCTACAAGCGGGCCAACCGGAAATTCCACCCGGAGGATACGGTGGTGACCGCCGGCTCGGCCCTCGTCGGCGGAGGAAATTTCGCCGTGATCGCCGGCCCCTGCTCGGTGGAGAGCCAGGAGCAGATCATCGCCGTGGCTCGGGACGTGCAGACCTCCGGGGCCTCCCTTCTCCGGGGCGGGGCCTTCAAGCCCCGAACCTCCCCCTACTCCTTTCAGGGCATGGGCGCGCCCGGACTGGACCTGCTGCTGGAGGCCAAGGCGGCCACAGGCATGCCCATCGTCACCGAGCTCATGAGCCCCAAATACTGCCAGCTCTTCGAGGATAAGGTGGACGTCATCCAGATCGGCGCACGGAATATGCAGAACTTTGACCTTCTCAAGGAGGTGGGCAAGCTCTCCAAGCCCGTTCTCCTCAAACGGGGCCTGTCCAACTCCTATGAGGAGTGGATCATGTCGGCGGAGTATATCATGTCCGAGGGCAACGAGAACGTGATCCTCTGTGAGCGTGGCATCCGCACCTTCGAGACCTATACCCGCAACACCCTGGACGTGTCCGCCATCCCCGCGGTCAAGCGGATGAGCCACCTTCCTGTGGTGGTGGACCCCTCCCACTCGGCGGGGATGTACTGGATGGTGGAGCCCCTGGCCCTGGCCGCCGTGGCGGCGGGGGCGGACGGCCTGCTGATCGAGGTCCACAACGACCCGGCCCACGCCCTCTGCGACGGCCAGCAGTCCCTGACCCCCGAGCACTTTGCGCGGCTCATGGGCAAGGTCTCCGCCCTGGTTGACCTGGTGGGGAAAAGGATGGTAAAATAAAAAGAAGTGCGGAGAACAGGTCAACCGAGGGGCTAACGACGGAGCGGAGCGAAATTTTGGAGAAGGGCAAAGCCCTTCGGAGAAATTTTGCGAAGTCGGA
>JAAWNQ010000037.1 GCA_022799035.1 Oscillospiraceae bacterium
AATATAAATCCGTATACGGGGTATTTAGCCTGTCTATCCCGGCCAAGGGTACGCCGGCCTCGTCCAGTTCCACCTCCATGGGGATGACCTCGATCTCCACCCGGCCGCAGCCGCGGCAGATTCGGGAACGCTCCCCATCGTGGGCGTTGTCGGGCTCCACCGTCACGGTCCACTCAGACCATCTGTGGGTGTGGCCCGAAGAGCCTGAGGAAGTGCGGATCCACTTGGCGTAAAGGATCAGATCCCCGGTCACAAGTCCGGAGAAGTCATAGCGCCGGGTGCAGCCCTCGTCGGTGTACCAGCCGTCGAAGCGGTAGCCGCTCCGGGTGGGGGCTGCCGGCTCCACCGCCGGAGCGTCCGAGACCACCTCCTGCTTCGCCACCGGGTTGCCTCCCCTGGCGTCAAATGTGACCGTCCAGAACTCCACGCCCTCCAGGGCCAGGATGGCGCCGCGAAGGGCAGAGTATCCCTCCTTCAACTCTCCGGCGGTGCTCTCCTCTGTCAGGGCCGCCACCTGTGCCAAGGCCTTTTCCACGTCGGCCCAGTTGGCATACTGCGTCCCATCCTGCCGCTGGGCCCAGGTCACCAGAGTCTCGATGTCCCGCCACAGCAGCTCGGTCTCCCGCATGCTCACCCGTACGGTGCAGTAAGCCCGGAAACCGCCGTCCCTGGTGGTGGCCACAACGGCAGCACTGCCCAGACCCACAGCAGTCACAACACCGTTTTCATCCACAGTGGCTACAGAGGGATCGGTGGTGGTCCATTCGATCCCCTGCTCGTCAGCCTGCATGGGCAGAACCACAGCCTCCAGGGCTTGGCTGTCGCCCCGGTAAAGGTCCAGCCGGGTCCCGGCCTCAGCCAGGAAAATACCGGTGACGGGGATGGACTGCTCTGTGGAGGTGTACTTCTCAGTCAGGGCGGCGGAGATGCCGCTGAGCTCCGCATCGGACAGGGCCCGGTCGTAGACCAGGATCTCACAGATCGTGCCCTTCCAATAGGTGTTATTTTTTCCGCGGCCCAGCCAGCCGCCGTCCTGTCCATCTACACCCGTTTGGTTTTCTCCCCGGATGTTGGTCGTAGTCTCCCCGGCCTTGATCCCGGTGGATTCAAAGGTAACGGTCTCCCCGTTGATCCACACCTTGTCGGCAGCGCCGTCCTTGATCAGAGCTGTAGTGGTGAAATCGGAATAGCTGCCGTTCCGGTACAGCACTCCCCGGTAATTGGCGGTTCCCGTGCCGAAACGTCCGGCCATGCCGTTGGTATAGGAGCTGACATACAGGCCGCTCCAGCCGCCGCCCTTCTCGCCAAAATAGAGGGTGGACCGCTCATGATTGGTGTTCATTGCGGTAGGGGCCGCCGCCTCCGGCTTTGTGTAAAGCACAGCAGTCATGGCCCCTTTTCCGTTGAAATAGTCCGTGTCCAAGCTGATGTTCAGGAAATCGTCGGAGCCGTCAAAGCGAACCCCCAACACGTTCCCGGCCTTGTCCACAACGGCAGTGGGCATATTGCTCTCAGCCTCCTGGGTGGCTGTGACCTCCCCACCGGAGGCCGTGACCGTCCAACCGGAGACCCTGCCCCCGCCATCAGCTGCCACCCCCTGGGTGGCGTCGGCGTGGAGGATCAGGCCTTTCTCGGGGATCCCCACATCGCTGACGGGAAGCTGTGTACCATAGGTGTCATTCAGGTAGGTATAGACCTGCTCCAGCTCTGCGTCTGTCAACTCATGGTCAAAGAGCATCAACTCGCAGATGGTTCCGGTCCAATACTCGTTATCTTTTCCCGTTCCCAGGTAGACGGTCGCTTTATTATTCTTTGTGACCGAACCCTTGGAGGCTACCGTCTGAAAATTGACCCCATCCACATCAGTCCGGTAGGTTGAGTTGCCCCAGCGGACGGCTGTGGTTGTGAAACCGGTGACGGGTTCCCGCATAATGCCGTAGGGGCCATTATCATCGGGAGTCCCTGTACCGAAGCGGGCGGATATGGTATCGGTATAGATACCTGTGTAAACACTACCCCAACCGCCGTCCTCATCCACATAGAAGGTGGTATTCCGCTGGGAGCGCCAGGCGACACTCTCACTTCCGGTCCTCAGCGGGGTCTCCGACGCCGCCAGGGCAACGACCGTCATACCATCCAATCCGTTGAAAGAGTTTTCAGGAAGGGGCATTTGGAGCACGCCATTCTCAAAACGGATCCCGGCCTGACCGTTGTATACATTCTCTTTCGCCGTCGGCTTTTGGGGGGTATTGGTCTTATAAGTGGCCTTCAATCCGTTGACCTTGGAGGCCCACTCCGCCACATTCCCGGCTTCGTCGGCGGTGATACCGTCGGTGGCACTGAGCCAGAAGAGCATGCCCTTTTCGTCAAAGGGCCCTTCAGGAGGCAGTTCCTCCGCCCTGACCGTCACGGCGGCTTGAATGGGTTGCCCCGTCAAAAGGGTGCCCGACACGGTGAAAGTGCCCTCACTCTGATAGTTACGAGGGTGAATAGGCTCCCAATTCACCCCCACCTGACCGGTGCGCCCACTGACATAACGGACCTCCGCCCGGGCGGGCAGCTCAGGTGCCTGACCGGCAACACACTCCGCCGTCACCGGCTCCACCGCCTCCACAGCGTCGGCATACTTGCTGTCCAGCTCCAGGGCGATCCCCCGGAGCTCATTGTCGGTGAGGGCCCTGTCATAGACCAGGATCTCGCAGACCGAGCCCTTCCAATAGGTATTGTTCTTCCCGCGGCCCAGCCAGCCGGCGGCCCCATCTATGTTCCGGGTAGTCTCCCCTGCGGCGTTCCCAGCGGAGGTAAAATCCACGAACTCCCCGTTGATCCACACCCTGTCGGCAGATCCCTCCTTGATCAGGGCCGTCATAGCGGCGTCCCCATAACTGCCGCCCTGATAAAGGACCCCACGGTAGTCCTTGGTCCCGGTGCCGAAGCGCCCAGCCATACCGTTGGTATAGGCGCCGACGTACATGCCACCCCAGTCTCCCGCCTCACCGAAGTAGAGGGTGGAGCTGTTGTGGTTGGCGTTCATGGCGGTGGGAGCTGTCTGCTCGGGCCGTGTATACAGCACCGCCGTCATGGTATCCTTGCCGTTAAAGTAGTCCTTGTCCAGCCCCAGGCTCAGAAAATCGTCAGAGCCATCAAAGCGGATCCCGGTGGCGTTCCCCTCCCCGTCTTTGATAAGGACGGGCCTGCTGCCCTCGGCCTCCTGGGTGGCCGTGACCTCCCCACCGAAGGTCGTGACCGTCCAGGCGGAGACCCTGCCATCGGCGTCGGCCTCCACTCCCCGGGCGGCGTCCGCGTGAAGCAGGAGCCCCTCCTCCGGGATCTCCGGCGGGGTGACCTGTACCGTCACGGTGGCCTTCACATAGTCCTCCAGCATGGGCACATAACCCAGCACCGTGAACTCACCAGCCTGGGCATAGCTGTCCGCAGAGATCTGCTCCCAGCGGACCTGGAAACCGTAGCTCTCCTCCTCATAGGTCACCGCCACACTGCCGGGGAGCTGGGGCTCCTCCCCCGCCTCGGTGATTATGTGGATCTCCTCCACCTCCGGGGTGCCGGTGAAGCCGTCGGCGCTCAGGAAGGAGAAAGAATCCAGGCTTAGAAGGGCCCGGTCAGGAATACCCTGGGCCTGTAGGTAGACAGTGTGGGTCCCGGCCGGGACCTCCCGGGTGAGCTCAGCGCTGTAGGACTGATACTTGCCGGAGGCTCCCACCGTCACAGCGGCGATACGGTCCTCCCCATCCATCCCGTCCAGATAGAACTGCAGGGAGGCAGTCTCATCCAGGCCCAGGGCCTGGACGGTCAGCATGCTGGCCGTTTTTTCAAAGACCACATTCTCGTAGGACATCCAATCGCCAAGGCCCAGCTTCTCCACGTATTTGTTCAGTCCCGCGTCATGCCCCGCGGGGACGGAGAACCGGTGGCCCTCCGCGTTGAAGGAATTAAAGTGCTCGGCCTCAATGATCTCCAGAGCCGGGCGGTCATGGGTAACGGTCTGTAGGTACACGGAGAGTTCACCGGGCCGGTCCGTCTGGATGGCCTTGTAGCCTCGCATCAGCATTTTGGCCCAGGTTGTCTGGGTGTCAGGCAAGGTACCGCAGAGCCCGGACCACATGGTATTGACAAACATGGTCACGCCATTCTCCCTGCACCAGGGCTCCAGGTTGCCCTCGATGGCCGCAAGGACTGCGTCGTTCCCAATGCAGATCTCCACCATCACCAGGTTGTCCCCATTGTCCAGATGGCTCTGAAGGGCGGAGTGATTGCCATCCGCGCTTGCCTGCAGAATATACACATACAGGATACTGCGCTGGACCTCCTCCCCGTCGATCTCCTCCTCGGGGTGCAGCTGGTTCCACTTTTCCGCGGCGGCGGCATACCATCTGTTCATCTCCCCCGCAGTCACAGAGTTTTTGAAGAACACATGATCCAGCATACCGGTCTCCCGGAAAAGAACATAGCAGGCCACAAACAGGTTCTCGTTAAAGCAGTGGTCCAGGTTGATCATGGCCCGGTGGTCAATGAGTTCAATGGCGTCGTCCAGCCTGGAAAGGGGCATGGTGCCGCCGGCCTCCGCCGCCGCGCCCACATGCTCGGCATAGCGGGACAGGCCGTTGAGCAGCTCGGCGTCCTCCCCGGTGAGGGCGTAGATCCCGGCGCCGCTGCCCTGGTTGTTTTTGAGGGGATGCTCCCGCAGCTCCTCCCAGGTGTAGTTCCCGATCTCCCAGCCCACGCCGGTACAGCGGGAGATGGAGCCGTCGTGGGAGAGCACCACCACACCGTCGGAGGTGAGCTTCACATCCAGTTCCACCACGTCCACGCCCATGTCGATGCAAGACTGGATAGCCAGCAGGGAGTTCTCGGGATAGTTTCTCCAATCGGCCCGGTGGGCCACAGCCATGGGGATACCCTCCGCAAGCTTTTCCGGTCCCGGTTGGGCGCCATAATCCGGAACCGGGTAGGCCATGGCGGAGACGGACAATATCTGTACCACCATCGCCAGAGCCAGGAGCGCCGATAACGTACGCCGTTTCTTCATGCACTGCTCTCCTCCTTTGTTGTGATTTTTTACAAAAATATAGAGTGATACCAATCGAACTACAATCATATTTTACAAAACTGTAGAAGTGATATCCACTGGACAATTCTAATTTTATTTGTGAATTTCCCCTTTTTAGCGAAATATGACGATATGAGGCAGGGCTCCCCCTCTCTATTGGCTTTGCCGCAGGCAGTCTTCATGCAAAAACGGTCCGTATTTTCTAAGTTAGAAAATACGGACCGTTTTCTATTCTATGCTACCCCTTTATCCCAAAGCTCTGCCCAAAGATAGTCACCGACACCACCTCCGCCGGGTCGATGATCGACCGAAGGCCAAAGCAGTAGCGACCCCGATCCTGCTCCAGAAGGTCGGTCTTAAATTGGGTGATCATAAATTTGATCTCCCCGGGAGAGAGCTCCCGTTCATCCTCCATTGCAAGAGTAATAAGCTCCTGCCAGTCCTTTCGGCCATGGAGATCGGAGTGATCCAAGGCCTCCAGGTCGTCCTCCCCCTCCCCCAGTTCCCACGCCAAAGAGATGGGGGATAGATAGAGAGAGGTCAGGGTGACCTTCTTTTCTTCGATCTCAATAGGGGCCTCCAAGATCACATACCTGCCTGGGTCAGCCTCAGGCAATGTCACCTTAAACCTCCAGTTCCCCTGGACCAGACAGTTCTCGTCCAAGTTGTTGTCGTAAAGCCCCGTAAAATCCAGGGTCAGCGTGGTCCCCAGGGCGTTGCCGTCCCCGTCGATGAAATCCACCCGGTACAGCAGGGTGATCCGGTTGTCCCCGGGGTCCTCATCCTCCAGCAGGGTCCAGCCGGAGCCCCAGGAGGACAGCTCCGCCCCGTCCGCGGTCCTCCCCCGGATGTGGCTGTCCCCCAGGGTGTAGTAGTCCTCGTCCAGCACCGTCCCCTCCGGGGCGGTAAAGTCCATCAGGATCACCGCCGAATACCGGTCGGCGATAACCTGCCGTACATGGAGGGTGGAGCCCTGATCCTTGATCTCCTTATCCACCGCCACAGCAGTGGGGGATAGCAAGGCCTCCTGCTCCGGCGTGCCGCCAAAATAGCCCAGCAGCCGCTGGTCCAGCCCGGTGACCACCGCAAAAGCGCAGGTGGTTGCCATTAACGCCGCCGCGGCCGCCACGGCGGCGAAGCGGGACAGCTTTTTTCCTGTTTTCATTCTGGTTTCCGTCCTTTCTTCCATCAGGAGGGCGGAAAGCATGGCCTCCTCCTGCACCGGGGTGGGGCTCACCTGGTCCAGGACCCGGTCTAAGTCCTCATACGCCATATCCTTCGGCCTCCAATCTCTGTTTGAGTTTCCCCCTGGCTCGAAAGAGCCAGGTCCGGAGGGTGGCGGGCTTAGTCCCCATGAGCTCCGCCGTCTCCTCGGTGCTGTATCCCTGGTAATAGTGGAGGTAGAGGGCCGTCCGCTCCCTCTCAGGCAGGGAGAGTAACGCCTCCCACACCTCCCCGTCCTCGGGGGCTTCCCAGGGGATGATATCCAGGGTCTCCTCCCCGGCCCGCCGTGTCCGCCACCAGTGTTTGAGCTGGTTCCTGCACTCATTCCGGGCGGTGACGATGCACCAGGCCCTCTCGTGCTCCAAATCCCGGAAGGGCTCAGCGCGCTCCATGACCCTGCGGAACACCGTCTGGCAGGCGTCCTCCGCGTCGGGGACATTTTTCAACAGCATAAGGCAGATCTGGTACACCATCCCCACCCGCCGCCGGTAGAGGCCGGCCAGCTCCTCTCTGGTGTATCCGCCCGTCATGAAGGTCACCTCCTTTTGGCGTTCTATCTATAACACAATTTTACCACCCGGTTTGTTTCACCCACAAGGGTCCATTTGCATCTTTTTTTCCTATCTGCTATACTTGCAGGGAAGAAAAACCGATTTATTTAAGGAGGGTTCAGGATGGAAAAAGTCGCGCTGATCACCGGGGGCTCCCGGGGCATCGGGGCCGCCGTGGCCCGGCGGCTGCGGGAGGACGGGTGCCAGGTAGTCCTGGGCTATGAAAAGTCCCAAGCCCAGGCGGAGGAGCTGGCCCGGGAGCTTGGGGGGACCGCCCTTCAGGCCGACGTGTCCCACCCCGCCCAGGTCCGGGCCATGGTTGACAGTGTGTTAGAAAAATTTTGTCAACTTGACATTTTGGTGTGTGCCGCCGGGGTGGCCTGGCAGGGCTTGACCCAGGATATGACCTGGGAGGACTACCGCCGGGTCATGGGTGTGGATCTGGACGGGACCTTTTTCTGCTGTCAAGCGGTTCTGCCCCAGATGATACGCCAAAGATCCGGCCGGATCGTGACCCTCTCCTCCATGTGGGGACAGGTGGGCGGCTCCTGCGAGGCGGCCTACTCCGCCGCCAAGGGCGGGGTCATCGCCCTGACCAAGGCCCTCAGTAAGGAGGTGGCCCCCTCGGGCCTCACAGTGAACTGCGTCTCCCCCGGGGTCATCGACACCGACATGGTCAGACCCCTTGGGGCAGAGACCTTGGCAGATCTGGCGGAGGAGACTCCCCTGGGCCGCCTGGGGACCCCGGAGGACGTGGCGGCGTGCGTCTCCTTCCTCTGCTCCCCCGCCGGAGCTTTCCTGACCGGGCAGGTCATAGCCCCCAACGGCGGGCTTGTCATGTAAGGACAGCCGTCAAAATATACAAATCCTGCCCCATCTTCTTCGTGCATTATGAACATTTAGACGGTTGACAATCTCCGTCGATACACGTATAATGTCAACAACCTTAAAGGAGGTTGAATGAAATGAAAAAACGTGTATTTGCTCTTGCCATGGCCGCTGTGATGACCGTGGGACTCCTCTCCGGCTGCGGTGACAAGAAGGCTCAGGAGTCCAAGGCCCCCGAGAACGGCGGCTCCACCGCCGCCAACGCCATCAAGGTGGGCGGCTGCGGCCCCCTCACCGGCGGCGCCGCCATCTACGGCAATGCCGCCGCCCGGGGCGCCCAGATCGCCGCCGACGAGATCAACGCCAAGGGCGGTCTCCAGATCGACCTGCGCTACGAGGACGACGCCCACGACGCCGAGAAGAGCGTCAACGCCTACAACACCCTGAAGGGCTGGGGCATGCAGGTGTTCCTGGGCTCGGTCACATCCACCCCCGGCGTCGCCACCTCTGTGGAGGCCAACAATGACCACATGTTCTACCTGACCCCCTCCGCCTCCTCCACCGACGTGCTGGGCGGCGTGGCCAACCCCCTCACCGGCACCGTGGACATTCAGCGCAAGGACAACGTGTTCCAGATGTGCTTCGTGGATCCTAACCAAGGCTCCGCCTCCGCCCAGTACATTTACGACCAGAACCTGGGCTCCAGCATCGCCGTCATCTATAAGAATGACGACGTGTACTCCACCGGCGTCTACAACTCCTTCGACGCCAAGGCCAAGGAGCTGGGCCTGAACGTGGTCAGCGTCACCACCTTCACCACCGACACCCAGACCGACTTCTCCGTCCAGTTGGGCGACGCCAAGAATGCCGGGGCCGACCTGGTGTTCCTGCCCATGTACTATGACGCCGCCGCCCTCATCTTCACCCAGGCCAACGCCATGGGCTACGCCCCCAAGTGGTTCGGCATCGACGGCATGGACGGCATCCTGGGCGTGCAGGGCTTCGACACCACCCTGGCCGAGGGCGTCATGCTCCTGACCCCCTTCAACGCCGACGCTGAGGACGAGGCCACCAAGAACTTCGTGAAGACTTACCAGGATAAGTACAGCGAGGTGCCCAACCAGTTCGCCGCCGACGCCTATGACTGCGTCTACGCCATCTACAACGCCCTGACCGAGGCCGGCGTCACCGCCGATATGTCTGCCAGCGACATCTGCGATAAGCTGATGGCCCAGTTCACCGCCATGACCTTCGACGGCCTCACCGGCGAGGGCATGACCTGGGATGCCAGCGGCGCCGTGACCAAGAGCCCCAAGGGCATGGTCATCCAGGACGGCGCATATGTGGGCATGGATTAAAGAAGCGCGGAGAAGTGGGCTGCAAAAGGGCTAAGACCCGTAGCGGAGCGAAAAGCCCGCAGGGGCAGGTTCCATCGCCCCGAAGGGATTTTTGCGGAGACGGAGGGGCTTAGAACTTTTGCGTCCAGCCCGCTTCGCAGCGTGACAAGGCAATGTTTCCCAGGAAAACCCCAGAGGGCTGCCGATGGCGGCGGCCCTCTGCTTTTCCTTATTTATAAGCAGTACGAGTGGGCGTATGATATGCGCCCCTACGAATGGTAAAAAGCCCTTTTGTAGGGGCGGATATCATCCGCCCAAGGCGTTGTGTTTCAGAGAGAATATGAGAGAAAACGAGGTGTGTACCCTATGGTGACCTTCCTGACCCGTCTGATCAACGGCATCAGCCTGGGCAGCGTCTACGCCATCATCGCCCTGGGCTACACCATGGTCTACGGCATCGCCAAGATGCTGAACTTCGCCCACGGCGACGTGATCATGGTGGGAGCCTACGTGTGCTTCTTCGCGGTGGCCAATTTCGCCCTGCCCCCCCTGGCGGGGGTGGCCTTGGCCATGCTGGTGTGTACCGTCCTGGGCATGGTGATCGAGCGTCTGGCCTACAAGCCCCTGCGCCAGGCCCCCTCCCTGGCGGTGCTCATCACCGCCATCGGCGTGAGTTATTTTCTGCAAAACGGAGCCCAGCTCCTCTGGGGCTCCAACAACAAGATGTTCCCCTCCTTCCTGTCGGGGGACGCCCTGTCCCTTCTGAACGGGGACCTGCGGGTATCCCTGGTCACGGTGGTGAATGTGGCGGTCTGCGTGGTCATCATGCTGGCCCTGACCTGGTTCACCAGCCGGACCAAGATGGGCAAGGCCATGCGGGCCTGCTCCGAGGACAAGGGGGCCGCCCAGCTCATGGGCATCAACGTGGACACCACCATCTCCATGACCTTCGCCATCGGCTCCGCCCTGGCGGCGGTGGCGGGGGTGCTGTATATGTCCTCCTACCCCATCCTAGTCCCCACCACCGGCTCCATGCCGGGGATCAAGGCCTTTACCGCCGCCGTCTTCGGGGGCATCGGCTCCATCCCCGGCGCCTTCCTGGGCGGACTGCTGCTGGGGGTCATTGAGATCTTCGCCGGCGGCTACATCTCCACCCAGCTCCAAAACGCCATCGTCTTCGCCGTCCTCATCGTGGTGCTTTTGGTGAAACCCTCCGGTCTGCTGGGCAAGCAGATCCGGGAGAAAGTGTAAGGGGGTGGGGAGCATGAACAGACTGAAAAGCATGAGCCCCGCCACCAGGACCAACTTCCTCACCTACGCCGGGGTGATCCTGACCTTCGCCATCCTCCAGCCCCTTTCGGCGGCGGGAAAGATCTCCCCCACCCTCCAGGGCCAGCTTGTCCCCGTGTGCGCCTATGTGGTCATGGCCCTGTCCCTGAACCTGACGGTGGGCGTGTTGGGAGAGCTGAGTCTGGGCCACGCCGGCTTTATGAGCGTGGGCGCCTTCTCCGGGGCTGTGTGCGCCTCCGCCCTCCAGAACGTGATCCCCGCCCCCGGCCTTCGTCTGGGGGTCTCCATGGTGGTGGGGGCTCTCCTGGCCGGGATCGTGGGCACCGTCATCAGCGTCCCCGTCCTCCGGCTTAACGGCGACTATCTGGCCATCGTCACCCTGGCCTTCGGCCAGATCATCAAATCCATTGTGGAGAACCTCTATGTGGGGGTGGACGCCAAGGGCCTCCACTTCAGCTTCCTCCAGCCCACCATGCGCCTGGGAGAGGGGGGACGGATGATCCTTAACGGTCCCATGGGCATCCCCAACATCTCCAAGATCTCCACCTTCCTGGCCGGCTTCCTCCTCATCATGGTGACCCTGGCGGTGATCTTCAACCTGGTAAACTCCCGCTCGGGCCGGGCCATCATGGCCCTCCGGGACAACCGGATCGCCGCCGAGAGCGTGGGGATCAACGTGATCAAGTACAAAATGATGGCCTTTGTCATCTCCGCCGCTCTGGCGGGGGCGGCGGGCGCCCTCTTCTCCCTGGGCCAGAACACCATCGTGGCCTCCAAGTTTGATTTCAACATGTCCATCCTGATCCTGGTCTACGTGGTCCTGGGCGGCCAGGGGAAGATGTGGGGCTCCATCCTGGCGGCCTCCTTCCTCACCATCCTGCCCGAGACCGCCGCCATGCGGGACCTGAAGGATTACCGGATGCTGGCCTACGCCATCGTTCTCATCCTGGTGATGCTGGCTACCAACAGCCCCGCTGTCCAGGGCTTCTTTGCCAAGCTCTTCCGGGGAAAGAAAAAGGAGAACGAGAAAGGGGGCGCGCAGTAATGGCAATGCCGAAACGGGAACCCACCAAGCTGGTGCCGGTACCCTCCACCAATATCATTCCGGAGCGGGACGTGGATAAAAGCCCCATCCTGGAATGCCGTCACCTGGGCATCGACTTCGGCGGCCTCACCGCCGTCAACGACTTCAATATGGCCATCGGCCGCACCGAGATCGCCGGCCTTATCGGCCCCAACGGCGCGGGCAAGACCACGGTGTTCAACCTGCTGACCAAGGTCTACCAGCCCACCCGTGGCACCATCCTCCTGGATGGTGTGGACACCCATTCCATGAACACCGTCCAGGTGAACAAGGCCGGCATCGCCCGGACCTTCCAGAACATCCGCCTGTTCAACAACCTCTCCGTGGAGGACAACGTAAAGCTGGGCCTTCACAACCACATCAACTACGGCCTTTGGCAGGGCCTGTTCCGCCTTCCCGGCTACTGGAGCGGGGAGAAGGTGGCCCATGAGCGGGCCATGGAGCTGCTCTCCATCTTCGATATGGAAAACCTGGCCTCCGCCAAGGCCGGAAGCCTTCCCTACGGCGCCCAGCGGCGGCTGGAGATCGTCCGGGCTCTCGCCACCAACCCCTCCCTCCTCCTCCTGGATGAGCCGGCGGCCGGCATGAACCCCTCCGAGACCGCTGAGCTTATGGAGAACATTGTGAAGATCCGGGACACCTTCCAGATCGCCGTCCTCCTCATCGAGCATGACATGAGCCTGGTCATGGGCATCTGTGAGGGCATCTGCGTTCTCAACTTCGGCCAGATCATCGCCAAGGGCACCCCCGACGAGATCCAGGCCAACCCCGCGGTCATCGAGGCCTACCTGGGCAAGCAGAAGGAGGGCTGAAACCATGCTGAAGGTTGAAAATATCAACGTCTATTACGGCGCCATCCACGCCATCAAGGGGATCTCCTTCGAGGTCAACGACGGGGAGATCGTCACCCTCATCGGGGCCAACGGCGCGGGCAAGTCCACCACCCTCCAGACCATCTCCGGCCTGCTCCACTCCCCCACCGGCTCCATCACCTTTCAGGGAGAGAACATCGCCGGCGTTCCCGCCCACAAGCTGGTCAGCCGGGGTCTGGCCCAGGTCCCCGAGGGGCGGCGGATCTTCCTGAACATGACCGTGGAGGAGAACCTGGAGATGGGGGCCTACACCCGCCCCGGCTCCGAGGTCGCCCCCCATCTGGAGCGGGTCTACGCCCTCTTCCCCCGGATGAAGGAGCGGCAGAAGCAGGTGGCCGGCACCCTCTCCGGCGGCGAGCAGCAGATGCTGGCTATGGGCCGGGCCCTCATGTCCGACCCCAAGCTGATCATGCTGGACGAACCCTCCATGGGCCTGGCCCCCATCCTGGTGGAGCAGATCTTCGACATCATCAAGGAGCTCCACAAGGCGGGCACCACCATCCTCCTGGTGGAGCAAAACGCCCAGATGGCCCTCAGCGTAGCCGACCGCGGCTACGTCCTGGAGACGGGCAAGATCGTCTCCAGCGGCTCCGGCAAGGAGCTTCTCAGCGACGAAAGCGTAAAAAAAGCCTACCTGGGCGGATAAAAAGGGACAAAAGAGCGCCGGCCCTGTTGGGGCCGGCGCTCTTTGCATTGCGCTCACTCAAGGGGGTTGGTCTCCGCCAGGCCCCAGCAGCCATCGGAAAAGAATTGGCAAAAATCCAAGTCCCCTGTCTGTTCAGGTTCCTTTTCGCAAAAATAGAGGAAGATCCCTGTCCCGGTAGGGCCGTGGGGAGCGATATCATACCTGTTGACCGTCACATAACAGCGAACGGCGCCCTCCTCCTGCCGGGAAAAGCTTAAAAAAGGAAACCCTTCGGAGCAAAGGGTGGATATGGAGGCGTAGAGCTCCGGGTAAGTCTCGGACAGAGGGACAGCCTCATTTCCGATCCATAGGTCGAACTCCCCCTTATCATCAAGGGAAGGGGAGATATCCTTTATCCGATCATCACCATCAAAGGTTGCTGTGACCTCCTGAAAGAGAGCTTGATTTTCCAAATAGAAGGATCTTAGCTCCTCCATATCCTCCACGAGCTGCTCCTGATCAAAACCGCCTTTCCCTTTATCGGAAGGAAGAAGGAAAAGCGCGATCCCCGCCGCCGCCAAAAGGGTGGCGGCGAAAAAAAGGATCTTTCGTCTCATTTTTCAGCATCCTCCCGTCTCATCACGTGGATGTGGAACTGCCCCGTCACCGTCAGGGCGTCCAGCCTTGCCAGCCGCTCCGCCCCCTCCCTTGGGGTTTTCCAGAAGTAGGGGGTCATCCGGAACAGATCCTGAATGTCCGCCTGGGACGGGAGGGTGAAGGTGGTCTCCACCGGAACCACCTCCAGATACCGAAAACCGGGGTATTCCTCCCGTCTCTCCTCATTCTCATAGGGATTTTCGTACAGGACCCGCTTCAGCTCCCACAGATGCCGGGGTCCGGGGACTACATAGAGGAATATTCCGCCGGGCTTCAACACTCTGTAAAATTCCTCCGCCGCCAACGGGGAAAAGCAGTCGGTAAGAACGTCCACCGACCGGGCCTCCAGGGGCAAATGATATACCGAGGCCACCCCGATCTCCCCGCCGGGGCAGCGGCGGGCGGCCTTTTTGACCGCCGGCTTGGACAGGTCCACCCCCGCCGTCCGCCCGCCCATGGCGGCTGCGGTCTCCGCCAGAGCGGAGGTGTACCAGCCCTCCCCGCACCCCGCGTCCAGCAGAGCAGGGCGCTCCGGGGCGTATTTCTCCACCAGGGAGCACAGCCTCTCCCGCAGGGGTCCGTACCAGCCCCCCTCCAGAAACCGGGTCCGGGCGGCGGCCATCCCCCTGTCGTCCCCCGGGGCCTTGGAATGCTGGCGGTTGGCGGGAAGGAGATTCACATACCCCTCCCTGGCAAGGTCAAAGCTGTGTCCCCCGCCGCAGACATACCGCCCCGCCTCCCGGGTCAGGCCCCGGGAGCAGACAGGACAGACAAACAAGCTCTCCATGGCGCATCCTCCCCTCCTTGATTTTGGATCCCAAAAAATCCCCTCCCCCACACCGGGCCGGAGAAAGTAACAAATAGTTACAAGCAGTTACAAAACGGTTACAAACAGGCCTCTGCCCTCACATGGGAAGGGCAAAAAATTTTACCGCATTCTGGAAGGTGGCCTCGGCCGCCTCCTCGGTGGAGATCCCCTTGATCTGGGCGATGGTCTCCGCCACCCGGTAGACATAGCCTGAATCGCAGCGGCGGCCCCGGAAGGGCTCGGGGGCCATATAGGGGGCGTCGGTCTCCACCATCAGGCGGTCCAGGGGAACGGCGGCAATGACCTCAAGGGCCCGGCGGGCCTTGGGGAAGGTGACGTTCCCGGTGAAGGACAGGTGCCAGCCCAGGTCCACCGCCGTCCTGGCATCCTCGGCGGAGAGGGCGCAGCAGTGGAAGACCCCCCGGGCCTTGGGGTGGGCCCTCACAATGTCCAGGGTGTCCTTGTGGGCGTCCCGGTCGTGGACGATGGCGGGCAGGTCCAGCTCCTCGGCCAGGGAGAGTTGGGCGTCGAAAAAGTCCCGGGAGTTGGCCCGCTCCGGCTGGGTCTTGACCCAGTAATAGTCCAGGCCGATCTCCCCCACAGCCACACATTTGGGGTGGGCGGCCATTTTTTTGACCTCCTCCAGGTGGGAGAGCTCCGCCCCCTCCAGATTCTCCGGGTGGAGGCCGGCGGCAAACCAGAGGAAGGGGTACTGTTCCGCCAGGGCCATGCTCCGGCGGGAGCTTTCCAGGTCACAGCCGGGGCAGACCACCCCCTCCACCCCCTTGGAGGGCAAGGCAGAGAGAAGCTCATCCCGGTCGGGATCAAAGGCGTCGTCGTAATAGTGGGCATGGGAGTCAAATAAACGCATAAAAACACCTCGGGAAGGTTAAAAGTGAAAAACGAAAAATTCAGTGAAGGGATCGTTTTTATCATACTGGATTGAAGGGGAAATTGCAAGGGTTGACGGGGCGGGGAATGTCTGCTACTATTTGAGAAAAACTGACCCCTTGATCTGTTCCATATTCGCTCTATCAAAAGGGGTCAGAGGGAGGAGCGGCTATGACTGAGTTTACTCTGGCCTTTCAGGAGGGGAGCCCCCTCTATGACCAGCTTTACCGGGACATCGTCTCCCGGATCCGTTCCGGAGTCCTGGAGGAGGGGGAACGGCTGCCCTCCAAGCGGGCTTTGGCGGAGCATCTGGGGGTGAGCCTCACCACGGTGGAAAAGGCCTATGGGATCCTGACGGCGGAGGGGTATTTGGAATCCTTGCCCCGGAGCGGGTTTCGGGTGGCCCCTTCCCTGGCCGCCATCCCCGCCCCGGCCCCCAGGAAGGCCCCGCCGGAGCGGAAGGAGGAGCGGCTGGAGGAGTGCTTTTCCACCGCGGCGGTGGACACCTCGGTGTTCCCCTTCTCCACCTGGGCCAAGGCCAGCCGGGAGGCGGTATATGAGAATCCCGACCTGCTCCAGCGGGGGGAGGGGCAGGGGGACTGGTCCCTCCGGGCGGCCCTGGCGGACTTTCTCCACCAGTACCGGGGGGTGGCGTGCGCCCCGGAGCAGGTGGTGCTGGCGGCGGGGCTGGAGGGGGTCATGTGGATCCTGCTCCAGCTGCTGCCCCAGGCGGTCTTTGCCCTGGAGGACCCGGGGTACGGCTCCCTTCGGCGGCTGCTGGACAATCTGGGGCGGCGGTGGGTCCCAGCGGCGATGGACGGCAAGGGGCCTGTGATCCAGGCCCTGGAGGCCTCCGGGGCGGACGTGGCCTACGTGACCCCCTCCCACCAGTTTCCCCTGGGGCACACCATTCCGGCGGGGCGGCGGGGAGAGCTGCTGCGGTGGGCCTACGCCAGGGAGGGCCGGTACCTCATTGAGGATGACTACGACGCCGAGTTCCGCTACGCCTCCCGGCCCATCCCGGCCATGCAGGGGATGGACGTGGGAGGGCGGGTGATCTATGTGGGGACCTTCAGCCGGACCATCGCCCCCTCCATCCGGGTGGCCTACCTGATCCTGCCCCCGGAGCTGCTGGAGGTCTATCACAGAAAATTCAGCCACGCCAGCGCCACCGTGTCCCGGTTTGAGCAGGAGGCCCTGTGCCGGTTCCTCACCTCCGGGGCCTACGGGCGGCACCTGCGGCGGGTGGGGGGACTGTACCGCCGGAGGCGGGACGCCCTCCGGGACGCCCTGGAGGGCTGGGGGGAGATCCGGGGGGCGGAGGCGGGGCTCCACCTGCTGTTCACCCTGTCGGGGCGGGAGGAAGCCGACCTGGTGGACCGGGCGGCCCAGACGGGATACCGGGTCCGGGGGCTGGGGGAATACTGCGTGGGGGAGAATCCTCTGCCGGGGACCCTGGTACTGGGGTTTGCAGGGCTCCCGGAGGAGAGGGCGGCGGAGGCGGTGGGGGAGCTCAAGAGGGCGTTTTTTGCGTAAATGTAGGGATATCCTGTTTATTGAAAGATCAAACCTCCCTTGTCGTCATTTCTCACCAGTCTGCAGACTGGCGAGAAATCCGTCTCCCCCGTCCTATTGCGGGCCGGATATCATTGGGCGGTATTTCCTCTATTCTTACTGGGTGAGCTGGGGGACATCTTTTCCACGTGGAAAAGACGCCCCCCAGACCCCCAGAAAAGACGCCAAGGGGAGAGAGTTTCGACTCTCTCTCCCCCTGGACCCCCTCTCTCAACGACCAAAGAGGGACCGCTG
>JAAWNQ010000038.1 GCA_022799035.1 Oscillospiraceae bacterium
GGTGTAGCCGGCCCGGTTGGCCATCTGGATGGCGTCCAGGGTCTCGGTGAGGGTGCCGATCTGGTTGACCTTGATGAGGATGGCGTTGCCCACCTTCTTGGCGATACCGTCGCTGAGACGCTCCACGTTGGTGACGAACAGGTCGTCACCCACCAGCTGGACCTTGGAGCCGATGGCCTTGGTGAGCATGGCCCAGCCCTCCCAGTCATCCTCGGCCATGCCGTCCTCCAGGGAGATGATGGGATAGGTGTCGGCGAACTTCTTCCACATGTTCACCAACTGCTGGGGAGTCATCTTCTTGCCGGACTTGGGCTGGATATAGCACTTCTCCTCGTCGTTCCACCACTCGGAGGAGGCGGCGTCGATGGCGATCTTGAAGTCCTCGCCGGGCTTGTAGCCGGCGTCGGAGATGGCCTGGACGATCACCTTCAGGGCATCCTCATCCTTCTTCAGGTTGGGGGCGTAGCCGCCCTCGTCGCCCACGCCGGCGGCGGGGGTACCGTTGGCCTTCAGGGTGGCCTTCAGCTGATGGAACACCTCGGCGCACATACGCAGAGCCTCATGGAAGCAGGGGGCGCCCACGGGCATGATCATGAACTCCTGGATCTCCACGTTGTTGGTGGCGTGAGCGCCGCCGTTGAGGATATTCATCATGGGCACGGGCAGGGTCTTGGCGTTGGTGCCGCCAATGTAGTTGTAGAGGGACACGCCCAGGCTCTCAGCGGCGGCCTTGGCGCAGGCCAGGGAGGCGCCCAGGATGGCGTTGGCGCCCAGGCGGGACTTGTTGGGGGTGCCGTCCAGGTCGATCATGGCCTTATCAATGGCCACCTGATCCAGCACGTTCATGCCCACCAGGCAGTCGGCGATCTCAGAATTCACGTTGTTGACGGCCTTCAGCACGCCCTTGCCCAGGTAACGGCCCTTGTCGCCGTCCCGGAGCTCGCAGGCCTCGTGAATGCCGGTGGAGGCGCCGGAGGGAACCGCGGCGCGGCCAACAGTACCGTCCTCCAGGTAGACCTCCACCTCCACGGTGGGGTTGCCCCGGGAGTCCATGATCTCACGGCCGAGAACGTCAACGATTTCGATGATCTGCTTCATTGTTATCTACTCCTTTCAATATAGAGGGCATTGCTGCCCAGGGTACATGAATTAAGTGAAAAATGAAAAATTAAAAGTTAAAAAATCAAAGCACAGCATTTTTTCTTTTCATTTTTAACTCTCAATGAGGGTCTCTCCCGTCATATCCTTGGGCTTTTGAAGGCCCATCAGATCCAGCATGGTGGGGGTAATGTCGCACAGCTTGCCGTCCCGGAGCTTCACGTTGGCCCCCACGATGTAGAAGGGCACCAGATTGGTGGTGTGGGCGGTGTAGGGGGTCTCCCCATCGTCCTCCAGCATCCGGTCGGCGTTGCCGTGATCGGCGGTGATAAGGGCCACGCCACCCATCCTCTGGGTGGCCTCCACCACCTGGGAGACGCACTCGTCCACCGTCTCCACCGCAAGGCGGGCGGCCTCGTACACGCCAGTGTGGCCCACCATGTCGCAGTTGGCAAAGTTGAGGATGATCACGTCGTACTCCCCGCTCTCGATCCGCTTGACAGCCTCGGTGGCCACCTCGTGGGCGGACATGTCGGGCTTCAGGTCGTAGGTGGGCACCTTGGGGGAGGGGATGAGCACCCGGTCTTCCCCGGGAAATACGGTCTCGGCGCCGCCGTTGAAGAAGAAGGTGACATGGGCGTACTTCTCGGTCTCGGCGATCCGGAGCTGGGTCAGGCCCAGCTGAGAGATATACTCGCCGAAGATATTGTGAAGCTGCTCCTTGGGGAAGGCGATCTCCACATTGGGCATGGAAGCGTCGTAGGAGGTGGTGCAGACATAGTTCACGTGGAAGAAGCCCTTTTTCCGCTCAAAGCCGGTAAAGTCGGGATCCACAAAGGTACGGGTGATCTCCCGGGCCCGGTCGGGGCGGAAGTTCATGAAGATGATGGAGTCCCCCTCCCCGATCTCCGCGTTCTCCGCGGTGACCACGGGGATCACAAACTCGTCGGTGACGTCGGCGGCGTAGCTCTGCTCCATGGCTCCCACCGGGTCGCCGATGAAGCGCTGCTCGCTCTCGCCGTACACCATGGCGGCGTATGCTTTCTCCACCCGGTCCCAGTTGGTGTCCCGGTCCATGGCGTAGTACCGGCCGGAGATGGTGGCGATCTGGGCGCCGTACTGGTCGCAGGTCTTCTTCATCTGGGCCACGAAGTCCTTCCCCGAGGTGGGGGGCACGTCCCGGCCGTCCATGAAGCAGTGAACGAAGATCCTTTCACAGCCCAGATCGTGGGCCATCTTCACAGCGGCCTCGATATGGGTGATGTGGCTGTGAACACCGCCGTTGGACATCAGGCCGTAAATATGGACGGCCTTGCCCGCGGCTTTCGCGGCCAACATGGCATCCTTGTAGGCCTTGTTCTCAAAGAAGGTGCCGTCCTGGATGGCCTTGGTGATCTTGGGCAGATCCTGGAACACCACCCGGCCGGCCCCCATGTTGGTGTGGCCCACCTCGGAGTTGCCCATCTGGCCGTCGGGCAGACCTACGTCCAGGCCTGAGGCGGACAGCTTACAGCCGGGGCACTCGGCAAAGACCTTGTCCAGGAAGGGCTTCCGGGCGTTGACCACAGCGTTGCCCTTGCTCTCATCCCGAAGGCCAAAGCCGTCCATAATAATTAAAGTAGTAGGCGTTTTACTCATAAATACCTCACAATTAAAGTTAAAAGATAAAAGATAAAAGTTAAAAAGCCAAATGGGAAAGTGCTGGTGGAAAAGATATCCTTTTTATCCGCACTCTTTTGCATAGCTTTTTCACTTTTCACTTTTCATTTTTAACTTACCTTACTCCTGGTTGGCGGCGTTGACGATATCCAGGAACTGCTCGGGCTTCAGGCTGGCTCCGCCGATGAGGCCGCCGTCCACGTCGGGCTGGCTCAGCAGCTCATAGGCGTTCTTGGGGTTCATGGAGCCGCCGTACTGGATGGTGACGGCACGGGCCACCCGGGCGCCGTAGAGCTTGCGGATCACGGTGCGGATGGCCTCGCAGACCTCCTGGGCCTCGGCGGTGGTGGCGGTCTTACCGGTGCCGATGGCCCAGATGGGCTCGTAGGCAAAGATCACGTGGCGCATCTTCTCAGCGGGGACACCGGCCAGAGCGCACTTGACCTGGTAGGTGATCAGGTCGATGGTGACCCCCAGCTCCCGCTGCTCCAGGCTCTCGCCTACGCAGACGATGGGCCGCAGGCCCGCCTCCAGGGCGGCCTTCACCTTCTTGTTGACGGTGAAGTCGGTCTCGTTGTAGTACTGGCGGCGCTCGGAGTGGCCGATGATGACGTACTTCACGCCGATATCCTTGAGCATTTCGGCGGAGACCTCGCCGGTGTAGGCGCCGGTGGACTCGTAGTGGCAGGTCTCGGCGCCGATGGCCACCCGGCTGTCCTTGAAGAGGCGGATGGCGGCCTGGAGGTTCACAGCGGGAACGCAGAGGACCACCTCGCACCACTTGGGCCGGCCCAGGATGGGCTTGAGCTCCTCGGCGAAGGCCTTGGTCTCGGTGAGTGTCTTGTTCATCTTCCAGTTGCCGGCGATGATGGTTTTGCGGTAACGACGATTCATAGCTCTCATTTCTCCTATATCGTAAATATTGATGATGCGAAAAGTGAAAGGGTTCGCTGTCCAGCGGAGCTGGATCATTTTTGATCCCCCGCCTGGGGCGGCCACAGGATCATCGCCTTTTCACTTCTTATTTGTCCAGCAGGCAAGCGACTCCAGGAAGTTCTTTTCCTTCCATAAATTCCAGGCTGGCGCCGCCGCCTCGTCGGAGCAAAGTCCGCTTACTTCGTTTCTGCCTGCGGCAAAAACTACGCTCGCTCCCTTGCCCCTCCTCTCCCCACAAAAGCTGAGAACCGCTTTTGTGGGGGCCCCGAAGCACCGTCACCGGCGCTTTCTTCTCTCAGGCGTCCAGCAGACAGGCAACGCCCGGCAACTCCTTACCTTCCATGAACTCCAGACTGGCGCCGCCGCCGGTGCTGATGTGGGTCATCTTGTCGGCGTAGCCCAGCTGCTGGACAGCGGCCGCACTGTCGCCGCCGCCGATGATGGTGATGGCGTCGGTCTTGGAGAGGGCCTCGGCCACAGCCTTGGTGCCCACGGCGAACTTCTCAAACTCGAACACGCCCATGGGGCCGTTCCAAATGACGGTGCCAGCATCGGCCACGGCGTCACAGTAGAGCTTCACAGTCTCGGGGCCAATGTCCAGTCCCTCCCAGCCGTCGGGGATCTCCCCGGCCTTCACCACCTGACTGTTGGCGTCGGGGGCGAAGGCGTCGGCGCAGACAGTATCCACAGGGAGAAGGAGCTTCACGCCCTTATCGGCGGCCTTCTTCACCATGTCGTTGGCGTAATCCTTCCAGTCCTCCTCCAGAAGGCTGTTGCCCACCTTGCCACCCTGGGCGGCGGAGAAGGTGTAGGCCATACCGCCGCCGATGATGATGGTGTCGGCAATCTCCAGCAGGTTGTTGATGACCCCGATCTTGGAGGAGACCTTGCTGCCGCCCAGGATAGCCACCAGGGGACGCTTGGGGGCGGCCAGGGCCCCGCCGATGAAGTCCAGCTCCTTTTGAATGAGGAAGCCGCTGACGGCGGGCAGATAGTCGGCCACCACGGCGGTGGAGGCGTGGGCTCTATGGACAGCGCCAAAGGCGTCGGAGACGTACACCCCGTCCTCCCCGGTCAGAGCGGCCATCTTCTTGGCAAGCTCGGGATCACCCTTGGTCTCCCCCTTCTCGAAGCGGGTGTTCTGGAGGAGCATGATCTCGCCGCTCTTGAGGGCGGCGGCCTTGGCCTGGGCGTCGGGGCCCACCACGTCTTCAGCCAGGATCACGCTCTTGCCCAGCAGCTCGGAAAGGCGGGCGGCCACGGGCTCCATACGCAGCTCGTTGAGGGATTTCTTCCACTTCTCCTCGGTGAGGGTAGTGGGATCCTTGCCCTTCTCGGTCTGCTTCTGGACCCACTTGTCAAAGCTGGCCACGGGCTTGCCCATGTGGGAGCAGGCGATGACGGCAGCCCCCTGCTCCAGCAGGTACTGGATGGTGGGCAGAGCGGCCCGGATGCGCTTATCATCGGTGATGACGCCGCTACCGTCCTTGGCCATGGGTACGTTGAAGTCACAGCGGAGCAGGACCTTCTTGCCCTTCACGTCCACGTCCTTCACGGTCTTTTTGTTGTAGTTCATACCATTTGACCTCCTTATCATACATTGGCTGTCAGTTTTCTCCGGCCATCTCCCCCGTGGGCTTCAGACCCTGAAAGCCGGTCTGGCGCAGGGCCTCATAGGCAAGGATGGCTGCCGAGTTGGATAGGTTGAGACACCGGGCCTCCGCCCGGATGGGGATACGGATACAACGGTCAGGATAAGCCATACGGAACTCCTCGGAAAGGCCGGCCGTCTCTTTTCCGAAAAAGAGCCAGCAGCCGTCCCGGAACCGCACTTCCGGATCCACGTAGCTTTTGGCTCCCTTGGAGGTAGCCAGCCAGATATCCTCCGGCTTTTCCGTCCGGAATAGCTCCTCCAGATCATGCCACACGTGGAGATCCACCAAATGCCAGTAGTCCAGCCCCGCCCGTTTCACCGCCTTATCACTGATATCGAAGCCCAGGGGCTCCACCAGATGAAGACGGATCCCTGTGGCGGCACAGGTCCGGGCCACGTTGCCCGTATTAGGGTGGATCTCCGGCTCCACCAGAACGATGTTGAGCATTAGATCCCCCCTTATTTTCCCATATTTGCGGACCGTTCCTTTTTATCCGCTTTGCGTATTGTACCCTATTTCCCCGATAATTTCAACCAGAATTGGAGGAAAATAGAAATTTTTGTGGGGTTTTTCTTTCTGTTGTCAAACCTTTCACATTTATGTTTACCGATTCGTTTATTTTCCCCAAATTCCTTCAGGAGGAGAGAAATTTTTTGTTTTCTCCTTGTTTCTTCCGCCAGATATGATATGATGAAAAACAGATATTGATAAAGGGGACGACGGTTATGGATAGACAACGTCTGGTCATAAAAGTGGGTACCTCCACCCTGCTGCGCCAGGGGGGCGGGGTGAACCTGCGGGAGATGGACGCCCTGGCCCGGGTGCTTTCCGACCTGAAAAATATGGGCCATCAGGTGATCCTGGTCTCCTCAGGTGCCATCGGCGTGGGGGCGGGGAAGCTGGGGCTTCGCCAGCGGCCTGCCGAACTGCGGTTCAAGCAGGCCACCGCCGCCGTGGGCCAGTGCGAGCTGATGCACCTTTACGATAAGCTCTTCGGGGAATACGGTCAGACTGTGGCCCAGATCCTCCTCACCGACGAGGATGTGGACCACCCGGCAAGAGCGGAGCACCTCTCAGGCACCTTTGAGGCCCTTCTGGAGATGGGCTGTATCCCGGTGGTGAACGAGAACGACTCGGTCTCCGCCAGCGAGATCGAGACGGGCCAGAGGAAGGTCCTGGGTGACAACGATACCCTCTCCGCCATCGTGGCCGGGCTGTGTAAGGCCGACCTGCTGGTGCTCCTCACCGATATTGACGGGCTTTTTGACGCCGACCCCCGGAAAGATCCCAACGCCAAGCTGATCCATCGGGTGGATGCCATTACCCCGGAAATAGAGGCTCTTGGCGGGGGCGGCGGCACCCAGTGGGGCACCGGAGGCATGGCCACCAAGCTCACCGCCGCCAAGCGTGCCATGGCCCACGGCATCGACATGGTCATCGCCAACTCCAATGACCTCAACGCCCTCTATGATATTGTGGAGGGACGGGATGTGGGGACCCGGTTTGTGGCGGGGCAGGAAAAATGAGAGGAAAGGACTGGCCCAACCTGGGGCGGATGTTCGCCGCCCTGTGCCTTCTCATCATCTCTCCCCTTTTGGGTATCCCGGCAGGGGCCATCTTCTGGGGCTCCCTGGAGCGGGGACTGCTGGTATTCAATCTACTTGGATTGGGTGGCTTTGCCCTGGTCACAAAGCCCTTCTGGCACAGAGATCCCAAACGGATCCGGGGCCTTCTCCGCTCCGCCGCCGCCCTGGGGATCTCCGCCCTTCTGGATATCCTTTCAGGGCGGCCCATTCCCTTTGCGGTCTATTTCTCCTCCATGGTAGAGTGCTTCTCCCTGATCCCCTGGATCACTGAGATCTTAAACGAGATCCACCGGGGCCAATGGAGAAAGGCACCCGTCCCACCAGCCGGCCCGATTCGGTGGGAGACCCCTCCCCCCAGAGAAAAGCCTGTCTATCAGGGTCCCGAGGAGCCCGTCCCCGGCTTCCCCCGGTGGGGCTTTCCCCTCCTGGCTCTGTTTCTGGGACTGATCCTTCTCCTGATCCTGACCTCCTGTCATTCCCCGGCGGAGGTCGCGCCCTCCCCCAGCCCCTCCCCAGCGGTCCTCCCCACAGAGACCCCGGCGGAAACCACTCCGAACGCAGAGGAAGGATTCCCCTTCCTGGCGGCGGAGAATGAGCGGTGGCAGGTCTATGTGAACCGTTATGAACGCTCTGGAAGAGATGCCCTTTTGGACTTTTCCATTTACGATAAAGAGGGAAACCTGTTTCAATCCCTGTCCATGACCAGCCCCTACCTTCAAGATTCTGTCGGGATTTATTTCCGGGAGGGCGGCCTGATAAGCTTCCGGGATTTGAACTTTGACGGGCTCCCCGATTTGCTGGTCCTGTATGAGAACATCCGAAACGGGGCCTATGACGCCTTCCTTTGGGACGAGGAGACGGGGCAGTTCGCGGAGGAGCTCTCCTTCACCGAGATCACCGGCCCCTGCTATGTAAATGAGGAGGAGAAGCTGGTCTTTGGCTGTGGAAGCAGCAGCGCCACCAGCGGCGGCTGGAGCGTTCACCGCTATGTGCCCGGTGAGGGCTACCGGCTGGAATACGATCTTGAGGTTTTCAGCCTCGGCGACGAAGAAACCCCCGGCCTCTCCATCGAGACCCGCTATGAGAACGGGGAGGCGGTGAGCACCGTGGAGAGTTGGGACGGCACAGGCCTCAGCGACATTTGGGATAAGAGGACCGAGGAATTTTGGGGAGAGTGATGGGATGAAAAAAGCTTGGAAATGGGCTTCTTTTTCTCTGCTTCTTCTTGCTCTGACAGCCTGCCAGAGGAAAGCGGCTCCCTCCCCCGTTCCCACTCCCTCGGCATCTCCCACCCCCAACCCTACGGCGGAGCCTACCCTCCTTCCCACCGAGAGCCCGGAGACGGACCGTACCCTCCCCGCCCTGTTTGCTGAGAATGAGCGGTGGATGGTCTATCTGGACGACTGGGTCACTACGGAGACCGACAGCTCCGTCATGGACCTGTCTGTCTACGAGAAAGATGGGACCTTATATCAGAAGCTCCGCTCCCTCAGCCATTACACCGGCCCCCACCCGTGGCGGTATCTGGACTATGAGCGGGTGGAACCTCCGGTCCTGCTCACCGACCTGAATTTTGACGGTATCGACGACATTCGGGTAGACTATGAAACCATCCGCTGCGGGGCTTTTGCCGCCTTCCTTTGGAACGAGGAGGAACAGCGGTTCATAGAGGAACCTACCTTCTCCCAGATCAAGCGGCCCTATCCTATGGACGATATCATTTGGGGCTGCTGCTCCACCGGGGCCTCCAACACAAACTTTTCCGCCTACACTTACACCCAGGAGGCGGGATACCAGCCCCTTCGCCACCTGAGCGTTGATTTTATCTATTCCGCTGAAGGGGAGTATCAAATCATTTATACCGAATACTACTATGAAAACGGAGAACTGACAAAAACAGTTGAGACAGATGAGGACCTGACCAAAAGCAATTTCTGGTGGGACTATGTGGAATACACAAATCAAAATATTTGGGGATGACCCTTTTCCCTCGAAGAAAGGAGTTCTGCCTTTATGACCATTTTGGAGACCCAGGGCCTCTCGGCCAAAAACGCCGCCCGGAAGCTGGCTGTTACCGGGGAAAATTTGAAAAACGCCGCCCTGGCCGCCATGGCGGAGGCCCTTCTCGCCCGAAAGGACGAGTGGCTCGCCGCCAACGCCTCCGACCTTCAGGCCGCCCGGGCCGCCGGGATGCGGGAATCCCTCCTGGACCGGCTGGCACTGGACGAGAAGCGGATCGCCGCCATCGCCGAGGGGGTCCGTCAAGTCGCCGCCCTCCCCGATCCCATCGGCCAGGTGGTGAAGACCACCCTCCGGCCCAACGGCCTGAAGCTGGAACAGCGGCGGGTCTCCCTGGGGGTCATCGGCATCATCTACGAGGCCCGGCCCAACGTGACGGTGGACGCCGCCGCCCTGTGCCTGAAATCAGGCAACGCCTGCATTTTGCGGGGCGGCAAGGAGGCCTTCCGCTCCAACAAGGCGGTCATGGCCATCCTCCGGGACGCCTTGGAGTCGGTGGGCCTGCCCCGGGACTGCGTGGCCCTGGTGGAGGACACCAGCCGGGAGACCGCCCAGGAGATGATGGACCTCACCGAATACCTGGACGTGCTCATCCCCCGGGGGGGCGCGGGGCTCATCCGCTCGGTGGCGGCAAACGCCCACGTCCCCGTGATCCGCACCGGGGAGGGGGTCTGCCACATCTATGTCCACCGGGAGGCCAACCTCCCCATGGCCGCCCGTATCCTCTACAACGCCAAATGCTCC
The DNA here is from genome assembly GCA_022799035.1 of Oscillospiraceae bacterium. Taxonomy (GTDB): domain Bacteria; phylum Bacillota; class Clostridia; order Oscillospirales; family Oscillospiraceae; genus Vermiculatibacterium. Next base: position 9,698 of record JAAWNQ010000038.1, read on the forward strand.
CGCCCCTCTGTGTGCAACGCCGCCGAGTGCGTCCTGGTGGACCGGGCGGTGGCGGAGAATTTCCTCCCCATGGCCTGGGAGCTTCTCCAAAAGAAAAAGGTCACCCTCCACGGGGACCCGGAGTGCCGGGAGATCTTGGGGGACTTTGTCCTTCCCGCCACAGCCCAGGACTGGGACTCAGAGTACGGAGATTTTCAACTGGCGGTAAAGGTGGTCTCCGGACCGGAGGAGGCTATGGACTTCATCTCCGCCCACGGTACCGGCCACTCCGAGGCCATTATCACCGAAAGCTACACCGCCGCCCAGCAGTTCTGCGACGGGGTGGATGCGGCAGCAGTGTACGTCAACGCCTCCACCCGGTTTACCGACGGCTTTGAGTTCGGTCTGGGGGCCGAGATCGGCATCTCCACCCAAAAGCTTCACGCCCGGGGCCCCATGGGGCTGGAGGAGCTGACCTCCACCAAGTTTGTGGTCTACGGCTCCGGTCAGGTCCGGGAATAAGCCCCCCTCCCCACAGAAAAAAACACCGGATCCTCCAAAGGAGGACCCGGTGTTTTTTCTCTTTCAGATCTGGCTTACTTCACATTGGCGGCAGCGTTGGCGCCGGCGATCCGGCCAAACACAACGATGTCAGCCACAGCATTTCCGCCCAGACGGTTGGCGCCGTGGACGCCGCCGGTGACCTCGCCGGCAGCGTACAGGCCGCCGATGGCGGCGCCCTCGGCAGTCAGGACCTCAGCCTCGGTGTTGATGACCACACCGCCCATGGTGTGGTGAACACCCGGGGCAATCTTGATGGCGTAGTAGGGAGCCTTGTCCAGAGCGTCCTTGTAGCTGGTACGGCCGAACTCGGCGTCCTTCTTCTCAGCCACGCACTTGTTCCAGGTCTCCATGGTCTTGGCAAAGTCAGCCTCGGGAGCGCCAAAGGCCTTAGCCAGCTCCTCATAGCTCTCGCCCTGAACGGTGAAGCCCTTCTTGATGTAGCCCTGGATGGTGGCGGAAGCGTCTACCATCTTCTGGTCCACGATCAGATAGGCATACCCACCGGTCTGAGCCAGCTCAGCGGCGGAAACGGCGTCACGGGTACCCACCTCATCGGTGAACCGCTTGCCCTCCTGGTTGACCAGGATGGCGCCGTCGCCCCGGAGGCCCTCGGTGATGAGGGCGGAGGTCTTCTGCTCCACGGTGGGGTGGATCTGGATCTGATCCATGTCCACGGTAGCGGCGCCCACGGCCTCGGCCATCTTGATGCCGTCGCCGGTGCAGCCGGGAGCGTTGGTGGTGACAAAGCCGTCCAGCTCGGGCTTCAGCTCAGCAACCTTCTTCAGGTCAGCGCCGAAACCGCCGGTGGCCAGGACCACGCTCTTGGCGTTGACGGTGAGGCCGGTGGAGGAAGCCTTCACGCCCACGGCCTTACCATCCTTCATGAGGATCTCATCCACGGGGGTGTCGAAAACGATCTCCACCCCGGCGTCCTTGCAGGCCTTCTCCAGGATGGGAACGATGTAGGAGCCCACATTGGTCTTCTGGCCGGCGTCGTTCTTGGGCCAGTGGATCCGGTTGACGGAAGCGCCGCCAAAGGCGCCCACGTTATCCAGGTTGGCCCCGATCCCCTTCAGCCACTCCACACTGTCGGCGGAATTCTTCGCCAGGACAGTGACCAGATCCATGTTGTTGATGCCCTTGCCACCCACCATAGTGTCCAGGATCATCAGCTCCACGGAATCGAAGTAGCCCTTGGAGCCGGCCTTCTTCCAGTCGTCGTACTGCTTCTGGACGGTGGCCACCAGGTCCTTCATTTCGGGATAGTCCTTAGCGGCGGAGCCCAGGGTCTTCTCCAGACCGGCGGTCTCGCCGAAGGTGTAGTTCTGCTGATACTTGGTGTCGGAGGCATTCATACCGCCGGTAGACTTGACAGTGTTGCCGCCCACCATGGACAGCTTCTCCACCAGGACTACCTTCTTACCGGCCTGGGCGGCGGTAATGGCGGCGGTCATGCCGGCGCCGCCGGCGCCAACCACTACCACGTCAACATCCTTCACGGTGGGAGCGTTGGCATTGCCATTGCCGGAACCGGGCTTCAGGGCCTCGGGATCCACACCGGCGGACTTCAGGGCGTTGTTGACAGCCTCGATGATACCCTTGCTGGCGAAGGTGGCGGCGGTGATGGTGTCCACCTGGGTGGACTGGGCCTCCACGATCTTGGCGGGGATCTTCTCAATGGCGGGGGTGCCGATACCCGGAGTCTCGCTGTTCTCGGTGACCTCCACCTTCTCGATCCGGGTGTCGGACAGGGTGACGGCGACCTTGATGGTTCCGCCGAAGCCCTGGCCCTCACCGGTGTAGGTGCCGGCCTTGAAGCTGACGGTGGGCTGGGCGGGCAGGGTGATCTTATCGCTCACCAGCTTGGCCACATCGGGGTTGGCCTTGTCCCACTCCACGGTGATCCCCAGCAGCTCGCTGAGGTAACGCAGGGGAACGTAGGTGGCTCCGTCATAGGAGAACACCTCGGCGGCGGCCCCGTTGGACTTGGTGGGGGTGACGTCCTGGCCGTTGATGTTCAGGGTCATGGGGGTGACGGTGATGTTCTTCTCCGTCCCGGCCGCCAGGGCGACCGTTCCCAGAACCATGAAGATAGCCAGCGCAAGGGCAGTGATCCTTTTCTTCATACGTTGTCTCTCCTTACTTTTTATCCTATTTTGGGCTTTTGCCCATATAGACAAAAATATTATATAGATTTCACCTTCATTTGTAAACTAAATTATTAAGGGAAATTTTTTGATCACTTTTTATTTATTTTCCCCCCTCTTCGGTACGTTCCCCAGTGTAACAGCCCTTTCAGCCCTTATAGCAAAGAGAGGACGCCGCGATACACTACGGCGTCCTCTCTTTCCCTATTTCCGGTCTTTTACTTAACGTAATTGGCGGCACTGGTGCCGGCAATCCGGCCCCAGGCGAAGCAGTTGGTCAGGGTGAAGCCCATGTAGGCGCTGTTGGCACTGGCCTCACCGGCCACGAACAGGCCGGGGATGGAGCTGCCGTCGGCCCGGATGACCTCAGCCTTGTCGTTGCGGGCTACGCCGCCGTAAGTGATGATCTCACAGGGCACCAGGGGGATGGCCACATAGGGAGCGGTCAGCTTGGCCATCTCCTTCTCGTTGCGGCGGAACTCCTGGTCATAGCCGGCTTCCACGTAAGCGTTGAAGTTCTCAATGGTGGCCTTCAGGTTGACCGCGTCCACACCCAGGTTGGCGGCGAACTCCTCAATGGTGTTGCCGGTGACATAGCTCAGGCCCTCGTTCCGCTTGGTGCGGCCGTTGGTGGCGTCCACGGCGGCCTGGTCGGAGATGGCCCAGACATAGCCCATCTTGTCCTTGTGCATCTGGTCAAAGATGGGGGCGTTGAGCTTCTGAGTCATGTAACCCTGGTCCTTCTCATTGACAAAGCGCTTGCCCTCGGCGCCCACCATGATCATGTTGGGCAGGTTCATAAAGCCGTTGTTGTTGGCGGAGTTGGAAGTACCGTTGTGCTCAGACATGATGGTATAGTCCTTCAGTACGCACATCATATCGTCGGTGTGGGTCAAAGCGGCGCCCACGTTGCTGGCCATGATGATACCGTCGCCGGTGGATCCGGGGAAGCCTACGCCCCAGGTGCCGGCCAGCTCGGGAGTGAGACGGGCGGTGAGCTCAGGGTTGTTGGCGTAGCCGCCGGTGGCGATGACCACACCCTTGGCGGCGATTTCGATCTTGGAGCCCTTGCTCTCAGCCCGAACGCCCACCACAGCGCCGGTGGAGTCGGTAATGAGCTCGGTGGCCTTGGTCTCCAGCATCAGTTCCACACCAGCCTCCTTCAGCGCGGTCTCAAAGGGACCGGCCATGGCGGCGCCGCCGCCGTTGACGGTGTGCATCATCTGGAGGGGACCGTAGCCCACCTTCACGTCGTTGATGTCCAGCTTCACCCGGTCGGCCAGCCAGTCCACCGTCTCCCCGCTCTTCTTCAGGGTGATGGTGGTCAGATCCTGGTCCAGGTGGTAGGAGGCGTTGCTCATCAGGTTGTCGTACATCTGGTCAAAGGTGAGCTCCACACCCTTGGACTTCTGCAGCTTGCTGTCGTAGCCGCCGATCAGGCCCTGGGAGGTGAAGGTGGTGCCGCCGATGGCGGCCATCTTTTCCAGCAGGATCACCTTTCCGGCGCCCTGGTCCTTGGCCTCCAAAGCGGCGGACAGACCGGCTCCGCCGGCTCCGATGACCACCACGTCGGCGGTAAGGGCCTGGTCGCCCACGGGACGCTCGGTCATCACCGAAGCGTTCTTCAGAGCCTCCACATCGCCGCCGGCCAGCTTGACAGCCTCCTCCACAGCGGCCAGGATGGCCTTGCTGGTGTTGGTGGCGCCGGTGACCGCGTCGATCTTCAGAGACTGATTGGATACGATGGCGGCGGGGATCCGCTCCAGAGCGGGGCCGGCGATGGAGGGAGTCTCGGCCTCCTCGATCACCTTCACGGCGGTGATAGCGTCGGCGGAGACAGTGAGCTCCACCTTCACAGGGCCGTTATTGCCCTGGGCCTCGGCGGTGTAGGTGCCGGCGGTGAAGCTGAGAGCCGCCTTGGGGGCGGAGGGCATACCGGGCACATTCACCAGCTTGGCGGTAGCGGGATCCTGGGGATCCCACTGGATGTCGATCCCCAGAATGTCACAGAGGTACCGCACCGGAGCGTAGGTAGCGCCCTCGTAGGCAAACACCTCAGCGGCGGCACCGTTGGACTTGGTGGGGGTGACCTCCAATCCGTTGACGCTCATGTTCATGGGAGTGACAGTGATGCTCTTTTCGGTCCCGGCCGCCACAGCGACCGTACCCAGGACCATGACAAAAGCCAGGGCCAGGGCGGCGATCCTTTTTTTCATACGCATCTTCTCCTTCAATTTTATTTTGCGGTGATCCGCATCTTTGTGATATGGACAAAAATATTATATCTGGTCTGGCGGGATTTGTAAATTAGTTTGAATTAAAATTTTTCGTATTTTATATTTATTGTGAAAAAAGAGACCCAGCAAAGGAAAAGCCTTTGCCGGGTCTCTCTATCATTTTTAAGCCGTGGTGTCCTTATTTGCCGGCGGCAGCATAAGCGGCAGCCTGCGTACCCGCCTGCTTACCAAATACCACACAGCCGGTATTCTGGATACCGCCAAAGGTGGTGTGTCCACAGATATTAGCGTTGCCTACCATCTCGCCGGCCTGATAAAGACCGGGAATAGGCTCGCCCGCCTCGTTGAGCAACTGGCACTTGTCGTTCATCCAAGCGCCGCCCGAGGTGATCATCACATAAGGGATGGTGCGAATGATGTAGTAGGGACCGGTCTCAAATTTCTGCATCTCCCGGGTCCGGCCAAAGTCTGCGTCCTTCCCAGCGGCCACAAAGCCGTTATAGCGGGAGACAGTGGCCTCTAACCCAGCGGCATCGATACCTGCCAGCTTAGCGGCTTCCGCCACGGAATCGGCCTTAAATACCTCCTGCCCTTTCTCCACGGCGGTATCCCACTTGCTCCAGTCTTTATCGCCGGAAAAGATGGGCATCTCCTTGGCATGGAGCGTATCCACCATAGCCTGATCAAACATGATATAGACTGTGTTGTCCCCCTTCTTCCACCAGGAGGTGATCTCATCATAGTCGGAACCATCCGCAGCGCCCAGCTCATCCACAAAACGCTGCCCATCCTTATTGACAAAGATCATATAAGGAAAATCTTTGACCCGAACGCTCAAAGTCTTGACAAAATTATCCCCATCCCGGACGCCGCCGGCATAGGTAGAGCAGTAATCCATGTTCTTCAAAACACCGCCGGCCTGGAGGGCAAAGCGGAACCCATCGCCGGTGCAGAACTCAGGGCTGGTGGTCAGGCAGTTCTGGAAATTATACTTGTGGAGCAGTTCTTCGCTGTGACCGTAGCCGCCGGTACACATGACCGTGGCCGGGGCACGGAAGTCCAGCTTGGTCCCGTCCTCTGTCTCAGCCTTCACCCCTACCACTGTCTTGCCGTCCATGATGAGTTCAGTGGCCTCGGTATTGTAGAGAATAGCCACCTTTCCAGCCTCCACCTGGGCTGTCAAAAGATTGCCTACAGCCTCAAGATAAGTGCTGATCTTGCCGGAACTGTATACCCGGGCCACGTTCATGGGCTCATAGAGACTGGGCATCCTGGGTACCCGGTCTCCCAGATCCACCCCCAGGCCGTCCAGCCAGTCCACCGCCTCGCCGGAGTGGCGGGCATAGTACCAGGTGAGCTGCTCGTTGTAGTTCTCCTTACCGCCATTTCCGGCGTTGCGCTTTTCGATCTCCTCCACCATCAACTCCGGAGTATCCACGATCCCGGCCTCAGCCTGCATCTTGGTACCCGCGCCAGAGAGTGTAGAACCGCCCACGTTGGCGGAACCTCCCCACTTACCCGTCTTTTCCAGAACCACCACGTTAGCGCCGGCCTCAGCGGCGGCCAGAGCGGTGTTCATCCCGGCAAAGCCACAGCCGATCACGAGTACGTCAGGCTTATCAAAAGGAAGTTCGGTGGACACCTTGGAGTTCCCTTCCTCAGCCTTGGCCTCTCCCCGCGCCACAGCCAGGGCTTTACTCACTGCCTCCTTGATGGCGTTGGAAGTCAGAGTCGCGCCAGAAACTCCCTCCACCTCAGTGGAGTTGGCTTCCACAATGGCGCCAGGGATCCTCTCCAAAGCAGGGGTGGAGATACCAGGGGTCTCGGCATGCTTGGTCACCTCCACCTTGGCGATAGCGTCAGCGGTCACTGTGACCTCCACAGTCACCTTTCCTCCCATGCCATTTTCAGATACCCCCACATAGGTGCCCGGGGTATAACCTCCCGCGGGCTGGGCAGGCAGAACGATGTTCTCCCCCACCAGCCTGGCTGTATTGGGATCGGCCTTATCCCACTCCACCTGGATCCCCAGCAGCTCGCTGAGATACCGCAGGGGCACATAGGTGGC
>JAAWNQ010000039.1 GCA_022799035.1 Oscillospiraceae bacterium
CCGCGCCGCCCGTGTGGGCCGCAACCCCAAGACCAAGGAGACCATCAAGATCGCCGCCTCCAAGGTTCCCGCCTTCAAGCCCGGCAAGGCTCTGAAGGACGCCGTTGCGAAGTAAATAAAATCCTGATTTTGGGATAGCAAAAGGACTCCGGTTTTCCGGAGTCCTTTTGTTATCCTTTTTAGACTTCTTTCAGATTTCTTTCACTTTCTTAAAAATGTCTTTCAATCTCTGAAAACCTCTTTTCTTTTTCCCTTTTCTTCCCTATACTGGCCCTATCACACAGAGAAAGGATGCCCCCTATGTCTACCTTTTCCCTAAAGGTCACCGCCCTTGTCCTCATGCTTCTGGATCACATCGGCAGCTATTTCGCCCCGCCCATGCTCCCCATTGGGCTGTGCTTTGTGCTGCGGAGCCTGGGCCGGGGGGCCTACCCCCTGTTCCTGTTCTGCCTGGCCCAGGGCTACGCCCACACCCGCAGCCGGAAAAAATACCTGCTGCGGCTCTACTGCGCCGGGCTTTTTATGGCCTTCTTCTCCCTGTGGGTGGAGCGGACCTTTCCCGCCGAAGAGTTCGGATACTATGGGAACCACAACATTTTCGTTCCCATGCTCCTTGTGGGGCTCATTGTCAGCGCCATCGAGGCCGGGCAGAGGGACAGGAGGAAGGGCCTTTGGATGGCGGCGGGGATATTTGCCCTCCAATTTTTCTATCTGGTCGTTTCCCACATGGGGCCCTTCCGGCATCTTTACGGGGACACCATGACGGGGCTCATCCCCAACCTGGCCATCAACGAGTACGGCTTTGACTTCATCATCCTGGGGGTGGCCATGTATTTCCTCCGGGACAAGCCCGGGGCTTTGGCCGCCGCCTATATCGTCTTCTGTGCCTACCAGTTCAGCCTGGGAGAGTACAGCGACCAGTTCCTTATGATCTGGGTGCTGCCCCTGATGCTGCGGTACAACGGGGAGAAGGGCCGGGGGATGAAGTGGCTGTTCTATGTGTTTTACCCTCTGCACACATTTGTGCTGTTCTATCTGGCAAATTTTATCGTTCTGTGATAGAATAGGGACAATCTGAAAAAGGTGGGGATGGATATGCGGCTGGATAAGTGGCTCAAGAACTCCCGGCTCATCAAGCGGCGGACGGTGGCCAACGAGGCCTGCGACGCGGGGAAGGTCACCGCCAACGGCCGGGCGGTAAAGGCCTCCTACGAGGTGAAGGCCGGGGATCTGCTGGAACTGAAATTTGGGGAGAGGGTCACCCGGGTAAAGGTGCTCTCTACTCAGGAGATCGTGGGGAAGGCGGACGCGGCGGGGATGTATGAGGAGATACGGTGATAACTCCTTTTCCCAATTCCAAAAAGTCAAAAAAGAGCGGATCCGAAGATCCGCTCTTTTTTTTGCGCTTTTTTACTTCAGGGCATTCTCCGCAGCGGATGCACCAGCAATCTTGCCCCAAACGATACAGCTTGTATTGGCCAGTCCGCCGATATTGGCGCCGCCGCCAATGTTGGCGCCGCCCTCCAGCTCACCACACTGGAACAGGCCGGGAATGGGAGCTCCGGCGGCGTTTAGCACCTGGGCCTTGTCGTTCATCAGGGGGCCGCCCTTGGTCAGCATAACATAAGGGCAGGTTTTGACCGCATAGAAGGGACCCTTCTCAAAGGAAAGGCGGTCGTCCGTCCGACCAAAGGGGTCGTTGCCGTTCTTGATCCCCTCATTATAGGCCTTCACTGTGGCACTCAGCTTGGCCTCAGGAACACCGATCAGTTTGGCCAATTCCTCAATGGTATCCGCCTTGAACACTACTTCGCCCTTGGCGGTCTCCTGGTCAAAGCGGGCCCAGTCCGCATCCTCCTTACTGTTGACGGTAAAGAGGGGGATCTGGGTGTCCCGCATCTCCTGGGTCAGGAGGACGTAGACAAGATTGTGCTCCGTGGTGCCCCAGAAGCTCTTCTTCTCGCTATCCAAATTGGTAAACTCGTTCATGGTTCGCTCTCCATCGGTGTTCACCCAGATCACGCTGGGATAGGCGGTGTTCCGGGCAGTCACGCTGTGGACGAAGCCGGTGCTGCTCACCGGTACTCCGCCGGCGTAAGCGGGCAGATAGTCCATGTTGTTAAACACAGCGCCAGCCTTCTTGGCAAAATCATAACCGTCGCCGGTGACAAAATTGGGGGCGTCAGTCAGAACATTTTCAAAGTTGTACTCGTGGAGCCACTTCTCATTGTGGCCGTAGCCGCCGGTGGCCAGGATGATGGACGGAGCCCGCATCTCGGTACCGTCGGTAAACTGCACCCCCACCACGGCCTCGCCGTCCATGATGATATCCTCTACCTCAGTGTTGAGCAGGAGGGCGATCTGGCCTTCCGCGGCCTTCTCCTCCACCAGCTTGCCTACGATCTCGGCCATGGCGGCGCCGCCGCCCTTCACCCGGTGCTCTCTCGGAATGGCAAAGGCATCATAGGTCTGGGGCTGCGTGGGTTGCCGGTCGCCGAAATCAGCTCCCAAGGAGTCCATCCAGTCCACCGCGGCGGCGGCGTTGGCCACATGCTTACGGGTCAACTCCTCCACGTTCCGGCCACCGCCCATGCGAAGAATGTCATTGTAGAAGTCCTCCGGCGTATCCTGCACGTTGGCTGCGGCCTGCATCTTGGTACCCGCACCGCTCAGGGTACCGCCAGCAAAGCGAACAGAGCCGCCGGTAGCCGCGTTCTTATCGATCAGAACCACCTTGGCATCCGCTTCGGCGGCGGCCAGGGCGGCATTCATGCCGGCAAATCCGGCACCCACCACGATCACATCAGGTTCCTCAAAGGGCAGCTCCTTGCCGGTCTCATTCCCGGACATGGCCTCACCCCTGGCCGCAGCCAAAGCGTTAGTCACCGCCTCCTTGATAGCGTTGGAGGTGAGGGTGGCACCAGAAGCGCCATCTACCTCTACGGAGTTAGCCGCCACAATGCTGGCGGGGATCTTCTCCAGGGCAGGGTCAGAGATACCCGGGGTCTCGGAGTGCCCGGTCACCTCAACGGCGGTGATGGCGTTGGCATCCACCGTGACTTTCACTGTCACCTTGCCTCCCATGCCCTTCTCAGACACACCCTCGTAAGTGCCGGGGGTATAGCCGCCGGCAGGCAGGGTAATCTTATCACTGACCAGCTTGGCGGTGTTGGGGGCATCTTTGTCCCACTCCACGGTGATCCCCAGCAGTTCACTGAGATACCGCAGAGGAACGTAGGTAGCGCCGTCATAGGCGAACACCTGGGCTTCCTCCCCGTTAGATTTGGTGGGGGTAACCGTCTTGCCGTTGATGTTCAGGGTCATGGGGGAGACGGTGATGCTCTTCTCCGTTCCAGCCGCCACGGCGACTGTACCCATAACCATGGCGAAAGCCAAGGCCATAGCCGCGATCCGTTTTTTCATACTATTCTCTCCTTTTCGTTTTGATTTAGGCCCGTTCTTGTCAAATAGGACAAAAATATTGTACATCAATTTCGTCATTTTGTAAATTATTTTTTTGTCGAAATAGATTTCCTCTTTTCCCCCTCCAAGCAAAACAGCCGGATCGGGGTTTCCCTCCGATCCGGCTGTTTTGCTATTTTCAGTTTTGGCCTTTCCTCACACCATCAGAGAGCAGACCAGCTCGGTGTACTTGGCGGTATCCTCCACGGGGAGGCCGGCGATGATGAGGGCCTGGGTGTAGAGAAGCTGGGCGTACTTTTTCCCCTTCTCCGGATCCTGGGCCACCGCCTGGCACAGGGCGGCGTAGGCGGGGCTGTCCGGGTTGAGCTCCAGGACGCGCTGGGCCTTCATGCCCCCCATGTCGTCCCCCATGCGCTGGAAGTACTTCTCCATCTCCAGGCTCATGGGGCCGTCGGTGGACAGGCATACCGGGGCGGACTTCAGGACCTTGGAAAGGCGCACGTCGAAAACCTTCTCCCCCAGGGTCTCCTTGACAAAGTCCAGGACGGGCTTGTTGGCCTCGGCCTTCTTCTCAGCTGCCGTTTTCTCCTCCTCGGTCTCGGGGAGGGCGTCGGGGGCGGCGGCGTTCTTGAAGGGCTTGTCCGCATATTTCATCAGGGTCTGGGCCACAAACTCGTCCACCTCGTCGGTGAAGTAGAGAATCTCGTAGCCCTTGTCCAGCACCCGCTCGGCCTGGGGCAGGGCACGGGCCATCTCCACGCTCTCGGCGCAGAGGTAGAAGACGCTCTCCTGGCCTTCCTTCATCCGGTCCACGTACTCCTGCAGGGTGGTCAGGTCCTCCCCGTTGGAGGAGGGGAAGAGGAGCAGGTCCTGGAGGACCTCCTTCTTGGCGCCGTAGCCGTTCACCGTGCCGTACTTGAGCTGGCGGGCGAAGCCTTTCCAGAATTTCAGGTACTTCTCCCGGTCCTCCTTCTGGAGCTTGAGAAGCTCGGTCTTCACCTTCTTCTCCACGCTGCCCTCGATGATGTGGAGGGCCCGGGTGTGCTGGAGGGTCTCCCGGGAGATGTTCAGGGGAAGGTCGGGGGAGTCCACCACGCCCTTGACGAAGGAGAAGTGGTCGGGGACCACCTGGGGACACTTGTCCATGATGAGGACCCCGGAGGAGTAGAGCTGGAGGCCCTTCTCGTAATCCTTGGAGTAGTAATCGTAGGGGGCGTGGGAGGGGATAAAGAGCATGGCTTTGTACTCCATCTGACCCTCGGCGGAGACGTGGATGACCGCCAAGGGCTCCTCCCAGTCGGAGAATTTCTCCCGGTAGAACTGGTCGTACTCCTCCTTCTTTACCTTGGCCTTGGGCCGCTGCCAGAGGGGGACCATGGAGTTGAGGGTCTCCCACTGCCGGGTGGTCTCGTACTCGGGCTGGTAGTCCTCCCCGGCGTCGGCGGGCTTGTCCTTCATCCTGCTGCGCTCCATCTCCATGCGGATGGGGGTGTGGACATAGTCGGAGTACTTTTTTACCAGCTCCTGGATGCGGTACTGGTCCAGATATTCGCTGTAGCTTTCCTCGTCGGTATCGGGCTTCATGTGAAGGATCACCTGGGTGCCCACATCACTCTTGTCACAGGGCTCTACGGTGTAGCCGTCAGCCCCGTCGGAGATCCACTCCCAGGCCTCGTCACTGCCGTAGGCCCGGGAACGGACGGTGACGGTGTCGGCCACCATGAAGGCGGAGTAGAAGCCCACGCCGAACTGGCCGATGATGTCCACGTTCCTGGCGCCCTTCTCCGCCTTGTCCATCTCCTGCTTGAACTGGAGGGAGCCGCTTCGGGCGATGGTACCCAGGTTCTTCTCCAGCTCCTCCTTCGTCATGCCGATACCGTTGTCGGTGATGGTCAGGGTCCGGGCGGCCTTGTCGGCGGTGAGGGTGATCTGAAAATCCTTCCTCTTGATTTTTACCCCGTCGTCGGTGAGGGCCTTATAGCTGAGCTTGTCCACCGCGTCGCTGGCGTTGGACAGCAGCTCCCGGAGGAAGATCTCCTTGTGGGTGTAGATGGAGTTGATCATCAGGTCCAGCAGCCGCTTGGATTCCGCCTTGAATTGCTTCTTTGCCATCTTCTGTACGCCTCCGTATATATGAAATATGTGAAAACTCTATAGTTAGCACTCATTCTTCCGGAGTGCTAATCCCTATGATAATCCTTCGTGGCCGATTTTTCAAGGGGGTTCAAAAATTGTTTACAAATTCTACTTCTGTGACAAACAGGAAATCCAATTGCTCTTTGGGGAAAAATACCGTATAATGGAGCCAATAGAAAGGATGATCCCAATATGCTTTTTCATCTTCTTGCCGTGGGGGACGTGGTGGGGCAGGGCGGGCTGGACTGTCTTGACCGGCATCTGCGCTCTCTGAAAAAACTCCACAATGTAGACTTTACCGTGGTCAACGGGGAGAACGCCTCGGGGGTGGGGCTCACCCCCAAACAGGCCCAGGTCATCTTTGACGCCGGGGCCGACGTGATCACCCTGGGCAACCACACCTGGAACCGGCTGCAGATCAAGGATTTTCTGGAGGAGAACCCCTATATCCTCCGGCCCGCCAACTATCCCAAAAGCCTCCCCGGCCGGGGCTACGGGGTCTTTGACGGGCCCCGGGGGCTCCGGGTCGGAGTGATGAACCTGATTGGGCGGCTGGACCTGCCTCCCCACAACGAAAGCCCCTTCCTCACCGCCGACGCCATTCTGAAGGACACCGACGCGGATATTGTGGTGGTGGACTTCCATGCCGAGGCCACCAGCGAGAAGGGGGCCATGGGCTGGTATCTGGACGGCCGGGTGGCGGCGGTGTGGGGGACCCACACCCACGTGCCCACCGCCGACTGCCAGATCCTCCCCCAGGGCACGGGCTTTGTCACCGACCTGGGTATGACGGGCCCTGTCCGGTCGGTGCTGGGCATTCGTCCCGAGCAATCCATCAACCTCTTTCTGGGGGGCATCCCCCAGCGGTACGAGGAGGCGGAGGGACCTACGAAGCTCAATGCCGTTCTCTTTGGGGTCGATGTTGAGGCGAGAAAGTGCATTTCCATAGAGCGGATCGATATCGAAGATAAAAGTGAAAAGAGAAAAGAGTAAAGATATTATGTCCGGCAAAGCCGGACCATTAAAAGCAGCCGCCTTGGGCGGCACCTAAACTTTTATCTTTTCTCTTTTCTCTACGAAAGGAGCAATCTCATGCTTCACATCCTCCACGCCGCCGACCTGCACCTGGACGCCCCCTTCGCCGCGCTGACGGCGGAGCAGGCCCGCCAGCGGCGGTCTGAACAGCGGCTTTTGCTGGACGCTCTGGCCGATACCGCCATTGAGCGGGGGGCGGATCTGGTGGTGCTGGCCGGGGATCTGCTGGACTCCGGGCAGACTTACCGGGAGACCGCCCAGGCTTTGGCCGCCGCTTTGGGGCGTATCCCCGCCCCGGTGGTCATCGCCCCGGGGAACCATGATTTCTATGGGCCGGGGAGCCTTTACACCGCCCCCATCTGGCCCAAAAATGTGCTGATCTTCCGGGAGGGCTCCATCCAGACGGTGGAGTTGCCCCATATGACCCTTTACGGCGCCGCCTTCACCGGCCCCTTCCGGGACGGCTCCCCCCTGGCGGGATTCCGCGCCCCGGATACGGGCAAGCCCTCTGTCATGGTCCTCCACGGGGATGTGGAGGGGACGGGCCGTTACGGGTCCATCCCCCGGACAGACATCGCCGGAAGCGGCCTTACCTATCTGGCCCTGGGACATGTCCACGGCTGCTCGGGGCTGCAAAAAGAGGGCTGTACATACTGGGCCTATCCCGGCTGTACCGAGGGACGTGGGTTCGACGAGCTGGGAGACAAGGGGGCGCTGTGGGTCACCATCGCCGAGGACAACACTGTGACGGCCCAGTTTTTGCCCCTGTGCTCCCGCCGCTACGAGATCATCGAATGCGACCTGACGGGGAAGGACCACAACCAGGCGGTGGTGGCCGCCCTCACCCAGGGAAGCCGGGAGAACGTGTGCCGGCTGGTCCTCACCGGGGAGGCGGCGGGGCTGGATCTGCCGGCCCTCCTCCAGGCCGCCGCCCCCCTCCGCTGGGCGGTGACCATCCGGGATCACACACGGGTACCTCAGGATCTGTGGGGCCGGGAGGGGGAGAACAGCCTTACGGGCCTGTTCCTCCGGGAGATGCGCCGCCGGATAGAGGCCTCCGAGGGGGAGGAGCGGGCTATTCTGGAGAAGGCCGTCCGCTTTGGGCTCACCGCCCTGGAGAACGGGGAGGATACGCCATGAAAATACTTGAGATGACCGCCACCTTCGGCAAGCTCCACAAGGCCACCCTCCGGCCCGGGCCTGGGCTTACCCTGATCATGGCCCCCAACGAGGGGGGCAAATCCACTTGGGCCGCCTTTCTCCGGGCCATGCTCTACGGCTTCCCCCAGCGGGACCGGGACAAGGCCGGGTATCTGGCGGAGAAAAACCGCTATCAGCCTTGGTCCGGGGCGGCCATGGAGGGCTCCCTGACCCTGGAGTGGCAGGGCCGGAGCCTCACCCTCCGGCGGGGGCCCAAGGGGACTGCGGCCTGGGGGACCTTCTCCGCCGTGTGGACCGCCACGGGGGAGCCTGTGCCGGGACTGACAGGGGAAAACTGCGGGGAGACCCTTCTGGGGGTCTCCCGGGAAGTCTTTGAGCGCACCGCCTTCGTGGGCCAGGGGGAGATCGCCCTCTCCCCCAGCGGGGACCTGGAAAAGCGGGTGGCGGCCCTTGCCACCTCCGGGGAGGAGGATGTGTCCTACTCCCAGGTGGAGCGGCGGCTGAAGGACTGGCTTAACCGCCGGAGGGTCAACGTCCGGGTGGGCCTGATCCCCGAGCTGGAGGGAGAGCTGGCCTCGGTGGAGGAGGCCCTCTCCCGGCAGGGCTCCCTCCTCCGCCAGACCCAGGAGGCCCGGCAGGAGAAGGAGGCCCTGGAGACCCAAAGGGCCGATCTGGAGGCCCGGCTCCAGGCCCACGCCGCCGCCAGCGCCGCCCAGCAGAGCGAGAGGCGGCAGCAGGCCCAGGTCGACTATGACGCGGCTTTTGCGGAACTTCAGGGGTTGGAGCGGGCCGCAAGGGCCCTCCCTCCCACAGAGAAATTGCGGCAGGCCCAGGGGGATCTGGCCTACCTCAACACCCTTACCGCCAACCTGAAGCTGGCGGAGAAAGCCATTCCGGAGGCCAGGGAAAAGATGGAGTGGGCGGAGAAGGCGGTGGACTTCGCCCAGTGGTTCAAGGGTCTGGATCCCTATCAGGCCAACGCCCAGGCCCAGAAGGATCACCAGGCCGCCAGCCGGGGCGATCCCACCCGGCTGATGATCCTTCTCGCTGCCCTCAATGCTATTCTCTATGGCTTTACTGCCTATCGCTGGTGGTTCCAAGGAGAGCTCTCCTCTATGCTTCTCGCTGTGTTATGCTCCGCCTGCTGGCTCTGGATGTTCTTTTTCCGCCGTAAGCTGCAGAGGGAGCGCCAGGCTATTTTGGAGCGTTACAAGGTGGATCAGCCCGAGGATATCCTGAAACGGGCCGCCGTGTTTCAGCGGGACTACGCCGCCGCCCTGGAGGCCCACCAAGCCTATCAGGCGGTGGCGAAGGAGCGGGACAAGCTCGCCGCCCAGAGGGAGGAGCTCACCACCCAGTTACTGGAGTTTGTCCACCCCTTCGCCCCGGAGGTCACCGACCTCTTTGGGGTCTCCGCCGCCCTCTCCCGGGCCTTACAGCAGGGGGAGCGGCTCGCTCTGGCTAAGGCCAAGGCGGAGGCCGCGGAAAGGCTTCTCTCCGCCCTCCCCTCCCCTGGGGCGGGGCAGGCCCAGCCGCTCCTCATCCCCACGCCCCAGGGGGATCCCGCCCAGCTTTCCGCCCAGTTGGGGGAAGTGAATACCGAGCTGCGCCGCTCCAGCGACACCGCCGCCCGGCTGGAGGGGGAGCTGCGCTCCCTGGGGGATCCGGCGGAGCTGGAGGCACGGCGGGGACAGCTTTTGGAGCAGCTGGAATTGCGGCGGGGGGAGTACGAGGCCATCGCCGCCGCCATGGAGAGCCTGAAAAACGCCGATTCCCTTCTCCGGGAGCGCTTCTCCCCCGCCGTCAATGAGCGGGCGGGGCACTATCTCTCCCTTCTCACCGGGGGGAGATATGACAAAGCCTCCCTCACCCGGCAGTTCCAGGCCCTGGCCCAGGAGGCGGGAGAGACCGCCCCCCGGCAGGACCTGAGCCTTTCGGGCGGGGCGGCTCAACAGCTTTATCTGGCGGTCCGCCTTGCCATGTGTGATATGGCGCTTCCTCAGGGGGATCCCTGCCCCATTCTGCTGGATGACGCCCTGGACGCCTTTGATGATGAGCGGACCCGGCTGGCTCTGGAATGCCTGCTGGAGACTGCCAAGACCCGGCAGGTGCTCCTTTTCACCTGCCACAGCCGGGAGAGGAGCCTGGTGAAAGATGAGAATGTTACTGTTTGGGAGGGGTAAATGATGGATAGATCTCGGCCGGGGAGGTCCCGTCTTCTCTTTCCCTCCCTGCTTCTGGGACTGGCCCTGCTTTTGGGACTGCTTCTATTCTCTTTCCGGGTCTGCCAATTTGCGGGCTCCTCCATGGCCCCCACCCTCCGGGACGGGGATCTGGTCCTGTTCCAGGCCTGGGGCTATACCCCCCAACAGGGGGACATCGTCCTTCTGGAAAAGCCCGGTTTCCCCCCTCCTCCCATGGACACCGCCCCCATTATCAAACGAATTATTGCCGTGGGTGGGCAGCATGTCCGGGTGGACTATGAGGCCAACGCCGTCTTAGTGGACGGGGTGGCTCTGGAGGAGCCCTACCTCGGAGAGCCCATGGTGGCCAGCCGTATCCCGGATATGACCCTTCTGGATGTGACCGTACCCGAGGGGGCTGTCTACGTCATGGGGGACAACCGGAATAACTCCTCCGACAGCCGTCATCAGGCCCTGGGTTGCGTGGCCGAGGAGTATATTCTGGGCAAGGCCCTCCTTCCGTAGCGGGTTGGTGTTGCATTTTTGCCCCATTTGGGCTATAATAGCCCAACAACATTTTTTTGGAGTTGATCCCATGGCAGATGAAACCATCCTTCCAATTGAACACCAGGAGCCGGGAGATCCCCAGGAGGAGAAGGTCTCCTTCAAAATGGACCTGTACTACTGGATCCAGGCCCTGGTCATGGTCCTCATCGGCCTGATCCTGGCCTGCACCTTCCTGGGGCGGGTCATCACGGTGGACGGGGATTCCATGGTCCCCACCCTCCATGACGGGAATCTGCTGCTCCTTCAATCCCTGGGCTATACCCCCCAGCAGGGGGATGTGGTGGTCCTGCGAAAGCCCGGCTTTCCCCCCCCGCCCCGGGAGACCGCCCCCATTGTCAAGCGGGTCATCGCCGTGGGGGGGCAGCACGTTCGGGTGGACTATGAGGCCAACGCCGTCTTTGTGGACGGGGTGGCCCTGGAGGAGCCCTACATCCTCCAGGCCATGACCGCCCCCTTCAGCGACGAGATGAACGTGCTGGATATCGTGGTGCCTGAGGGCTCCATCTATGTCATGGGGGACAACCGGAACAACTCCTCCGACAGCCGTCATCAGGCCCTGGGCGCCGTGGATACCCGCTACGTGCTGGGCCGGGTGCTGTGCGTCATGTTTCCCTTCCAGGACCTTGGCCCGGTGGAGTAATCCGGACAGGGGAAACAGATTCAAGGATAAAAAAAGAGACGCTTCTTACGAAGCGTCTCTTTTTTGTCCTTCTCAGAAGTACTTCTTCACCCCGTCGGAAGCCAGGGCCGTGTCGGCGCTGATGGTGACGGTAAACTTGATGCCGTTCTTCTCGCCGAAATCATTGAGCCAGTCCAGGAACTGCTCCACCGCAGGATCCTCGGCAGAGATGTTGACCAGCTTGGTCAGGCTCTCTACAAACACCTTGGTGATGTCGTAATTGCCGGCGTGAAGGCCGCTGATAAAGCCCTTGAGCATATCGAAGCTGGTGAGGGCGTAATCCTTCGCCTCGATCAGCCGGATCTGGTAATGGATGTCATAGGTCAGCTTGGAGCCGTGCTCGATGCACACCACGCTGCCGCTCTCGTTCTTGGCCGCTTCGTTGATGAGCTCGATCATCTGCTTGGTCTTACCCGTTCCTTTGACCCCCATGATCACTCGCACCATGATGAATCACTCCTTTACGTTGTCCACCGGACAGTCTCTTCCGGTCTATGGGTCTATCTTACCATTTTTTCCACCGGATTGCAACCGCCTTTTGTGTAGTTTTAATTCCCCAGTCTCTTTTCCAGCTCCGCCTTCTGCTCCTCATACCCGGGCTTGCCCAACAGGGCGTACATGTTGTTCTTGTACGCCTCCACCCCCGGCTGGTCGAAGGGGTTCACTCCCAGCAGATAGCCGGATATGCCGCAGGCAAACTCGAAGAAGTAGATCAGCGCCCCCAAGCTCTTGGCGTCCCGGCCGGGGACGGTGAGGAGGATATTGGGCACCCCCCCATCTACATGGGCCAGGGTCACCCCCTGGAGAGCCCGCTCGGCCACAAACTCCAGGGACTTGCCGGCCAGGAAATTGAGCCCGTCCACATTCTCCGGGTCGTTAGGGATGGTGATCTGGGTATGGGGCTTGTTGAAGCGGACCACCGTCTCGAACATGAGCCGCTCTCCCTGCTGGATGAACTGGCCCATGGAGTGGAGGTCGGCGGTGAACTCCACGCTGGCAGGGAACAGGCCCTTGTTCTCCTTGCCCTCGCTCTCCCCGTATAGCTGCTTCCACCACTCGGCGAAGAACCGGAAGGAGGGTTCGTACCCCGCCAGGATCTCCACCTTTTTGCCACTTTCATAGAGGGCGTGGCGGGCGGCGGCGTACTGCCAGGCGGCGTTGTCCATCCCCGGCTTGCTCAGCAGCTCCATCTCCTGGGCCGCCCCGGCCATCAGAGCCTCAATGTCGATCCCCGCCGCCGCGATGGGCAGCAGTCCCACGGCGGTGAGGACGCTGTATCGACCGCCCACGTTGTCAGGCACCACGAACTCCTCGTAGCCCTCCTTGTCGGCAAGGCCCTTCAAAGCCCCCCGCTTGGCGTCGGTTGTGGCGTAGATCCGCTCCCTGGCCCCCTCCTTGCCGTATTTCTCCTCCAGTAGGGCCTTGAAGATCCGAAAGGCGATGGCGGGCTCGGTGGTGGTGCCCGACTTGGAGATGACGTTGATGGACCAGTCCACGTCCTTCACCAGGTCGATGACCTCGCTCAGCCCGTCGGCGCTGAGGCCGTTGCCCGCAAAGTAGATGGCGGGACCGCCCTTCCTGGTCAGGTTGAAGTTGTTGGAGGTCAGGGTCTCGATGACCGCCCGGGCCCCCAGGTAGCTGCCGCCGATGCCGATGACCACCAGGGCCTGGGAGTCGGAGCGAATCTTGGCGGCGGCCTTCTGGATGCGGGCGAACTCCTCTTTGTCGTAATCCGCGGGGAGCCGGACCCAGCCCAGAAAATCGCTTCCCGCTCCGGTGCCGTTCATCAAATAGTCATGGGCTTTTTTCAGCCCCTTCTCCTCCCCGGCCCGCCAGCCATCAGGCAGAAAGGGGGATACATTGGACAGATCAAGGTGAAGCATGTTGATAACCTCCTAAGTGAATTTTAGGGTTGGATATAGTATACACCAAACCCCGAAATTTGGAAAGGACTTTATGGAGATTTTAACCAATTATTCTCCCCCAACCCCTTGACCCCTCCCCTTTTATGTTTTATAATTATCGTTATACTCCATAAAGGGCATTGGAAGGCGGGATCTTCTCCCACTTCCCATTCCATCCTCATAAAATAATTGTGAATAAAATTTTTCAGTGGACCATGGTCCACTCATCCCTTTGGGAACCAAAGGGATGAGATTCCTTTATTCGCCAAGCTCTTTCAGGAAAGGGGAGAACTTCTCATGAAAAAACGCGGGTTAAGTTTACTGTTGAGCCTCTGTCTGCTTTTGGGGCTGCCGCTTGCGGCAGCCCCCGCGCTGGCGGAGCCTGCCCTTGATCCCATCCAGCCGCCCCACCAGATAGAGGAGCCTGCCGCCACCCCCGCTTCAGAGCAGGAGCCGGAGACCTCCTCTGACGAATTGCCGCAGGGGGATGGTCCGGAGGATTCCACCCTCTTTGAAGAGCCGCCGGAGGAAGAGGAGGCTCCAGAGCCCTCCTCCCCCTCTGACGAGCCGCTGCAGGGGAATGGCCCGGAGGAGCCCACCCCCACTGAAGAGCCGCCGGAGGAAGAGGACGCCCCGGAGGCCTTCGTCCCCTGCGGCAGAGGCTGTAAGCTGCCCCTGGGCCATCCGGGCGAATGTGAGCTCTGGGACGCCGCCTGGCAGACGGAGGAGGGGGGCGACTGGAATTACGGCCTTCTCTCCCAGGCCCTTGACCAGGTCTACGCGGGCGGCCGGGTGGAGCTGCTCCAGGACGTCCTTCTGGACGCGCCCCTTAAAATCAGCACCCCTCTCCTGCTGACCAGCGCCGACCCGGAGAACCCCTGCAAGCTTACCTATGCCTCCAAGGACAGCAACGACGCCCTGCTGACCGTCACCGCCGACACCACCATCCAGTCCCTCATCCTGGACGGCGGCCGGGAGGAAGGTCTTGTAGGCCAGTGTGAATTGGTCTATGTGCGAAACAGCCAGCTGACCCTGGGAGACGGGGCCATCCTTCAAAATAACGACAATGTCAATACTGCCAAGGGTGGCGGAGGCCTTCGGGTTATTCAAAACAGCTCGGCGGAATTGATGGAGGGCTCCGTGATCCGAAACTGCCGGGGCGTGGCCGGCGGCGGCGCGGCGGTGGCCACCGACACCGCCACCCTGACCCTGAGCGGCGGCAGGATCGAGGATTGCCAGGCCTTTGTGGGCGGCGGCGTATTTATCCAGCAAAACGGAAAACTGTATCTTCGGGATGGTTCCCTCATTCAAAACAATGAGGTGAGAAAAAACCTTGACGGGATGACCTACAACGGTTCGGTGAAGGCCATCGGCGGCGGGATCTGCCTGGAGAGAGGATATGTTTACTGCCTGGGCGGAACGATCACCCACAACTATGCCGAGAGCACCGGCGGCGGGATCTATATCAACAACGGCTGGGTTCAGCTGGCCGGCGGCTCCATCACCGGGAACCATGCCACGGTGTATGGCGGCGGCGTCGCCTGTACCCCCTTTGCCTATGTGGTTGCCGGCAAGGCCCCCCGCGTGACGGGCAACACCAGCGGCAAAGATTACTTCTATGATATGTACCTGGACGGTGTGGAGGATACCGCCCCCTCCTATCCCACCCGGCCCATGACCATCGGCGCCCCTCTTCGGGAGGACGCCGTCCTGGGGGTCTCCCGCTGGACCCGTCCCAACGCGGATCATCCCTACCGCATCGTGGCCGTTCCCAACACTGGATATACTATCACAGAGAGTGATCTGGACAGGTTTTTCAGCAACGACCCGGCCTACATCCTCCTGCTTCACGAGGGGAATGTCGTCCTCACCACCGCCGCGGTGCAGTTCGACTGCCAGGGTCATGGGACCCCTCCCAGCTCTCAGACGGTGGGGGATGACCGCAAGGTCCTCCGCCCCACGGACCCCACCGAACCCGGCTACAACTTTGTCAATTGGTACCGGGAGGCAAGCTGTGAAACCCTGTGGGATTTTGATACCGACACCATCCTGGAAAACCAGGACGGCCCCCTCACCCTCTACGCCCTGTGGGAGCCCATCCCATACGCCATCACCTACCACCTGGACGGTGGGGCCAATTCCGAGGGGAACCCGGACAGCTACACCATCGAGAGCGAGACCTTTTCCCTGAAGGCCCCCACCAAAGAGGGCCACGTCTTTCTGGGGTGGGTCACCGGGGAGGAGAGCATCCCCCAGGCCTCTGTCACCATTTCAAAGGGCTCTATGGGCGACCGGGAGTTCACCGCCCAGTGGGAGAAAAAAACCCCTCCCCCCACCCCTTCCGACGACAGGGATGATGACGACGATGATCCCCCGCCGCCCACTCCTACGCCTACCCCGACTCCCACGCCCACCCCTGAGCCTGCGCCCACAGTCACTCCCACCCCGGCTCCAGCGGTCTCCTCCGATCCCCAGCCCCATCCCCCCGCTTTGGAGGATGAGGATCTGGATCCCTCCCTTGTCCCCCTCTACGGCCTGGAAGCCACCCCCTCCCCGGAGCCCTCTCCCCTCCCGGAGCCTGTCCCCACGCCGGTTGAGACCCCGGAGCCTGTCCCGGATCACATTCCCAAGACCGGCGATCCCACTCTGACCCCCCTGTGGATCGCTCTGGCCCTGGCCTCCGCCTCGGGAGTCCTCCTGGCCCTGCTTCTTCCCACCTCCCGGCGGCGGAAGCGCCGGTAATGGCCAGGTATCAGGGGCGCCGGAGCCTGCCCTGGTCTCTTTGGCGGCGGATCCTCCTCCCCCTGTGCGGAGCCGTCCTGCTGCTCTCCTGCGCTCTTCTGGGAAAGGAGCTGGTCCGCTCCCGCCGGGAGCGGACGGCGTACGCCCTTCTGTCCCAAAAGGTTCACCCTTTGGGCGGCCCACCGCCCCTTTTCACCGAGGAGGATACCCCTGCGCCCGACTCTCAGGCCTCCCCCTATGAAGCCCTCCATCTGGAAAATCCCGATTTCGCGGGGTGGCTTTATATCGAAGACACCCCTGTGGATTATCCCGTCATGTATACCCCGGAGGAGCCGGAATACTATCTCCGCCGGGCCTTTGACAAAACGGAGGCCGTCAGCGGCTGCCTGTTTATCGGGGCGGACTGTACTCCGGAGGGGGTCCACACTATCCTGTACGGCCACAATATGCGGGACGGCTCCATGTTCGGCTCCCTGCCCCGGTATGCCGAGGAGGCCTATCAGCAGGCCCATCCCACCATCCGTTTTGATACCCTGGCCCAGGCCCGGGAGTATCAGGTGCTGGCCGCCTTTTACAGCCACGCCTACCTCCCCGGCGAGGAGGGCTTTCGCTACTATCAGTATACCGACCTCACCCAGCAGGAAATTTTTGAGGATTATGTCTGGCAGTCAAAGGTTGCCTCCCTCTATGACACCGGGGTGGAGGCTGTCTTTGGCCAGCAGATCCTGACCCTGTCCACCTGCAGCTATCACCAAAAAAACGGCACCTTTGTGGTGGTAGCCGTGGCGGCGGAGGAAACTCCGTCTCCATAGGACAAAACAAAGCTCCCCCGGCCCGCGGGCCGGG
>JAAWNQ010000040.1 GCA_022799035.1 Oscillospiraceae bacterium
CCGGAGACCTTTTAACAAGCTACACTTGCCAAAAGGACTTCCGTCCTCGTCTGGTCTTTTTCGTTTCTTCACGTTGTTTAATTTACAAGGTGCACACTGCTTCCCGCCTCAGTCTGAAATCCTCGAAATCCGTTGCCCCCCAAGGGGTTTCGGCTCTTAAAAAACAGCCCTGTTTTGCGGTGCCTTATTAATATACCAAATCAGGAGTCCGTTGTCAACACTTTTTTTCATTTTCTTCACCACTTTTTTTATCTTCCCCTTTTACCGCTACATCTGCGCTCTTTCCAGTTTTTCTCACACAAAATATAGCTCCATCCTCTTTCCTCTCCCGAACCCCTCTGGTCAAAACGGCGAGAGCGGGGAGCAAAATGCCCAAAACCAGATTGCCTGTCGGAAGAATGGACTCCCACCGTCCCCAGGCCGCTCCCAAAGTAGGCAGAAGCCCCGCCAGAAGAAAAGCCCCGGCCACCGGAACACATCCCAAAACCGGGATCAGGGGGAGCAGCTCCCCCCACAGGGTCATACACCCCCCGCCCAGGAGGGTCAGCAGCACCAGATCCGCCAAGGACAGGATTGCCACAAGTCCAGCCTCCCCCCGGCGAAAAGCGCCCGGTACCTGGACTCCTTCTAATAAATAGAGGAAGGGATCCCTCATCCCCCCCGCAAGAGCCGGGCCAAACACCCCCACCACTATTAGAAGGAGGACGCTTAACACGACACAGCCGGAAACCGCCCAGGGCCAGGTCTTCCAAAGGCTCTCCTCCCGCCGCCGGGGCAGACACAGCGTATAGATCCCATAGCCCGCCAAACTCAGACAGAGAGCTCCGGCCCCAGGAAGCCCCTTCCACTCCTCCCCCTCCGGCGGGACAAGGTTCTTCCAATCCAACCCCCGCAGGGTTAGCAGCAGGATCCCACAGAGGGTAAGCCCCACCGCCAGAAAGAAGATCCGCCCCGTCCGGGCAAAGGCTCCTCCCTCCCGCCGCCCCAGCCACAGGGTCACTCCCAGGGCCGAAAGCAGAAAAAGCCAGCGAACCGACTCCCCCTCAAAGACAACCAGAAGCCGGTCGGAATACCGCCGGGCGCTGTCAGCAAGAAGGACCAGCCCCCAGAGCAGGTAAGCAAGCACGGACAGCTTTCCCAAAAAGACGCCGAAGGCCCCCTCCAGCCCGCTCCTCAGATCGGCCTCCCCCAGCCGCCCCCAGACCCGGCACAGACAGACCCCAAAGGGCAGGGCCAGCACCGGAACCAGCCAACTCAGCCGCCCTCCCAGCATGATCATGGGCCGCAGCAGTCCCAGGGCCGCCGGCACCAAAGCCACAGCGGTCAATTCCAGCCGTTCCCGGCGGGAGCATCCCCCTTTTTTCCCTTTCAAGTCTCCACCAGCTTTCCTGTCACCATGATCTTTAAGTCCTCAAGGGACCCGTCCCTCTCTTTCCCCCATGTCAGCGGCCGCAAAAGGGCCTCCTCCCTGTCCAGTCCCCAGCAGTCCCATCCCGGGGCCAGAGCCAGCCCAAGGCATCTCTCCCCCCAGGCCTCCAGCTCCCCCCTCTCAGGGTCCCCCTCCACCGCCCGGGCCGTCAGGGTACAGCGGAGGACCCCGTCCACCGCCCAGGTCCGTACCGCCAACAGCTCCACCGCCCCCGAGGGCAAAGTCACCACCTGCCCGGTCTCCAGCTTGGCCAGCAGGGAGGCCCCCAGGGCGGCCTCCCCCTCAAAATAGCCCGCCACACCGTCAGGGCTCAACACCGCCCACCCCGCCGGCTCCAGAGCCCCCTCATCCCCCGGGATCAGGGCAGGGGCCAAAGCGAATTCTTCCTGGGCCAGCCGGGGCAGGATCTCCCCCACCGTCCGGCCCCGGGGATCCTGGCCCCCGGTCTCCCCCGCCACCTTTTTTACCGAGGCGGCCAAAGCCTCCCCGGCAGTCCCCCTTATTATATATAGTAGGGTATCCAGCCGCAGTTCCCGGTCGGAGAGCACAAAGTCCAAGGTCTCCTCCAGGTCCTGGGCCTCCCCCAGCAAAAGCTGTTCCGTCTGCCCCAGATAGGGCCGCCGGGCGGAGCGCCCCCGCAGGCTGCGGCAGGCCTGGGCCAGACTGGGGCCCGTTCCGGCAAGGACCTCCGCTTCCTCCTCCTCGGTGACCCGGACCCCGGTGACAGCGGTGACCCGAATCTCCTCTCCGCCATCCACCGCCAGGGCGGTGACCAGCTTTCGCTCCTCCGGCTCCCTGGCCTGGGGCAAAAACCCCAGAGCCTTGACCCCCAGCAGGACCGCCAGGGCCAGAGCCCATCTGTGCCTTCTCATTCTCTCGTCCCCGTTTCCTGTCATTTTATAAACCCCCGCTTATCTCTGCTTTCTCCGGTTGGCCGGGTTCAGATACCCGGGCCGCAGCTTGTCCGCGGGAAGGGGCTGCCGCAGAAGGGCCCGGGGGCCCGTCCGCTCTCCGGCGTTGACGGCAAAGGGGGTCAGGTAGGCCACTCCGAAGCTCTCCAGCCCCGCCAGATGCCCCACCAGCAGGACTGTCCCCAGCACCACCCCGAAAAGGCCCATCCATCCCGCCAGCAGAGCCAGCAAAAACCGCCACAGCCGCAGAGCGGCCGCCAGATCCTGGGAGGGCATGGTGTATCCCGCGATACCCGCTCCCGCCACCACCACCAGCACCGCCGGGGAGATAAGCCGGGCCTCCACCGCCGCCGACCCCACCACCAGGCCCCCAAGGATGGACACGGTCTGGCCGATGGACTGGGGCAGACGGAGCCCCGCCTCCTGAAGGACCTCGAAGGCCAGGAGAAGAAGCAGGGTCTCAAACAGCGCCGAGAAGGGCACGTCCCGCCGGGCCGCCATGATACTGAGGGCCAGCCGGGTGGGGATCATCTCCGGATGAAAATTTACCATCGCCAGGTAGAGCCCCGGCAGATAGAGTGTCACCAGCAGACAAAGCCACCGCAGGACCGTAAGGGCGGAGGCCGCCAGCCAGTTCTCCGCCCTGTCCTGGGGCGTTCGGAGGAAATCCCCCACCACCGCCGGGACCAAATACCCCAGAGGAAGCCCCTCCACCAGAAGTCCCACCCTGCCCTGACAGAGGCCGTAACAAAACCTGTCGGGCCGTTCCGTGCTTTGGGCCAGAGGGAAGGCGGTATCCAGGCTGTCCACGATATATTCCTCCAAATTTCCCGTGGCGAGAAGGGCGTCGATGTCAATGTCCTCCACCCGCCGCTCCAGCTCCGCCACCGTCGCCCGGTCGGCGATCCCCTCCACCCAAAGGATATCCACCGGGGTCAGGGTCTGCCGCCCCACCACCTGCTCCCTGATCTTCAGCTCCGGCGCCTTCAGATGCCGCCGGGTCAGGGAGGTGTTGGTCCGCAGATTCTCCACAAAGGAATCCCGGGGGCCTTTTACCGACACCTCGTTCTCCGGGTCCCCGATCCCCCGCTTCTCCTCGGTGCCCACATTGAAGGACAGGGCCCTCTCCTTCCCCGGAAACAGCAGCAGGCAATTGCCGTCGATCAGGTCCTCCACCGCCTGGTCCAAGGTGACCCGCTCGGTCACCGACAGACTGTATAGGGCCCCGGAGCGCATCTTTTCCCAGGCCACCGCCTCCCCCATCCTTCCCAGCTCCCGGTCCTGGGCCAGAGGGCGGAGAACATAGTCGCTCACCCGCTCCATCCGCACCATACCCGCAATAAAGACCAGCTCACACCGCAAAGCCTCGTTGCCCCCCACGGTGACGCTCCGCCGGTTGTAGTCCACGCAATTCTCAAAGACCCGCCCCAGATTCTCCATGGTGAGCCCCCCATTCAGCCGGGGCTCCTGTCGGGGGTGGGGCGGGTCCGGGGCCGGTCTGCCTCCAAAAAAGCCCATGATCTCCCTCCTATCCCTTCCAGTATCCGCCAACCAGGGAGGCTTTATGCAAAACAGCCCGCCGTCAAATATTTTGACGACAGGCTTTTCACAAAAGCGGGTCACTCCTCGATCTCCAGAATATCCACCCCATGGTCCAGCATGATATTGATGACCTCGTTTCGGGAGCGGTTGGTCTTCCCCGCCGCCTCGTCAATCCGGCTCAGGGTGGGTTCCTTAATGCGGACCGAGATGACCTTATACCCGTCCTCCCCCCGTTTGGAGAGCTTGATGGTATCTTTTTCCATGGTCTCACCTCACCCCCATCATATATCCTCCGGCCCCCGTTTGAGATATTCAAAATATATTCAATTTTATATATATTCCTTTTTTTGCCCTTCTTTTACACTGTAAGCAGGCCGAAATCCATTCTTCAGAAAAAAGACAGGATTTCTTCAGAAAAGCGACCCTTCCTCGTAAAAACATCCCTCCTTTTTTGAGCTATACTGAAAACACACCAAAGGAAAGGACCTGATCCCATGGAACTCCAGGATTTCAAAGCCAACCCGGGAAAATCCGTTTTTATCCAGATCCCCAGCCGGGAGGATAACACCGCCGGAGAGACGCCCCTCCCCGGGAAAAGGGAGCGGATAAAATGAGGACCTTCGCCCGCCACGCCATCCAGACCCACTTTGTCCGGCCGGGGGAGAGCTACATTGACCTGATCAACACCTACGTCAGGCCCCTCTACCGCCCCGGCGACATTCTCTCCTCCAGCGAGAAGGTCATCGCCCTGTGCCAAAACCGGGTGGTCACCGAGGCCGAGTGCCGTCCCGGTTTCTGGGCCAAGCTCCTCAGCCGCTTTGTCCATCAGACCTCAGCCGGTCCCGGCATGGGCCTGCCGGTAAAAATGCAGTTTGCCATCAACGTCTGCGGGCTCCCAAAGGTCCTTTGGGCCGCCCTCCGGGCGGCCGCGGACAAGCTCCGCGGGGTCCGCGGCACCTTCTACCGTATTCTGGGGGTAGAGGTCTCCGGCCTGGACGGCTTCTACGGGGAGGATATCCCCGAATACGCCCACATGGGGGTCCGGATCCCGGAAGACCCAGACGGAGTCTGCGACGAGGTCTATGAAAAAACCGGGGTAGCCATGATCATCGTGGACGCCAACGACCTGAATGTGGAGCTTCTGGGTAAGGCCGCCGTGATCCAGGAGACCGAGGAGGACCTGCGGGCCATGGTGGCGGACAACCCCGCTGGCCAGTCCACCCAGATGACCCCTTTCATCCTCATCCGGGAAGTAAGAGAAAGTGAAAAATGAAAAAGTTGAGCGGCGCTGTACCCAGTACAGCGCCGCTCTTTTTCCTATTAATAATAGGTCCCTCATATTTCCAGCCGTCCTTTTGAGCCGAATCCCCGTCAGGCTCTCTCCGCTTTTTCCTTTTTCCCTTTTCCGTTTTCCTTTTCTCCCCTTTTCCTTTTCCCTTTCCGCAAAAACTTTTCCATCTCGCACACCACCACCGGCGTCACCGCCAGGGCCAGCACCGTCCCCCACTCCAAAGGACTCAGGGGCACGGTCTGGAAGATCCGCTGGAGGGGCGGCAAACACAGCACCGCCATCTGCATCCCCAGCCCCGCCAGAAACGCTTTGTTCATGGCCGGATTGCTGAACACTCCGATGTGGAACAGGGAGTGCTCCTCACTTCGCACGTCAAAGGCGTGGAAAAGCTGGCACAGGGTCAGGGTGGCAAAGGCCATGGTGTTGGCGGCCTGACTGGCCTCCCCGGGGCCGGAAAGCACATACTCCCCCAAGAAATAAGCCGCCAGAGTGAGCAATCCTACCATGGCCCCCTGCCAGAAAAGCCGCAGGGAAAAGCTCCGGGTGAACAGGCTCTCCCGGGAATCCCGGGGCCGTTCCTCCATGGCCCCCTCCTCCACCGGCTCCACCCCCAGCGCCAGAGCAGGAAGGGAGTCGGTCACCAGGTTGAGCCACAAAAGCTGTACCGGGGCCAAGGGCATCTGGTGGAACCCCAGCACCGTAGCCAGAAAGATGGTCAGGATCTCCCCGATATTGCAGGAGAGCAGGTAATGGATGGCCTTTCGTATGTTGGCGTAGATCCCCCGGCCCTCCCCCACCGCCGAGACGATGGTGGCAAAGTTGTCGTCGGTGAGGATCATATCGGCGGCCTCCTTGGCCACGTCGGTCCCTGTGATCCCCATGGCGCAGCCGATGTGGGCCGCCTTCAGGGCGGGGGCGTCGTTGACCCCGTCCCCCGTCATGGCCACCACTTGGCCCCGCTTTCTCCAGGCGTTGACGATCCGGGTCTTGTGCTCCGGGGACACCCGGGCGTAGACGGCAAATTTCTCCACCTCCCGCTCCAGCAGCTCCTGGGGCATAAAATCCAGATCCGCCCCCGTGATGGCAAGATCCTCCGGGCCATAGATCCCCAGCTCCTTCGCCACCGCCACGGCGGTGAGCCTGTGGTCTCCGGTGATCATCACCGGTTTGATCCCCGCCCGGCGGCACTGCTCCACTGCGGCCCCCACCTCCGCCCTGGGGGGATCCATCATCCCCAGCAGGCCCAGAAAGGTCAGTCCCCGCTCCACCGTTTCACTGTCCAATACCGGGGGCAGCCGCTCCAGGGTCTTACAGGCCACCCCCAGCACCCGCAGGGCCTTTTCCGCCATGGAATCGTTGGTCCCCAAGGCTCTCCGCCGCTCCTCCGGGGTCAGCTCACACCGGGCCAACAGTACGTCGGGAGCCCCCTTGACGCACACCAAAAACTTCCCCTCCGACAGGGCGTGAACGGTAGACATGAGCTTCCGCTCCGAGTCGAAGGGCACCTCTCCCCGCCGGGGGGTCTCCCGCTCCAGGGTGTTCTTGTCCAGCCCCCGGGCCAAGGCCGCCTCCACCAGGGCGGTCTCGGTGGGATCCCCCAGGGCCCTTCCCCCGGCCAGCCGGGCGTCGCTGCACAGGGCCGCCGCCCGGAGAAGCTCCTCCTCCCTCTGTCCCGCCGCCGTCCAAATCTGCCGCACCGTCATCCTGTTCTGGGTCAGGGTCCCCGTCTTATCCGAGCAGATCACCCCCGCGCAGCCCAGGGTCTCCACCGCCGGCAGCTTCTTTACGATGGCCCCCCGCTTTGCCATCCGCTGGACTCCCAGGGCCAGTACGATGGTGACGATGGCGGGCAGCCCCTCCGGGATGGCGGCCACCGCCAGGGAGACGGCGGTCATAAACATCTCCACCATCCCCCGCCCCTGAAGAAGCCCCACCCCGAACATGACCGCGCATACGCACAGGCACAGGAAGGACAAGGTCTTGGATATCTCCCCCATCCGCCGCTGTAAGGGAGTGGCTCCCTCCTCCTGCTCCAGCAGAAGTCCCGCCACCTTCCCCACCTCGCTGTCCATACCGGTGGCGGTGACTACCGCCATCCCCCGTCCGGCGGTGATCACGGTGGAGCCAATGACCATATTACTTCTATCCCCCAGGGCCGCCCCCTCAGGCAGCCCCTCCCCCGCCTTCTTCTCCACGGGGACCGACTCCCCCGTCATGGCGCTTTCATCCGCCTTCAGCCCTGCGCTCTCCAGCAGCCGCCCATCGGCGGGCACCAGGTCCCCCGCCTCCAGCCGGATCAGATCCCCGGGGACCAGCCCTTCGGCCTCCAGCCGGAGCTCCCTCCCCTCCCGGATCACCCGGGCCTGGGGGGCCGACATTCGCCGCAGGGCCTCCAACGCCCTCTGGGCGTTGTTCTCCTGGGAGATGGAGATGACGGCGTTCACCACCACGATAAGCAGGATGATGACCCCGTCCAGCCAATCCTCCCCCCCGCTGGACAGCAGGGAGATCGCCGCCGCCCCCAGCAAAACCAGGATCATGGGATCCCGAAGCTGATCCAGTAGCCGCAGGAGCATCCCCCTGGGCTTTTTCCCTTCCAGCCGGTTGGGCCCGTATTTTTTCCGCCGCTTCTCCGCCTCCCCCTCGGTCAGTCCCCGGGTCCGGTGGGTCCCCAACTCCCCCAGGGTCTCCCCCAGGCTCTTA
Organism: Oscillospiraceae bacterium; assembly: GCA_022799035.1. GTDB lineage: Bacteria > Bacillota > Clostridia > Oscillospirales > Oscillospiraceae > Vermiculatibacterium. The sequence goes on from JAAWNQ010000040.1 coordinate 7,877, forward strand.
CTGTGCCACGCGCTCATAGGCTTCCAGTCCTTCCTTTTCCACATTCTGGTAAACCTATGATAGCCCCCCAGCCTGTCCGATTACAAGGGAATCCTGGCGGCTTGGGCAAGAAGGTCTAAAAATTCCCGATTGGTGGGAGGCTTGTCCTCCGGCCTCAGCCGGAAAAGCCGGTAATATAGCTCCGTTCCCTGGGGATGGAGCCTGCCGATCATTCGCTCAATATTTTTAGAGACGTTGGCCGGACTTGTCCTCTCCCGGGCCGAGACCTCAATATAGGCCTCCTTCAAAAGCTCGCACCGTCCCTCTCCCAGCAGTCCGGCGCATTGGGCGGCCTGTCTGGCTCCCACCCCCTCCTTCCCGATCCCCATGGCCTTCAGCAGTCTCCGGCACTCCCCCTCCAGTCCCCCGTCCAACATCCGAATGGTCCGGGGCAGCTCCTCCCAGCAGATGGGCTTGTCCAGCACGAAGCTGGCTCCCACCGCGATACTCATCCGTTTGCTCCATTCGGTCTGGACCCCGGTGACCGCCAGAACCTTGGCCCTTCCGCCCTCCTCCCGGTACCGGCGCAGCAGCTCCAGCCCGCTCATCCCCGGCAGCACCAGGTCCAGCAGGATCACATCAGGCCGAAAGCTCCAGGCCATCTCCAACCCCTCCACCCCGTCGGCGGCCAGGGCGGTCTCCATCCCTCCCCGGCGTTCCAGCACCTGAAGGGTCAGCCATCCCTGAAGGGGCTCATCCTCCACCACCAGCACCCGGATGGGCCTTTCCTTACCTCTCATATCCCTCGTTTTCCGGCCGGATGGCCTCCATTGCCGCCGTCATATCCGCCACGGTTTGAGCCATCAGTTCCTGCCGGATCGGGGTCATTTCCGCCATAAACTCCGCCGCCAGAGCCGCCTTGTCGCTGAGCCCCGACCTTCCAAACAGCAGATAGTCGCTGGACACCCGCAGGGCAGTGACCAGCTTTCCAAATTTCACCATAGTCATTGTCTGTTCCCCGTTTTCCAGTTGGGAGAGAAACTGGATCGAGGTCTCCGCCTCCTCCGCCAGCTTTTCCTGGGTCATCTTCCGCCCCAGCCGGGCCTGCTTGATCCTCCGGCCTATGGCCACCGCCTCCGGATCCTTTTCCTTTTTCTTTGCCATGTGTAAGCCCTCCATCTATCAAATGATAGATATAGCTTGCCACAATTATGATATCAGTAGAATCAGTTATAATTGGCAATCATTTCAATGATAATTGAAATTTGCTCAAAAAAGTTGACGGAGCCAAGGGCTCCGCCAGCTTTTCTTTTATTTCGAAGGACTCTCCTGGGCCGCCCCGCTCTCCTCCGGCTCCGGAGTTTCGGCCTCTACGATCTCCCTCAGCTTCTCATAGAAGGTCTTGGGATCCAGATCGTCGTACAGCTTTGTGGTGGTGACCTCCGCCTGCTCCACCCACTGCTGGGTCATTTGATTCAGCTTGTAGTCCTCGTTGCACATCTGCCGCAGCTCCTCCTCCGCCACCGGGATCCGCAGAATGATGTGATAGCCGTAATCGGTCTGGACGGGCTGACTGACCCCGCCCATCTCCAGGGCCATGGCCCCGGCCTCAAACTCAGGCACCATCCGCCCCGGCTCCACACAGGTATAGCCCTGGGGATAGTAGAGCGCCCCCGTCTCGTCCCTGCCGTCCTCGCTGTGCTCGTTCATCAGGGCGTCAAAGGTGGCCTCCCGGCTCTCCTCAGGGGCCTCCATGATCTCCTGGTAAAGCCCGTTGGCCTTCTCCAGCATCTGGGCCTTCTCCTCATCGGAAAAGTCCTCATACCCGCTGCCGTCCTCGTTGATCCGCCGGGTGGAGATCAGGATATGCTTGGCGGCGTACAGGCCGTTCTCCTCCTCAAAGGCCTCCAGCTCCTCCTGCCCAACGGTCAGGAGCCCCTCCTGTGTCAGCTTCTCCTTCAACGCCTGGTTCAGATAGCTCACCCGGTTCAGGGCCGTGAACCCCTCCCGGCTGATGCTCACCCCGTCCAGCTGGGTCTTAAACTGCTCCTCCCCGCCGGCCTGGTCCACCAACTGCTGAAGCTGGGCGGCGATCTCCGCCTCTTCCTCCTCCGTCAGTCCCACGCCCTGCTCCCCGGCCTTATTCTCCACCACCTGATAGAGCTTGGTGGTCTCCAGGGCGTCGGCCTTCACAAGCTGGGTCATGGTCTGGCCCTGGTATTCCTCCTCCCAGGCCTCATCCGTGCCCAACTCTCCATAATACATCTGGGTCTCAATGGAGTTCACCAGCCAGAACAGATACCGCTCCGCGTCCACATCCACCCCATCCACAGTAAGGATGGTGGTATCCCCGGAAACCCCCAGCACCTGCTTCACAATGTCGTCTCCCGCCTGGGCGGAAGCCCCCGGCTCCTTGGGGCCGCAGCCCGCCAGCAGAAGGACCGCCAGCAAAGCGGCCCCGATCCTTGTCTTTTTCATGTTGCTCCTCCTTTTGCGTTGAACAGAACGCTTGTCTGCCATTCTACCACGCTTTCCCTGTCGAGACAACGAAAAAACAAAAAGTTTACAAATTTAAGGTCTCTTTAAGGCCAAAAAAGAGTCCCATTGCAGAGTGAAATAAAAAGCGTCCCCCTTTTCTTTGGCACACACAGGCCCCCGGAGGCAGCAATCGTTTTTCCTCCCATCCAGAAAAAAGATTGCAAAAATATTGACAAACTATTTTTTATGCGGTACAATCAAAACCGACCAGTCGGTTTAATCTCAAAGGAGAACAAACCATGTATAATGCCGAGATCACAAAAGCCAATATTATGGAGCAAGCCATCAAGCTGTTTGCGGAAAAGGGATTTCAAGACACCTCCACCGCCGACGTTGTCCAGGCCGCCGGATGCTCCAAGGGTGCGTTTTACTACCATTTCCCCTCCAAAGACGCCCTGATCGAGGAGACTTTCCGCTTCTGCCAGGACGCCATTGAGGATGCCGCCGCGGAAGGGATCGACGAGCTGCCCAATGTTGTGGATAAGCTGTGCCGCCGCTGTTATAACCTGACAAAGCATGCTCTGCGTTACCCTGATATAGCAAGAGTCAATGCGGGATATTGTAATCTGCCTGCCAATATGGCGAAGTATGGAGGCGGCTTTCTGGGGTGCTTCCGCCATTATGAGGTGGTCATGTCCATGATCGAGGTGGGGCTCGCCAACGGAGAGCTGAAGCAGATGCCGGCTGAGCTGCTGGGAGAATTTTTTGCCAAGATCGCCACGGTGCCATATAGTTATGTGCGGAAGGATCCCCGGTATATGGAGGACGAGAAATTTTGGGCCGGGATTTACGATATTATCCGATGTGCATTGGCTGAGAAGCCATGAACATAAAATAATAAGAGGAGGAAGTAGTAGTATGAAAAAACGTATCACCGCCCTGGCCCTGGCTTTCGCCATGGTTCTGGGCACCGTTGCCCTGGCCGCGGGCACAGAGAAGACCATTACGGTCTCCCCCATGTCCCTGACCATCAACGGACAGACCGTCACGCCCCAAAAGTCCGACGGTACCCCCGCCGAGGTGTTCGCCTACGACGGGGCCACCTATGTCCCCCTGCGCTATCTCAGCGAGCTGCTGGGGATCCAGGTGGAGTGGGACAAGAACGATCCCAACGCCGCCAAACTGGTCAGCGACAAGATCACCGTCCCCGTCGCCACCAGCGGGACCTTCACCGGCAAGGCCTCCGGCTTCGGTGGGGAAGTGACCGCCACCATCACCGTGGCGGACGGCAAGATCACCGCCTGCAAGCTGGAGGGCGCGGGGGAGACTCCCGCCATCGGCGGGGCGGCTTTGCCCACCCTTGAGACCCAGGTGACCGCCGCCGGCAGTGCCGCCATCGACGGCGTGGCTGGAGCCACCATCACCTCCACCGCTGTGAAGGAGGCTGTCGCCGCCGCCCTGGCGCAGATGAGCGGCGCGGACACCACCGACCTGGGCAAGATGACCCCCGGCGACTACACAGTCACCACCAAGGGGCATAACGGCGATCTGACGGTGACCGTCACCGTGACCGACAGCGAGATCAAGGAAGTCAAGGTGGGCGAGAACAAGGAGACCTACGGCATCGGCTATGGGATCGTAAACGCCCCTCTGGACGTGGCCCCCGGCTGGATCGTGGAGAACCAGTCCCTGGCCTTTGACGCCGTCTCGGGCGCCACCGTCACCAGCAAGGCCATTGTTACCGCCGTGGCGGATGCGGTGACCAAGGCCGGTGGCAACGCCGCCGTGTTGAAGGCCAAGACCGTGGAGAAGACCCCCGCCAAGGACGAGACCATCACCTGCGACGTGGTGGTGGCCGGCGCCGGCGGCGCCGGTCTGGCCGCCGGCCTGGCCGCCCTGGAGGAGGGCGCCGATGTTGTGATCGTGGAGAAGATGGGCATACCCGGCGGCTCCACCACCCGCTGCGGCGGCTATTTCCTGGCTGCCGGCACCGAGATGCAGAAGAAGCTGAACGTCAAGGACAGCGCCGCTCAGCTCTGGGAGGAGTTGGAGGAGCTGGGAGGCAAGACCATTGACAAGGAGAAGGTCAAGGCGTTCTGCTATGCCTCCGCGGATACCTTTGAGTGGATCGTGAGCAACGGCGCCCAGTTCACCGCGCCGGTCTCCCTCCATAAGACCGAGCCCATCAAGCGGGTCCACAGCACCAACGGCAGCGACATTATGGGCGGCGGCCTGGGTGGCCCCATGACCGTCCCCATGACGAACACCTTTATGGAAAAGGGCGGCAAGCTGCTGTGCAACACTCCCGCCCAGGAGCTGCTCCTGGATAAGTCCGGCAACGTGACCGGGCTGAAATGCACCCGGGCCGACGGCTCCACCCTGACCGTCAACGCCAAGAGCGTGATCCTGGCCACCGGCGGCTACACCGGGGACAAGGAGCGGTGGTCCAAGCTGGAGGGCAATCCTGCGAGTACAAGCGGTACCTCCGGCAACACGGCCGACGCCGAAAAAATGGTGGCCGCGGTCAACGGTCAGGTATATAATGATCCCCGGGGCAATGTGACCATGACCAACCCGGACACCGGTGTGGGCTGTTTTGGGGATTCCAGCCTGCTGGTGACTCCCGAGGGAAAGCGGTTTATCAACGAGCATTGCTACTTCTACCGCTATACCGAGGCCGTTATTGATAAGGGCTTTGACCACTGTTGGTACATCACCGACAAGGATGATCCCTCCGCCTATGCCCAGTATGGCATGACCCTGGAAACCATGCCCCATGCGGCCACCGCCAAAGAGCTGGGTGAGATCATCGGTGTGGACGGCGACGCGCTGGAGGCCACCATCGCCCAGTACAACAAGATGTGCAAGGCGGGGAAGGATACCGACTTTGGAAAACCTGCCGAGTATCTCAACGCTCTGGACAAGGAACTCTACGCCCTGAAGATGGTACCCAGCATCTCCGGCACTTACGGCGGCGTCATGACCGATGCCAACAGCCGGGTGCTGGATAAGAACGACAAGGTGGTAGCCAACCTGTACGCCGCCGGCGAGGCCGCCTTCTGCGGACTGATCGGCGAGGGTGGCTATCCCATGTGCGGTACCGCCGTGGGCGCCGCCATGTACTTCGGCAGACTGGCCGGTCAGCAGGCCGGCGCTGCCGCGAAGGGAAAATAAGCGTATTTCTCTCCTTTTCTTCATTGCCCTCTCTCCGGGGCAAGAAGGGCGCGCTGCAGTATAAAACTGCAGCGCGCCCTTCTTTTTTCTTTTTACTAAACTATCCTACGACCTTCAACTCAGGTTCCGCCGCCTCATAGATGCGGTGATCCTCCGTCACCGCCCCCCGGGCATATTCCCCCGGCTCTCCCCGCTGGGTCAGCAGATCCGTCATCCCCAGCTCCTCCAGGGCCTTCATCATGGCGGTGGCCGAGCGCTGCACCGTGACGCACAGGTCCCTGCTCCGGGTCTCCCGCTCCCCGTCAGGATCCTCCATCACCAGGTTCAGGGTAAAGTTCACATCAGTGTAGTAGCAGTTCTCCGCCCGCTCCTTGTCATCCAACAGGTAGCGGTGGATCCTCCCCGCCTCCAGATCCTCCAAAAACGCCTGCCACAGCAGGTTGGCTCCGGCGTAGTCCAGGGTGGGATCCTCCGTCGCCCCGGCTCTGCTCAACCATCCTCCCACCGGGGTGACCGTCATCTCCGGGGCGGAGTCCATCCAGTCCAGATAGGCCTGCCGCACCAGCTCCGGCTGGTTCAGCAGGGCCTGGAACCGGGCGGCGTAGCTCGCCGGGTCGGCCAGCTCACCGGCGGCGATGGGGATGGCGTAGTACTTCCGGGCGATCTCCCGCCCGCTGTCCATCTGATAGTAGAGCCGAAGCATGAACGTGCCGGCGGTGGCATAGCCCTCCTCGTCCTCAGTGTAGTAATACCCGCCCTTCTCCAGCTCCTCCATCCGGCTCAGGTCGGCCACCGCCCCGGCGTGAACGGCCACAAACTCCCGGATCAGCTCCGGATCCTTCAGGTGCATACTCCTGCCCCCGTCGTCGTAGGGAGCGGTGCTCACCGAGGTGATGATCACGCTCTCCACCCGCTCCGGATCGGGGGTCCACCGCTGATAGCCAAACAGATCCGCCCTGGCCCCGCCCAGCAGCGCCAGCATGCAAAGCCCCAGAACCACACAGGCCCTCCATCCCTCCGCAAAGACCCGCAGGGTCTTTTTCAGGAACATCCGCCCGATAAAGGCCCCTGCCACGGCGCACAGGCTCACCAGGAGCACAAAGCCCCAGGCCCCCAGCCCCTGGAAGAAGTAATTATAGAGAACGGTTCCCAGCGTAAGCCCCACGCAGACCCCCACCCCGTTCTGGAACACGGGCCGAATCCAGGATTCGTGGAGGAACCAGGCCGGGGTGAGCCACACAGTCAGATCGGAGTACATGGCGTTGCTCCCCGCATACCCCAGCAGCAGTATGCTCAGGGCGTTGTCAATAAGGGCGCTCAGCCCCATCACCAGCACGTTCAGCACCCCGTAGAACACTGGCAGGGCCAGAATATGCCCGGTGAACATGGCGCAGCATACCCCAAAGCAGAAAAAGAACATGGCGCTCACCGTATGAAGGGCAAACCACCGCAAGGTCAGCTCCACCGACACATAGCCGCAAAGCCCCTCCCCGGCGAAGGCCAGCAAGGTCACCAGGGCGTTTGGGAGCAGGAAGAAGCTCAGCCCTGTCACCCAGTTGGTGAGGAACAGCCCCTCCCTCCGAAGGGGCAGGGCGTGGAGCATCCCCGCCGAGCGGCTGTTCATCAGGTAGGAGAACAGCGCCATGGCCGCCAGGATCCCAAACGCCAGCCCCAAAAGGGCGGCGTAGTTGGTCCCGCTCCGCAGGCCGGAACTCACCCAGTTCTCCATGTTCTTCCGGCCTATCCTCCCGCTTTCCAGGAACAGCGGCAGCGGAAGCATGAAGAACTGGATCAGCCCGTATCCCACCGCCAGGGGCCAGAACCGGCCCCAGCTCTTCCGGAAGAGGGTCAGACTGAACCACCCCTTCTTATCAGAGGACGAGATCTCGAACGGCATAGTCCTCACCTCCCAGCTCATAAATGAATATCTCCTCCAACGTCAGGGGCAGGGCATCCATCAGAATGGGGCAGTACACCGCCAACCGGTTGGTGACCTCCTCAGCGGTGCCCCGGACGATCAGGGTGTGGATCCGCCCCACCTGCTGTACGCTCAGCACCTCCATATCCTCCGGAAGCTCCGGCAGCTCCCTGGTCTGGAACACCACCTGCATCTTCACCAGATTCTCCTGAAGCTCGGAAAGGCTCCGCTCCACCAGCACCTTCCCGTGGGACAGGATCCCCACGTGGTCGCACACGTCCTCCAGCTCCCGCAGGTTGTGGGAGGACACCAGCACCGTAGTCCCATCCTGGGCCACGTCCGACATGAGCAGGCTCCACACCTGCCGCCGCATCACCGGATCCAGCCCGTCCACCGGCTCGTCCAGCACCAGCACCTCCGGCCGGCAGCACAGGGCCAGCCAGAAGGCGGCCTGCTTCTGCAT
>JAAWNQ010000041.1 GCA_022799035.1 Oscillospiraceae bacterium
TCCCCGTCGGGGTTCATGCCCATGACCCGGCCACGGCGCTTGGTGATGTCGCCCATCACATCGCCCATGTAGCTGTCGGGGATGGTGACCTTCAGCTCGCCCACCGGCTCCAGCAGGATGGGGTTGGCCTCGGGCATGGCGGCCTTGTAGGAAAGCTGGGCGGCGGTCTTGAAGGCAATCTCGGAGGAATCCACCGGATGGTAGGAGCCATCGTAGAGGGTGGCCTTCAGGTTCACCAGGGGATAGCCCGCCAGGGGGCCGTGGAGGACGGCCTCCCGCAGGCCCTTCTCCACAGCGGGGAAGAAGTTCTTGGGCACGCTGCCGCCGAAGACCTCCTCGGCAAAGACCAGCTCCTCCTCGTCGGGGTTGGGCTCGAAGCGGATCCACACGTCGCCGAACTGGCCGGAACCGCCGGTCTGCTTCTTGTGGCGGCCCTGCTTCTCCACCTTTTTGCGGATCTTCTCCCGGTAGGGAACCCGGGCGGGGGTGGTCTCGGCGTCCACGTTGAAGCGGCTTTTCAGCTTGCTCACCAGCACGTCGATCTGGATGTCGCCGGCGGCGTAGATGACCAGTTGGTGGGTCTCGGCGTTGTTGACCCAATAGAAGGAGGGATCCTCCTCGTTCATCCGGTTCAGGCCCTGGGCCACCTTGTCCTCCTGGCCCCGGGTCTTGGGGGCGATGGCCACGGAGTAGCAGGGCTCGGCGAAGGGGATGGGCTCCACCTTTACCACCTTACGGGGCTCGCAGAGGGTGTCCCCGGTCTTCAGCTTCTCCATCTTGCCGATGGCGCCGATGTCGCCGCAGTTGAGCTCCTTGACCTCGGTGTACTTTTTGCCCTTCATGGCGTAGAGCCGGCCCAGCTTCTCGGTCTCCCCGGTGCGGGAGTTGACCATGGGCATATCCGGCTTGATGGAGCCGGAGAGAACCTTGATGTAGGAGTACTTTCCGTACTGGTCGGAGACCGTCTTAAAGACGTAAGCGGTGGGCAGGGCGCCGGGGGCGGAGACGAAGGGGGAGGAGACCCCCTCCTCGTTCTCAGCGGTCAGGGGCTGGCCGTCCAGGGGGTTGGGCAGCAGCTCCACGATGGTGTCCAGGAGCATCCGGGTGCCCAGACTCTGGGCGGCGGAGCCGCAGACCACGGGGAAGAGGCTCAGCTCCTTCACGCCCTGGCGCAGGCCCTGGATCATCTCGGCGTAGGTGAAATCCTCGCCGGAGAAGTATTTGTCCATGAATTCTTCGCTGGTCTCGGCCACAGACTCCTTCAGGGCGTCGTAGAGCTCATCCAGCACGGGGATCTTGTCCTCGGGCACGTCGATCTCCACCCGCTCCCCCTTGGGGCCAACCTCGAAGGCCCGCTTCTGGAGCACGTCGATGATGCCGATGACCTTCTTGTCCGCGTCCCAGATGGGGGCCACCACGGGGGCGATGTGCTTGCCGAACCGCTCCCGCAGGGTGGTGAAGGCGGCGTTGTAGTCGGAGTTGTCCTCATCGGTCTTGGAGATGTACAGCAGCCGGGGCAGCTTCCGGGCCTCGCAGTATTTCCAGGCCTTCTCAGCGCCCACGCTCATGCCCGACTTGGCCGAGCAGACGATAATGGCGGCGTCGGAGGCCTGGAGGGCCTCCACCACCTCGCCGGCGAAGTCGAAGCCGCCGGGGGCGTCCAGCACGTTGATCTTACAGCCGTTATACTCCACCGGGGCCACCGCCAGAGAGATGGAGGTCTGGCGCTTCTGCTCCTCGGGATCATAGTCGCAGACAGTGTTACCATCAGGAACCTTGCCCAGGCGGTCGGTGCCGCCGGTCAGGAAAAGCATACTCTCGGCCAGAGAGGTCTTGCCGTTGCCCGCGTGTCCCAGCAGGCAGATGTTGCGGATGTTTTGCGCGGAATAGCTCATGTGGATCCTCTCCTTATTTGTGGGTTTACAGTGGAGTGGCAAAAATTTCACTGTTCTTGTCCATTATATCGCAAAGTCGCCGCTGTGACAACATAAATTTTGAGAAAATCGCACAAAGGCCTGTCCAAAAGAAAAACGCCCCCCGAAAGGGGGGCGCCGCAGTCAATCCATACACATGACGTCGACCTGGCCGCTATTTTTGTTCACCAGATAGGCGAAGGGGTGGAGATCCTCCTGGGGACAGCTGAAGACGTACTCCTCAGGCAGGGGCTCCGCCTCTCCGAAATAAAGGAGGACAAGGGTCTGCTCCTCCCCGCCGTCAGTCCAGCGGACGGTGCAGATCAGCTCTACCTCCTCCCCCTCCTGGGTCTCCCAGGTCAGATCCTCGGGGGCGGAATACTCGAAGATATAATCCACTACCCGCTCCAGGGCCTCCTCCACGGTGAGGGGTTGGGCATCCTCATCAGCACCGCCCTCCTCTGGGATGGGGGAGCCTTCGGGCTGAGGGGGGGCGGAGGTCAGGAAGGAGCGGGCCACAGGGGCGGGGGTCTCCTCCGGCTCGGGCTGGGAGGTGGACTGGTCAAGGGGCTGGGAAGCGGGGGCCACGGAGAACAGGACGGGGCTTTGGAGGGAGGCTCCCGCCTCGCTTTCCGGGGCTTGGGGGGTCTCCTCCGGCATGATGTCCGCCTGGGCTATGTGGGGGGCAATCTTGGAGTTGGAGGTATCCAGCACTTCCTCCGGAGCATCCTCCTGGGCTCCGGGGGCCGGGGCCGCCGGGTCGCTGGGGGATACGGCGGATCTTTCTGCCACCTTGGGTTGGGGGGCCGCCCTTTCCTCAGGAAGGGCCTGGGGGACGGGGGCAGAGGGTTCATCCGCCGCGGCCTTCTCCAGAACGGCGGGTGTGGGCAGGGTATCCGGGGCGGCCTGGGGCATGGCGTCATTCCCGCCGGCAGGGGAGGGAAGCTGCTGAACCTCCTGGGCGGGAGCCACCAGCATGTCCTTGGTCCGGTTTTCCCAGGGCTTCCAGCTCCAGGCGCCCATGAGCACCACCGCCAGCACGGCGGCGGAGGCCGCCCACTGCCGCCAGCGGCGGGGCGTGTTTTTCTTACCCATGGGGGCGAAGGGGATGACCTGCTCCGCCGCCACCGCCGCCATGATCCGGTGGGTGAGATCGGCGGGGATCTCCACGGGGGGCAGATCCCCCAGGGCGGTGTGGATGGCGGTCAGCTCCTCAAAGAGAGCCTTACATTCCGGGCAAAGGGCCAGGTGGGCGTTGAGCCTTTCTGTCTCGGCGGGGGAGAGCGCCCCGTCGATGGCGGCGCTGATGAGCTCTATATATTCGTCGCAGTGTGCCAAGGGGGCGCACCTCCTTTCTCAGTTAAAGGTTAAAAATGAAAAATTAAAAAGCTAAGAAAGTGGCGTTCGGCAGAGCCGGCCCCGCTCCCGCTGGCTGTGGGGTATCAGCTTCGCTGAACTATTCATAAGCGGCCTGCGGCCGCAACAGGTCAAATAGCTTTTTCACTTTTCACTCATTTAGACGGCGGGGGGAGAGAAAAGTTCCCACTTTTCACAAGAAATTCTTTGAGGGCCAGTCTTGCCCTGGCGATCCGGGACTTTACCGTGCCCTCCTCCAGATCCAGATGCAGGCCGATCTCCTGGTAGGACAGGCCCTCGGTCTCCCGAAGGAGGAGCACCTGACGGTGTTCGGGGGAGAGGGCCAAAAGGCCCTCCTGAACAGCGTTTCGCAGCTCCTTCCGGTCCAGCTCCCGCTCCGGAGACCACCGTTCGTCGGGCAGGTCGGCCTGATGTTCCTCCTCCCCGTCCTCCTCCAGGGTCATGGAGAGGGCTCCCCGCCGCTTCTCCCGGCGGAGGAAGTCGATACAGGCGTTGGCGGCCAGACGGTAGAGCCAGGTGGAGAAGGCGGCCTGGCCTCCGAAGCTCCCAAGGCCCCGCCAGGCGTTGAGGAAGGCCTCCTGGGTGAGGTCGGCGGCGTCCTCACTGTTGCCCGTCATCCGGTAGCACAGGCTGTATATTTTGCCCTGGTTGGCCTCTACCAACCGGGCAAAGGCCCCCTGGTCGCCCTGTTGGGCGGCCTGGACCAACTCAAGTTCATCCACCGACTTCACCACCTTCCTTAGTAAAATGAAAAGTTAAAAGTGAAAAATGAAAAGGTATGGTGTCCGGCTTTGCCGGACTACCTTAATGGGAACGGCCTTTGGCTGTGGCAGGGCTATGGCTCTTTCAGTTTTCCCTTTCATCTCTCAGGTCCCGTTTGATCCCTTTGGTGATCTCATAGATCTCCGCCATGGTCTCCACCCGGCAGAGCTTCTCCTTATAATAACCGGCATGGGGGATGCCCTTCAGATAGAGGATATACTGCCGCCGGGCCATGAGGCAGGCCACCCGCTCCCCCTTCTGCCGGGCGGTGAGCTCGATCTGCTCCACCGCCACGTCGATCCGCTGGGCCAGGGGAGGCCGTTCCGGGGTGGGCTCCCCCCGAAGGGCGGCGGCGCACTGCTGAAAGAGCCAGGGGTTGCCCAAGGCCCCCCGGCCGATCATCACCATATCCGCCCCGGTGCGTTTGACGATATCCACCGCGTCCTTGGGGGAGAACACGTCCCCGTTGGCGATGACGGGGATGGACAGGGTCTGCTTCACCTCCCGGATGGGGTTCCAGTCGGCCCGGCCCTTGTACTTCTGCACCGTGGTCCGGCCGTGGATGGCCACGGCGGCTACCCCAGCATCTTCCAGCCGTTTGGACAGCTCCAGATAGTTCAGGTGTCCGCTGTCCCAGCCCAGGCGGATCTTGGCGGTGACGGGCTTGCCCCCCGCCCCCCGGACCACGGCGGCGGCCACCTGGGCGGCCTTGGCCGGATCCCGGGCCAGGCCGGAGCCCTCCCCGTTGTTGCAGATCTTGGGCATGGGACAGCCCATGTTGATGTCGATGATATCCGCCCCGGAATACTCCACGGCCTTGGCGGCCCCCCGCTCCATGGCATCCTCCTTACAGCCGAAAAGCTGTACGGCGGCGGGGTGCTCGTCCTCCCCCAGCTCCAGCAGGGGAAGGGTCTTTTTATCCTGGTAGCAAAGGGCCTGGGCCGACACCATCTCAGAGACGGTGTACCCCGCCCCCAGCCGCCGGCAGATGGTCCGGAAGGCCAGATCCGTATCCCCCGCCATGGGGGCCAGGGCCAGGGGGGTGGAAATTTCAACGTTGCCGATAAACACGCCGGTTCTCCTGTTCTGAAATAAGGTTTTTGAAATTGTACCACGAAAATGGAGGTTTGGCAATCGGGGAAAACAAAATGCCGGGAGACCAGTCGGGTCCCCCGGCCTATTGAATTTCCTGCTCCAGATCGTCAAACTCCGGGGTGGAGAAAAACTCGCCCAGGGTGATCCCCAACCCGTCACAGAACTTTTTGATGGTGACGATGGAGACATCCCGCCGCCGGGGGTCCAGCATACTGTAGGCGGTGGAGGGAGTCACCCCGGCCAGGTTGGCCAATTCGTTGGTCTTGATGCCCTGCTGGGCGCAGAGCTGTCGGAACCGGGCAGCCACCATGTCCTTGACGCTCATATACCTCACCTCAAGGACAGTGTATCCATTTTATCGCAAATGCGTATACGCACTTGCGTAATAATAAGGAATGAGTTATACTGTGGAAGTACATTGTTAGGCGCAGTCCAAACCCTCGCAGAAAAAACATACCTTTATAAGGGAGTTCCCATGGGAGCGAAAAATAGAAAGGAGAATAAAAATGAATGAACTGAAGGAACAGAATGGGAAGATTGGGACCCTTAAGAAAAGATATCTGAAATTTCTCCAACAGTATTGGCCTGCTCTTTTGGCGGTGGTGATGGTCTTGACCCTTGTGGCACAGACGGTCCGCCTGGGGTCTGCCCAAAAGAAGGAGGCGGAGATGAAGGCTACTATAGAAAGGCAGAATGAGGTGATCGACGGTCTTACCAAAGATGTAGAGGAGAAGGATAGAATCATCCAGGACAATGTTCCCGTTATTACCAGTGAGACCCTAAAGGAAAAGTTGAGCGAGATCAGTGACCTGGTGACGGAGCAGTATGTGTACCACAACGCTGATAAGCTGGAGCAAGACCAAAGCTGGCTTTTCGGTTGGAAGCGGCCTTTTAGTACAAAAAGTGTGCTGGTTACCTATGACGGGATCATCAAGGCGGGAGTGGATCTGAGCAAGGTGACTCCAGAGGTGGAGGGGAAAACCATCACCGTGACCCTGCCCGCCAGCCGGATCACCGACAATAATATCCCTCAGGAGAATATTCAGGTCCTGGAGGTGAAAAACGGCCTTTTCAATAAGGTGACTATTGAGGATTACAATGAGTTTATCAGCCAGCAGAAGATGGTCATGCAGGAGAAGGCTATCGACCAGGGGATCCTGGATCGGGCGGATGAGAGTGCCCGGAGGGTGGTAAAAACTCTCCTTGAGGCTCTGCCAGGGATGGAGGAGTATACCTTGGTGGTAAAATAGGATTGAATAGAAAATTCTCTGCTGGACAGACAGGGAAAAGAAATTCGGGCAGGATGGAAAGGAAATAGGACTCCTTTGGACGAATAAAAAGGGCCCCCGGTCTTGGCCGGGGAGCCCTTTTTATCATGGTCCTTTTATTTCATCCGGTTGCGCAGTTCCTCTCCCGCCAGATAATGTTTTAGATTTTCCAGGGCCAGGGCGGCGATGCGGCGGATGGTGGCGTCCAGCTTGTCACCGCCGGCGGAGTGGGGGGTCAGGAGAAGGTTGGGGCAGTCCCAGAGGGGGTGGTCCGCCGGGAGGGGCTCCGGCTCGGTGACATCCAGGGCGGCGCCCCAGAGATGGCCTGCCGTCAGGACCTTCGCCAGGGCCAGGTTGTCCACCCCGGAGCCCCGGCCCGCGTTCACAAGGATGGCGTCGGGCTTCATAAGGGAGAGCCGTCTCTCGTCCATGAGATGGATGGTCTCGGGGGTCTCGGGGAGGGACATGGCCACCACGTCGGCCTGGGGGAGCCACTGATCCAGTTGGGCCAGGGGGTGGAGCTGGTCCATCCCGTCCACCGGGGTCTCCGGGTGGCGGTTCAGGCCCACGGTATGGGCGCCCAGGGCTTTGGCGAGGTGGGCGAAGTGGCTGCCGATATCCCCGGTACCCAGGAGGAGGACGGTGGCGCCGTGGAAGCTCTTGACGATCCCCTCGTCGGCCCAGCGGCGGGCATTCTGGTTGTCCCGGTAGGCGGGCAGCTTTTTCATCAGGGACAGGGCGGCGGAGAGCATATGCTCGGACACCGCCGGGCCATAGCAGCCCACGGCGGAGGAGAGTCTACATCCCTCGGGCAGGACCCCGGGGACCAGGTAGGGAGCCACTCCGGCGGACCAGGTTTGGAGCCACTTCAGGTTGGGGCTCTTGCCCATCTCGGCGGCGGGGGGACAGCCGATGATGACGGTGGCCCGGGCCAGCTCCCCGTCGGAGGCGGTACGGGCGTCCTTGGTCTGGTCGGCCACTGGGCGGAACAGGTGCTCACAGTCCGGGGCGGCGGCCTGAAAGGTCTCCCGCTCGGCTTGGGTGAGGCGGAGAAAATTGAGGATGGTTTCCATGGTGGGACCTCCTTTGGTATTTTCTCTATTATAAGGGAAAGGGGAGGGGGTTTGCAAGGGATTGTCCCAAATCAAAAGTTGTGGTATCATAAAAAGGAAGAAAAATAAGGGAGGTAGATCTCATTGAAGCGGTGGAAGCAGTACCTGGCCGTCCTCCTGGCGGCGGCCTGTCTTTTCCAGCCCCTGTCCGCCCTGGCCCAGGAGGCGCCCTCCGGAGACCCCTCCCCCTGGGCCGCGGAGAGTGTGGCGAAGGCCATTACGCTGGGCATTGTGCCCGAGAAGCTGCAGAAGGACTATCAACAGGAGATCACCCGGGGGGAGTTTGCCCGGGTCTCCCTCCTCTTTCTGGCGGCCCAGTACAATTACTATGAGAGCTACTTCAATACAGGTCTTGCCGATGACGAGGGTGTTGTGATCCGTTATCTGGAGTCCCCCAGAGGGGAGAAGCTGGGCTTTGCCAAGACCGACTGCCAGGCCCTGCTGGATCCGGAGGAGACCACCCTGTACGGGGAGGATTTGGAGGAGTGGAGCTGGGATCTCCTGCTCCATAGGATAAAGCCCTTCTCCGATATGGGAGGGAAGGAATGGGAAATATACTACGCCCATAAGGTCAACGCCGCCTATGTTCTGGGTGTGGTGAAGGGCCGGGAGGACGGTACCTTCGGTCCCCACGATCCCATCACCCGGCAGGAGGCGGCCTGTATGCTGGAGCGGGTCTACCGCCTTTATGCCAGGGAGGAAACCGCCCAAACCGCCCCCCTTACCTTTCCTGACCGGGAGGCCATCGGCCCCTGGGCGGCGGAGAGCATAGCCCTGATGGCGGAGTACGGGATCATGGAGGGGATAGAGGACGGAAGCTTTTCCCCCACCACGGGTTACACCCGGGAGCAGTGCTATACCACCTTCCTGCGGCTGTATGAAAATATGCCCACCAGCCGCGCCAGGGGGAACCTGGAGCAGCTCACCACCTGGGAGGAGGAGCGGGAGGCATTGGTGGGGGTCTTCTGCACCCGGGCGGAGGTGTGCTTTGAAAACGACTTTGCGGTGGTGGTAGAGGCCTTTTACAGCGGCCTGCCCCACGGGGATTCCTACGATAAGAGCTACATCCTCTATAAAAAGGGCGGCACCCGTGGGGTGGACTGGCCCCGTCCCCGCTGGGAGGATGAGGACAGCTTCCGGCCCACCGGGGACGGGGAGGGGATCCTGTTCCTCCTGGAGGATGGGCAGGAGTACCTCCTGGATCTGAATACGGGGAGGACCTCCCCCGTCCAGTAAATGAAATTGTTTTCCAAGAAGCCCTGACCAGGGGGAGAAGGAGGGATACACCGTGGATCTGAAAACCAGTCTGGATACCTTCCCCGGCATTGGGCCGGCCCGGGCCAAGGCTTTGAAAAAGCTGGGGCTGGAGACGGTGGGAGACCTTCTGTCATATTACCCCAGGGCCTATGAGGATCGGACCAAAACCCATACCATCTCCAACGCCCCGGCGGATATCCCGGTCTGCGTCTCGGCCATGGTGGCTGAGGCCCCCAGCCTGTCCCGGATCCGGAAGGGGCTCAATGTGACAAAGTGCCGTATTGTGGATCACACCGGCTCGGCCCAGGTCACCTTCTTCAACCAGGACTATGTCCGCCACGCCCTGGAGCCGGGGGAGAGTTATATTTTCTATGGCCGGCTGGAGGTCATGGGCCGCCACCGGCAGTTCACCAATCCGGTGTTCGAGCGGGAGGATAGGACCCGTTTTACCGGACGGATCATGCCGGTCTATCCCCTCACCGCCGGGGTGAGCAACAATCTGCTGGCGGGGCTGGCCCTGCCCAGTGTGGAGGAGTGCGCCCGGCTGGTTCCCGACCAGCTTCCGGAGGAGATCTGCCGCTCCCATGAGCTGTGCGGGGCGGAGTACGCCTGCCGGAACGTCCATTTTCCCGCGGATACCGAGGCCCTGGCCGTGGCCAAGCGGCGGCTGGTGTTTGAGGAGCTGTTCTTCCTCTCCTGCGGGATGTCCTTCCTCCGCCGCCGGAGATCGGACGCGGCGGGCCGGAGCTTCCCCTCCCGGTCTCCAGAGGAGTTTCTGTCCCTGCTGCCCTTCCCCCCCACAGGGGCACAGAGGAGGGCCATGGGGGAGATCGCCGCCGACCTGTCCTCAGGCAAGCCCATGAACCGGTTGGTCCAGGGGGATGTGGGCTCAGGCAAGACGGCGGTGGCGGCCTATGCCGCCTGGGTCACCCACGCGGCCGGGGCCCAGACCGCCCTTATGGCCCCCACTGAGATCCTGGCCCACCAGCACTTTGAGACATTGACCAAGCTTCTGGCCCCCGCCCGGATCGTGGTGGGCCTTCTTACCGGGAGCATGAAGGCCGCGGAGAAAAAATCTGTCAAGGAGGCCCTGGCCAGGGGGGATATCCACCTGGTGGTGGGGACCCACGCCCTTCTCTCCGAGGGGGTGGAGTATGCCGACCTGGGGCTGGTGGTCACCGACGAGCAGCACCGGTTCGGGGTGGGCCAGCGGTCTGCCCTCAGCTCCAAGGCCAGGACCGCCCCCCATGTGTTGGTCATGTCGGCCACTCCCATCCCCCGGACCCTGGCCCTGCTCATCTACGGGGACCTGGATGTGACCGTCATCGACGAGCTGCCCCCGGGCCGTACCCCGGTGGAGACCTACCTGGTGGGGGAAGACAAGCGGCAGAGGATGTATAACTTTGTTCGCAAGAACGTCTCTCAGGGCCGGCAGGTCTATATCATCTGTCCCGCTGTGGAGGAGGGGGAGGGGAGCGATTTGAAGGCAGTGACCGCCTACGCCAAGACCCTCTCTGAGCGGGTCTTTCCCGATCTGCGGGTGGCCTTTGTCCACGGGAAGATGAAGGGGAAGGACAAGGAGGCGGTGATGTCCGCCTTCTCCCGGGGGGAGATTCAGGTGCTGGTGTCCACCACTGTGGTGGAGGTGGGGGTGGACGTGCCCAACGCCGCCCTGATGATCATTGAGAACGCCGAGCGGTTCGGCCTTTCCCAGCTCCACCAGCTTCGGGGCCGGGTGGGACGGGGGCAGTGGAAGTCCTTTTGCGTGTTGGTGACAGGGAACCGTTCCCAGGAGACCCTGGAACGGCTCAGATATTTTACCAAGACCACCGACGGCTTCAAGATCGCCGAGAAGGACCTGGAGCTCCGGGGCCCCGGAGACTTCTTCGGCCGGCGGCAGCATGGGCTTCCCACCCTCCAGGCCGCTGACCTGGCGGGGGATACCCGGGTCCTGAAAGAGGCGCAGGAAGCGGCGGGGGAGCTGCTGGAGACCGATCCGGACCTGCGGGCGCCGGAGCATCAGACCATCAAAGAAAAGGTCCGCCGTCTCTTTGCCGAGGACGGGGATATCTTTAACTGAAACTGCATGAAACCCTCCCCCTTTGGCGGAGGGAAGGAGGACCCTCGCCATGGAGATCCGAAATCTGCGTTACTTTCTCAGCGCCGCCCGCCACCTGAATTTTACCAAGGCGGCGGAGGAGTGCCATATCGTCCAGTCCGCCATGACCCAGCAGATCGCCGCCCTGGAGGGAGAATTGGGGGTGAAGCTGTTTACCCGCCGTTACAAGGATATGCGCCTGACCCGGGAGGGGGAGGTCTTTTGCTGGGAGGCCCAGCGGCTGCTGGAGGGGATGGACCGGGCGGTGGAGGAGGTGCGGAGCGTCTCCGAGGGCTATGACAAGCGGCTGAGGCTGGGGTATCACGGCAATCTGCTGCGGGCCGACCTGCCCAAGCTGCTGACCCGGTTCCGGGCCAGGTTTCCCCAGGTGAAGGTGACCCTTCGGCAGAGCAAGCTCTACCAGGGGATCGAGGCGTTGAAGAAGGAGAGTCTGGACGCGATGTTCTCCCTCTATTGGCCCGCCTTGGCCCAGGAGGAGGAACTGGACCACTGTATCTTGGCCACCAGTCCCATCAAATTGCTGGTCTCAGCCAGCCACCCCCTGGCGGGGGAAAGGAAGGTCCGGATGGACCAACTGCGCCAGGAGCAGTTTCTCTTTCTGGACGGCACCGAGGTCCAGGGGGGCATCCAGGGTCTGGCGGAGAAGGGATTCCTGCCCCGGATCTATGACCGGGTGGATGGGCATGAGAGCCTGATGATTCTGGTGGAGAGCGGCTATGGAGTGACTTTGGGGGTGGAGGCCGCCTGCCAGAGGGAGAGCAATGAGCTGGTGATGCTGGATATAGAGGACCACCGGGAGGAGAGGAAGCTCTGTCTGTCCTGGAAGCGGGACAGCCCCCGGATGAGAGAGGAGTATCTGGCTCTGATCAGGGAGTACTATGGCCTGGAGGAGGTCCCGAGAGGGAAGGACGCCTGAGGGTGGGAGAATAGAGAAATGGGATGGCGCCGTTGGAGAAAACGGCGCCATCATTTTTGGAGATAGTTCTATCAAAAAAGGTTATTTGTCTGCTCGTCAAAAATTTAGTAAAATCAAAAAGGCAAAAGATCCGGCAGGAACAGCCAGTGAAAGGAGAAAAGAAGATGAAATTGTGGAAAAAGAGAGGAGCGGCTATGCTTCTGGCCGCGGTCATGGTCCTGGGCTCGGTGGCGGCCGCGGCTGGGGCGGAGAAGACCATTTCCGTCAGCCCCATGACCCTGACGATCAACGGGCAGACCGTCACCCCCACCAAGTCCGACGGGGCGGCCGCGGAGGTCTTTGCCTACGATGGGGCCACCTATGTTCCCCTGCGCTACCTCAGCGAGCTGCTGGGGATCGACGTGGAGTGGGACAAGAGCGCTCCCGATACCGTCAAACTGACGGGGGATATGGTTCTCCCCGCCGGTGGTGACGGCACTTACACCGGCACCGCCGCCGGCTTTGGCGGCGAGGTGAAGGCTGTCGTTACGGTGAGCGGCGGCAAGATCACCGCCTGCACCCTCTCCGGGGAGAAGGAGACTCCCGCCATCGGCGGCGCGGCTCTGGAGACCCTGAAGACCCAGGTGGAGACCGCCGGAAGCGCGGATATCGACGGCGTCTCCGGGGCCACCGTGACCTCCACTGCCGTGAAGGACGCTGTGGCGGCCGCCCTGGCCCAGGCCCAGGGTACCGGGACCGCTGCGGCGAAGATGAAGCCCGGCGCCTACACTGCCGAGGCTTACGGCTTTGCCCTGTGTGAGAAGCTGAAGGTGGGCGTCACTGTGGATGAGCAGAAGATCCTCTCCATCGACGTCAATCAGGTGGAGACCGCCGACACGCCCCCCATGGTGGACTGCGTGGTGGAGAAGCTGGTGCCCCGTATGCTGGAGCACCAGAGCGTCAGTGTGGACGCTGTCAGCGGCGTCACCGCCACCAGCAACGGCGTCAAGACCGCTGTGAAGGACTGCCTGGCCCAGGCGCTGGCGGCGGGAGGCAGCGACCCCTCCGCCATCCGGAATTTCCAGACGATCCCTGAGAAGAAGGGCGGGCAGGAGACCATCGACACCCAGGTGCTGATCATCGGTATGGGCGGTTCGGGTACCACCGCCGCCATGTCCGCTGTGGAGAATGGACTTCAGGTCCTTGCCATCGACAAGATGGGCAAGTACGGTGGGACCACCAGCCTTACCAGCTCCATGATGACCATCAATCCCCAGAAATTCCAGGAGGAGAACAACAACGGGAAGGACTGGGTGGACAAGGAGGCCATGCGGAAGGCCTGGATGGACTACACCGAGGGGGACGCCAAGCAGTCCATGGTGGACATGATGATCGACCGGTCCGGGGAGGCCTTTGACTGGCTGGTATATGACCACGGCTTCGAGTTTGCCGGGACTCCCCGCCGGGGCTTCACTCCCGAGGACGTCTACGACTGCTATTACGAGTTTATGCCCAATAAGATCGGCGCCAACAAGGCGTACATCGCCAAGTATTTTGACGGCATCTACGAGGATTTCACCGCCGGCGGCGGCAAGTATATGCTGGAGACCGAGGCCTATGACCTGATCACCGACGCCAAGGGCAACGTGATTGGCGCCAAGGCCCGGAACCTGGTTGACGGCACCGAGTATACCATCAACGCCAAGGCGGTGGTTCTGGCCACCGGCGGCTTTGCCGGCAATGGGGAGATGACTACCAAATACCTGTCCAATGAGTATTATGAACTCAAGGGCGAGTGGAGCGTTTTCGGTCTGCGGACCAACGACGGCAAGATGATCCAGGCCGCCATCGACGAGGGGGCGGGCACCTACAACATCGGTATGCCCCCCATGGTCCACAATGGCGGCACCGTGGCCTTCCTCCCCGGCTTTGAGACCGTGGCTGTGGAAGGGCAGATGGGCGCCCGGACCGGACGGCCTCTGGTCTGGTCCTCCGGAGACCTGCCTCTGGACATGCTGATCTCCGCCTACGGTATGACCGTGGATCCCCACGGAAACCGCTTTGCCAACGAGACCCAGGTGAACATGCTCAAGGCTTGGGCCGCCGGTCCCCGGTTCTACGGCATCTGGAGCCAGGACCAGGTCAACGGTTTGATGACCGAGGGCTTTAAGGAGGCCGTTTCCGGCCCCGCCACCATCTATCTGGGCTACCAGGGGGCCATTCCCGCCGACACCCCCATCCCCAACGCCATGGAAGTGCTGGAGGCCGGTATCCAGGCGGGGGTGGTCTATAAGGCCGATACTCTGGAGGAGCTGGCGGAAAAGACCGGGATGGATCCCGCCAACCTGAAGAAGACGGTGGAGACCTATAACGGCTACTGCGAGGCCGGGAAGGATCCCGACTTTGGCAAGGACGCCAAGTATCTGGATAAGATCGGCGCGGGTCCTTACTACGCTATCGCCGGAGCCCCCTACTGCTATACCACCTGCGGCGGCCTGGATATCAACGAGAGCTTCCAGGTCCTCAAGGAGGATGGCAGTGTGATGAATGGCCTTTATGCCATCGGCACCGACTCCATGGGCGTACTGTTCACCGAGAAGAAGGAGTACGTGACCTTCGGCGGCGCCGCCAACGGCTGGGGCCTCACCTCCGGCTACCTCTGCGGCCAGGAGATCGCCAAGCAGCTGGGCAAATGATCTTCCCCCTCCCGCCCGTCCCCGCCCGGGGACGGGCGGGCTTTTTGCCCTCCGGTTGCATCCTTGGGGGGATTGTGCTATACTTTAACGCAGACAGAGGAAAAAACCGCCGGAAAGGGGGGAGGAGCCATGAAGGAAAAGCTCACCAGCCGGGACGTCCAGGCCCGGGAGACCCGGGCGAAGCTGCTGCGCACCGCCATGGAGCTCATCGCCCGGGAGGGCTACCAGAGCGTGACCATCCAGCGCATCTGCCGGGAGTGCGGGGTGTCGGTGGGCACCTTCTACCAGTACTTCTCCGCCAAGCGGGATATCATCGTGCTCATGGACCGGGATCACAACGAGTATCTGAGCACCGCCTGCCGGCTGGACGGAACCAAGAGCGCCCGGCAGCTCTACATGGATTTTGTGGAGAAATACATGGAGCGCATCGAGGAGAGCGGCCTGGTTCTGTCCAAGTCCCTCATGCTGGGCCAGCTGGAGGATAACGTGGGGGACGACGAGGCGGGGGTCCAGCTCCAGCGGGAGTTCCTGGGCAAGGTTCTCTCCCTGGGACGGGAGACAGGGGAGTTCTCCCCCCATGCCATGAGCGACGAGGAATTTTTTGAGGTATTCTCCATCGCCATCAACGGGATCCTGATCACCTGGTTCCTCAACCACAGGAGCATTGACCTGAAGCCCTACGGCTGCAAGCACCTGAACCGACTGTTGGAGCTACTGGAGCCCTCCGGGGCATAAGGGCGCCCCCCGGCAAACCTCCCCAAGGGTACAAATGAAAATTTCGGCAATAAAGGCCGCCCCTCAGGGGCGGCTTTCTATTGCCGAAATTTTCACGTTATCATATTGACAATAAAATTTCTTTCAGATATAATTTGGTTGAACGTAGTTCAGTGAACTATGTTATCAGTTGAAAGGAGAGAAAGCAGTATGAAAAGAAGGATCACGGCTCTGGCGCTGGCCATTGTCATGGTTCTGGGGACCGCCGCCCTGGCGGCCGGGACGGAAAAGACCATCACCGTCACCCCCATGACCCTGAACATCAACGGCCAG
>JAAWNQ010000042.1 GCA_022799035.1 Oscillospiraceae bacterium
TCGATCACCGCCTTTTCAGCCTCTGTCATTCTGCCACAAATGAACCGCCAGCCAATGTGTATTTGGGTGGTGAAACCACCCTTTACACAATACATCTCAGGAAAGCATAATGTTGGTTTCGCCATTGGAAATGCGATTGCCACCGAGATAAATTTTCAAATTGAAGAAGGGACAGGATCTGTTGGCATTATTTGTTGGGTCGAGAGCAATGGCGGGATCGCTGTCAGGCTTACAGATTACAATATCCCTCACACAGTGTCAGAGAGGGATACGTTGGGAAAAGCTACAAATAGGGCTGTTTCCGGAACCCTTGCCGTTATAGTTACGCTACTTGGGGTAGGACTGATTTGCACCCTTCTTTTTCTGCTGAGGTTTATGTGATGGGCCTGACAATATTTGGAGGTTAGCTGGATTTTGTTGCAGAGAAGAAGGCTGGCCCCCAGGCAAAGTACCTTCCCGTAGGGATCGGAGAGAACATTGATCCCTACGGGAACCAGATGGTTTCCTAAGAAGGCAAACACAAGGCCGGGTATTTTTTCAACGCAACATGGGAACCGTCGGCATTGACGGCCCTTTTTCTTTTAAAGGAGGTGCGCTTATGTCTACAACGGTCGTCCTGGGTCTCTCCGGCGGGGTGGATTCCGCTGTGGCGGCACGGCTTTTGCAGGAGAATTATACCGTCATCGGTCTCTACCTCTCCATCGGCCCCGAGGCCGCCGGGGAGGCCGACGCCCGCCGGGTGGCGGAGGAGCTGGGGATAGAGTTTCATACCATGGATATCTCCCGGGCCTTGGAGGAGCATGTAAAGGCTCCCTTTGCCGCCCAGTACCTCTCGGGCCGCACCCCCCTGCCCTGCGCCCGGTGCAACCCCCTGGTAAAGTTCCCCGCCATGCTGGCGTTGGCCCATGAGGTTGGGGCGGAGTGGGTGACTACGGGACACTACGCCCGGACGGAGATGGATAAGGCCGGGCGGAGCCTTCTTTTGAAAGGAAGGCCCGCCAATGACCAGTCCTATATGCTCTCCCGCCTTCCCCGGGAAATTATACAAAGGGTCATATTTCCCCTAGGAGATTACGATAAGTCTATGGTTCGGATCAAAGCGGAGGCCTTCGGCATCCCCGTGGCCCACAAGCCGGACAGCATGGAGATCTGCTTTATTCCAGATGACGACTATGGCAGGTGGCTGGAGAACCGGGGCCAAAGCTGTCCTCCCGGGGATTTCATCGCCCCCGACGGCACAGTTTTGGGCAGGCACCGGGGCATCCACCGCTACACCCTGGGTCAGGGCCGCGGCCTGGGGGTTTCCGGCCCCCACCGGTACTATGTCTCGGCCATTGATCCCAAGGCCAACACCGTCACCCTCTCCGACGGCTCCGACCTGTTCCGGGAGGAGATATTCTGCACCGATCCCAACTGGATCGCCGTGGACGCCCTGGAGGGACCCAGGGAGGTCTCCGCCCGGTTCCGCCACGCCAAGACCGAGACCCCCTGTACCATCCTGCCCACAGCGGAGGGCGGCATTCTGGTCAAGGCCCACACCCCCGTCCGGGCCCCCACGCCGGGTCAACTGGCGGTGTTTTATGAGGGGGACGTGGTGGTGGGAAGCGGATGGATCAGTTAAAGTTAAAAGTTAAAAATGAAAAAGCGGTTGTGAAAAAGAGAAGCTATCCTTTGATGTGAAGGATAGCTTCTCTTTTTGTTATGGTTTTTCTTTGATCTCTTCTTCCCGCTGTTTCAGGATCTTGGGGAAGCGGCGGGCGAACATGATCCCTGTTGTGGCCGCCGCCAGGATATCGGCCACCGGCTCGGCCAGCCATACGGCGAAAACCTTGTCCGCCAGGAACTGGGGCAGGATAAAGATCAGGGGGATCAGCAGAATGATCTTGCGGAGCAGGGCCAGGAACAGGGAGATCTTGGCCTGACCCAGGGCCACAAAGGTCTGCTGACAGGAGGACTGGATCCCGAACATGAAGATCCCCGCGAAGTAGACCCGCAGAGTCCGGCGGGCGGTGTCCACCAACTCGGGCTTGTTGTTGAAGATGGAGATAAAGATATCGGGCCACAGCTCCACCAGAAGCCACATGACCGCCGTGCAGACAACGCAGCTTCCCAGCAGCAGCCGGAAGGCCTTCTTCACCCGGTCAAAATTCCCCGCGCCGTAGTTGAAGCCGATGATGGGCTGGGCTCCCTGGGCCAGACCGTGAAGGGGCATACTGCTCACCTGCATCACCGAGGAGGCGATGGTCATGGCTCCCACATAGGGGTCGCCCCCGTATTTCAGCAGGGAGGAATTGAAGGAAATGCTCACCAGGCTCTCGGTGGACTGCATGATGAAGGGGGACACACCGACGGCGATCACGGGGAGCAGGATGGAGCCTTTCAGCCGCAGGTGCTTGGCCCGCAGCTTCAACTGGGTCTTTTTCCCCAAAAGGAAGGCCAGGACCCAGAGGGCGGACAGGGTCTGGGACAGGATGGTGGCCAGAGCCGCCCCCCGTACCCCCATATGGAGGCCGAAGATGAGAATGGGGTCCAGGATGATGTTGCACACCGCCCCGATGATCACTGTCAGCATGGAGAAGGTGGCAAAGCCCTGGGTGGTGATAAAGTTATTGAGCCCCAGGGACAAAAGCACCGACACCGTACCCCACAGGTAGATCCCCAGGTAGCCGCTGGCATAGGGCAGGGTGTTCTCGCTGGCCCCGAAGAGGAGCAGAAGGGGATCCCGGAAGATCTGGAACAGGGCGGTGGCTGCCACCGCCATTACCAGCAGAAGGGCGGTACAGCCTCCCAAAATGGCCTCCGCCCCGTCAATGTCCTTCTCCCCCATGCGGATGGCGGCCCGGGAGCCGCCCCCCACCCCCGCCAGGGCGGACAGGGCGGAGATAAAGATGATGATGGGGAAGGAGACCCCCAGCCCCGTCAGGGCCAGATCCCCCACGCCCTCCATGTGGCCGATATACATCCGGTCCACAATGTTATAAAGGGCGTTGATCAGCTGGGCCACCACCGCGGGGATGGCCAGCTTCACCATCAGCCGCCCCACCGGGGCGGTGCCAAGGGCGTTTTTGTCCTCCATCAGTTCTCCTCCCCTTCCAGGAAATAGGTGGCCTCCATATCCGCCACGCTGAGGGCGAAGGCCAGGGGGTACTGCTCCAGGGCCTGGCCCACCAGGCGCTTGTCCTCGTCCCCGGAAAAGCCCATATGCCAGCGGATGGCCATGGCCTCCTCCCGCTTCAGCTTCATAAATCCGGAGATAATGTACACCGATTTCTCCCCGTGTCCGTAGGGCATGGGATCCTCAAAGAAAAAGGTGGGTACCTTCTCCCAGGCCCCTGTGACCTCATTTTTCACATTCCGGGTCCCCGCCTTGTAGCAGCTGATCTTGCACAGGTCATGGAGCAGGGCGGCGATGGCGGCGCTCTCCGGGGAGATCTCCAGGCCGTAAAGCTCCTGTACCCGCTCCCGGGAGAGATAGTCCATCAGGCAGTGGTAGACGTTCAGGCTGTGGTCGCACAGTCCCCCGGCGTAGGCGCCATGATACCGGGCCGAGGCGGGGCAGGTGAAGAAGTCGGACTTGTTCTCCAGATAATCCAGCAGGGCCTCCGCCCCCTCCCGGTGGATGTTCTCTTGAAAAATCGCGATAAACTCCTCTTTTCCGCTCATGGAGCTCCTCCTTCCAAAGATTTCGTATGGAACGTATTATAGCACCCCCGGAGAAAAATGGAAGGGCAAATATGCCCAATTTTCCTTCGTTCTTCGTATGGTCTGATCGGCCCCGGCCCTTTCCCTTCCTTTTGACCAAAGGTGCCAAAACGCGTACATTAGCCGGGTTCTAAATCCCGCAATTTATTGATAATAAAATCGACCAATTCCCGCTCGTTCTTTGCCCTGTGCTTATGTTCCCGGCAAATCAAATAGTGCTGCATGTACCGGCGGCTTGAGTTGTTGGGCTCCACAATGGGCAGACAGACCACATTCTCCAGCTCCGGATAAAAGCGGGAGGGGATCAGCCTCCTATCCACGGCAAAGGCCAGCATTTTATTCCGGGAGACCGAGTGAAGCATCTGCACCGGGTCAAAGGGATCCATAATGGAATAGCTCCCCACCACATCTGTAAGGTTGGCTTGGAAAAACATATCCTTGCAGACGGAATTGGCAAAAATCACCGACTGTCCTCGTAAAGTTTCCGATGTACCCAACTCTTGCAGAGAACCGAGGGGGCTATCTTTGCTTACATAGGCCACAAATTCCGATGTAAATAGCTTAGTAAGCGTCAACCCCATCTCCCTTGCCTGCCGCTTCCTGCTTTGCCACTCTCCAGGGGAGCAGCAGCCGATCCCAATGTGAAAATCGTTGGCCATCGGGTTTTGCAGCGGGTTTTCCTCCGCCATGGAAACGGCCATGGATGGCCCGGGAAACCTCATCTGCAGCTCCGGCATCACATCGTAGCAGAAATAGCTGTACAGAAAACGGTTGATATGGAGAAGCAGCAGCCGATCCTCTATGTGATTGATGTGCTGCATTTCGTGGTACAGCTCCAGCATGGGCAGGGCGCGTTTCATCAGCTCCTCCCCGTGAGAGGTCAATATAACGCCATTATATTGACGTTCAAAGATTTGAATATCCAATTCACTTTCCACCGACCGGACAGCCGCACTCAAAGTCGTCTGCTGGATATGGCAGTTGCGGGCCGCGGCTGAGATCGAGCCGTATTTCACAATGGCGGCAATCAGTTCCAGCACCTCTAAACGCACAGTTTCCACCCCTCTTTTTTAAGGAATTATAGCATAACCGGGCCGTCTATCGCCATTGCTCCTTAACAAAAAAGCAGTTATTTTTTTGCTACCCCTACAAATTTTATCCGTTTGTGCACCAAAACCCTTTCCGGGTATAATGATCGCAACCAGACGGTGAAGGTACCTCGCCCTCTGTAAAGCTGAGGAGGAGTTGTTTTGAAAAAATACTACGCTTGGATCATCGTGCTCGGCGGCGTCATTACCAGCGGGATCGCTCTCACCTTTACCGCCATGCTCACATCCCTTTTTGTTGTGCCCATAACACAGGAGTTCGGCATCGGCCGGGCCGAATTTGCCATCAACACATCCATTATCGCCCTGTGCGGCTGTGTGATGCAGGTGGTCATCGGAAAAATCTACACCAAGTATAGGATCAAGAAATTCCAGGTGGGCTCCCTGCTGTTGCTGGGCTTGATCTTTCTGATCCGCGGTCTGACCCAAAATATTTTTCAGCAATACATATGCTCCTTTGTGGCCGGCTTTCTGACCGCGCCGGTAGCCTTGGGCAACAGCACCATGATCACCCACTGGTTTCATAAAAGCCGGGGCACAGCCATCAGCATGGTATTTGCCGGCCAGAGTCTTGTCACCGCCATTATGAGCCCGGTGATCGCCGGTGTGATCAACGGCTCCGGTTGGAGAACCGCCTATTTTATCATGGGCGTCATTGTTTTGGCGGTAGCCGTGCCCGTGGCCCTGTTTGTCATGCGGCAGGAGCCCTCCGACATGGGGCTGGAGCCCTACGGGGCAGGTCAGGCCACCACCCCCTCCGGCGCAGGGAAAAGACCGCCGGCTCCCGGCGCAAACTATACCTTCGCTCAGGCCAGAACGAAGCCCTTCTTCTACATATTTTTTCTCGGCGCTGTTTGCGCGGGCCTGATCGGCAACAACGGCGCCCAATCCCAGATCGTTCCCTTTCTGACGGATACCTATTCCGCCGCCATCGCCGCCACCTATCTCTCTGCCGGCTCCCTCATCGGCATTGTGGGGAAATTGCTGGTGGGGTGGATCAGTGACAAGCTCGGAGTCAGGGCCGCCGTAGCCTCCGGCTTTATCAGCACGGCCATCTTCTTTGTCTGTCTGTTCACCGCGGGCAGTATGCCGGTATTCTATCTGATCGTACTGCTCTTTGGTATTGTGGGCTCGGTGGGCACCGTCACCGCCACCATGCTGACCATCGACACCTTTGGCCCGAAGAATTTCAGCCTCTTCAGCGGAATGATGCAAAGCGTCAATTTTGTAGGCGGCGCCGCCGGCGGGTATCTGGCCGCTCTGGCCTTTGACCGCTTCCAGTCCTATAAGGTCACCTGGGCGGCCGCGGCCATCTTCGCGCTGGCCACCATGCTCCTTTACCTGATCGCCAACCAAATGTCCAAAAGGCCGACCCCATCTGCGGATCCGGCAGCAACCGAAAACTGACAGCCGTTCAAATAATCTTGGGAAAGGATGATACATATGACCGAGTATACACACAAGCTGGCCAGAAGCGTATCCATCATCGGCGTGGGCTGCACTCCCTTCGGCAACACCTCTGTTACCCCCGCCATTAAGGATCTGACCGAGCAGGAGCTCTTTTCCTGGGCCGCCATCAATGCCGTGGAGGACGCAGGCATTGAGGCCAAGGATCTGGAGGCCCTTTTTCACGGCCAGGTGGGAAATGTAGCCTACTCCCAAACCCTGACCCCGGCCGTCACTTACCAGGACTGGGTGGGGATGCACGGTGCCGCTGCCATCCATCATGAGGAGGCCTGCGGTACCGGCTATGTGGGCTTTAATCTGGCGGTTATGGCGGTAGCCTCCGGAGAGTATGACTTTGTGCTTACAGGTGGCGTGGAGCTCATGTCCACAAAATCCTCTATCAAGAAGCCCAACCACATCCGGGAGGTTCCCACCCTGCCCTTCAAGGTGGACTCCATCCCCAATATCCTGGCTGACCCCTCTTTCTCCCGCTTCCCCAGCAATATTGCTCACAATGCCGTTTTTTCCTATCCCCCCGCCGATTACCTCAGAGAGTACGGGCTGTCCTGGAAGGATTTTGACGACGTGTGCAACGCCTTGGCTATACACGGGCGCCGGGGTGCGGTAAGACATCCCCTGGCCATCCAGCGAAAGGAATTCGCCGAGCTGGCCAAGGAGGCCGGATTTGACAGCCCTATGGAGTACCTGCGCTGTGACCAGTATAACCCTATAGGCAGTATGGGCCATTATCGAAAGCTGCACGGCATCACGCCCGCCGACGGCGCGGCGGCAATCATCCTCTGCCCCACCGAGCTGGCCCACAAGTTTAAGCAGCAGCCCATTGAGGTGCTGGGGGTCACCGCTGCCTCCATGGATACCCGCCACCCCCGGAACGA
The DNA here is from genome assembly GCA_022799035.1 of Oscillospiraceae bacterium. GTDB lineage: Bacteria > Bacillota > Clostridia > Oscillospirales > Oscillospiraceae > Vermiculatibacterium. Next base: position 7,151 of record JAAWNQ010000042.1, read on the forward strand.
GGCAAAGATCACCGAGATGGTCTGTCGGCAGATCTACCGGGATACGGGGGTCAAGCCGGAGGAGCTGGATCTTTTCCTCTCTCAGGATCTCCAGATCTTTGACCAGATCGACAGCGCCGAGATCGCCGGGTATCTCCCCCACGGAGAGGGCTGGCGCGCCGCGCTGGAGGGCCGCACGGCCTTCGACGGAGACAGGCCCATCAACACCAACGGCGGCCGTGCCTCCTTCGGTCATGCCTTCGCCGCCGCGGGCCTTGCCGATTTAGGCGAGGCGGTCATTCAAATGCGCGGCCAGGCCGGTGAGAGGCAGGTCAAAAAGCTGCCCGAAACCGCGATGATCCGCGGCGTTGGCGGCGGTCAAAATGCCACGGCCGCCATTTTGAGAACCATTCAGTAAAGGAGAAGAGAAAATGGAACAGTTTGCGCCTATCGTCAAAACCTATTATGATGGCCTGGAGGAAGGTAAAATACTGGCCCGCAAGTGTAACCGCTGCGGAACTGTTATGTATCCCCCCATGCCTGTCTGTCCGGAGTGCTCCAGCACTGATACACACTGGATACCGCTGTGCCAGGAGGCTAAGCTGCTGGACTTTGACCTTATGGCCAAAAGCCATGTATGGGAGCATATCCAGCCCTTTGGCCCCATCTACTGGGGGGAGGTAGAGCTGGAGGAAGGCCCCTCCCTGACCGCCATTGTAATCGGGATCAAGGATCCCGACGCCGTGCGCGCCCGCCTTCCCGTGCCAGTGAAGGCTGAGATCATTCAGGACGATGGATTTAAGAGCGTTCTGTTTCGTTTTGAGGAATAAGGAGCAGAACAAAACGGCAGGATAAGAGGGCTTTTTCCTGCCTCCAGCTTCATTTCAGCCCCCGCCGCCTTTGCGGTGGGGGCTTTTCCTGTCCTCACCCCACCCTTCCCTTTTCCATAGAATGCGTATGAGGTGATCCTATGGATATTCTTTCCGCCCTGGGGGCGGGGTTTCTGTTCGCGTTGGCCTGCAATCTGGACACAGTGCTGGCTGCGGTGGGCCAGGGGGCGGGAGGACGGCCCCTGGGGCTGCGGGAGGCCCTGGCCGTCTCCCTGGCCACCACGCTGGTGACCTTTCTCTCCCTTATCCTGGGGGCCGCCGGGGCCGCCCTGCTACCCCCCGCCCTGGCCGGGCGGCTGGGGGGGCTGGCCCTGGCCGGGCTGGGGCTTTGGTACTTACTGGACGCCCTCCGGGGCAAGGGGGAGGCTGTCCCCGACGGAGAGGGGGCAGGCTGGCTGGCCCTCTCAGCGGCCCTGGCGGTAAACAACGCCGGAGTGGGGGTGGCCGCCGGAGTTACGGGGCTTTCCCCTCTGCTGGCGGCGGGGTGCAACTTTGCCGTCACCCTCCTGTCCCTTCTGCTGGGCCGAACCTTGGGGCGGCGGCTGGCCCGGTGGAGCGGTCTGGCCCTGCCGGTGTCGGGAGCCCTGCTGGTGGGGCTGGGGCTGTGGCAGCTTCTGTGAGAAAAAACCGAGGGACCCGCCAAACGGGCGGGTCCCTCGGCTTTTGTGCGTGGTAGGTGTTGTCAGGCCGCCTCCATGGTTTCCAGTTCGCTCTGGGCTTCACTCATGGTATCCGCCGAGAAATAAAAGTGTCCCGTCGCGTCGTAAACCTCAATATGGCCTCTCACATACCGCAGTTCGAACCGTTCTGTCATGTGGACCTCACTCCTTTCTTTGTCTCTATCCTACCAAATGAAATGTCCGATTATTTGGACTTAAATGAGAGAGGGATCCCCCTCGCCCATCAAGTCGTGAAGAAGTTGAATGGCGTGACCCGCTATCTCCTGGGCCGGCTCCCGAAAGCCCCCCGCCGCCCAGTGGACCAGCAGGCCGCTGAGACCGTGGAGAAGAAAGCTGTGCCGCAGCTCCCGCCGGGGGGAGGGCTGCCGCAGGGGAAACCAGTCCAGAAAGGCCCGGTACAGCTTGGTGGAGAAGCTCTCCTCCAACCGGGCGGAGAGGAGGAGCTCCCACTCCCCCTTCTTTGCCTCAAAGGTTTGAAAAATGGTCTGAAGCCGTTCCTCCGAGTCCTGAACGGGGGGGACCTGTTCCAGCAGATCGTCCTCCATCTCAAAGAGAACGCCGTATTGATTCTCATAGTGCCGGTAGAAGGTGGCCCGGTTGATCTCGGACAGCCGGCATACGTCTGCCACGGTGATCTTGTCGATGGTCTGTTCCTTCAGCAGGGAAAGGACGGCCTGACGTATCACCATCTTTGTATAGCGAACTCTTCCGTCTATGGCCGTACCCTCCCTTCCGGGACGCGTGAAGTACGCGGCCCCCGATTTTCAATGTGCCTATCGCCATTGTATCCCCTATTATAGTACAGGGCGGCAGAAAATGCAACACTTGTTTAATAAATTTCTACTGTTGCAAATCGGCACATCAGGGACCGGAGGGGACGGCCTTTCCTGGTTCTGAGGTCATTGTACTACATTCTTCCATAAAATGCAACACCTGTATTAAAAATTTTATATGTTTTTTTAATTTCTTATTATATATATATTTCTAAAGAAAGATAAAAGACATATGTTGCACAATGGAGCGGGAGAGATGGAAAAAGCGCGTCCTCCAACCAGGCGATTGGAGGGCGCGCCGCAATTTTCGCTCAAAAAAGGAGGGGCGTGATCCGAAGATCACACCCCTTCTTTTAATCACTTTTCTTTTTTAGCACAGCTTGGCCCCGGCGGGGATGGCGTCGTCCACCATGAGAAGGTTCAGCTTCTCCTCCCCCTTCTCGGTGTGGACAGCGGAGATCAGCATACCCTGGCTCTCCTGGCCCATCATCTTCCGGGGGGGCAGGTTCACGATGGCGACCAGGGTCTTGCCCACCAGCTCCTCGGGCTTATACCACTTGGCGATGCCGGAAAGGATCTGTCGGTCGGTTCCCGTGCCGTCGTCCAAGGTGAATTTCAGCAGCTTGTCCGACTTTTTCACATTCTCGCAGGCCTTCACCTTCACCGCCCGGAAATCACTTTTGCAGAAGGTGTCAAAGTCCACCTGCTCCTGGGCCAGGGGTTCGATCTCCAGGTCGGGGAGGGCGGCCTTTTTGGCAGCGGCGGAGAGAGCCTCCAGCTCGGCCAGCTCCTTCTCCGCGTCGATCCGGGGGAAGAGATTCTCCCCCCGCTTCACACAGGCCCCGGCGGGGAGGAGACCCCACTTCCCGGCGCTCTCCCAGGTGCGGCAAGGCTCCTGGGCTCCGATCTGGTCAAAGATCTTCCCGCAGGTCTCGGGCATGAAGGGGGTGAGCAGGATGGCGGAGAGGCGGATGGCCTCCAGAAGATCGTACATCACCCGGGCCAGCCTGGGACCGTTCTGGTCCATGTCCTTGGCCAGAGCCCAGGGGGCGTTCTCGTCAATATACTTGTTGGCCCGCTGGATGAGTTTGAAAACTTCCTCCAGGGCCCTGTGGGGGGCATAGTGGTCCATGGCCTCCCGGTACTTTTCCCGGAGGGCGGCGCCCAGGGCCTCCAGCTCCCCGTCCTTCTCAGGATCCCCCGTCTGCCGGGTGGGGAGGGTTCCGGCCTCAAAATACTTCTCCACCATGCTCACGGTCCGGCTCACCAGGTTGCCCAGGTCGTTTGCCAGGTCGATGTTGATGGTCTGGATCAGCAGCTCGTTGGAGAAATTCCCGTCGGAGCCGAAGGGGAAGGTCCGCATGAGGAAGAACCGAAGGGCGTCCACCCCAAACTTCTCCGAGAGGAGGTAGGGGTCCACCACATTGCCCTTGCTCTTGCTCATCTTGCCCCCGTCCAGCAGCAGCCAGCCGTGGCCGAAGACCTTCTTGGGCAGGGGCAGGTCCAGGCTCATGAGCATGGCGGGCCAGATGATGGTGTGGAAACGGACGATCTCCTTGCCGATAATGTGGACGTTGGCGGGCCAGAAGGTATCCAGATCGTTATATTTATCGTTTTGATAACCCAGAGCAGTCATATAGTTAAAGAGGGCGTCGATCCACACGTAGACCACATGGCCCGGGTCGAAGTCCACCGGGACCCCCCAGGTGAAGGAGGTCCGGGAGACACACAGATCCTCCAGCCCCGGCTTGATGAAGTTGTTCACCATCTCGTTGACCCGGCTCCGGGGCTCGAGAAAGTCGGTGTTTTCCAACAGGTCCTGGACCCGCGAGGCATACTTGCTCAGCCGGAAGAAGTAGGCTTCCTCCTCGGCGTCCTGAACCTCCCCGCCGCAGTCGGGACACTTGCCGTCCACCAACTGGGACTCGGTCCAGAAGGACTCGCAGGGCTTGCAGTACTTGCCCACATACTTGCCCTTGTAGATGTCCCCCTTGTCGTACATGGCCTTGAAGATCTTCTGGATGGAGGCCACGTGGTAGTCGTCGGTGGTGCGGATGAACCGGTCATAGCTGATGTTCATCAGCTTCCACAGGTCCAGCACCCCCTTTTCCCCCTCCACAATGTTGTCCACGTACTGCTGGGGGGTGACTCCGGCCTCCTTGGCCTTGTCCTCGATCTTCTGGCCGTGCTCGTCGGTGCCGGTGAGAAACATCACGTCGTAGCCCTGGAGCCGCTTATACCGGGCGATGGTGTCGGTGGCTACGGTGCAGTATGCGTGACCGATGTGAAGCTTGGCCGAGGGGTAGTAGATGGGGGTGGTGATATAAAACTTTTCAGGCATTTTCGTCAGCCTCCGTTTCAGCTTCCGCCGGGGCAGAGGGGTTTTCCACCGGCGGGTGGTTCAAAATAAGGGCGGCGTGGGTGGACAGGTAGAGCACCGCAAACAGGTTCCGGAAGATATCCGCCAGAGAGTGGCGGTCCGCCAGGGTCATCAGGGAGAAATAGACCCCTGTCAGACAGAACAACAGGGCGAGCCGGGGCTTGCCGTTGTTGAAGGAGTGGCCCGCCACAAAATAGACTCCCAGGAGGGAGGTGACGATGGCCAGCACCTCGTAGAGGTAATCCTGGACCACCGGATCGGCGGCCCGGAACTGGTAGGCAGAGATGAGCCACACGCAGTAGATCAGGCAGGGCTCCAGGGCGGGCAGGCTCTCAGCGCCGCCCTCTCCCCGGAAGATGGCCCGGGCCCAGAGGAATACACAGGGCAGGGCCCCCGCGCACAGAAGGATCCGCAGGGGGGGCAGGGCCGCGGCGGCGGCCCGGGCGAAGGGGGTCTCCCCCTGGTAGGCCGCCAGGGAGCTTGCCGGGGGAATGATGATCTCGGCCCCCGCGCTGGCCAGCAGAAGCATGGCGGCCAGGACCAGGGCGGTGACCGCCAAGGTGTTCTGCCTCCCGGCGGCGAAGGCGGCCTCCCAGGAAAGGCGTTTTTCCTCCTTGCGGGACAGGAGGAGGAACAGGAGGGCCATCGCCAGGGAAAAGCCCACTGCGGCCAGAGCCGCCGGGGCGCCGGGGATCGCCAGACCTGTGTCCGGCTCAAAGCCGGCGGTCAACTGCCATTTCCGCAATCCAAACCCCACGCCGCCGCCCAAAAGGGCCAGGGCCGGGGGGAGAAAATTTTTTCGCATGGCCTCATATCCTCTCTGTTGGGATAGGTAGATTATATAGTATAACACAAAATTTCCCATTTGAAAAGTGGGGGGGGAAGACGGTCCCTGTCATACTGCGGCCCCGGCGGCAGCCCCCTATAGAATGGGCCGCGCCCCAGGAAGGGGGTGAAAATCAAGGGAGGACCGCCAGGGGCGGCGGTCCTCACATTGCGGTACCATGAAAATGAGCGGGTATACCAAGGTTATCCTGCCCTATGCGTCGGTGCGGCCCATAAGGTAGTCCAGGGTCACGTCAAAGAAGTCCGCAAGGGTAATCAGTTTTTTGATGGATGGTTCTCTAACTCCCTGTTCATAGGTCTGGTAGGAGCGCAATTTCATTTCCAATACTTCCGCTGTTTGTTTCTGTGTTTTCTTTTTCTCCATACGGATTTCCCGTAGGCGTTTGCCAAATTCTACCATTTTCTATTTCACCTCTTGACATATGTCCCATTTGAACGTATAATAATACGTACATTGAGAACGCAAGGAGCTGCTCGTATGGATGATATTTTAGATTATCTGGAAGAACTGACCCATCCAAGCGATTGGCCACCGGCCTATTTTGAGTTGATAAAGGCTTTAGGTCCGCTGACTGATAAGGTCGTGGAAGCTCTTTCTTTAGAGTTTTTGGACCAGTTGGATTACGCACAGTCTGAAGTCCTCAACTTCCATTGCCAGGAGGCTTTCTCCCGCGGGTTCCGGCTGGGAGCTCAGATCATCCTTGCTCTTGCTGAGCCTTCCGCTCCAGGTACTCGTCATAGGCCATGGGGGCGTCGATGAGCTTGCCCTCGGGGGTGAACTCGAAGATCCGGGTGGCCACGGTCTGAACCAGCTGGTGGTCGTGGCAGGAGAAGAGGACGTTGCACTTCACCGCCTCCAGGCCGTTGTTCACCGCGGCGATGGACTCCAGATCCAGGTGGTTGGTGGGCTGGTCCAGCAGCAGGACATTGGCCCCGGAGAGCATCATCCGGGAGAGCATACACCGGACCTTCTCCCCGCCGGAGAGGACCTTCACGGGCTTATACACGTCGTCCCCGGAGAAGAGCATCCGGCCCAGGAAGCCTCTCAAATACGCCTCGTGGGGGTCGGGGGAATACTGGCGCAGCCACTCCACCAGGTTGTCCCCGCAGCCCTCGAAGAACTGGGTGTTGTCCTTGGGGAAGTAGGAGAAGGTAGCGGTCTGGCCCCACTTCACGGTGCCCTCGTCGGGCTCCCACTCCCCGGTGAGGATCTTAAAGAGGGCAGTGTGGGCGTTCTCGTTGTCCCCCACAAAGGCGATCTTGTCCCCGTGGTTCACAATGAAGGAGACCTTGTCCAGCACCTTCACCCCGTCTACGGTCTTGCTCACGTCGGCGACAAAGAGGATGTCCTTGCCCACCTCCCGGTCGGGGGAGAACTGGACCCAGGGGTAGCGGCGGGAGGAGGCAGGGATCTCCTCCAGGGTGATCTTCTCCAGCAGCTTCCGGCGGGCGGTAGCCTGCTTGCTCTTGGACTTGTTGGCCGAGAAGCGGGAGATGAACTCCTTGAGCTCCTGGGCCTTCTCCTCGTTCTTCTTGTTCTGGTTCTTCATGAGCTGCTGCATGAGCTGGGAGGCGTCGTACCAGAAGTCGTAGTTGCCCACGTAGAGCTTGACCTTGTTGTAGTCGATATCCACGATGTGGGTGCACACGGTGTTGAGGAAGTGCCGGTCGTGGCTGACCACGATGACGGTGCCCTCGAAGTCCAGGAGGAAATCCTCCAGCCAGTTGGTGGCGGCAATGTCCAGGTTGTTGGTGGGCTCGTCCATCATGAGGATGTCCGGGTTACCGAAGAGGGCCTGGGCCAGGAGGACCTTCACCTTGAGCCGGGCGTCCATGTTCTCCATCAGGGTGCTGTGGTACTGGGTGCCCACCCCCAAGCCCTGGAGGATCCGGGAGGCGTCGGATTCCGACTCGTAACCCCCCAGCTCGGCGTACTCGGCCTGGAGCTCGGCGGCCTTGATGCCGTCCTCGTCGGTGAAGTCCTCCTTCTCGTAGAGGGCGTTCATCTCCTTGCCGATGTTGTAGAGGTGGAGGTTGCCCATGAGGACGGTATCCATGACGGTATAGGCGTTATACTGGTTCTGATCCTGCTTCAGCACGGACATGCGGACGTTGGGCAGGATGGAAACCTCCCCGGAGGTGGAGTCCAGCTCCCCGGAGAGGATCTTCAGGAAGGTGGATTTGCCCGCGCCGTTGGCCCCGATGATGCCGTAGCAGTTCCCCTTGACGAACTGGAGGTCCACATGGGAAAACAGGGGGGTGCCGGAATAGTTGAGGGAAAGGTCGGTAACAGTGATCATGGCGGTCTCCTTTGGATATGTTTTCAGCCCTCCTATTGTATCAGCAAGGGGAGGGAAAGGCAAGGAAAATATGGCTTTGGGCTTGTTCTTCCCCCGGGTATCCCATATAATAGGCTCCATAGGGAAGGATAACAGTCTGTCTGGAGGTGGGAGTATGCCAAAACGAAGGGGGCATTTCTGGCTGGATCTGACGGCCTGCTTTCTCATACCGGCCTATACCCTGCTTTTTGCGGGGAGCCTCCGGTGGTTCAGCTCCAACTTTTCCGTCATCGCGGTGACAGGGGAGGACCATTACCGGGGGTTTGTGTACTGGGGGCTTTTGGCGGGGGGCTATTTCCTGGTGATGCTCACCCGGCTGGCGGGACTTCTT
>JAAWNQ010000043.1 GCA_022799035.1 Oscillospiraceae bacterium
AATAATTTTTGCTGTTGGACAGCCTTTCTGGTTTGCTGGTTTAGCTCAGTTGGTAGAGCAGCTGATTTGTAATCAGCAGGTCGGGGGTTCAAGTCCGTCAACCAGCTCCACACGGAGGAGTTCCAGAGTGGCCAAATGGGGCAGACTGTAAATCTGTTGCGTATCGCTTCGGTGGTTCGAATCCACCCTCCTCCACCAAGACCGGTCAACCTTTCGGGTTGACCGGTCTTTCTTTTCCCAGCCGCCGCCCAACATTTTAGAACGTTTGTTCTATATGTATGATAGCACAACCTTCCCCGCAGCGCAATACAACTAAGGAAAAAGCCCCCGGAAAAATTCCGGGGGCTGTCCTTTTGTGGGGACAATACACGGGAAAAGCCTTGGCCCCGCAGGAAAAACCAAGTCCTCTCCTGGCAGAATTTCACTTAGACAAATATCTAAATATCTCTTGACAATTCCTCCCCCAAGGTATATCATTTAGACAATCTTCTAAATAAGGAGGTATCCCATGGCGTTTCAAGAGACCTTCAAAGCCCTCTCCGACCCAACCCGCCGGGCCATTCTGGATCTTCTGAAGAGCGGGGCCAGGACCGCCGGGGAGATCGGCTCCCGGTTCGATATGACGGGAGCCACCGTTTCCCACCACCTCTCCGTTTTGCGGGAGGCAGGACTTATTTCCGATGAGCGGCGGGGGAAATATATCTACTACGAGCTGAACCTGTCCATTCTGGACGAGATCACCGGCTGGATCGCCGGACTGAAAGGAGACAAATCCGATGAAAAATAAAAAGGCCGTCGCCCTCATGTGGCTGCTGTCCCTGCTGCCCTTTGTACTGGTGGCCATCGCCTGGCCCCATCTGCCCGAGAGGATCCCCGGCCACTGGGGGCTCAACGGCCAGATCGACCGTTACGACGCTCCCGCCACCCTGTGGCTGATGTGCGCCATCGGCCCCCTTCTGTCTCTGGGATTCCAATTTCTCCCCCGTCTGGATCCCAAAAGAGAGAATTACGAAAAATTCCAGCCCTACTACGACTTTTTCGGCCCTCTGGTGCCCCTCCTCCTTCTGCTCTGCATTGCCGTCACCCTGTCCGAGAGCCTTTGGCCGGGACAGATCAATGTAGCCCGGGCCATTGGCCTTATGGTCGGCGTGCTGTTCCTCATCATCGGCAACATCATGGGCAAAGTAAAAACCAACTGGTTTATGGGCTTCCGCACCCCCTGGGCCCTCTCGGACCCCGACGTGTGGAACAAGACCCAGCGGCTGGGGGGCTGGACCTTCTTCCTGTCCGGCCTGTCCGCCGTGATCCTGTCCCTTCTGGCGCCGGTACAGGTCTTTTTTGCCGTTTTTTTCGCCATCCTCTTCCTGGGGATCGCCCTGACCTATTTCATGAGCTGGAAATGGTTCAAGGATAAGGAGCGGCAACATGACTGACGGGAGGGCGCGCGGACGATGAAAGGAAATAAGCTGACGGGCCCCATTCTGGTCACGGTTCTCCTCTGCCTCTGGCTTTTGGGGCAGCTGGGGGCGATCCTTCTGCTTCCGGGGCTTCCCCGGCCTCTCCGTCTGGGGGCGGTCTTCCCTGTCCTTCTGGCTGCGGTGAGCATATACAATCTGCGGGAACGCATCAATGAGATAAGGAGTGGTGAGGAACATGATCTTGACGACTACTGAACACATCCCCGGCAAGGAGTATGAGATCCTGGGCCTGGTCCGGGGCAGCACCATCCAGTCCAAGAACCTGGGCAAGGACATCGCCCAGGGGCTCAAAGGCCTGGTGGGAGGCGAGCTGAAGGCCTACAACGAGATGATGAACGAAGCCCGGGCCCTGGCCACCAAGCGGATGGTGGCCGACGCCGAGACCCTGGAGGCCGACGCCATCGTGGCTATGCGCTATCTCTCCGCCTCGGTGGCCCAGGGGGCGGCGGAGGTCATGGCCTACGGCACGGCGGTAAAATTTCTCTGAAAATAGAAACGGGGATCCGGTGATTTTCACCGGATCCCCGTTTTTTATTCCTTCTTTTTTATCTCCCCCGCGATGGCGCAGAGGATCCCGCCGATGGGAAACACCACCCATCCCGGGTGCCACTTGTTCCACACAAAGCCCAGCAGCAGGAAGACCCCGGCGGCAATAAGCATGATGACCCCCTCCACATCGGGGTCCCTCTCCCTCTTTCTATCCTTTTCTTCCCCGTCGTAAGCATCCTCCTGGATCCCCAGGTAGACGATGGATCCCACGCACAGGGCCAGGAGCAGCATAAAGCCCGCCATGGCCCAAAGGGTCATGGTCTCATCCTCTTCCAGGAAGGACGCCGCCGCCACGAACAAAGCCACGCTCACCAGGATGCCGCATGTGGCGGTGGCCATCCCCAGGCGGAAGACCTGACGAAACCGCTCCACCTCCTCCGGCCAGGGACAGCGGGGAAGTATGGGGCAGGACTTTTTGAAATTATCGTGGTCCAGCCCCCCGAAGACAAAGAGGAACACCGCCCCGGCCACGGAGAACAGCACCGGCAGGGCGGGAAGACCGGTGTCGTCCCCCAGAAGGATACAGGCCGCGATGGTCCCCGCCACCCCCATCAAGATCAGGGCCACCCCGAAGGCCATAGCCAGGGAGAAGCGGCGCATGTGCTGGGAGTAGACCTCCCACTGGTAAACGGGATCCGCCCAGGGCTCCGCCTCCTCCTGAGCCGGAGGCTCCTCTGTCAGCTCCTCCCGCATAAGCTGGTCCAGACTGCAGCCCAGCAGATCGGCCAGGGTGATCAGGGTGGCGGCCTCAGGGAGCCCCTGGCCCCCCTCCCACTTCCCCACCGCCTGCCGGGAGACCCCCAGGGCCTCCGCCAGGGATTCCTGGGTATACCCCGCCCGGCGGCGGAGGATAGACAGATTTTTTGCGAAATTGGACATGTTCAGTCCCTCCTTTTCTCCTCCCATTCTGCGGCAGCGGGATAGAAAAAACCACCAACCCTGAGTTGGAATCAAAGAAATTTTCGGGCAACCTCAGGTTGCCTCCCTTGATTTTCAAGGGTTTGCGCCTCAAGTGGAAAATGGCTCCCAGGGCGCGGGAACCGGATTTTCGGGCCGGGGAACACAGGAGAGATAGCACTGGTTTTGGTGGAAGGACAGAACCTGGCCCCAGGAATCGCTCTCCCAGAGGTAAGGCTCCTCAAAGTAAAACACCCCATCGGCGGTAAGACCGTCGGCGTAGGAGTAGTATCCCAGATAATAGGCATATACCACCCCGTCCTGCCAGTGGAAAACCGTGACCCTGTTATGGTCCTGAAAGCGGACGATACACTCCTCCGCCCCATCCCCATCCAGGTCCATCCAGACTTTATCCTTGGGGACCAGGGCCTCATAGCGCTCCACGGTCCCCTCCCAGCAATACTCCTCAAAGGTCACCCAGCCGGTACACCCGTCGTAGGAAGTACCCCCGGGCAAGCCATAGAAGGGTTCCCCCCGGTAGAGCGCTCCCTGGATGGCCTCCCTCCCGGCGGCCCGCTCCGCCCGGGCCGCCGAAGGCACGGTCCGTCCGCCATAGTCGCAGATGGGTAGCAGCATGGGCACGCCCTTGGGCCGGGCCAGCCTGATAGAGGTCGGCTCTATGTACACTCCGCCGGGCACATAGTCCAGCGGATCAGGCTCTCCGGGTCCGCCAAACTGGCTGGCAATGCCCTCCTCATCCATACAGGCCAGCTCCCCGTCCACAATGGAATACTCCCACAAAATGAAAGCCCCCTTCCAGGCCCAGTAGTCCAAAATAGCGTTCTTCCCCGGCCATGTGAAAAATCGGGCCCCCTTGGCGTCGTTTATTTTCCCGATGGAGGCCACCTTGCCCTTTTGATAGCGGTAGCACTCGATCCAAGGCGCGTAATAGAAATCTCCGTATATGATAAAAAGCTCCGGAACCCCGTCCTTGTCCACATCGTAAAGCCAATATTCCCGGCTCACTTCCCGGACAGCCCTCCGCTGCTCCTCATCCGCCGCCTCCCACTCCTCCTGGGTGACCTCCGCCCTCCACCGAAGGATCGGGGCCTCCCGCTCGCAAAGCTCCGTAAGAAAATCCATATAGGCCACCTGCCAGGGGGCGTAATTCCCCGGCGGCAGAGTAAACTCTGGGTCGGGGGCGGCCTCCGGCGGTAAAAACGGGTCCCAGGCCAAGTCACACCCCTCCACCGGGTTCCGGTTGGCGGGGAAGGTATAGCTCTGCTCCCGGTAAAAGGATACCAACTCCCATATTTCTCCATTCCGAAGATACACCGTCCCATCCGGGTCTACTCCAAAGCCATCCGCATAGCGAAAGCCATAGGCCTGCACCCCATCCTCCTCCAGGCTAAAGACAATGTATTTGGTGGAGGCAAACTCTTCCTCTCCGCCCCTCAGCCGGAGGATACAGTCGGTCTGACCGTCCCCGTTCGCATCGGCCCAGGCCATGACCTCCACCGTCAGGGCCTCCTGCCCGGAAAGATACTCCTCCAGCCCCCAATATTTCCCCCCGGCCTGCGCCCAGCCGTCCCCGGAGTGGAGGGTGAAATCCTCCGTCCCCCACAAAACCCTTCCCAAGACGGAGCGGATCGTCCGCTCCGTCAGGCAGAGCTTGGCCTGCCTGGGATATCTCCCATAGTCATAGATGGGCAGGGCCAGGACCGGCCCATCAAGATCCCCCGGGTCTGCCGGGATACGGTGACTGGGGATATACTCTGTCCCGGGGATAAAATCCGCCGGATTCGGCTGCTGGCTCCAATCAAGGCCCTTCTGCTCATAGTAGCCCTGGGGGATATCAAAGCTGTACCCATGAACAGACAGCCCGCCCTCCTCTATGGTGAGCCGCTTCTGCACCCCATAGAAAAGCTGGAGTATCCCATTCTCCCCCGGCCAGGACCAAAGGCTGGTGTGTCCGCATGCAAAATCCCCGATACAGACCACCTCCCCTTCCCGGTAGGTGTAGCACTTGGTATGGTAAGCCGCCTCACAGTCGCCATACTGCACCAAAAGCTCAGGAATACCGTCCTTGTCAATATCGTAAAGCCAATAGCTGTCGCTGCTTGCGGCGATCTTGGCATACACCTCCTGCTCCCAGCTCCCCAGGAGAACATTGTCCCGTCCCCAGACCTCCCAAGGCGCCTCCTCCCCCCGCAGCTTCTCCAGAAACCGGACATAGGCCTCCTGCCAAGGAGCATACTCTCCCGGCGGCACATTTCCCTCCTGGATGGCAATAGGCTCCAGGGAGGGTAGGGGGACAGGGCTTGGCTCCAGGGTAGGGGTGTGCGTCTCCCGAACCTCCGGCGTGGGAACCACCGCCGGGGCAGAGGGGTCTCTCCCCCGCCGGGGCCTATGGGAGCAGGCCGCCAAGCTCAGCACCATCACCCCCGCCAGCAAAAGAAAAATGGGACGGCGTTTCATAGAGTTCACTTCCTTTCCTCCATGATACCCCCGTCCCTTTTTCAAAACAACCACATTTTTATGACGATTTGGTTACGATTCGGTACAGTCTCCTCACTTGGGCTTTTTCATGGTAAGCCCGATCCGCTTTTTCTGTTCATCCACATTCAGCACCCACACCGTCACCACATCCCCCACACTGAGGACCTCCCCGGGGTGCTTGATGTACCTGTCGCTGATCTGAGAGATATGCACCAGCCCGTCCTGATGGACCCCGATATCCACAAAGGCCCCAAAGTCGATGACGTTCCGCACCGTGCCGGTGAGCTCCATCCCCGGCTTCAGATCCTTCATGTCCATCACGTCGGTGCGAAGCTGGGGAGCGGGCAGCTCGTCCCGGGGATCCCGCCCCGGCTTCACCAGCTCCTTCACCACGTCCCGGAGGGTGGGCACACCCACCCCCACCTTCTGGGCCAGCTTCTCCTCCCCATAGAGCTTCACCTTGGCCTCCAGCAGGCCGATCTCCCCCCTGCCCGCGTCCTCCACGGTGTAGCCGCACACCTCCAGCAGGGCAGTAGCCGCCTCATAGCTCTCCGGATGGACTCCGGTGTGATCCAGGGGGTTTTTGCTCTCGGGCACCCGGAGGAACCCGGCGCACTGCTGGAAGGCCTTGGGCCCCAGCTTGGGCACCTTCAAAAGCTGCTTCCGGGTGGTAAAGGCCCCGTTCTCCTCCCGGTAGGTGACGATATTTTTGGCTGTGGCGGCGGTAAGGCCCGCCACATGGCTCAGGAGGGGGGCGGAGGCGGTGTTCAGGTCGGCCCCCACCGCGTTGACGCAGTCCTCCACCACCCCGTCCAGGGTCTCCCCCAGCCGGGCCTGGGGCATATCATGCTGGTACTGGCCCACCCCGATGGCCTTGGGGTCTATCTTCACCAGCTCCGCCAGGGGATCCTGGAGCCGTCGGGCGATGGACACGGCGGAGCGGAGATTCACGTCATACTGGGGGAACTCCTCGGCGGCCAGCTTGGAAGCGGAATACACGCTGGCCCCCGCCTCGCTGACCACCATATAACTCACCCCGCCGCCCACCACCTTCAGCAGTTCGGCGGTCATGATCTCGGTCTCCTTGGAGGCAGTGCCGTTCCCAATGGCGATGACCTCCACAGCGTGCTTTTTGATGAGTTTGGCGAGAACAGCGATGGCCTCCTGCTTCTTGACCTCCGAGAAGGTGGGATACACCACAGCGGTGTCCAGCACCTTCCCCGTGGGATCCACCACCGCCACCTTGCACCCGTTGCGGTAGCCGGGATCCAGCCCCATAGCCACCTTCCCCTTTACCGGGGGCTGCATGAGCAGGGGCTTCAAATTGGCCCCGAACATCTTGATGGCCCCCTCGTCGGCCCGCTCGGTGAGGGCGTTCCGGATCTCCCGCTCCAGGGAGGGGTAGATGAGCCTGTCATAGGCGTCCTCCCCGGCGGCGGTGACAAAGGCCGTGGCCGCCGACCCGGGCTTCACCACCATCCTGTAGAGCAGGGGCAGGGTCTGCTCCCGCTCGGTGAGAACGGAGACCTTTAGTATCTCCTCCCGCTCCCCCCGGTTGATGGCCAGGATCTGGTGTCCCTGGAGGCGTACCACCGGCTGCTTGAAATCATAGTAGAGCCGGTAGACGCTGTCCTCCTCGGTGGCCGTCAGGGAGGACAGGACGCTGTGGCGGAGCATATACTCCCGCAGCAGCTTCCGCACCTCCGCGTCGTCGGAGATCATCTCTGCGATAATGTCGTTGGCTCCCTGGAGGGCCTCCTCCACGGTCTCCACGCCCTTCTCCAGGTTTACATAATCTTCTGCCGCTAGGGTAGGCTCCGGGCAGTCGGATTCCTGGGCAAAGAGGAGGAGGGCCAAGGGCTCCAGCCCCTTCTCCCGGGCCACCGTGGCCCGGGTGCGCCGCTTCTGCTTGTAGGGCCGGTAGAGATCCTCCACCTCAGCCAGGGTGGAGGCGGCGTCAATGGCGGCGGCAAGCTCCTCCGTCAGCTTCCCCTGCTCCTCAATGGAGCCCTTGACCTCCTCCCGCCGCTTGTCCAGATTCCGCAGATAATTCAATCGGTCAAACAGCTCCCGGAGCACGGTGTCGTCCATTCCCCCGTGCATCTCCTTCCGGTACCGGGCGATAAAGGGGATGGTGTTCCCCTCGTCCAAAAGGGTCACCACATTATTTACATAATTTTCCGGCTGCTCCAACTCGACCGCCAGAATGTGGGTAATATTATCCATTGAGCTTCTCCTCATCTTTGATTTTGCACGAGGGATATTATACTAAATTTCGGGTCCCGGGGCAAGCCCGTTTATGGCTGTCGGTACCGCCTCAATCATCCTTTTTTAAAATTTCAGCTGCAGGCTCTTGACTCAAAACCGAGTTTCGGGTTTATCCTCTAACATAAGCAGATCGGCCTGACACACCGGCGGGCACACGATCTCAAGAATGAGGAAAAGGAGAGAACAGAGTATGAAAAAACGCCTTGCAGCCCTGGCCCTGGCCTTCGCTATGGTCCTGGGCACTGTCGCCCTGGCGGCAGGAGCAGAGAAGACCATCACGGTCTCCCCCATGACCCTGACCGTCAACGGTCAGACCGTCACCCCCAGCAAATCCAACGGCGCCGCCGCCGAGGTCTTCGCCTACGACGGGGCCACCTACGTCCCCCTTCGCTACCTCAGCGAGCTGCTGGGCCTCACCGTGGAGTGGGACCCCCAGGATCCTGACGTGGCCAAGATCACCGGCAATGTGACCCTGCCCTCCGGCGGAAACGGCACCTACACCGCGGAGGCCCAGGGCTTTGGCGGTAAGGTCACGGTCACCCTGACAGTGGCCGACGGCAAGCTCACAAAGGTGGCTGTCACCGGCGATAAGGAGACCGAGGGCGTCGGCTCCCGGGCGGTAGCACAGCTCCCCGACGCCATTCTGGCCGCCGGCTCCGCTGAGGTGGACGCCGTGACAGGAGCCACCATCACCAGTAACGCCATCAAGCAGGCCGCCCGGGAAGCCCTGGCAGCAGCCGGGCTGTTCTCTCTGGAAAGCGCAGTCAAGATGAAGGCCGGCACCTACGAGGGGGAGGCCTACGGCTTCTCCCTGTGCCGAAAGGTCAAAGCCACCGTCAAGGTCAGTGAGGACAAGATCGAAAGCATCACCGTGGACCCCACCGCCACCGGCGACACCCAGGACTTTATGGAGACTGTCATTGAGCTGATGATCCCCCGGATCCTGGCCAACCAGTCTTTGGCCGTAGATTCCATCACCGGCGCCACCAGCAGCAGCGCCGGCGTGAAGGCTGCCGTAAAGCAGGCCCTCGGCCAGGCTCTGGCGGCAGGCGGCAATGCCGAGGGCAGCATCTCGGCCTTCTACAAGCCCGTAGCCAAGCCGGCAGAACAGCAGGAGGAGCTGCACACCCAGGTGCTGGTGATCGGCATGGGCGGCTCCGGCACCGCCACAGCGGTAAGCGCCGCAGAGAACGGCCTGGAGGTCATTGCCATCGACAAGATGGGCCGCTATGGCGGCACCACCAGCTGCACCGGTGAAATGTTCTCTGTCAACCCGGAAAACCACAAAAAGATCAACAACGGCGGCAAGGACTATGTGGATAAGGCAGCCCTGCGGGCTGACTGGCTGGCCTACACCGAGGGGGACGAGAAGACCGAGATGGTGGACCTGATCCTGGACCACTCCGGCGAGGCACTGGACTGGCTGGACCAGAAGGGCTTCGACTTCTCCCCTGTGGCTCTGGGCGGCCTGACGGAAAACGACCCCTTCCACGTAAAGATCGAATTTTTCCCCTACACCATCGATATCGCTACCGCCCGGATCATGGAGTATTTTGACACCATGTACGAGTATGTGACCGCCAAGGGCGGCAAATACCTGCTGGAGACCGAGGGTACCGAGCTCATCACCGACAAGACCGGTGCGGTGATCGGTGCCAAGGCCTACAACAGCGCGACCAACACCCACTATACCATCTACGCCGACAATGTGGTCCTGGCCACCGGCGGCTTCGCCGGGAATGAGGAAATGACCACCAAATACCTCTCCGATGAGCACTTCGACCTGAAGGGCAAATGGAGCGTCTATGGCCTTCGCACCAACGACGGCAAGATGCTCCAATCCGCCCTGGACCTGGGCGCCGCCCCCTACAATATCGGCATCGCCCCCATGGTACACAACGCCGGTACTCCCCGGTTCCTCACCGGCTTCGAGACCCATGAGACCCAAGGGATGATCGGCCTTCGCAACAACGCCCAGCCCGTCGTGTGGTCTGAGGCCGACGCCCCCCTCTACATGTGCATCTCCCAAAAGTGCCTGGGCGTAAGCCGCAAGGGTGTGCGCTTTACCAACGAGGAGATGCTCTCCATGCTCAACTCCTGGATCGCCGGCCCCCAGTTCTACAGCATTTGGAGCACCGCCCAGATCGACCAACTCCGGGACAAGGGCTTTGACCATACTCCCATCGGCCCGGCCAGCATCTACCTGGGCTATCAGGGTGCCATCCCGGAGAACACCCCTATCTCCAATATCTACGAGGTGCTGGATGCCGCTGTGGAAAGCGGCATCGCCTACCGGGCCGACACTGCCGAGGAGCTGGCCCAGAAGCTGGGCATGGACGCCAAGACCCTGAAGGCCACCATTGACAGCTATAACAAGGCCTGCGCAGCGGGTACGGATACCGAATTCGGAAAGAACCCCGCTTTCCTCAGCGCTGTAGGGGAAGGCCCCTATTACTGCATCGTGGGCACCCCCTACTGCTACACCACCTGCGGCGGCCTGGACGTGAACACCAGCTTCCAGGTCCTGGACCAGGCCGGCAAGCCCATGGAAGGCCTGTACGCCGTTGGCACCGACTGTATGGGCGTGCTGTTCTCCGAAAAGAAGGCCTACTCCACCTACGGCGGTGTGGCCAACGGCTGGGGTCTGACCTCCGGAATGCTGTGCGGCCAGGCCATTGCGGAGAAGTATAAATAATGGTATAATCCTTATATCAATATCAGCTGAGGCAGGCGTGGACCCTCACGCCTGCCTCAGTATAAATGGAGAAGATGACCATGAAAACGGGTGACCTATCCAACCTTACAGGCCTGACCGCCCAGACCATCCGAAAGTACGAGGACATGGGGCTTTTGGAAGCGGAGAAGGATCAAAAGAGCAATTACCGGCACTTCCGGGTGGATTCCGTGGGCAAGACCATCGCCATCCGCTACCTGCGGAACATGGGCTGCACCCTGGACGAGGTCGCCCGGGTCCTCTCCCCCATGACCCAGGAGGAGTATGTGGCCTTTTTCGACTGTCTGATGCAGCGGCAGCTCCAAAAGCTGAAATATGAGACCCTGGTGTGCCAGGCCATTGAGGAACAGACCCGGCTCTTCCACAGTCTGATGGAGGACCTGCACCGGTGCACTCTGCTGACCGACCAGGGCTTCTTCTTTTTTGACTATATGCGAAACGGCCAGGAGCTCCCCCTGAGCGACCAGGAAAAGCGGCAGCTCCACGACTGGACTGAGCAGGCCATGTTCACCAAAAACGCCTCTCCCTTCTATCATGACAGGCTGTACCCAGGCCCGGAAAGGGAGCCCGTCATGGGCCTGGCGGTCCAGGAATACTACGCAAGGGAGATCGGGCTGGACGTATCCGCGCCGGTATACCGCCGCAGCTTCCCCCTCTGCATCTACACCCGCATCCACCACGACATTGACGACACGCTGAAAACCGGAGCTCTGGAGCACGTGTTCCGCTATCTGGACAGCGAGGGTCTGTCCGTCTGCTCCCAGCCCTTTATCTTCGGCGACTGTACCTACTATAAGAAAGAAAATCAGCCGGAACACTATAGCCGGCTCTATATCCCGGTGGAGCGGAGGAAAAAGGCCTGAACCCATTCCCATCCGCCAGCTCAGGCCCCTCCCTCAAACAGCAAAAAAGCGGTCAAGGCAATTCCTTGACCGCTTTCCTTTTTACTTTTCCCTGTCCTCTTCCTCCGCCGCCGTCTCCAGCTTGGAGACCTTGGCCCACTCCACTCGGCGGTCGCTGAGCTCCTCCACCTGGATATGGAGCCCGTCGGTCTCCACCGTGGGGTGGGTGCCGTCGGCGGGGATCACGTCCAGCTTGGCAAAGACCAGACCCCCCAGGGTCTCGGCCTCCTCGTCCTCCGGGAAGTCCATCCCCAGGGCCTCGGCCACATCCTCCAGTGCCGCCCCGCCGGAGATCCGCCACAGGTTCTCCCCCAGAGCCTCGATCTCCTGCTCGTCCTGGGGATCGAACTCGTCGTAGATGTTGCCCACCAGCTCCTCAATAAGGTCCTCCATGGTGATGATCCCGCTGGTGCCGCCGTACTCGTCCACCACCACGGCAAAGTGGGTCTTTCTGCTCTGCATGTCCCGGAACAGCACGTCGGAACGCACCGTCTCAGGCACAAAGTAGGCCTCCCGCAGCAGCTCCCGCAGGGGCTTGGGATTTTCCTCCTGGGCGTTGAGCAGATACTCCCGGGTGTTCAGGATCCCGATGATGTCGTCGGTGTCCTCCTCATAGACCGGGAACCGGGTGAGCCCCGAGGTGCGGATGGTCTCCATGATCTCCTCCTGGGGGTCGTCCACCCACAGCATCACCACATCGGTGCGGTGGATCATCACGTCGGCGGCGGTGGAGTTATTGAACTCAAAGACGTTCTCAATGAGCTCCTTCTCCTCCTTCTCGATGGCGCCCTTCTCCTCCCCCATGTCCACCATCTGGCGGATATCCTCCTCAGAAGCTCTCTTATTGAGCTCCCGGATCCGGATAAGCAGATAGACAACGGCGGCGCAGGCCGCGCAGAGGAGCACAGCTAACAGGATAAGTAAGGGTATGGGGTCGTCCACAGACGTTTCCTCCTTTTATATGTCTCGCAGGACTATAATACGCTGGCATTATAACACACAATCATCAAAAATGCAAAAAACTATTTTTTACGGCGCGGGGGCGGCCCCGCACTCCCACGGCGCCGCCCCCATTTCCTTTTACCTCTCCTCTTTCCCCTTCTTCACCGCGGCGATAAACTCCCGGAACAGGGGATGGGCCCTGTTGGGCCGGGATTTGAACTCCGGGTGGAACTGCACCCCCACGAACCAGGGGTGATCCTCCAGCTCCACCGCCTCCACCAGCCCCCCGTCGGGGGAGAGCCCCGCCAAACGCAGCCCCGCCTCCTCCAGCGCCTGCCGGTAGTCGTTGTTGAACTCATAGCGGTGGCGGTGCCGCTCCTGGATCTCTTCGGCTCCATAGGCCTCCCGAAGCCGCTCCCCCTGGGCCGTGATGCGGCAGGGATAGGCCCCCAGGCGCATAGTCCCCCCCTTGGCGGTGATCCCCCGCTGCCCGCTCATCAGGTCAATCACCGGATGCTCCGTGTGGTCGCACAGCTCGGTGGAGTGGGCGTCCCCCATCCCCGCCACATGGCGGGCAAACTCCACCACCGCCATCTGCATCCCCAGGCAGATGCCGAAATAGGGAATGTGGTTTTCTCTGGCGTACCGGATGGCGGAGATCATCCCCTCCACCCCCCGCTCCCCAAAGCCCCCGGGGACTAAGATCCCGTCGCAGCAGCCCAAGACCTGGGCGGCGTTTCCCTCCGTCACCTGCTCGGAGTCCACCCAGTCTATGTCCACCACCACGCCGTTCTCGATCCCTCCGTGGTGAAGGGCCTCCGCCACCGACAGATAGGCATCGTGGAGCTGCATATACTTGCCCACCATGGCGATGCGCACATGCCCCCCGGCCCCCTTGGCCCGCTCCACCGTGGAGCGCCAGCTTCCCAGGTCGGGCTCCCCATCCGCCAGCCCCAGCCGCCTGCACACCACATGGCCCAGCCCCGCCTCCTCCAGCATCAGGGGCACCTCGTAAAGGGTGGGGGCGGTAAGGTTGGGGATCACATTCTCCGGCGGGATGTTGCAGAACAGGGAGATCTTCCGCCGGATATCCTCCGGAATGTCATAGTCCGAGCGGCACAAGATCACGTCGGGCTGGATGCCCAGGCTCAGCAGCTCCTTGGCCGAGTGCTGGGTGGGCTTGCTTTTCAGCTCCCCGGTGCCCGGGATGGCCACCACCAGGGACACGTGGAGGAACAGGCTGTTCTCCCTCCCCACCTCAATGGCCGCCTGTCGGATGGCCTCCAGGAAGGGCTGGGATTCAATGTCCCCCACCGTGCCCCCGATCTCGGTGATGACCACGTCGGCCCCGGTCTCCCGCCCGGCGGCGTAGATCCTGCTCTTGATCTCGTCGGTGATATGGGGGATGACCTGAACCGTGCCCCCCAGGTAGTCCCCGCTCCGCTCCCGGTTCAGCACCGACCAATAGACCTTCCCCGAGGTCACCGAGGAGTGGACTGTGAGGTTTTCGTCGATGAACCGCTCATAGTGGCCCAGATCCAGGTCGGTCTCCGCCCCGTCCTCGGTGACAAAGACCTCCCCATGCTGGAAGGGGCTCATGGTCCCCGGGTCGATATTCAGGTAGGGGTCAAACTTCTGGATGGTCACCTTATACCCCCGGGCCTTGAGAAGCCGCCCCAAAGAGGCCGCCGCGATCCCCTTTCCCAGCCCGGACACTACGCCGCCGGTGACAAACACGTACTTTGTTCTCATACCATTCCCTCCTGCCCGACCTCGTTGCCGGTATTTTTTTCGGCCCCCTTGCCGATTTTTCAAGCCTTTATTTTACTCTCCCCTTTTTTCCATGTCAACACAGCCGGAAAATAAAATTTCCCCGTGCTCCCCCTCGTACCGCTCCACACACTCATACACCAGCACCCGGATCATGCTGCTGGTGCTGCGGCACTCCTCCCGGGCGATATACCGCAGCTTCTCCAAAACCTCCCCGGGGATCCGGAGTCCAATATTCCTCGTCGGTTGTTTCATGGCAAGCATCTCCTTGCACTATTACACACTACCTTACATAAAATGCAACCCCTTGTTTTTCATTTTTTCCACATATATACTATTTGGTGCAATATAGTGCAAGGTGGTGTTTATTATGGCAGATGCTTTGCTGGTAAATCGAACTCGTTTTACCTCCTCCCTGAAGAATGAATTGATGGCAGAATTTAACGCCCTTGCGGAAGAAACCAGAATTCCGAAGTCCCGGCTGA
Source organism: Oscillospiraceae bacterium (assembly GCA_022799035.1). Classification (GTDB taxonomy): domain Bacteria; phylum Bacillota; class Clostridia; order Oscillospirales; family Oscillospiraceae; genus Vermiculatibacterium. The sequence continues at coordinate 14,525 of JAAWNQ010000043.1, forward strand.
TTGACGAGGCCATCGAAGATCTCTTGAAAAAGTACAAGAAGAACGGCTGATTTTCCCCCTCTTCCCCACAAATGTCTACCTCAGCAGGGGCGGGTACCAAACCTGCCCGCCGTGGTAGGCGGTACCGTTTGTCTGGTGGTTGCTATCAACCCTCTCACTGGGTGATGCGAGAGACCATTCTTTGAGGGGCCAAAGAATGGCCTCTCGCGCTCTCCAAGAAAGCCCTAAGGTCAAGACCAGGTGTACAAAGGCTCGGCTCTCCCATCTTTACGAGATTGATCCCCCTTGCCCCGCACCCGTGCGTACGTCAGTGGAACACAGAAAGAGATATCGCTGAAATAACGCCGCCTCCACTCTACTCAGCCCCGAGCCTGGCTCTTCTCCTTGTAACCTAAACGCCCTACCGTCCACGGCCCTTGACCTTGCCCTTCGGACTTTGGGGGTGAGAACCTTCTTCGTCGGAGGCGAAACGTCCGAACCCCCGCGGCGTGACGAAGTAAGCCGAGGGGGTAAGCTTTTTACGGCAAAAAGGCTAAGGGGAGTTTCCAAAGAGGGGCCGCCGCAGCGGCCCTTCTTTGGTCGTTGAGAGGGGGAGCCCCGAGGGGGAGAGAGTCGAAACTCTCCCCCTCGGGCGGTTTCTTGGGGGGTCTGGGGGGCTATTCTTTGCCGCTCAAAGAATAGTCCCCCAGCTTCACCCA
>JAAWNQ010000044.1 GCA_022799035.1 Oscillospiraceae bacterium
TTCCACGCCGGCGAGGGCGTGGGCAAGGGCAGCGACGACACCCTGTTCGCTCTGCGGGACGGCAAGGTGAAGTTTGCCCGGCTGGGCAAGGACCGCAAGCAGGTCATGATCGTTTCCGAGTGATCTGCCCAAAGGGTAAATAGCGCCCCGGACATAGGTTCATGTCCGGGGCGTTTTTTTCCAAGAAGGCGGCTGGAGGATCCCCGGGAAAGGGGATCGGAAAAGGGGGACAACGGAAAGTGGCAAACAACGGATTTATGGATAAGGCCCGGATCACGGTCCGGGCGGGGGCCGGCGGCGGCGGCGCCGTGGCCTTTCACCGGGAGAAATATGTGGCCGCCGGCGGCCCCGACGGGGGCGACGGGGGCCGGGGCGGAAATATTTTTCTGCGGGTGGACGAGCATATGTCCACCCTGATGGACTTCCGGTATAAGAGAAAGTATGTGGCCCCCGACGGGATGCCGGGCCAGGGCAAACGGTGCTCCGGCAAGGATGGGGAGGACCTGTGGATCCGGGTCCCCCGGGGCACCGTGGTCCGGGACACCGGGACCGGGGAGATCATCTGCGACATGGCGGGGCAGGACACATTTCTGCTGTGCCGGGGCGGCCGGGGGGGCTGGGGCAACCAGCACTTCGCCACCCCCACCCGGCAGGTGCCCCACTTCGCCAAGGCGGGGCTTCCCGGTCAGGAGCGGGACGTGACGTTGGAGCTGAAGCTCCTGGCCGACGTGGGGCTGGTGGGCTTTCCCAACGTGGGCAAGTCCACCCTCCTCAGCGTGGTCACCCGGGCCCAGCCCAAGATCGCAAACTACCACTTCACCACCCTCTCCCCCAACCTGGGGGTGGTAGCCCTGGATGAGAATACCTCCTTTGTCCTGGCCGATATCCCCGGCATCATCGAGGGGGCCGCCGAGGGGGCCGGCCTGGGCCACGATTTCCTGCGGCACATTGACCGCTGCCGGCTCCTCATCCATGTGGTGGACGTGTCCGGCAGCGAGGGGAGAGACCCGGTGGAGGACTTTGAGGCCATCAACGCCGAGCTTTCCCAGTATAGCCCCGAGCTGGCCTCCCGGCCCATGATCGTGGCGGGAAATAAGGTTGACGTGGCCCCCGACCGGGAGGCCCTGGAGAGGCTGAAGACCCATGTGGAAAAGCTGGGCCTGCCCTTCTTCGAGATGTCCGCCGCCGCCCACCAGGGGACCCGGGAACTGATGTGGGCCGCCGCCAAGCGGCTCCAGGAGCTGCCCCCCATCACGGTGTATGAGCCGACCTATGTGGAGCGTCCCCCTGAGATCGACACCTCGGAGGAGCTGACCATCGAGCGGGAGGACGACACCTGGATCGTGGACGGACCCTGGCTCCGCCAGCTTATGGCTAATGTGAACTTTGGCGACTACGAATCCCGGAACTGGTTTGAGCGGAAGCTCCGGGAGTCGGGGGTCTATGACCGGCTGGAGGAGATGGGCATCCAGGACGGAGACCCCATCTGCCTTTACAATCTGGAATTTGAGTACCGGAGATAACGGGGAGGGATAGAAGATGGCGGAAAAGCGGTTTGAGAAGCTCTACACCCAAGGCGTAGTGGATGTGGTGGAGATCTGGGTGGACCAGTACACCGGGGTCAATTATCTCTGGCACGGAAGCGGCAACGCCGGAGGGCTGACCCCTCTGCTGGGCCGGGACGGGAAGCCCGTGATCACTCCCCTTATGAATATGGAGGACTAAAAAGGCCCCGACGTTCCCAGGAACGCCGGGGCCTTTTTCAGTTTGGAAAGGTTCAGCCCTTCAAAAAGTCCTCCACCGGGCCGTAGTCGGAGGCGACGACCAGCAAGACCGAGTCCTCCCGGACCTCAATAATGGCCTTCTCCAGCTTGGGAAGCTCGTCGGGAAGATAGTCCCGCAGCTCTTCCGTCCGGTCCTCCACCCGGTACTGGAGCAGGGGCTGGGCGGCCTGGGCCTCCTCCTGGGAGGAGAAGGTAAAGATGGCCAGCTCCTCGGCGGAGGAGGTGGAGCCAAAGACGGCGCTGGCGGTGACGGTGGACTCATCGATACCGTAGAGGGCGCAGGCGGCGGCCTGGTCGATCTGGGTCAGCCCGGTGGCGAAGACCCCTTGGGTATCCCGGAGCCGGGCGGCGTCCTTGGCTGGGGAGAAGGCCTCCTTTTTTCCTCCACAGGCGGAAAGGACCAAAATCAGGGAAAAGGCAAGAATGCCGGAAATCGCTTTTTTCATCAAAATACCCTCCCAGGACTAAAAAATGGTTACAAGCGGTTGCAGATGGTTACAAAAGAGTTACAAAACGGGCGGGCGGCCTTATTCCCCGGTGTGGGAGGTCAGGTAGTCCAGCCACAGGCCGTATCCCGGCTTTTTGAAGTGGACCCCGTCGGCGGATACCTCGGGGGCCATCTCCCCCGCCTCGTCCAGCAGCGCCTCGGGGATGCCGATGAGGCGGAGCTTTTTCTCCTGGCAGAGGTCGGGAAGGACCTGGTTGTAGGCGATGATATTTTCATTGGTGACGTAGTAGGGGATGTCATTGGCCTTGCACTTTTTGGTGTTGACGGGGATGATGGAGTGTATGTAGAGCCGGGCGTCGGGCTGGCTCTCCCGGATGGCGTCAATGACTTGGCCGTATACGGCGGCAAAGCCCTCCGGGTCGTAATAGCCCAGCTCGTTGACACCCAGGGCGATGTAGATCTTGCCGTAGGTTTTCTGGGAGAGGGCGTCCAGAATGGTGATCTTCTCGCTGCCCTGGCGGATCACCTTTTTCCCCTCGGCCACGTCAAAAACGGTGAGGCCGGTATAGTCCAGGAAGGTGGCCTCCGAAGTGACTCCGCTATACAGCTTAAAGCCGTCGATCCGGGAGTCCCCGATGAAGACCGCGTCGGCAAACCATTCCTTCTGGTCTACCGCCTTGCCCTCAGGCACCGGCAGAGACCAGTCGGGCTCCGGCGTCGGGGCCGGGGTGGGCTCCGGAGTCGGAGTGGGAGCGGGCGTGGGGGAGGGGGCCGCTGTGGGAGACAGAGAGGGGGTAGCCTCCGCCGCCTGGGCGGGGGTGGAGGCCCCCAGATCAGTGCGGAGCAGGAGGGCGGCCAGGACCAGCCCCAGGCAGAGCATCAGCACGGCCATAAGCCATTTGGGAGGGGAGGAGTGGGTGGGGGGCAGAAGGTGGGAGGGGCGGTAGGTACGGGGCACAGGGATCAACTCCTAAATCAAGTCAAATGTGGACCAGCCGGTCTGTCCCCAAAAGGTGGGAGAGCTGGGCCAGACTGTCCACCTCGTAGGTGGGCTTCATGGCGCCGGCCTTAGCCCCGGGACGGCGGAGCCAGACGCTGTCCAGACGGGCGTTGAAGGCCCCCCGAATGTCGCTGGAGAGACTGTCCCCGATGACCAGGACCTTACTGCGCTGCATTTTGGCGCCCAGGGCCTCCAGGACCGTCTCGAAATAGGCCTTTTCCGGCTTCCGGCAGCCCATCTCCCCGGAGATAAAGACCCGGTCCCCGAAGTAGGGGGCCAGGGGGGAGTCCTTGAGCCGCTGGCGCTGGACCTGGGAGATCCCGTTGGTGGTGAGGGACAGGATGTACCGGTTGGAAAGCTTGCGGCAGAGAGCCTCCGCCCCGGGGAGCAGGGTGGGGCAGCCTGCCAGGGATCGGAGAAAGGACTGGCTCCACTCCCCGGGGTCTCCGGCAAGTCCCGTCTCCTCAAAAAACTGCTGGAAGCGGCGGGGGCCGATGGCCTCCTGGGAGATCTTTCCCTGGTCGTAGGCCGCCCAGAGGGCGGAATTGATAATCCGGTACCGAGCCTTCAGCTCGGGGGAGGGGGTCACCTCATGGGAGACCAGGGTGCGGCTCAGGGCGTAATCCTCCGCGGCGTCGAAGTCAAACAGGGTGTTGTCGGCGTCCATCAGAAGCCAGCGGTAATTGGTCATAAGGCCCTCTCCTTTCTTCGGCGCAGAGAAATATTCCACATCCGCACGGCGGTGGATACCAGCAGGACCCCCACGGCAATGGCTCCCGCCAGTCCCAGGGTGTGGAGGAAGGAGGCCAGAAAGGCGTCGATCTCTCCGTTGATGGCGTGCTCCATGGTGTAGTAGATCCCGCCGCCGGGGACCAGGGGGAAGATGGCCACCAGCAGATAGCCGGTGACAGGGCATTTGCGGATCCGGGCCATGATCTCCGCGTAGGCGGAGATCGCCAGGGCCGCCACAAAGGTTTGAACAATGTCGTCCCCCACCAGGGGGGCGGAGAGCAGATAGAAAAGCCAGCCCAGGGCCCCGCCGAAGGCGCAGATCAGGATCCCGCCGCCGTGGATGTTGTAGATGACGGAAAAACAGGCGCAGGACGCAAAGGCGAAGAAAACGGGCAGAAATATCTCCATACTCACACCCCCCAGAACAGTCGGGCCAGGGTCAGGGCAAAGCCGGCGCCCAGGGCCACCGCCACGCCGGTGAGAAGGGCGTCGGCGATCTTGCTCAGCCCCGCCACCATATCCCCCGCCATCACGTCTCGGATGGCGTTGGTAAAAATAATGCCGGGGACAAGGGCCATAAAAGCGGCGATGGTGATGATCTGGGGATGCTCCCCCAGCCCCAGGGCGGTAAGAGCCTGGGCCAGAAAAGCGGCCAGGGCCGAGCCCAGCATGGATTTGAAAAAGAGGTTGGCGTGGAGAAGAGTCATGCCATGAAGGGCAAGGCCCACAGAGAAGCCGCACAGGCCGCCGCAGAGGGCGTCCCGGAGAGAGCCGCCGAAAAATAGGGTGAAGGCGGCGATGCCGATAAAATAGGCCCCCAGCAGAGCGGGGGGAGAATAGCTTCGGCGGGTCCGGCGAAGCTCGGACAGGGAGGAGCGGACCTGGGGCAGCGGGGGCTTTTCCCGGCAAAGGCGGCGGCACAGGTCGTTGTAGCGCTCCAGCAGGTCCACGTCGGTGCCGTGGGAGGGCATCCGCCGGACCTGGGTCATGGTTTTTCCCTCCGGAGTCATAAAGGAGACAATGATACAGTTGGGAATGACAAAGGGGTCAGCCTGGAGGACGCCGTAGGCCTGGAGAAACCGCTGGATGGACTCCTCCACCCGGTAGATCTCCGCCCCGCTCTCCAAAAGGCCGTAGCCCAGCTCGGCGGCCGCCGAGAGAAGCAGATCATAGTCCAAAGCTGCGTACCTCCTCTGGGTTTGGGAGATTGTGGGCGGCGGAGGAGAAGCCCCTCCCCGTCCCTTAGGATAGTTTACCCCATTTCTCCCTCTCCCGCAAGGGCAAAGAGGAGGAAATGGGGGAGATTTTGGGGAAGGGTGGAGATCCCTCTCCTATCCCTTGGGCAAGTGGGCGCCGCCCATCTGGGAGCGCTCCTGGGCCAACTCCCCATAGAGTTTTCGGAGGGTCCAGCCGGCGTTGGTGGGGGTGAGAACGGCCTTCAAACAGGGGGCGGGAAGCCGCCGGAGGGACAGCAGGAGCCGGTCCAGGGCCTTCTCTGAGAAGTGGCAGAGGACGAGAAGGGGCTCGGGAAGGGGGGCTCCCTCGGGCAGGGGCTCCCCGGGGCGAAGCCCCTGGGCCAAAACGGACAGGGGGCGGTCCAGACCGGTCCCGTCCAGCACCCGGAGCTTGATATTTTGGATGGCGCAGAGCTGAAGCAGCTTGGGGCCATAGGGCTGGGGGGAGGGAGAGTAAAACAGGATGGTGGGCGTGGGCATAAAAAGCCCCCCTTTCTCCGTGATGGCTCTATCCTATCACGGAAAAAGGGGGGTGTCCAGAGGGAAAGAAAGTTATTTCTTTCCCTTGCCGTTTTCGTTATAAAAGAGCAGCCAGCCCCGGAAGGACAGGACGGCGGTGAGGGTCAGGAAGGAGACCAGGAGGAGCCAGCCCTCCCAGGTGCGGAGCAGCTCCTGACGGGGGAGGAGGAAGAGAAGGAACAGGAGGGAGGGCAGCCAGAGGAAGTGGAGCAGCCGCTGGATCCGGCGGCGGAGGGGGGAGACGTCCTGAGGCTCGAAGTCCTCGGGGTGGAGGACTTCGCAGGCGATGGAGGCCACGGGGAAGCCCCGGACGGCGGTATAGTTGCGCTGGGCGGTGTATTCCACCCCGTCGATGGTGAACTGGGGGTACATGCCCTCCTTGGTGATGGTGAGATCCAGGCCGTTTTCCCGGGCGTACTGGAACAGGGCCTCGGAAAACTCCTGGGGGGTGGTCACCGCCCCGTCCGGGAGGAAGGTGAACCGTTTCTCGTGTTCGGCCAGGGTCACCTGGCGGTAATCCCGGAGCCAGCCCTGGAAGAAGCCCTCCCTGGTTTCGGGGGCGTCCATCCGGGTCAGAAGGGCGTCTATATCCAACCCCTCCACTCCGGGGAGGGCGGCGAATTCCCCACAGAGACGGATGGCGTGGGAAAGCTGCTGGGAGCGTTCCTCCAGCAGCGCCTGCTGCCGGGCGGCGGCCTGGGGGAGGGGGAGGGAACCCTGGAGGATCTCCCTCACCTGCTCCAGGGGCATATCCAGCATCCGCAGGAGCCGGATGAGCTTCAGGACGCGGATATCCTCCTCCGAGTAGCTTCGGTAGTCGTTGTCCGGATTCCGTGTGGGGCGGAGAAGCCCCTGCTTTTCATAAAAGCGGATGTTGTCGGCGGACACGCCGGAGAGCTGTTGGGCCTCCTTGATGGTCATGGTCTCAACTCCTTTCTGAGTTAAGGATACACCATGGAGTGGGTCCAAGGTCAAGAGAAAATCCTCATTTTGTGAGAAGAGCCACCGTCTCCACATGGGGGGTCCGGGGAAAGAGGTCCACGGCGACGGCCTTTTGAAGGCGGTAGCCCAGTTGGGAGAACCGCTTTACGTCCCGGGCCAGGGTGGCGGGATCGCAGGAGACATAGACCAGCCGTTCCGGGGCCATCTGGGCGATGGAGGCGGCCACCTCCTCCGCCAGCCCCTTCCGGGGCGGGTCTACGGTGATGACATGGGGGCGGATCCCCTCTTGGGCCAGCCTGGCGGCTATATCGGCGGCATCGCCGCAGAAGAATTCCACATTGGAAAGGCCGTTGCGAAGGGCGTTTTCCCTGGCGTCCTCAATGGCCTGGGGGACGATCTCGGCCCCGATGACCCGCTTGGCCTGTTGGGCCAGGCAGAGGGTGATGGTGCCGATGCCGCAGTAGAGGTCCACCGCTGTCTCCTCCTCTGTGAGGGCGGCCAGATCCAGGGCCAGACCGTAGAGGACCTCGGCCTGGGGGGTGTTTACCTGATAGAAGGAGGGGACGGAGAGCCGGAAGGAGAGGCCCCGCATTTCATCCATGAGATGGTTCTCCCCCCACAGGGTTCGGTAGGAGCCCCCCAGTATCACATTGGTTTTCCTCTCGTTGATCCCCAAAATGATCCCCTTGAGGGAAGGCTCAGCCTTTCGGAGGGCGTTTACCAGCTCCTCCTCCCAGGGCAGGGATCTGCCGTTGCAGAGGAGGCAGCACAGGCTCTCCCCGACCTGGTTGGTACGGATATAGAGGTGGCGCAGAAGCCCTGTCCCCGTTCTCTCGTCGTATGCGGGGACCTGATAGGCGTTCATATACTCCTTCAGAGCCTGCCGCAGGCGGGCACAGAGCTCCGGCTGGAGGAGACAGTCCTCCACATCGGTGACGCGGTGGGTGCGGGCGGCATAGAAGCCGACGGAGGAGCCGGAGATGGGAAATTGGACCTTGTTGCGATAACGAAAAGTATTTTCCGAGCCATATATAACAGAGACCTGGGTATCACAGCCGCCGATCCGGGTGAGACAGCTTTCCACCTTCTGCCGTTTGAACTCCAATTCCTCGGCGTAGGTCATGTGGCGGAGGGCGCAGCCGCCGCAGGCCCCGTAGTGGGGGCAGTCCGGCTCCAGCCGGGCGGGGGAGGGTGTTTGGACCTCCAGCACGTGGCCCCAGGCGCAGGTCTTGCCCACCTTGTCCAGTTGGACCAGACAGGTTTCCCCTTGAAGGGCCTGGTCTACGAAGCAGGTCATGCCGTCGGGAAGATGGGCCACCCCCTGGCCGTCGGAGCCGTAGCCCTGAATGAGGAGGGAGAGAGGGGGAGGGAGAGAGGACTTTTTCATGGGAGGGACCTCCTTTGATATGGAGTAGGTTTTTTATAAGTTTACCACGCAAGGCCGCCGGGGTAAAGAAGATTTCTTTTGAGGAGAGGAGGAGAGGGGAGATAGGAGGACAGGCGAGGCCGGGGCCGAAAGCCTTTGAAGGGCCGGAGAGCGGGCCGTTTCAGCGGGCGGGAATACTGTTTACAAATTCTTCTTTTTTCTTGGCGCATAATGTGGTATACTGTATCTTGTTATATTGCGAGGATCACACCTACGAACGAAAGGTGAATTAGAAATATGGGATTTTTCAAAAAATTGTTTGGCACCACCTCGGAGAAGGAGGTCCGGGCGCTGGAGCCCATCGTGCAGAAGATCGAGGCCCTGGAGGAGCCCTACAAGGCTCTTACTGACGCGGAGCTTCAGGCCAAGACTCCTGAATTTAAGGAGCGGCTCCGGAACGGGGAGACCCTGGACGATATCCTTCCGGAAGCCTTTGCCGCTTGCCGGGAGGCATCCTGGCGGGTGCTGGGCCTGCGGCCCTACCGGGTGCAGCTCATCGGCGGCATCATTCTCCACCAGGGCCGGATCGCCGAGATGCGGACCGGTGAAGGCAAGACCCTGGTGGCTACCCTTCCCGCCTACCTGAACGCCCTCGCGGGGGAGGGGGTCCACATCGTCACCGTCAACGACTATCTGGCCAAGCGTGACTCGGAGTGGATGGGCAAGCTGTACCGCTTTTTGGGCCTTACCGTGGGTCTGGTGATCCATGACATTGAGCCCAAGGACCGGAAGGGCTCCTACGCCGCCGATATCACCTACGGCACCAACAACGAGTTCGGCTTTGACTATCTGCGGGACAACATGGCCATCTACGCCCAGGAGCTGGTCCAGCGGGGCCACGCCTTTGCCATCGTGGACGAGGTAGACTCCATCCTCATCGACGAGGCCCGGACCCCCCTGATCATTTCCGGACAGGGGGACCAGTCCACCCAGCTCTATCAGATCGTGGATCACTTTGCCGCGGGGCTCAAGTGTCAGCGGTTCGCCAAAACCGACTCCAAGGAGGAGGAGGACCCGGACATCGACGCCGACTACGTGGTGGACGAGAAGGCCAAGACGGTCTCTCTTACTGCCAAGGGCGTCGGCAAGGCGGAGAAGGCGTTTAACATTGAAAATCTCTCCGATCCGGAGAATGCTACCCTCTCTCACCACATCAACCAGGCCATCCGGGCCCGGGGGCTGATGAAGCGGGATATCGACTATGTGGTGAAGGATAACCAGATCATTATCGTGGACGAGTTCACCGGTCGGCTCATGTTTGGCCGGCGGTACTCCGAGGGTCTCCACCAGGCCATTGAGGCCAAGGAGGGGGTGGACGTTCAGCGGGAGAGCAAGACCCTGGCTACCATCACCTTCCAGAATTATTTCCGGCTCTACGGCAAGCTCTCCGGCATGACGGGCACCGCCATGACCGAGGAGGATGAGTTCAACGGCACCTACGCTCTGGACGTGGTGGAGATCCCCACAAACCGGCCGGTGGCCCGGAAGGACCACGATGACGCGGTATACAAGACCGAGGCGGGCAAGTTCCGGGCGGTGATCCGCCAGATCCAGGAGTGCCATGCCAAGGGCCAGCCTGTGCTGGTGGGTACCATCTCCATTGAGAAGTCGGAGATCCTCTCTGAGCTGCTGCGGAAGCAGGGGATCAAGCATAACGTCCTCAACGCCAAGAATCATGAGAAGGAAGCGGAGATCGTGGCCCAGGCGGGTAAGTTTGGGGCGGTCACCGTTGCCACCAACATGGCCGGACGTGGTACTGATATCATGCTGGGGGGCAACGCGGAATTTTTGGCCAAGGCCGATCTTCGCAGACAGGGGATGAGCGACGAGCTCATCGCCGAGGCCACCGGCTTTGCCGAGACTGACGACCAGGAGATCATCGCCGCCCGGAAAGCCTTCCAGGAGGCGGAGGCCAAGTATAAGGAGGAGATCAGGCCCGAGGCGGAGAAGGTGAGGGAGGCCGGCGGCCTCTTTATCGTGGGCACGGAGCGCCACGAATCCCGCCGGATCGACAACCAGCTTCGGGGCCGTGCCGGACGGCAGGGGGACCCGGGCGAGACCCGGTTTTTCCTCTCCCTGGAGGACGACATCATGCGGCTTTTCGGCTCCGACCGGGTCATGGGCATGATGGATAAGCTGGGGGTGGATGAGGACACTCCCATCGAGCAGAAGATGCTGACCAACGCCATTGAGAACGCCCAGCGGCAGGTGGAGTCCCGGAACTTCCAGACCAGAAAGAGCACTCTGGAGTACGATGACGTGATGAACACCCAGCGGGAGGTCATCTACAAGCAGCGCCGCCAGGTGCTGGACGGGGAGGATCTGAAGGGGAGCATCCAGAAGATGATCGCCGGGGGTATCGAAAGCGCCGTCCGGGGCCATATGGGAGAGCACGACCATCTGGACGCCCAGGGCTGGCGGGAGGCCACCGAGCAGTTCCGGGGCGTGTTCCTGGGGCCCAATGATTTTAAGTATACCGATGAGGAGTTGAGCGGCTACTCCGCCCAGGAGCTTATCGACCAGCTTACCGAGCGGGCCACAAGCCTGTATGCCGCCAAGGAGCGGGAGCTGGGGGAGACCCTGATGCGGGAGTTGGAGCGGGTGGTCATGCTCCGGGTGGTGGACGAATACTGGATGGACCATATTGACGCCATGACCGAGCTGCGCCAGGGGATCGGCCTTCGGGCTTACGGACAGTCCGATCCCATTGTGGAGTATAAGCGGGAAGGCTATGACATGTTTGAGGAGATGATCGGGGCCATCCAGGAGGAGACGGTACGCCGCTTGTTTATTGTCCGGGTCCAACCCCAGGGAGAGGTGAAGCGGGAGCGGGTGGCAAAGGTCACCGGCACCTCCGGGGGGAACGACGGTACAGTGCAGAAGCGGCCTGTGGTCCGAAAGGGGATCAAGATCGGCCGCAACGACCCCTGCCCCTGCGGGAGCGGGAAAAAGTGGAAAAAATGTACCTGCAAGGAGTACCACAGCGAGGAGGACCTATAAGCGTAAGGCAGCAGCCCTCACCGGCCGGAACAGGGCGGTGAGGGCTCCGTTTTTTGGGAGGGCTATATGGAGCTGATAGAGCAGGTAAAACAGGGGATCCCTCTCCAGATATCACCCCAGATGGCGAAAAAGGGGGTGATCCACGGTTTTACAACCCGGCTTGGAGGGACGTCGGAAGGGATCTATGCCTCCCTCAATCTGGGGACAAACCGGGGTGACGACCCCCAAAGAGTCCGGGAGAACTACCGCCGGGTCTGTGGAGCCTTGGGGGTGGAGATGGGAAAGCTGGTCTTATCCAGCCAGGTCCATGGGGATGAGGTGCGGCCCGTGACCCTGGCTGACGGGGGAAAGGGACTGGACAGGCCGGTGGATTATGAGGCCGATGGGCTTATCACCGATGTGCCGGGACTTACTCTGGTGGTTTTCGGGGCGGACTGCGCCACCATCCTTCTTGACGATCCGGTCCGGGGGGTCATTGCCGCCGTCCACGCCGGCTGGAGGGGGACGGCCCTGGGCATCGCCGCCCGGGCGGTGGAGGCCATGGTTCAGGATTACGGATGTGAGAGAAAACATATTCTGGCGGCCATAGGACCCTGTATCTCCCTGTGCTGTTTTGAGACGGGACAGGAAGTCCCTCAGGCCATGAGAGAGGCTTTGGGGGAGGAGGCTGCCCCCTATCTTAAGGAGGTGGGGGAGGGGAAAAGCCGTGTGGACCTGAAAGGATTGAATGCATTGTGGCTGAGTAGGTCCGGCGTTATGACTACAAATATAGACATATCTCCGGACTGTACCCTGTGCCGCCCGGAAAAATACTGGTCCCACCGGTATACCAAAGGGGAGCGGGGCAGTCAGGCGGCTTTGATCAGCTTGGGATAGGAGGGGAGAATATGGGCGGAAAAGTGAGGATCGGGGCGGTCCTTTTGTCCCTGGCTGTCCTTGCCTCCTGCTCTGTCTCCGGCAAGTCTCCTTTGGAAGGAGAACCCTCTGCCCCTCCTTCCGCAGAGGGGGTGGCTCCGGAATGGCTTGCTGACCGCTGGCGGTTGGAGCATGAGGAGGAGCGTCTGCGGCTGGATATTGCCATCCCTCAGGTGGGGGAGGAGCTGGCTGGGGCGGAAGAACTTAATGCCCGGATTGGGGCGGATTACGCCTTTTATTTGGACCGGGGCCCGGAGGAATACGGGATCTGCGACTTGGGCTTCGCGGATCCGTCTCTCCACATATGGTATGAGCTGTATCGGTGGGAGGATGTTCTTGAGCTGTGCATTTTCGGCAGGGAGGAGAGCCTTGGGGGCTCCGGACCTGTCCTCTGGACCAGCATCTACGGCTATGATTTGGAGGAGGACGTCCTTCTGACCACGGAGGAGCTGTTGGAGAGGCTGGGATATACGCCCCAGGACGTGGTGGATCGTTTTTATGAGGAAGTGGTGTGGTCGGAGGATCCGGAAAGCTACACCTGGGAAGATATCCGGGACGGTTGGTTTTATGTGGATGAGGCGGGAGAGCCGGCCTTTACGGTCAGCCTTTATGCGTAAGGAGGAAAGAGCGTGAAAAAAAAGAGAAGGGCATTTGCCGGGGCTCTCAGTTTGGTCCTCCTTCTTTCAGCCTGCGGGGGGCCCGAGGAGCGTCCGGCTCCTACCCTGACTCCCCGTCCCACAGCTTCAACTGTGGAGGAAGCGGAGGTGGGCTTTGTTCTGCCCTGCTATCCCCCGGGAGGGTTTCATCCCATCACCGGAACCAACCGGTTAAATCTGACGCTGGCCCCCCTTCTGTACCGGGGACTGTTTTCGGTGGATCGAAATTTTGAGGCGCGGGAGGAGCTGTGCGCAAGCTATACCGTCAGTGAGGATGGGCTTCTCTGGACCTTCTGGTTGACCCCGGCAGAGTTCTCCGATGGGACGCCTCTCACTGCGCAGGAGGTGGCCAGGAGTCTGACCCAGGCCAGGGGAAGCGAGCGGTACGGAGGGCGGTTGGCGGATGTGAAAACCATTGTGGCGGAAGGGAAGACGGTTGTAGTCACCCTGACAAGGCCCAATGGGGCACTGCCGGTTTTGCTGGACATTCCTATCGTAAAAGAGACGGAGGATGATGGTCGCCCCCTGGGGACAGGGGCCTACTTTTTGATGGAGGATGAGGAGGGATTATCCTTAGTTGCCGGGCCGGGAAAAGAGGTTCCCGCGGAGCGGATCCCTCTGCGGACGGTGGGGGCCGGGGACGATCTGATCTATGCCTTTGACGCCAGAGAGATATCTCTGGTGGATACCGACCTGACGGGGACCAATGTACTGGGATATTCCGGGCGGCTGGAGACTACAGACTATCCCACCTCCACCTTATTATATCTGGGGTGCAATCTACGCTCTGGGCTCTGCCGGGAGCAAGAGGTGCGGCAGGCTGTGGCCCTGGCCCTTGACCGGGAGACCATGGCGGGACGGATCCTGGCGGGGCATGGGGTGGCCTCCTCCCTGACGGTACACCCCAACGCGCCTGGATATGACAGGGAGCTGGCAGAGCGGTGGGGGCTGGACCCGGAGAGGGGAGGCTCCATCCTGGAGGAAGCTGGCTGGACCCGGAACGAGGAGGGGATACTGACCCGGAAGCGGGGGGAAAAGCTGGAACTGCGGCTGGTGGTAAATCAGGATAACACATTTAAGGTAGCCATAGCCGAAGCGGCGGCGGAGGATCTGAGGGAACTGGGAATGGAGGTCACCCTGGACCGGCTGGCCTGGGAGGAGTTTGTGATAGCGTTGGAGCGGGGAGAATTTGACCTCTATCTGGGGGAGACAACCCTGACCCCCGACTTTGACTTGACTCCTCTGCTGGGGAAAAACGGGACTCTCAATTACGGCGGGTTTGCCGACGAGGAGACCTGGAGGCAGATGGATCAGTGGCGGGCAGCCCGGGGGGAGGAACGGCTGACTACAACCGTAAACCTTTGCGGCAGAATAGGAGAGCTTGCCCCTGTCATCCCTCTGTCTTTTAAAAATGGATCCCTTTTGACCCAGTGGGGGCAGGTGTCCGGAGCCGCCCCCACCCAGCGGGATGTGTTTGCCGGATTAGAAAATTGGAGGCTTTCAGGAACCTGAAGATTTTCTGACAAACATACCTTCCTTCTTGACGAGGTAAGGAGGGCCACCTATAATAATGGGGATAGGTTTGTGGGAACCAAAAGAGAGATTCCCGATGAAAGGGGCGAGCGGTGTGGAGACCAGGATCCTGGTGGTGGATGATGAACCGGAGATCGCCGATTTGGTGACGGTCTATCTGAGGGGAGAAAACTTTCAGGTCTTTCCGTGCGGAACAGGGACGGAGGCGTTGGCGGTTCTGGAGCGGGAGAAGATCGATCTGGCAGTGCTGGACGTGATGCTGCCGGATATCTCCGGGATAAGCCTGTGCGCCGAGATCCGGCGGAATTGGCAGTTCCCCATCCTCATGCTTACCGCCAAAACGGAGGACAGCGATAAGATCACCGGTCTTACCGTGGGAGCGGATGACTACATGACAAAACCCTTTAGTCCCCTGGAGTTGGTGGCCCGGGTGAAGGCCCAGCTCCGGCGGTATACCCGCTACAACGGAGGGGAGAAGGAGGAGGGTGAGACTTTGAGTATCAACGGTCTCACCATCAACAAAACCACGCACCAGTGCTGGCTTTACGATCAGCTTTTGAATTTGGCCCCCATTGAGTTTGATATCCTGTGGCTTCTCTGTGCCAACCGGGGAAAGGTGATCTCGGCGGAGGATCTGTTTGAGACGGTGTGGGGGGAGAAGTATCTGGACAGGAACAATACTGTGATGGTCCACATTCGTAGACTTAGGGAAAAGCTGGGAGAACCCAGTCGAAATCCCCGCTTTATTAAGACGGTTTGGGGGGTGGGGTATAAAATTGAGTAAATTGCGAGGGAAATCAAAAATTTTGATTGACAAGCGCCCTGAAATCGGGTATACTAATCCATGCCCTGTTTTTAGGGTTTGCATGGCGGCATAGCTCAGTTGGCTAGAGCATACGGTTCATACCCGTAGTGTCCCCGGTTCGAATCCAGGTGCCGCTACCAATCCCCAGGGGCGCCCG
>JAAWNQ010000045.1 GCA_022799035.1 Oscillospiraceae bacterium
AGCGGGTGGGATTCGAACCCACGGACGGTTGCCCGTCAACTGATTTCGAGTCAGTCCCGTTATGACCACTTCGATACCGCTCCATGGCACATGATGGGCTTTCTGTAGGATACCCTATTTTTTCTCCCTTGTCAATATTGCTTCTCTCACAAATTCCCGCTATAATGAACACAGTAAACACACAAGGAGTTTTTGAAATATGGATCTGGAAAAAGAGATGATAACTTACTGCGAAAACCACTCCTTTATGAATCATAATCACATCCGTCTCACGGAGGTAGAGCAGGACCGGGCTGTAACCGTGCTGAGTGCAGAGGCAGATTCTCTGAACCCCTACGGTTTTGTCCATGGAGGCGCCCTTTTCACCATAGCGGACTGTGCCTGTGGCGCCGCAGCCCGGACCGACGGGAGACGGTATGTCACCTTGTCCAGTTCCTTCAACTTTCTCCACAGCGGACTGGCGGGGGATTCCCTCCGTGCGGAGGCAAAGGTCCGCCGCCGTGGGCAGACCACCTGCTATGTGACGGTAGACCTGACCAACAACAGAGGGGAGCTGCTGGCCAGTGGAGGCTTTACCTTCTTCTGTGTCCAATGAGTGAAGGCCCGGAGCTGTCGGCTCCGGGCTCTTCTTTTACACCTGGATCTGTCCTAAAATTTCTCCAATCCTTCCCGAGAGGATCAGGTCGGCCCTGCTGTCGTAAGGGGTGGGAGTCTTGTTGATCAGGACCAACCGATCCCCTTGATAGTAATTGATTAGCCCTGCCGCGGGATAAACTGCCAAGGAGGTCCCTCCCACCAACAAAAGGTCTGCCTGGGCGATGGCTGCTATCGCCCCCTCCACTGTGGGGCCGTCCAAAGGTTCCTCATAGAGGACCACATCAGGTTTTATCACCCCTCCACAGACATCGCATCGGGGTATTTCCTCCGCCGCCTTTATATGGGCGGCATCAAAGGCCTTATGGCAAGTCATGCAGTAATTGCGGTGAACGCTTCCGTGAAGTTCATATACCACCCGACTCCCCGCAGCCTGATGAAGGCCATCAATGTTCTGTGTCACTACCGCCGCCAGCCTTCCCGCCGCCTCCAGCTCTGCTAATTTTCGGTGGGCAGGGTTGGGTTTTGCCTCCAGATAGAGCATTTTTTCTTTGTAGAACCGATAAAATTCCAAGGGATCCCGCTGGAAAAAACTATGGCTGATGATCGTCTCGGGAGGATAGGCGTAATTTTGGTTGTATAGTCCGTCCACACTGCGGAAATCGGGGATCCCACTCTCCGTCGAAACTCCCGCGCCGCCGAAAAACACGGCCCTTTGGCACTCCCTCAGCCAGCTTTGCAGGGTCTCCTGTTCCTTCATTCTCTATAACCTCCTTTTGAAAAAGAGACGGACAGCCTCCGCTGTCCGTCTCTCTGCTTTTCACCCTTGGACTCACTCCTCCGTGGAGGGCTCCTCCTCTTCGTCGTGCCCATGGCAGTGGCCGCGACGATGGCCGCAACAGCAGTTCTCCTCCTCGTCAGTGAGGTCAATAGCAAACTTCTCCCCACAGCCGGGACATTCTACCACACCGGCGGCCAAAATGGACTCGTCGATATCAATGTCAGCGCCGCAGTTGGGACACTCCACTTCAAAGAAATCCTCATCCAGGTCTTCCTCGTCCTCCTCGAAAACCACTTCCTCCACATCGGAAAGGTCATCGGAGATGGCGTCCACCTCTTCGCCCAGATCGTCCACGCTCTCCTCCAGATCCTCAATGGACAGACCGATCTCCTCCAAAATTCCGATCATCACGGAGATGAGCTTGGCCTCCTTGGACTTGGCTGTATCCAGATCCAGACCCTCAGCCAGACCCTTCAGATAAGCTACCTTCTCAGAAATCGTCATGGTAATCTCCTTTCGGCCCAAGGGCTCAGCCCTTGCAGCGCTCCAGATACTCGCCGGTACGGGTGTCGATCTTGATCTTGTCGCCGGGGTTGATAAACAGGGGCACCTTGATCTCAGCGCCGGTCTCCACGGTAGCGGGCTTGGTCACATTGGTAGCGGTATCGCCCTTGAAGCCGGGATCCGTCTCGGTGACCTCCAACTCCACGAAGTTGGGGGCCTCCACGCCCACCACCTTCTCCTTGTAGATCATCAGCTTGCAGACGGTGTTCTCCTTCACAAAGGCAAAGCCGTCGGGCAGATCCCCTTTGGACACGGGGACCATCTCAAAGCTCTCCTGATCCATAAAGTAATACAGATCACCATCATTGTAGCTGTACTCAGCGTCCTTGCGCTCAATATACGCGCTCTCGAATTTGGCGGTGGGGTTGAAAGAAGTCTCGGTGACACCGCCGCCCAGAACGTCCCTCATCTTGGTCCGCACGAAAGCGGCTCCCTTGCCGGGCTTCACGTGCTGGAACTCCACCACCTGCATGACCTTACCATCCATCTCGAAGGTAACACCATTGCGAAACTCACCTGCAGTAATAGTAGCCATTGGATTCATCCTCCCAAAATAATTGATGCAAAATGTAGCTAAGATATTTTACCCTATCCGCTTCTCTTTTGCAAGGGTTTTTCTACCATTTTCAACTGAAAAAGAGAAAACCTCAAGGAGACCTTCCAATCTCCTTGAGGTTTTCTGGCGCAGAAGGAGGGATTTGAACCCTCGCACGGTTTTACCCGCCTACTCCCTTAGCAGGGGAGCCCCTTCAGCCACTTGGGTACTTCTGCATCGCTGAAAATAGGTATATTCAAATGGAACTTCTTCCGATGATCCGGAGAGAGTGGGATTCGAACCCACGGTCCCTTGCGGGATCACCAGTTTTCAAGACTGGCTCCTTAAACCACTCGGACATCTCTCCGCCTGAGGGTGAGCCCGGTCAAAAGCATGGATTATAGTAACACACTTTTTCCCTCCTGTCAATAGGCTTCCGAAAGCAAAAATGAGCCCAAAGCTTTATTGCTCTGGGCTCATTTTTGCCCACTTACTCTTAGATCATTTCAGCACTTTATCAAAGCCAAAGTAACGCAGGGTATTGTTGTAGCTGATATTTTCCACCATCTTCCCCAAAGTATTCAGGTCGGAAGGATATTCTCCATCCTCCACCAGTTGTCCAAAAAGGTTGCACAGAATCCGGCGAAAATACTCGTGCCGGGTATAACTCAAAAAACTACGGGAGTCGGTAAGCATACCATTGAAGGTCCCCATCACTCCCAGGGTCATCAGGCTGGTCATCTGGGCCTCCATTCCGGGCTTATGGTCATTGAACCACCAGGCGGAGCCCTGCTGGACCTTGCCGGGGATAGAGCTGTCGGTCTGGAAACAGCCCATGATCGTGCCAATGATACCGTTGTCGGCAGGGTTCAGGGAGTATAGGACGGTCTTAGGCAGTGCCTTCGCCAACTCCATGGTATCCAGGAATCTGGCAAGCCCCACCGCGTTGGCGGCGTCGTTCATGGAATCAAAGCCGGTGTCCGGCCCCAGCTTTTTGAACATCCTGGTAGAGTTATCCCGCAGGCATCCAAAATGGAGCTGCATGACCCAACCCCGCTTTTCATATTCCTGACCCACCGTAATAAGAAGGGCGGTGTGGTAGGCAAGCTGCTGATCCCAGGCGATCCCCTCTCCCCCTTTGGCGGCAGCCAGGATCCTGTCCAGTTCTGCCTCCTCCGCCTGCACACAGAAGCTGTGATCCAAGGCATGGTCGGAGACCCGACAGCCGTGGTCGGCAAAGTAGGCGATCCGGTCCCGAAGGGCCCTTCTCATATCCTCCATTTTATTGATGGGATATCCCACCACTCTCTCCAGCCGGGCCACATACTGGGGGAAGTCTGCCTTGTCCGCCCGCATGGCCTTGTCGGGGCGAAAGGCGGGCAGGACCACAGCGGGGGCCGTGGGGTCTGCGGCCAGCAGCTCATGGGCCTTCAGATCATCGGCAGGGTCGTCGGTGGTGCAGATAAGCTTCACGTTGGATCTGCGGATGATACCCCGGACAGACATATCCGGCTGGGCCAAAATTTTATTGCACTGCTCATAGATCCTCATGGCACTCTCCCCATTGAGGGGTTCCGTAATACCAAAATACCGCTGAAGCTCCATATGAGTCCAGTGATAGAGGGGATTCCCGATCAGGCTGGGGAGGATCTCCCCCCATTTCTGAAACTTTTCAGCGGAGGTGGCATCTCCGGTAATATATTTTTCCGGCACCCCACAGGAGCGCATGGCCCGCCATTTATAGTGGTCGCCTCCCAACCACACCTCAGTGATAGAGTTATATCGCTTGTCCTCGTATATCTCCATGGGGTCAATATGACAATGATAGTCAATGACGGGCATCTTTGCCGCATGGTCGTGGTAAAGGGTTTTCGCCGTCCCAGTGTGAAGCAAAAAATCCCGGTCCATAAAAGCGGTCATCGCCTGTTCCCTCCTCGTCTTATGGCGGCGCTTACAGCACCACTCCGTCCTTAAAAATAGATATCTCCCGATAGCCTTTCCGCTCAGCACAGGTCTGCTCCCCGGAAGCCACGGAAAGCACCTTTTCTATCAGATCTGCCGCCGACTCGTCCAAGGTGCGCAACCCGTCCGCCACCACCCCGGCATTGAAGTCGATCCAGCCGGATTTTTTCTCCGCCAAAGGGGTATTGGTAGCCAGCTTCATCGTGGGAGCCGGCGCCCCAAAGGGCGTACCCCGACCGGTGGTAAAGAGAATGATGTGAGCTCCCGCCGCCGTCAGCGCAGTGGCTGAGACCAGATCATTTCCAGGACCATAGAGCATATTGAGACCCTTGGAGATAACCGGGTCCCCGTAGCCGATCACATCCATAATGGGGGTGCTCCCCCCCTTCTGAACACAGCCGCAGGACTTGTCCTCCAAGGTGGTGATCCCTCCCGCCTTGTTGCCCGGGCTTGGATTGTCGTAGACCACCTCATGGTGGCGGATAAAATAGGCCTTGAAGCCGTTTATCATATCCACCGCCTTGTGAAATACCTCTTCATTGACACAACGATCCAAAAGAAAACCCTCTGCCCCAAACATTTCAGGGACTTCCGTCAGCACGGTGGATCCACCCTGAGCGCACAGGAGGTCGGAAAAACGGCCTACCACCGGGTTGGCTGTGATGCCGGAAAGTCCATCAGAACCGCCGCACTTTATCCCGATCACCAGTTCACTGGCGGGAATTTCCTCCCTCTGAAAGCCTGCGGCATAGGCAGCGCACTCCTTTAAGAGCTTGCCTCCCGTTTCTATCTCATCTGAAACCTCCTGGCAGGTCAGGAATTTTATCCGCTCTGGGTCATACTCTCCCAGTTCAGCCAGGAACTGTTCGCGGGTCAGATTCTCACAGCCCAGACTCAGCACCAGCACCGCTCCGGCATTAGGGTGGCGGGCCAGGGCCGCCAACAGCTTTCGTGTCTGAGCGTGGTCCTCCCCGGTCTGAGAACATCCAAAGGGGTGAGGAAAGGTGTAAAGTCCATCCACCGTCCCCTGTACCAAGTACTGGTTTTCTCGAACCAGTGCCTTGGCTACATCATTGACACAGCCTACGGTTGGAATGATCCATATTTCATTGCGGACTCCCACTTTGCCATCCGGCCGGCGATATCCCCGAAAGGTTTTTGGCTTTACAGGATCTGGAAACTGTAAATGGGGCGTGTAGGTGTATTCCATCTCCCCGGATAGGTTGGTGGCCATATTGTGGGTGTGGACCCACTCTCCCGCTGTAATTGGAGCAGTGGCATGGCCGATGGAAAAGCCGTACTTTACCACCGCTTCTCCCTCCTCGACGGAGAGGATCGCCATTTTGTGTCCCAGGGGAATATCCTCTTTGGCTGCCGTCCCTTCAAAGGCCGTTCCAGCGGGGATATCTCTCAGGGCCACCACCACATTATCCCCAGGGTGGATCCGAATAAAATCAGGCATTCCCGGTTCCCCTCCCTCTACAGATTACAGACAATCGGCGTAAGTCGCTATGCTTCCCTGAATGCGGATCTTCTTCAGGTTCTCTACCGTGGCAGCTTCAAACCCGGTGATCTGTGTCAGGTCCTGCCCCCACATCTCCCGGTTGGTCATGACGGCGTGGACCAGATCCTCCTCCCTGTCATCTCTGTGAGCATAATAAAATTCCAGAACCCAGCGGTCATCAGAGCAAAGGTACTCGTTTCCTTTGGGCCGCCTGCATACCAGTCCCTTTTCGGTGAGGGTCTGGATATCCTGGGAAAAGAAAGCGATGTAGGCGGCAAAGCTCATGGTAAGACAGGCGGGCAGTCTGCCCGTCTGCCGGACATATTCCAAAAAGGAAGGCATATTCCGCGCCCTCCACTTGGAGGTAGAATTGAGGGAAATACTCATAAGCTCATGGTCCACAAAAGGGTTGTTGAACCGATCCTGAACCGCAGCAGCAAAATCCTCCAGATTCTTTTTGTCCAGAGGGAGGGTCGGAATGACCTCCTCATAAAGCATCTTGTTCATAAAGCTCCGTACGGTATCATTTTCCATACAGTCCCGGACGATATCCAGCCCACCCAGGTAAGCACCCAGTACAAAACCGGTATGGGCACCGTTCAGGATACGGACCTTCCTTTTTTTGTAGGGGGTCACATCAGGGACTACCACACAGTTGACGCCGGCTTTTTGAAAAGGAAGCTTTTCGCTCAGCCAGGCAGGCCCCTCGATATTCCACACACCAAAGACCTCTCCCACGTCCATGAGTTCATCCCGGTAACCGTTTTGTTCCTCCAGACGCCTGACTTCCTCCTCATCCCGGATCCGACCCGGAACGATCCTGTCCACCAGGGTGGAGCAGAAGGTACACTCCTTATTGACATACCCTCGAAACCCCTCCTCCAGTCCCCACTGGTCCACATATTGGTTCACACATTTCAAAAGCTCCTTGCCATTGTTGTCAATAAGCTCACAGGACAGGACGACCAAGCCCTTTCTCCCCGCCTTCCAGCGATGGTAGAGTACCTGAGTCAACTTTCCCGGAAAGGAGGCGCAGGGAGCATCGGAAAGCTGGCAGGCGGGATCATAGACGATGCCCGCCTCAGTGGTGTTGGACACCACATACTCCAGATCCTCAGAGATCGCCACCTCCATCATAGCCTCAAAGCCCGCCTTTTCATAGGGGTTCAGGCAACGGGAAACTGAGGAGATCACCCGTTTCCGATCCACCTTTTCCCCCCGCTCCACTCCTCGGAGATACAGGGTATACAACCCCTCCTGGCTGTTGATATACTCCGCCAGACCGGATGCAATGGGCTGAACCAGCACACACTTCCCGTTCCAACCCGCTCTCTCATTGGATAGATCAAACCAGTAGTCAACAAAGGCCCGGAGAAAATTCCCCTCTCCAAACTGCAGGACCTTCTCAGGTGCTCTCTCCAGAATATAGCCATCATAGCCAGACTTTTTCAGTACCTCGTAGTTAAGCTTCTCCATCCCGCTTCCCTCCATCTGTTTTGGGGATATCCCCTTTTATGTTTTTATTATATCTGGCCGGCTTTTCTTTTCCAATGGTGTTCTTTGTCCTCCTATATTGTAAATCTTGCGGTCTTTTTCTTGACAAGGTCCCACTGCCGCTTTATCATAAAACTAAGAAAGGGGCAGTCAGAATGATCCATCCTCAAAAATTTGATCCCCGACAGGTGATGATTCGACCGGACTTTGAATTGCAGTTCAAACGGGACGCCCACCTTCAGGATGTGCAGCTTCACCACCATGATTTCTACGAGGTGTATTATCTGCTCTCCGGAAATGTGACCTACACCGTTGAAAGCCGCTTATACCGGGTAATGCCGGGAGATCTGCTCCTTATCAATCCCCGAGAGCTTCATCAGGTCTGTATCCGTCCCGAAATGTCGGTCTATGAGCGGTATACCCTCTGGGTCGCTCCCCACCTGCTCCAGCGCCTATCCAGTCCCAGCACAGATCTGGCCCACTGCTTTGACCCTGGGCGCTCCAACTACAGCAATCTTTTCAAAGTGAAGCCGAATGACCAAACGGGAATACAGCGTCTTTTTGAGAGTCTTTGGCAGGAATATAACTCCTCCGCCTACGGAGCCGATCTCCTGCGCGAAAGCCTTCTTTCCCAGCTCCTGGTAGAGGTAAACCGCATTGCAGACCAAGATGATGGCCGCTCCAGGGAAAACGCCCGGTCCAGCCCTCTGGTTGCGGCTGCGGTGGAGTATGTGAATTCCCATTACAGTGAGCCCCTCTCCCTGGACCTTTTGGCGGAGCAATGCTTTGTGAGCAAATATCACCTGAGCCATGAATTTAACCGCCAGATGGGTACCAGCGTTCACCGATATATTCTGAAAAAGCGACTCCTGAACGCCCGTTGGCTTCTGGCAAAAGGACTGTCTCCCAGCCAGGTATACAACCGCTGTGGTTTTGGTGATTATACCGGCTTTTACCGCGCTTTCCGGGCCGAGTATGGAATAGCCCCCAAGGAATATTTCCTCTCAGTTCAGGCCGGTTCCACAGACCAAAGGGAATAATAGCTCCTCCCCGTTTTACACAATTTTTTAGTTGGAATGTTCATATCTTCTTATTATTTTGCCGAATCTTCCATAGACATTTTTTCTTGAAAACGGTATGATAGATTTAACTTGGGGTTGTATGCAACCCGGAAGGAGAGATGAATCATGAATGAAGTTCTAACGAGGATCAGTGAGATCGGCATCATTCCTGTCATCGCCATTGAGGACGCCAGCAAAGCCGTCCCTCTGGCCAAGGCTCTGGTCGCCGGCGGCCTGCCCGCCGCTGAGGTCACCTTCCGCACCGCCGCTGCAGAGGACGCTATCCGCGCTATCGCCAGGGAGGTTCCGGACATGCTCCTTGGAGCCGGCACTGTACTGACCGCAGATCAGGCAGACCGGGCCATTGCCGCCGGAGTCTCTTTCATTGTAGCTCCCGGATATGACCCCAAGGTTACCCAGCACGTTTTGGACAAGGGCTGTATCATGGTCCCCGGCACCGCCACCCCCGGCGAGATGCAGCAGGCTATGAACCAGGGCTGTGATGTTCTCAAATTCTTCCCCGCCGAGGCCAATGGCGGTGTGTCCATGTTGAAGAACATCGGCGCCGCCTTGAAGTCAGCCAAGTGGATGTGTACCGGCGGCGTCAACACCAAAAACCTGATGGATTACCTCTCCTTTGATCAAATCACCGCCGTAGGCGGCACCTGGATGGTGAAAAAGGATCTTATTGGGGGGGAAAAGTGGGAGGAGATCACCGCTATCTCCAAGGACGCCGTTAAAACTATGCTGGGCTTCTCTCTGGCCCATGTAGGTGTCAACTGTGGCAGTCCTGAGGAGGCCGCAAAGGTAGCCAAGGCCCTCTGCGCTCTCTTTGACCTGGAGTATAAGGCCGGTAACTCTTCCGACTTTGCCGGCAAGGCTGTGGAGTGCATGAAGAAGCCCGATGCCCGGGGTACCAACGGTCATATCGCCATCGGCACTAACAGCGTGGACCGGGCCATCTACCATCTGAGCCGCCAGGGTATTGAGTTTATTGAGGAGAGTCGGGTGGTGGATCCCAAGGGCAAGACCAAGGCCATCTACATCAAGGGTGAGATCGGCGGCTTTGCCATCCACCTCATGCAAAAGTAAGAATTTTATATCAATATATTTTTAGGAGGAAGATAAAATGGCGAAAGTAATCACTTTTGGCGAGATCATGGTCCGTCTTCAGCCCTATAACTACGAGCGTTTTGTCCAGGCTGACCATCTGGAGTTCACCTTCGGCGGCGGCGAAGCCAATGTGGCCGTCTCCCTCGCCAACTACGGCCTGGACGTTGCCTTTGTCACCAAGCTCCCCGCCCATGCTATCGGCCAGTGTGCCGTTAATTCCCTGCGCCGCTTTGGCGTAGATACCTCCCTTATCACCCACGGCGGCAACCGTGTGGGTATCTACTACAATGAGAAGGGCGCTTCACAGCGGGGCAGCGTGTGTATCTATGACCGGGCCCACTCCGCTATCCAGGAAGCCACCACTGCCGACTTCAACTGGGACAAGATTTTTGACGGTGTGGATTGGTTCCATTTCACCGGGATCACCCCCGCCTTGGGTCCCAATGTAGTAGATATCTGCAAGGAGGCCTGCAAGGCCGCAAAGGCCAAGGGCATCAAAATCTCCTGCGACCTCAATTACCGGGGCAAGCTGTGGACCCGGGAGCAGGCCCGGGCCGCCATGACCGAACTGTGCCAGTATGTGGATGTGTGCATCTCCAATGAGGAGGACGCCAAGGACGTGTTCGGTATCGAGGCCGAGGCCACAGATATCTATGGCGGGACTCTGAACCACGAGGGGTACAAATCCGTCGCCAAGCAGTTGGCCGATAAGTTTGGCTTTGAGATGGTAGCCATCACTCTCCGGGAGAGCCACTCCGCCTTTGACAACGGCTGGTCTGCCATGCTTTATAATGTGGCCAAAGACGAGTACTGCTTCTCCAAAAAGTACGATCTGCACATTATCGACCGGGTGGGCGGCGGCGATAGCTTTGGCGGCGGCCTTATTTACAGTATTCTCACCGGCAAGGATACTCAGGCTGCCGTGGAGTTTGCCGTGGCCGCCTCCGCCCTCAAGCACTCCATTGAGGGCGACTTCAACATGATGACTGTAGCCGAGGTGGAAAAGCTGGCCGGCGGTGATGCTTCCGGGCGGATCCAGAGATAATCTTTTTCCTCTCTCTGCATATAAAAAGAACGGTCTGCCAGCTTTGGCAGACCGTTCTTTTTTCTGTGTTATTTCCCCAGGTAGGCCAAGATGCCGCCGTCCACATAGAGCACCTGTCCATTGACAAAATCACTGGCGTCGGAAGCCAGGAATACCACCGGGCCCACCAGATCTTTGGGGCTTCCCCAGCGCCCCGCCGGGGTCCGCTCCTGGATAAAACGGTCAAAGGGATGGGGTGTCCCGTCCGGCTGGGTCTCCCGGAGGGGAGCGGTCAGATCGGTGGCGATGTAGCCAGGGCCCAGGCCGTTGCACTGAATGTTTGCTCCCCCATACTCAGCGCAGATGTTCCGGGTCAGCATTTTCAGCCCACCCTTGGCGGCGGCATAGGCCGCCACCGTGGGCCGCCCCAGCTCGCTCATCATAGAACAGATATTGATGATCTTACCATGTCCCTTGTCCAGCATACCGGGCAGGACCGCCTTACTGACAATAAAGGGGGCGATCAGGTCCACGCCGATGACTCGGGTGAAATCCTCCACCTCCATCTCCGCAAGGGGCACTCTCTTATTGATTCCGGCATTGTTGACCAGAATATCAACGACGCCCACGCTCTCCCGGATCTCATCCACCATTTTTTTGACCGAGGTCTCGTCAGATACATCGGCCACAAAACCATGGGCCTTTATCCCAGCTTCCTCGTACGCCTTCAGACCTTCCTCCCTGCTCTTTTCACTGGTGCAGTTGAAGCAAACCACAGCCCCCGCCTGCCCTAAGCCGATCCCCAGAGCCAAGCCAATGGACCGGGCGCCGCCGGTAACCAGCGCCACCTTCCCGGTAAGGTCAAAAATATTTGTCATGTTCCGCTCCTCCTTCAAATCAAAAAAATCTTTTTCCGCTCCCTAAAGAGGCAACCGGAACAGAGGCTCCTTTTACCGCAGATTTTCAGTGGGGATCCCGTCCATATCGTCAAAGTCCTGGTTCTCCCCACACATCCCCCAGATAAAGGTATAGTTGCTGGTACCCACGCCGGAATGGATGGACCAGGAGGGAGAGATCACCGCCTCCTCATTGTGCATAACGATGTGCCGGGTCTGGCCAGGCTGACCCATCATGTGGAACACCGCCTGGTCGGGGGCGATATCGAAATACAGATAGACCTCCATCCGCCGCTCATGGGTGTGGCTGGGCATGGTGTTCCAAACATTCCCGGGCAGCAGAGCAGTCATGCCCATGCTAAGCTGGCAGCTCTCGCACACAGCGGGGTGGATATACTGCCGGAGGATCCGCTCATTCACGGTCTCTTGCCCTCCCAGATGATTATACCGGGCCTTATCCATGGGGATATGGACTGTGGGGCAGGTACGGTGGGCGGGACAGGAATTGATATAGAACTTGGCGGGATCCGTGGGGTCCATCGATTTGAACACCAGCTCCTTGGTCCCCATACCCACATAGATACCGTCCTTGGAATTCATGGGATATTCCCTCCCATCCAGCACGATAACTCCAGGTCCGCCGATATTGATGGCGCCCAGCTCCCGGCGGGCCAGGAAGTAGGGGGCAGCCAGCTCCTTACAGGTATCCAGCTTCAGCTCCCCCTTCACCGGCATAATGCCACCGGCAATGATCCGGTCCTGATGGGAGTATGTCAGGTTAATCTCATCCGGCTGAAACAGGCCGGAAACATGATAGTGACGACGAAGCTCCGCTGTGTCGTACCGCTTGGAGTCCTCAGGATGGTTGGCGTACCGAACGTCGAAATTCATATTTTTTCCTCCCTAAATTTTGTTGTGGATCACACCGGGCTGTCCAGTCCCTTCTTTTTGTATATCCTTATTATAATCGTTCCGGCTTCCCACTCCCATATCCTTTTCGACACCTTTTATTCACAAAACGGATATCAGGGATCCAGGGCTGCCCAAAAGTCTTTCTTCCGGTCAATCTCTTCCGCTCCGGCTTCTCTGCTTGGCGAATTGCGAGGGCGAACAGCCAAAATTCTTCTTGAACACCCGCGAAAAATACAATGCGTCATCGAAACCGCACTGCTCTGCCACCTCCGCAATGGAATATTCATTGTTCCACATGGCAGCGAGCATGGTCTCCGCCTTTTTCATCCGCAGGCGGATCATGTATTCCAGAGGCGTTACCCCCATCTCCTTCTTAAACAGTTTTCGGAGATAGTCATAATTGAAAGGCATCTCCCGGATGGCCCCATCCAGAGCATACCCCGGGTCGGCGTAATTCTGGATGATGCTGGTGCGAATCTGATCCACCGGGCCGGAAAATTCTCGGTTGCTGTGGTAAACCGTCAGGTAGCTGGAGATAAGCTCTCCTAGGGCCGCAAGTACCAGCTCCCTCTTTTTGACGTCGGAGGAGAAGTAATACTTCGCCTGAGAAAAGGCCACTCTCAAGTGCCGCTCCCCGTCATCGCCGACCAAAAAACTCCCCTTAAAGGGAAAGGTGGGGTCCTGTATTGTCAGGTGAATGTTGGTAAACCCCTCCCGACTGTTGTTGGCGTGAAGCTCGTTGGGAGGGATCGCCACCACCTCCCCCTCCCGATAGCTGATGACGGCCCCATTCTCAAACTGAAAGGCCCCCTCGCCTCCGGTACAGTACACCAGCTCCCAATGCTCATGGCTGTGCCAACGCACATCATAGGTGCGGGTATGCTCCCCCACAAAGAGAATCCCATTCATTCCTTATTCCTCCCCATCCTTGATCCTCAAGCCCTTCTCCTGAAAAAACCGGACCATGGCCTCCAGCCACCCAGGCACATCCCAACTGACCGGAGGCACCCTTCCCGCCGGGTAAACAGTCTCGTCCGCATTGGAAAGGCCATGCCCTCCCCTGTGGTACAAGTGAAAGGCAAAGTCCACCCCCGCCTCCTCCAACCCACAGGCCAGGATCAGACTGTTCCTGCATGGCACCGAGGGATCCTCCCGGGTGTGCCACAGGAATACCGGAGGCATATCCGCCCTCACCAGCTTCTCCAGGGACAGCCGGTCCCGCAGCGTCCGGCTTCCCCCGGAGATATTCTCAAAGCTCTCCTCATGAGTGGCTCCCCAGGATACCGCCACCGGATAACAAAGTCCCAGGGCGTCCGGCCTAATCACGGCTCCGGCCCCGATATCCGCCACTTCCTCCCCGTCGTAGAGAGTCCCCAGTGTGCCGCACAGATGCCCTCCCGCCGAGAAGCCCACCGCCGCCACCATATGGGGATCCACATCAAGCTCCCTCCCATTCTCCCGGATATACCTCATCGCCATAGCCGCTTCCCGCAGGGCCACGGGAAAGCTGTGGGGCGCGCAGGAGTACCGGAGCACAAAGGGGATATACCCCAGGGCGGCAAACCGCAGGGCCACCGGCTCCGCCTCCCTATCCGAGGTCCGGCTGTACGCCCCGCCGGGCAGGAGCAGCACCCCAGGCCGTGTCCGCCGTCCACCCAGCCGCTCCGGGGTCTCATAGTGCCATACCGTCAGCCTTCCCACAGCCTCCGGCGGTGGAGTATGTCCGTAGTACCGATATAGGTCTATTTCCCGCACATCCATCCTCTTGCCTCCCAGCCTCACAGGCCCCTCTGTTCATCCGTTTTATCCATCTCATCTGTCAGACTGTCCATTTAATATTACTATAAAGCAATCCTCCTGCCCCGTCAACAAAAAATTGCTGTATCCCTCCATTTCCAGCGGAATGAACAAAAAAAGGAACAGGATCCCCAAAAAGCGGGTTCCTGTTCCTTCTTTCGCTGTTATTCTTTATTTGGGCTGTTTGCCGATATAGGCCAAAATACCGCCGTCCACATAGAGAATGTGTCCGTTGACAAAATCGGAGGCGGAGGAGGCCAGGAACACGGCGGGGCCGCCCAGGTCGGCGGCGTCTCCCCAACGGGCCGCGGGGGTCTTGGAGATGATGAACTGATCGAAGGGATGGCGGCTGCCGTCGGGCTGGGTCTCCCGAAGGGGCGCGGTCTGGGGGGTGGCGATGTACCCGGGGCCAATGCCGTTACACTGAATGTTGTACTCCCCGTACTCACTGGCGATGTTCCGGGTCAGCATCTTCAGGCCGCCCTTGGCGGCGGCGTAGGCGGAAACGGTCTCCCGGCCCAGCTCGCTCATCATGGAGCAGAT
>JAAWNQ010000064.1 GCA_022799035.1 Oscillospiraceae bacterium
ACCCTTGCCTTTTCGGACGATTAGCTCAGCTGGTATGAGCATCCGCTTGACGTGCGGGAGGTCACAGGTTCAAGTCCTGTATCGTCCACCAATTTGTTTCCCTATCAAATCAAAATGGGGTCCCCGGCAAATCGTGAAACGATTTGGTGGGGAGAGGAGGCAGAGCGAAGGATATGAAGCTTCTGCCGACGACGCGGGCATAGCTCATCTGGTAGAGCGCCACCTTGCCAAGGTGGAGGTAGCGAGTTCGAGCCTCGTTGCCCGCTCCAGAAAAGCAGTACTTGGAGACAAGTACTGCTTTTTCACGTGTGGAAAAGTTTTTGGGGAGGGCTTGTATTTTCCGGCTTCCGTGATATAATACTAAATTGATAGGAAATATGATCCGCAAAGGAGTCTTTACAGATATGTTAGAAATCAGCCATCTGCGCTATGATGTGACAGGGGAGGACGGGGGAGAGCTGGGGATCCTCCGGGATGTATCCCTCTCCGTGGACAGCGGGAAGCTGGTGGTCATCACCGGTCCCAACGGGGGAGGGAAGACCACCCTTGCCAAGACCATTATGGGTCTGAACCAGCCCACCGGCGGCTCCATCCGCTGGAACGGGCAGGATATCACCAACCTTTCCATCACCGAGAGGGCCAAGGCGGGGGTGAGCTACGGCTTCCAGCAGCCCCCCCGGTTCAAGGGGATGAAGGTGCGGGATCTGATCGCTCTGGCCGCCGGGAAGGAGGAGCTGACCCCCACGGAGGGGTGCCGGTATCTGACCCAGGTGGGCCTGTGCGCCGACGATTACATTGACCGGGAGGTGGACGCCTCCCTCTCCGGGGGAGAGGTCAAGCGGATCGAGATTGCCACCATCCTGGCCCGGAAGGCGGGGCTGATGATCTTTGACGAGCCGGAGGCGGGGATCGACCTGTGGAGCTTTGCCCGGCTCACCGAGACCTTTGAGAATATCCACAAAAAGGGGGATTCCACCCTGCTCATCATCTCCCACCAGGAGCGGATCATCCGGCTGGCGGACGAGATCCTGGTCATTGAGCAGGGCAAGGTGGCCAAACATGGGCCTCAGGAGGAGATATTCCCCCAGATCATGGCCCGGACCCTGCCCGGGTGCGGCTATATGAGAGAGGGGGATCGGTGATGGACAAGCTGGAATGGAAGGTCCTGAAGGAGATCGCGGAGCTGGAGAAGGTGCCCCAGGGGGCCTATAACTTCCGGGTCAACGGAGCCCTGGATGACCGGCAGGTCACCGCCAATATTGATATCGCCTCCAAAACTGACGGCAAGCCGGGGATCGACATTACCGTGAAGCCGGGGACCAAGGGGGAGTCGGTCCACATCCCTGTGGTCCTGAGTATGTCCGGGATCACCGACGTGGTCTACAACGATTTTTATATCGGCGAGGGGGCCGACGTGGACATTGTGGCGGGCTGCGGCATTCACAATACCGGATGCGAGACCAGCCAGCACGACGGCATCCATGTGTTCCATATCGGGAAGAACGCCCGGGTCCGCTACGTGGAGCGGCACTACGGCGAGGGCCCGGGCACCGGGCAGCGTATACTCAACCCCCGCACCGAGGTATACTTGGAGGAGGGGGCCTCCATCACCATGGAGATGACCCAGATCCGGGGGGTGGACTCCACCATCCGGGACACGGTGGTGGAGGTGGCCGCCGGGGGCGAGTGTATCATCAACGAAAAGCTGATGACCGACGGGACCCAGGTGGCCGAATCCAATGTGGAGATCATCCTTCAGGGGGATGGAGCCACAGGCCGGGTGGTATCCCGGTCCGTAGGCCGGGGGGACTCGGTCCAGGTATTCCGCCCCTGCATGACGGGGAAGGCCGACTGCTTTGGTCATGTCCAGTGTGATTCCATCCTCATGGACCAGGCCAAGATCAAGTCCATCCCCGCCATCGACGCCCAGAGCGTGGACGCCCAGCTCATCCACGAGGCGGCTATCGGGCGGATCGCCGGGGACCAGATTCTGAAGCTGCTGACTCTGGGCCTCACCGAGGAGGAGGCCGAGGAGAGGATCCTGGAGGGCTTTCTGAACTGAGTTAAAAACGAAAAGTGAAAGGTGAAAAAACAGGGGCATTTGTTATAGTTGCACTCAGCTTTTTCACTTTTCACTTTTAATTTTTCATCTTCAAAGGGGGTTTTGCTGTGGCAAAGCGTATTTTGGACTGTGCCGCATCCGATTTTGCCCGCATGACAAAGGAGGAGCTGCTGTTTGCCATCGGGGCCTCTGAGGGGAGGACGCTGGCCTGTGAGACCATCGGGACGGTGACGCCCCTGCTTGGGGACGTGACCAACGGGGAGCTGGCGGCAGCCCTGGGGGCGGATATCCTGCTGCTGAACCTGTTTGATGTGGACAATCCTCAGATACAGGGCCTTCCCCCGGTGGAGCCCGGGGAGGTGGTCCGGGAGGTGAAGCGGCTCACCGGCCGCCCCGTGGGAATCAACCTGGAGCCGGTGGAGGCGGGGGCTGGGGAGGTGGATAGCCTTTGGGTCATGACCAAGGGCCGGATGGCCACCTTGGAAAATGCCTGGAGGGCCGCCGATATGGGGGTGGACTTTATCCTCCTGACGGGAAACCCCGGCACGGGGGTGACCAACCGGGCCATCACCGATACCCTGGAGCTGTTTCGGACTCACCTGGGGGACAGGCTGATCCTGGCCGCCGGGAAGATGCATGCCTCCGGGGTGCCGGGGGAGGGCGGAGAGAGGATCGTCACCCAGGGGGAGGTGGAGGCCTTTGCCCAGGCGGGGGCCGATGTGATCCTTCTCCCGGCCCCGGGAACGGTCCCCGGGATCACCACCCCCTTTGTCCGGGGGCTGGTGGAGAAAGCCCATTCCCTGGGAAAACTGGCTATGACGGCCATCGGCACCTCCCAGGAGGGGGCGGATGTGGACACCATCCGGCGTATCGCCCTGGAATGTAAGATGACAGGGGCGGACATCCATCACCTGGGGGACTCCGGATATACGGGGATCGCCGCGCCGGAGAATATCACCGCCTATTCGGTGGCCATTCGGGGGCTTCGTCACACCTACCGGAGGATGGGAATGTCCTTGGGACGATGAGGAAAGCCCGGAGCGAAGGCTCCGGGCTTTTTTCTTCTGAAATTGTGTTAAACTATTGACTTTTCCCCAGGGGCATAGTTTATTATAAATGAGGTATTTCGGGTCGGTGGGAGGGAAAAAGCCGTGAAGATCAACGAGGTAATGAAGCGTACCGGGCTCTCCCGGAAGGCCATCTATATATACGAGGACAGGGGCTTTCTCTCCCCGTTGAAAAACGGGATCGGATACCGGGAGTACGGGGAGGGGGATGTGGAACGGCTGCTGTTCATCGCCAAGCTCCGGGAGCTGGGACTGTCCCTGGAGGAGATCGCCCAGCTGCTCCAGACCCCGGAGGAGACCGATATCCTGCTTCAGAAGCATTTTGAGCGGACCCAGAGGGAGCTGTCAGAGGCTATGCAGCGGCTGAGTCAGGTGCAGACCGTTCTGTACAACCTGCCGCCTAACGGAGGGCTGGAGGATCTGGTGCGGGCGGCGGACATTGCGATCCCGGCGAACCGGGCCATCGCGGCGGCCAGATATCTGTCGGAGGAGCTGGCCCCCTCGGCGGCCAGACGGCTGACAATGCACATTTTTGAGACCTTTTTGGATGTGCCGCTGGATACCCCGGAGCGGTGGGAGGCTTGGTATGCCCTGCTGGAGACGGTGGAAACTGCGCCATATGTGGTTTGGGAGGGCTTTGAAGAGTATTACGGGGCCATGACGGCCGAGCAGAGATATAAGGACTACTGTCTGCGCCGGGCGCTGGTGACCGGCTATATCGGCTACGGTCCGGAGGAGGAGAAGGCGAAGGGGGATGAGATCCTCCGTATGCTGGACCAGCTTACCAAGGATGAGGATTACGCCGCCCGGTGGAGGCGGTATTACAGCCAGGTGGTAAAGCATCCATTGGAAAATGAGAACTTAAGCCAGCAGATGGAGGTTTTGAGCAAGGTCTATCACCCCTATAATTGCAAATTTAACCATGTGATGGAACAACATGTGTATCCCTTTTTAAAGGGGACAGAGGGAACGGTTCTACAGGAAAGGCTCCGTGCGGTTCTTGGAGATGACTATGATATGAGCCCGTACACCATGATCTATTTTGACTTTTTCAACAATACTCTGGAAAAGCTGACAGAGGATTGACAAAATGTGAGTGTACCAAAAATAAACATATAGGAGGAGAAAAAATGAAAGAGATTTCTCGCAGAGACCTGTTGAAAACGGGGCTGGTGAGCGGCACCGCCTTGGCGGCTATGGCCGCTATGGGCGGCTGCGCGGCCAAGCCCGAAGAGCCCTCCCAAACCCCCGGGGAGGCGGCCCAAAGGGTCACCGTGGATTATGATGCTGAGACGGTGGCTCTGGCCAAGGAGATCATCAGCACGCCGATCCACTACACAGACGCCCAGCTTAAGGAGGTCTATGAGATCATTAGCTGCAAGTGTCGGTATTTTTGGGGCAACGACTTCCAGGATTTCGACGCACTGAAGGATACCTTTACCGACGAGGGACCGGATGGGTTCCAGGTCCTGATGGGCGGAAAGATGCAGACCCTGACCCCCGATGAGCAGATCGATCGGTGTATTTGGTCCATCGGACCGCAGGAGAATATGATCCCCATGCATTTTGGACACAACCAGATTGTCCGCTTTTTGGATGATACCCATGCACAGATCCTTACCCGAATGAACGATCGCCATACATACAAAGACGATGGAGAGGTTTATGCCGGCTGGGGCTTCTATGTGGATGACGCCATGAAGTGCAAGGATGGCGCATGGCGGTTCTCCTGCATCCGGTTGTGCTACGGCGTACTGGAGAATCAGTTGCGCTGCGTCAAAAAGATGATGGAGGAGAACA
Organism: Oscillospiraceae bacterium; assembly: GCA_022799035.1. Taxonomy (GTDB): domain Bacteria; phylum Bacillota; class Clostridia; order Oscillospirales; family Oscillospiraceae; genus Vermiculatibacterium. The sequence continues at coordinate 4,930 of JAAWNQ010000064.1, forward strand.
GCTAATCCGAAGGAAACAGAGGTCTATTATTGAAAGGAGAAAGAATTATGAAGCAGTGGAAAAAGAGAGCCTTTGCCATGTTCCTGTCCGCAGCCATGGTCCTGGGGACCGCCGCTCTGGCTGTGGGGGCGGAGAAGACCATCTCCGTGACCCCCATGACCCTGAACATCAACGGGCAGGAGGTCGTTCCCACCAAGTCCAACGGAGAGGCTGCCGAGGTGTTCTCCTATGACGGAGCCACCTATGTTCCCCTGCGCTACCTCAGCGAGCTGCTGGGGATCCAGGTGGAGTGGGACAAGACCAGTCCCAACACCGCGAAGCTGGTCAACGTACCCGTTACCTCTGACCGGGACATGACGGTGGACTTTGTAGTGGTGGGCGCCGGAGCCGGTGGAATGTCCGCCGCGGCCGAGGCGGCCCGTCAGGGTAAGAAGGTGATCCTGCTGGAGAAGCTGGCCTTCGCCGGCGGCTCCTCCGCCCTGTGCGAGGGCTACTTCTGGGCCAACGATTCCAAGCTCAACGCCGAGACCGGCAAGGGCTTTGATACCGAGACCATGAAGACCGCCATGAAGACTGCCGCCGGCGGCAAGGCGGTGGACAGCCTCATTGATAACATCTGCGAGGTGTCCGGTGAGGTGATGGACACCCTGACAGACAGCGGCGTGGTATTTCTGAAGGACCAGTTCACCGGATCCGGCGGAGCCATCTCCGGGCTGGATGTCTTTATTGCCGATGGAGCGGGCAACGGCTTTATGAAGTCCATGCTGAAGATCGCCGAGGACAACAAGGTGGATATCCGCTACGAGTCCAAGGCCACCGACCTTATCTATGAGGACGGGCAGGTCAAGGGCGTTACCGTCACGGATAAGAACGGCAGCTACAACATCTACGCCGACGCCACCGTGCTGGCCACCGGCGGCTTCCTGCGCAACGAGGAGCTGATGAAGGAGTACGCCCCCGACTGGGCGGACACCAACGTCTACTGCTCCGCCGGCTCTACCGGCGACGGCCATGAGATGGCCATGAAGTTGGGTGCCCACATGATCGGCGACAGCTTTGGCTGCGTGTGGGAGTTTGACGGGAAGAACGGCTACCATATGGACGGCGGCATGACCCCCATGGTCTCCTTCTTCCGGGTGAACCAGGAGGGCAAGCGGGTGCTGAACGAGTACGGTGGAACCAACGTGAACGCCAATAACAACACCACCGTGCAGCAGACGGGCAACCGGGTCTACTGCTTTATGGACTCCACTTCCAAATACGCCGGACTGGCGGAGCAGAGCGTGGCCGCGGGCTTGGCCTACAAGGCCGACACCCTGGAGGAGCTGGCTGACGCCTACGGCATTGACAAGGCCGCCCTGCTGGAGACCGTAAACGCCTACAACAAGACCAAGGCCGGCGGCAAGGACGACCCCGACTTCGGGGTGCCCAACGCCTACATGGTCTCCATGACCGAGGCTCCCTTCTATGCCACCTACTATCAGCCTTTCCCCACCAACTGCCTGGCGGGCCTGGAAGCGGACGAGTACTGCCGCCTGCTGGACGCCGACAACAAGCCCATCCCCGGCCTTTACGGCGTGGGTGAGCTGATCATAGGTTCCGTGGTGGGAGACGGCAACTATCCCTCCTGCGGCACCTGTCTCGCCGCCGGCATCTATGGCGGCGTGGTGGCGGTCCGTCACCAGTTGGGGATCTTCCAGTAAGTCTTATGACAGAGAAAGGCCGGGAGTCTGGAAGACTCCCGGCCTTTTTGGCACGCCAGAAGGGATTCGAACCCCCGGCCTTCCCCTTAGGAGTCAAGCCCGGCTCGTCGTTTTGGGTGATAAGAAGTACCGTGCAATCCTTGCAAATGCCGGCTTTTCCATCAATCTCTTCCCCACCGAATACCACGAAATGATAGCTAATTATGGCCTATTTTATATCGTCCACTTTGCCAGAAATTAGCTAACCCCGGCAAAAATGGTGGATGCTCCAAATGCAATATGCTATATGAGAGCTGCAAACTCATTGTGATATTTTCAGAACCATCATCAATCATGCTCAGTATGATTTTCAACCACGCTCTCTGCTCAAACGCCTCTTTTCCTACCGCTAACCTCAATTAATTCATCGAGAACCTTTATAAATTTTTCCGTGTGAACAACGGAGAATGTCCTGGGCTTGTCTTGCCTGGGCGAAATGTTTTCCTGCAGTAGTTCTTTCAAGGTCAAAAACCCATGTATTGTCTCCTCTGTCCGTATATCCGAGATTTGGATATTAACCATCCAGATTTGCCGGAAAGAGGCAACAAAGTCTTCCTTCCCTGCATTGTCCTCGCAGGCAAATGCTTGTGCCGTAACCCGTGCCATTTCCTCATTGAAGCAATCAAACTGCTTGTTTTGGATAAATAGGAAAGCAGAGGTTCCAAGCTCCTCCATCTTTTCCACATAGAGTTTTCGGTTTTTAAAGAACATGAACTCATTTCCCAAGGCAAAATCTGCAATGCGTTCATAAGTGCTCCATTCATCATCAGTAAAGTAGTCCCTTTGCTCTTTACCGATGACTGAATATAGAATTTGTCCCTCTGGCAATTCAGTTTTTATTTTCCCGATTGCAAGATCGACCCCTTCTTTAATTTTGTTCCAGTCAATTTTGGTGGGAAGTGGGCATTGATATTGTCGAGCCCAGGAGCTGTTCTCAATTAAAAGAACATACTCATTCAGGGTTAAATTTCCATCGTAGGCCAAAGCAAGGAAATCAGGGAAACCAGCCTGTAGAACTTCGTCATCGATATCCATAATACGCCTCGACTTGATTATCTCGGCCGGAGTACGAGGAATTGCCCGGCTTTTCACTGCGGCAATTTCCTCTTGAATAAGCTCCTCATCCCAGATGCCATGGAAGATCCACCGTTTTACACTGGATAGCATATACTTTGATTGAAAAGCGGGATATAAGCTGCGTACACTCTCATCCGAGAACTTGTCGGTTTGTAAGAGGTCCGCCTTATATGCGATGATATAGGATGTGAAACTATAAAGCCAATTTGACAAACACGGGATTTCGTTATCTGTCAAAAGGCGATATACACGGTGAAAGTCTTGAATCGCACACTTTAAACTCCTGATATTGTGGGGCGGCACCTGTTGCTTGGGGCCTTCCGAATCAATGAAAACATCGTCATTCACTCTTTCCTCACTGCGTGGATCATCTCTGTCCGGTGCAAACAACTCCAGTAACTCAGTCTCACAACTCTGGATAAATGCTCTGTAGACCGGATCATCGCATTTCATGTCAGCTATCACTGCATGGACAATTTTTTCATAGTTCGGGATGTACTGCACGGTTCGTTGAATAATCTTTTCCTTAATCTCTGTATAGGATAGCTCCCTCAGCTCTGTGGCGGGAGGCAGGTCAAGCGTAATCTGAGCGGTCTTCTCTACCCTTTTGTCAGATGCTCCTTCATCAGAAAAATGTATTTCACCAGTGATGTGTGACATCTTATGTCCAGGGGCCATTTTGTCCTGGTTAGCAACAATAATTGTATGATAGCCACCATTTTCACAGTAATCATTGATGATACCTAAAACATCTACACTGTTTATCTGGCAGCGTTCCAGATCGTCAAACACAAGTACAACATTTAAGTCAGCAATTTTATTATTCACTGTAAAAAGCTCTGTTAAATCTGTGGAAGCAATTCCCTTTAGAGTCTCCGGCAAAAAATGCGCAGTTTCAATCATTCTCTTAAATTTCTTTAAGCTTTTGGCAATACCATCAAAACCCTTGATTTTGTAATATGCCTCCATCCAAGCACTTTTCACTGCAGCATGTATTTCTTCTGGCAGAGTAATGCCAAACAAGGAGATTCGGAGTACCACAGCCTCTCCCTTAAGTGCCTCCTTTAGATCGTAGTCAATAATATAGGTTTTTCCACATCCCCACTCGCCTGAGAGTAGTAGTGCTCCTGCAGGTTTAATCTCTCGGCAGTAATAAAGGAGTTCCTCGATTGTGTCCATTGAATCACCCTATTCCAAATTTTCTGTTTTTCATTTTTTGGCCTCTTATGATTAATTGCCAAAAAGCAGTGTCACGATAAATATATGGTCGTTTATTTTTAGTAAATTTCGAATCGTCTTTTCATGGATTGTAGCTTTTATGCAACTATTACTATACATATACTATACACACTTTCCAGGCTTTTTACAAGGTTTCGCCAAAAAAATGGGAGTATTCAAATATGTTGATCAAAGAAAGCCCTCCAAAAGGTGTTGGTCTTTAAACGATGGATGCAATAGCATTTTTGAATAAATAGGGCGAAAAAGAAGGTGACCTTCTTCTTCGCCCCATTTGTTCAACGGCCACAACTACAATGTCTGCACAAGGTTCTTCAGCATCGCTACCATTTCGGAATTTGCCAAGATTCGCATCAGGGCGACTTCATCGCTTTCAGCAGGTGTTTCTTCCACCTTTTCCTCCGGACTATAAAAGGCTTTTTCAAGTCGCTCTGCGTTCTTCTGGCGGTCATCATCAAGGATATGGGCATATCTTTCTGTAACCATTGTCGCCTGAGCATGGCCCGTATCCCCCTGAACGGCTTTAATATCACCGCCACTCAATTTGAGTTTGTAAGTCGTGCTGGAGTGACGAAGACTATGAAAGACCACCGGTGGCAGGTCATTGTCCTGAATCAATTTATGGAAGGCTCTGTTGATGACCGATCCCTCAATGGGAGTCCCGTTGGTAGAGCAAAATACCAGATTGTAGTCTTTGTACTCCTCTCCAAACAACTCCTTGAGTTCGTCCTGTTCCTTTCTCCGCTCAATCAGCATTTCAGCGACGGTTTTAGGAAGGAACACCTTTCTGACGCTGGTTTTCGTTTTGGGGACCTTCAAAACCAATCGGGTATGCTTTGCGGCCAGAACAGCGGGGAACATTGAGATAATGCCCTTGCCATTTAACTGTTCTAAAGCTTCTTTGGAAACACGCTGAATCTCCTTGTTGATATAAATGTTCGCCTTTCCAGCTTTAATACTCTCTTGCGAAACATCTACACAATCCCATGTTAGGCCAAGCATTTCACCCATGCGGAGCGATGCAGAAAAGGCAAGGTTGATGGCAAGCTTCAAAAGATCGTCATCACATACTTCCAGCGCATGGAGCAGTGTTTCTGCGTCCCAAATCTCCCGTTGCTTTTCTTCATACTTTGGCAAAGTGGCGTTGGCCACCGGATTACGGGACAAGAGTTCCCACTTTACCGCCTGATTAAAGGCACTCCGCAAGACTTTGTGGATCTCCTTGACCTGCCGAGCAGAGAGAAATTCATTTTTGGGTTTAATATAGGGCCTCGGTTTAGATTTGACGGACATAAGACTTTGATAATACTTGTCCATCATTCTGGGGGTCACTTCTGTCAGTTTAATATCTCCAATGATGGGGACGATATAGTTATCGATGATGCTCTTGCGGCTTTCATAAGTAGACATAGCCCATGTATTGATGCCATAAATCGCAACATAGTCATCAAGCAATTCTTTCACGGTTTTGGCCGATGGCATAATGAATGTGCCGGTACTCTGTTCAAACTCAATTTGTGCTTTGCGTTTTTTCGCTTCAGCCTGTGAGGAAAAGGTTTCCCACTTCTGCCGCTTGGTGCCATTCTCATCTACACAGGTATAGACCACCGAAAATTTACTCTTCCGTTTGACTATGGATGCCATCGCCAATTCCCCCTTCATTCATTTCGACTTTTGTGTAGTGGGACTGATTTGTATACCAACTTTCAAAGCTATCAATCAGTACCCGCATACGCTTTCCAACAATAACCGTGGTAAAGAACTTCTTTTTGACGAGCCAATAAGCTTCGGTCTTACTCAACCCCAGCATACGGCCCATCTCCATTATGGACATACTCGTTTTTGGCATAGATATGTACCTCCTTGCAATGTATCCAGATCAACGATCTGGGTACATTGTAAGGACAAAAAGGGGGCTTGTCGAAGGTGCGAATCAGTTTTTTCTTACGCAATTCGCATCCTTGACAAATCATTTTATTTTGTCGAGCCATTCATCAAAGCTCTTTTTGGAAATGCGAATATGTCCGCCAACACGCACGCTATGGAACTCTTTGGATTTCACAAGATTGTATGCCGTTGTACGACTAATTCCCAGAATGTCTTGAATTTCATCAACGGTGTAAGTTCGTTTGCCGGAAGCCTGTCCGTCAAGTTCTTGGATCTCATGTGTAGTTACTTCATTCAAAGCCGCAATTCTACCCTCAAACACGAGCCCCACCCCCTTGACTGCGGGGCGTCACTACATAGTCAATACCATGACGCTGCCCACAGTAGACACAGGTTTCGTTTTCGGCTTGTTCCGTTGCGACCTCCTTCAAAACAAAAGCACCTGTGCTGCGAAAGTTGTCAGCACAGGCGTCACATAAGCAAAGGGTAAGCTTTTGGGGGACAGGCTCTATCAGCCCGATGCTGATAGCCAGAGCATGATTGATACTCCGGATATGGGCGTTGCTCAGTCTCCCGATGTACCCAGAGAGCCGTCGCTTGTCGAGGGTGCGGATCTGTTCCAAAAGAACGATGGATGGCAACTCCAGCCCATTTTCGGCGGCGATGTAATAGTGGGTGGGCAGTTTGGCCTTGACACTGGTTTTGCTCGTAATAGCGGCGACAATGACCGTAGGACTATGCCTGTTTCCCACATTGTTCTGGATAATGACCACCGGACGAACACCCTGCTGCTCAGAGCCAATTCCGTGGCCCAGGTCGGCATAGTAGAGATCACCCCGCAAATATGTTTTGTTCATGGTTGTTTACCTCCCTTCATTCACAAGTGGTAAGGGAACCACTTATGTAAGGGCCGGTCAACAAAACAGAATTAAGGTCGGGCAACCACAAAATGAGAATGGCCTATTTCCGTTTGACCCGTTCTGCTGACCGGTCTATATGAGAAGATAAATCTACTTGTCCTCGACACCCCGATTTACCGATGGGAAGTCATCAAGCGGCTGGCGGCTACCAGCTCCACGGGAATCTCACCCCTCCGAGGATCACTCCGAGCTGCCCCCATTGCGTGTGGCTGTGGCTGGGCAGGAGTATCTTTGACCCTATTGCCGGGCATGGCCATATCGGGAACCATCCGATATTTTATAGCCACTGTTTCTCGCTCCATGGCCGACATACAGACTTGGGACAGTATCAAAAATGGGTGGTGTCTCCCCGCTGTCTTGTCCAGCCACATCCTGGCGCAGTGAAAAATACAGCTTACGGCAATAGGAATGTACTTGATGAATGGGTATTCGGTTGTCAAGGAGCTGCCCATTTACCGCCCAAAACGGGAAACAGGTGAAAGGCTGATGAAGCCCTCCACCTGTTTCTCCACTCAAAAGGGAAATTTAGCCCCTCAACTCAGAAATTTTTTTAATTTTTCTATTGCCTTGTCAATGGAGCGTTTGACCGGCATGATAGTACATCCCTCCAATTCTGCAATCTGCGAATATGTAAGCTCCCCAAAGTAGTAAAGGACCAACCGCCGTCTTTGTGTTTCAGGTAGTTGGGCGATGGCCTGATAGAGAGCTTCAACTTCGATTTGCTGGGCAACGGTTTCTTCAACCGGCGCCTGCGGCATAGCAGTCCTTCTATTGATAGATTCCTCCGTTTGCTCGGATTGTTCGTAATGCCTGTCCACTTTGTGCATATAAGAAATATCCTCCAGTTCAAAGCGGTCAAAAGCCTCAAACAGGGCTTTGCTGATTTCCATACACTGCTTTGTATGAGTTGCATCTACAAAAGACAGATAATAGCATGGGGAAAGGGCATCTTTCCCCACCGTAAATATTTCATATGGGTTATACTTATCTCTACGCCGCTTTGGGCGTGGATCAATATTATTTGGATGGCTGCCATCCATTTCAACTGCCTCCGTTCAATCTGAATTTTTAATTCAGATTGAACGGAGGGCCCCGACAAGGGGGAATTGGAACTTTTTTATTCTGGACTCTTTGGCCTTTCTGATTTTTTAATAAATAGAAGGAAAAAAGATTACTCCAGAAAAAAGGAACAAAATTAGAAAAAAAGGCCCACAAGGGTTGGAGCAATCCTTGCGGGCCTTTCTGTATGAAAAATGCAAGTAACTAACTAAAAGCAAAAATAGTGTTTCGCTCTTTGCTTTTGTGGGAATCACATAAAATTTTTTCGCAGTTCCACATTCAGATATATGCGGCTGTTGATAAGGTGAGGAAGAAAAAAATAACACAGAGCATAGCATCTCTCTTGGCTAACTTCCTTTGCTATCTTCACTGCAAAAATCGATTCAAGATTACAGCGATCTGCCCTCTGCCGGCCATTCCTCCCGGGTCGATCCCGCCCCAGTCGGTGCCATTCAGGAGCCCCGTAGCTTTGGCCCAGGACATGGCGCTTCTGGCGTAGGGCGTGATCTGCTTCCAATCAATGAAGGGGAACAAATCGGAACGCTGGGTGGTATCCCAACCCTTTCCCTCCGCATAGCGGTACAGGATCGCCGCCATCTGCTCCCGGGTGATCGAGGCGTCGGGCCGGAAGGTGCCGTCTCCGTAGCCAGTCACGATCCCATTCTCTGCGGCCCAGGACACAGCGTAGGCATAGTATTTTGTACTGGGAACATCGGTAAACTCCGTTGTCAACGCCGTGACAGGCTCCCCCTCCATCCGGTACAGCATGGTCACCACCATACCCCGGCTGGTGGGGGCTTCCGGGGCAAACTGGGTCTCAGACATGCCTGTCATGATCCCCTGCTCATAGACCGCCCGCACCGCCTCATAGTACCAGGCGGTCTCCGCCACATCCGCAAAGGGCAGCTTCACAGGCTCAGGGGGCTCCCCCTGGATAACCTTTCCCGGCTTCTCCCGGAAGGAGACCGATACTTCCACATCAGCGGCAGGCATGATAAAGGTATACCGACCTTCTTTTCCCTCTGCCAGCGTGACTTCCTTCCCGTTCTTATCCCTGACCATTACCTGCTCCAGTTCATAGTCAGGATCCGTCTCAACAGAGAGTGTCACTGTCTTTCCCTTAGCCGCCTTCTGTAGGTCAGCCTTGACGCTTCCCCCCTTGACCTTATCGGGGAGGGAAATGGTGTACTCCACCACAACGGCTACAGAGCCACCGCCGCCACCGCCAGAGCTGCCACTACCGCTGGAGCTACCGCCCCCTGTGGCCGGGATGGTCTCCGTCCGGGTCTTAGCACAGACGGTGCAGGTATATGTCCGCACCCCGGCCTTGGTGGAGGTAGCCGCTATAGTCACCTTGCCGCCGTCCCAGGTGTGTGCCGCCTGATCGGCCTTTTCTCCGCAGTCACATTCATGCCAATGGTCAGTTCCATCACTGCTCCAGGCTGTGGAGAACTCATGGGTGTGAGAAGGCTCCAGCTTGGGAATAGTCTCTGTCCGTATCTCATACCCGCAGGTGGTGCAGGAATAGATTTTGAGCCCTGTCTCCTCCTCTGTGGGCTGTCTGGTCACTATTCCGTTATCCTCTACATGGGCTGCAAAGCCTGCCTTTTCTCCGCACTCGCACTCATGCCAGTGGCCTGTTTCATCACTGCTCCAGCTCTCGGGATAACTGTGGGTGTGGGAGGGCTCCAGCTTGGGGATCACCTCTGTCCGCATTTCATAGCCACAGGTAGAGCAGGAATAGGTGCGGAGCCCCTCTTCCTCCTCCGTTGGGGGCTTTGTCACCCTGCCGCCGTCCTCGGTGTGGGCTCCAAGCTCCCCTCTGTCATGACAAACGGAGCACTCCCGCCAGTGATTCCCCTCATCATTGCTCCAGGTCTCGGAATTGCTGTGAGTGTGGGCTTCTACAACAACCTTTCTTTCCACCGTGGCGGTGTGCCCTGCATGATCCTCCACAGAGTAAGTAACGGTATATGTCCCGGCCTTGTTTGGATTTACGCCGGAGGCGTCATGTTTCAGCTTTTCCGCAATGTTCGGATCCAGGTTGTCCGTGGCCACTGCGCCGGGGTCTGTATACGTCTCTCCAAAGGGATGGGTCAGTGGATTTTCCCCAAGCAGAGTGATCTCCGGCGGGGTATTGTCCACATATATCTTTTCCGAGGTGACTGCTGCGGAATTTTTTCCATTATAGCGAATGGCCCCTGCTGGAATATCAAGCCATATTATGCCATCTTTTTGTGCATCAAACCAAGTTTCAAAAATTTTGATAGTTACTGGGTTTTTAGAGAAATCTGTACTTACACCAGCGGATGTTATGTCTCCAATTACAGAGAAATTAGCTAATTCAGAACCGCTATTTGTATCAATTGGCAACAACTCATCTCCAGCTTTAACCGTAAGTTCAATAGTTGAAGTTTCGCCTTTTCGAATCACCGTTTGTGTGGGATGTGAAATCTCTATTACAGGGCCGGGTTCCAAATCAGAATTTTGGAACCCAGTAAGAACTATCGCCTTGTGGGGCGTAATCTCTTCAACTTTCAAATATGCACCAGTGCATACGCCATCGTAGAAATTACTATTTGGTACTGATTCTGAAGAAAAAACATCTCCAACTATATAAACATCTTTCTCTCTATATTTCTCTGTTTCACTTTTGTATACTGGTTTTAGATAATTTTTGGGGTTTATGTATGGCTTATCTTTACGATTCGTATTTACATAAGTATTACAATGCCAAAGTACAATACCAGGTTCATAATCAAAGGTGAGATGACCTTTTGGATTGGCCATCATTCCGCCCGAACGGTATTCAGCTACATAGTACTCAGCAAACGGAAAGCCTTCTATGTCTGGTATTAGAACTATTGATTTAGTTGTACCATCTAAATCTTCTGTAACCAAATCAACGGCTTCTAATTCTATTCTGCTTAAAGTGTCCGCATTTGTCAGAATTGTTGGTTCAATCCAATCCAACAGATATTTATAGTACGTGTTGATATATCGTCCTCCGGCCATCAATTCGTAAAGGCCACTATCAATTACATTAGTGTCTCCGTAATTATCAGGCAAACCAAGCAAATGACCTGTCTCATGTATACATGACCCTATCATATCGTATAAATCTTCTTGATATATACTAAAAATGTGGGCATAATTGTTTACTTGGAAACCATCAATTATAGTTCCACTTAACGAAGCGAGTACCCCGGTTAAAGAACTGGCGGGATCTTTCAACTCACAAACAATCAGAGCATCAACAATATTATCACCATCATTATCAAATTGAGATATGTCTATTTGGTCTTGCTCACAGAAGTAGGTTAAAGCATCTGTAATCATTTGCTGTTTTAGCGAAAAGTCTTCATAATCAGTACTTGCTAAAGGAGCTTTATATGCAGGCAAAACAGTTCCTGAAATATCTAATTTTCCATAAGAAGATTGATAAAAAAAGCCTCTAAAAGATTGTTCGTACATTTTTAAGCTTGCGTTATATGCGCCAAAAAATATATTTTTCCAACTTTCCTGGTTAAACAACTGTGCTTTTTGGGGCTGATCTTTATATGTTATGGGAAGAACTAACATATTGATATTTCCGGTTGACGGCATTAAGGTAAAGTGTTCATGCCCAGGCATAGTCATTTGGTAAGGCTCAATTCCAAGTTCGTGCTGAAGCTCAACATTTTTCTTTTCTAGTAGAATGTTATGCAAGCTATCAATGAGAGCCTGATCTGTGTAGCAACATTCGGCGAAATTTGAATTATCGTTATCGGCCCAGCTTTCATTGGTGGCAATAGCAGACAACGGAATTAGTAATACCATTATTGCACAGAAAAGTGTCACCTTTTTCACATGCGTTTCCCTCCCGGTGCTATCTCGAAAATAGCAGACGAGGCATATAGGGATACACCCTATACGCCTTGTCTATTACCATTAAGGCTCTAATTCTTCGAAGATAGAAATTTGCTCTATGGACACTGTGCCGTCTTCGTGTAGTAATTCTGCCCAGAAGCAGTATTCTATAAGCCCGACCATTAGTTCAGACTCATTATTTAAATTGTCCGTTAACATTATTACCATCTGCTCTTTTGATATGGGAGTTAGTGAAAGAGTTTGAGTATTTGGTGCTGAAAGAGTAAGTAATATCCTTGGCTGTCGGTTATTGGGATTCTCCAGATGTATTGGTAATGGTGTGACTAATGTTCCTTGAATAATTTGGGTTCCAATTTTATCACTATTATAGTTCTGGCCATTCCAAGTAACATCAAGCTTTTCTGTTACCTTATCATTTCGTGTTACTGAGACTTCTGTGGGCATATCAAGATCATCAAAAGGAATTCCAGTGGAAGCACTCATTCTAATATTTTCAACACTGTAAATACTATATTTTACAGTTTTTACCAAGAGCTGCGCGTTAAGGCCCCCCGGATTTTTGATTGTATTACCTAGAGGTAAATATAGATTTAAGGTATACGTTCCTAAAGCTGACGAATTGTATTCTGGATTATCTTCGGCTCGAAGCAAAAAGGACATTTCAACGGTTCGTATATTTCCTTGATAGTCCTCCAGTTCCAATTGCACACTATGCGTATCCAATTCTGCATAGATTTCTTCCAGAGTAGCCCCGAGCTTGACTTCTAATGCTCCGCTAGATGGAAGTATCCGAGGTGTAATCGCGATTAGATTAGGAGCAGGCAGCATTGTAATCTGGACTGTAACTGGCATCTCTTCTGCGTTATTAATGTATTTTTCGCACCCTACCAGTGAGCCCAAAATTTCAAAGGTGACTGTACCATCATCATCCCAGCTATCCGGGTTCGGGGTATAACCTTCTCCCAGTCCCCAATCAATATCAATAACTGCTTTCTTGTTTTTTTCATCGGCACCTTTGCAGGAAAGTGTTACTGTTGCTTGGCTAGGTAGCTCAATCTCATTAAAGGGAGTTCCTTCGCTTGTTACAGCATAAAGTGGCTCCACTTCTATAATATCTATTTTGTTTGTTGTAATTGTAAGTGCACTTTCGATTGTTGATGGCCATGTTATATTTTCGGGAAGTATAAAACCTTCAGCAGGGGATACAGAAAGAGTGTACTTACCAGCTTCTTTTGAATTAAAGTTAATATCATTTTCATCAAAAGTAACAGGCACATCATATTCAGTAACAAAGCTATCGTTTTCGTCTATACTGGTGATTTCCAATGTCACCGTAGGTTGTAGGAGGGTGTGTAGTTCGCTCAGTGTTAGGCCCGAATCTCCTGTATAGGAATTATTTACAATTTCTGTAACATTATATTGAGTGGGTATAACATCAACTATGAGCGTGGCTTTGATTTCCTGCTCTTCTTCGAGTTTAACTGGAGCAGGAACATTCTTTAACGTTCCAAGGAGATATTGATCTGCCTCACTATCTTTATCGAAGTTTGCCCAATTCCATTCCACATCTACTGGAATTGTCCATCCATTTTCCATTGTTACGTCAGCCTGTTTTACGATATTTTCAATGTTTTTCTTATCAACACTTTGACGTGTACTCATATAGGCTTCTGCTTTTACAACACTAGAAGGTGGAAGTACGGTCACAGTAATGGGCAGTTCATTTACTGCTGCATCCACCAAAATATTATCTGGAAGCGTAGCCATTAACTCGTATTCGCCGGGAATATTCATTTGATAACTAGAGTTCGGGCCCTCTTCAATATTAATATCACAGAAGATGTTAAGTACATCAGAACCTTCGGACTCCCATGCAATAATTGAAACTTCTTTTTGACCGGTTTGAATTAGTATATCGTTTAATTCAGCTATATTGGTGCCAAGTAATACCTCAATAGAAACCGATGGAAAGTAAAAATCGTCTGAGAAAACCCAGTAGGTTCGTGGAGCAACATCAATATATAGTTCAGCTTGCAACCTATCAGGATTCGTAATTTCTGTCTCAGCTTCTATTTGGACTTCGCCAAAGAAAGTCTGTACCTCGGGTAACATTGGATCATAGCCCGTTACATCCCAAATAACCGGAAGCTCTTGTCTTTCTCCATTTGAGAGTTCCACCCATACTGTATCTGGCAGAATTTCGGTTGTGGGCGGCTCTCCTGAGCCGTGTTCTTTATCTATGGGCCCAAGCAACACATTTTGCCGAGCTTCCAATGACCGTGGAGTAATAGCTTTAATTACCAAAGGTTCTGGCCTAATGATGATTTTGGCTGTCGCCTTTAATTCGTTTTGATTAAGAATGCCGTTTGGAAGTGTGATGTCTCCGGTCAATATTTGCGTTTGTTCAGTTAATGTTCCATCAAAACTTGAAGTATCCCAGATGACTGGCAATTCTTCCGCTTTATCATCCAAAAGAAGAACTGAGACGGTATTAGGCAATATTGTATCTATCGGGGCACCATAACTCGTTTCAATTTGAATTTCAGGAATTTGTTCAATGTATGTCTGTACTTGAATATTAGCCTTTGCAACCAATTTGTCTGGGTTAGAGTACCCTGTTGTTGGCAACTGGAGCTTTCCCGTAATCAGTTGAACTGATGAGTAATTTTGAGGATCGTATGTTGACAAATCCCAGTTAACATTTTTACTTATAGTAAAATCTTGGTACCGAATGGATGTATTGGAATTTCCAAGAGTCACTTTTATACTGTTCGGAAGTTCAATCTGATCTGAAGTTGTATTATATTGCACATAAACGGGTTCCAATGTTTCGATTTCTTTAATCCTTGAAATATCAAGCATTTGTATACTGGCCCGATGTTGTAAACGTTTGGGGTTACTTACTCCTGCTACATTTGTTAAGTCGTAGCCGCCAGAAATATTAGCGTAATAATATTTACCATTATAAGTTACTTGATATGTTGCTATATCCCAATTGATAGGGATTTCTACACGATTTCCGTTTATCATTGATACATCATCTGTCAGAGGTAGAAGTTGGGCAACCATATCTTTAGACAAATCGCTTGGCCCGTATAAATAGCAAGTTTGAGATGCCTTTATTTCGTTTGGCCCAAATCCGTACTGTTGACTTGGACAATTAGCTTTGTATTGAGTGCTTGAAGTCCAGATATTACTACCGAGTTGGCCATAAATATTTCCTCCCCATGTATACACAGTGCCATTATCCATAAACGCAATATTCGCATATTCAGATGCTTCAACATAGGAAACGCCTGTAAATATTTCTTGGAATCTAGGGTCTGTACTAGTTACAACATCAGACCAATTTGCGTAACTGACGTTTTGTAGGGTTGCATTTCCTAATTGACTAAGAGAATTCGTTCCAAAGCCCTTTACTGTCCCATCTTTTAGTGTGGTCAAGACGTATCCCTTTCCTGCGGTTACTGATTTAATTTCAAGACCGTTCTCCTCTATCAGCAACGGAATAGGATTACTGTATGATTTGCAAGCGGTTCCAAAGCCATATAGGGCATTACCTTTAGATGCAACCATACAATTCATCCCGCATGCAATTGTCTCTACACCAGTTAGATGGATAGTCGGTTTAATTGTAGAGGAACCTGTTGGTTTTCCCCAAAGGTAAACATCTCCATTCTCATTTAAAGCGCATGCATATATAAGAGAAACATCAATTTCTTTGATGCCTGTAAGCTCGGTAATTTGTACGGGTGTCCGATAGTATGTACTATTTGATGATCCATCTCCTCGTAGACCTTGATTTGCTCCAGCAAACCACACAGTTCCATTATTTTTTAGAAATAGCACACAATCTGAATTTCCTGCAATTGCTTTAACGTTTGTAATTCCGCATTGCACGGGTGTTTGAACAGCGTTTGAAACTGTACCGTTTCCGAACAGTCCAGTCATATTTTGACCCCAGGCCCAAACAGTACCATCATTTTTAACCGCCATTGTATAGCCATAACCAGCATACACATACTTGGCATCAGTTATACCAGGAACCCGGTGCGGGTATACGTATTGATAATTATTCCCTTGCTCATAATGATCATTAGATCCCCATGTCCATACTGCCCCATCCTCTGTCACCATTGCAAAATGGCCCAATCCAGCGGAAACACCTAAAACACCTATTCCCAAACCGGACGCATAAAGATTCCAGTCTTCAGATTCCTCGGCAAATACATCGAAATCATCAACAGCCGTAGTAACGATAATTTCCTGGCCTGCAGTTTTATTTACTGCATTGTAGTAGTTCAATATGTTGCCATCATCTGTTTTGTTGTTCAAAATATTCAGCTTATCTGCCGAAGATTTCAATATTGTTTTAATCTCAAGAGTAGAAATACCAAGAGTTTTCAATAATGCAGCGGAACCGGCAACAAATCCTGCGGCTATAGAGGTCCCTTGCATTTTTTCGTAACCGCCACCAGGGATAGTACTAATAACATCACGACCCCAAGCGGCAATATCTACAGCCTTACCATAGTTGGAAAAGTAGCTCATTCCACCATCTACATTGACAGAGGCTACACTAATAACATTATCGAATTTATAGCAGGCAGGATAAACAGGCTTTTCATTTAAATTGGTTCGGCTGTTACCTGCGGCGGCGACAAAAAACATTTCGGAATTTTTGATAGCCTCATAAAGAACCGGATTATCTGTTGTGCTACCCCAACTGCAGTTTACAATCTGAGCGCCGTGAGCTTCTGCATATTGAATTGCTGCAACAATATCGCTAGTATATGCCTTACCAGCTTCAAACACTTGAAGTGGCATAATTTTTGCATCTGGTGCCACATTTGCAATGATACCCGCAATATGTGTACCATGGGCTTCTCCCCATGTAGTTCCGAATGCCTCTGCTATTGACGAATTGTTTGTAAAATTCCACCCATCTACAAAATGCCCTACTAAATCGGGATGTGCTATATCTACACCGGTATCTATCAGAGCGATTGTTGCCCCTAGACCGGAAGAAAACTCATGGGTTGCGGACAAATTTGCCTCATTATCAAATACAGTAGCCGGAATCTTATTTGCCTCTATGGGCCTTTCCAATTCATTATATGAAATCGCAGAAAGTTCCAATTCATAATCTGGTTGAATGAAGTCCACTTGATCAGCAACTAGAGACATAAATTCCTCGGGCGCCATTTTTTCTTCCAAAGTTACAACTACGTAAGGAATAGTTTGATTGGGAACAGTATCCAAAATTTCCTGTGTTGTAACTTCCTCACCACCCAGTGTCATCATCGCATTCATAGCTACATCTGCTTTGGGTTTTACAATAAAACGATCTACTTTGCTACTCTCTTTAAGTAGTTTTGCATATTCAGATTCTTGCGAAAAGGTGGCTTGCTCCTCGGAAGGGTTCATCCCCTCGGTTGTTCCAAGACTAGAGCTCTCTACCTCTTTCGCCAATCCTGAGACCGGCAGCATAGAGAAAAACATTACACATACTAAGAATATGCTCGTTACCTTTTTCATTTGTATTCCTCCCTAAATGTATTCATTTTCAAATCTCAATTAAGCCGTATAACTATGTCAATATATTATCACAGTAAAGACTTCTTGTCTACTCTTGTTTGGACATTTTGACGTCTAATAAACTTAAAATGATTAATAAATTGTGTATCATACCGATAATATTTATTGCGGCAGGAATTACTTTTTTGAGATTCAATTTTCTGAAAGCTCATTTAGTAGGTGAAAATTCCCTATACAAGGAAGTAAGAACCAACCTACAGTAACCGCTACAGTGTAGTACAGCCTTTGGAGAGTGGCGACATAAACTACTACTCTATTAATACAAGATAATACAAGGAAGGGAGGAGCAATAGTGAAATTCCCTATTGCTCCTCCCCCAGCTTTTGTATTTACTTTCTATTGAGAAAATCCATTGTTCTTTAGTAAGATGGTGTCCCGTATCCAAAGATTTCATAATGCCCTATCGTATAATTCTTTTCTCGGCAGGCATCACCGGAGTTGCCCTCCACAGTATAGATGGTGTTTCCTTCTACCTTCTCCACAATTCCCACATGGTCTGGGCTGCCGTCCTGCCCCCCATCATCCCAGTCAAAGAAAATGAGGTCACTAGGGCGTGGCTCATAGGAATTGCCCTGCCATAGCTCTTGATTTTGGAACCATACCGTTCCTTCAGAACAGCTTGCAAATTTGGGGATTGCCCCAGCGTCAATATACCCGCACTCGTTGGCACACCAGCTTACAAAACAAGCGCACCAATCCACATGAGAATCGAAGCCGTACCAGCTCCAGTAAGGGTCACCACCTACATTCCCAAGTTGAGACAGAGCAACGGCCACTATATCACGATCTCCGGGACCTACCCCATAAAGCACAGCAGCCCAAAGCCTGCTGTTTTCTTCGGCCAGTAGTTCCGCAAGCTGGGCCAACTGCTCTGGCGCAAAGTGAAGCAGTATCGCCATTTCGTCGGCGGTCTTATGGCTGACGGTGATATAAAGGGTGGTGAAGGTGGTAGTGACCTCTGTTTCCACCATATTCCCATGTCCATCATCCTGCATTACGGTTTCTGTACTGCTATCTGTTTCCGTCCGGGAAGAAATGTCCGTCATTTGCCAAAACAAGTCCCGGAGGATAGCTTTTTTAGGATCATCCATGGATGCCACCTCCTGAGCATTATCCGATTCAGTGGTGGTTTTTACAGCGTAGACGGCCAGCACTTCTCTCCAAGCCGCACAGGAGCCAGACATTTCTAATGCGTCGTAAGAAGTGCTGGCCTTAATGGCGTCAATTTGGGCCTGATAGTCCTCGTTGATTTCCCGTACCGCTGTCTGCATAGTCTGACCGGTGTCGCTGTCCTCCCCGGAAAAGAAAACTCCGAAGGGTGATGCTGTGATAAGCCCAATCAGGCAAATAAGGACAAGGACTAAAAGGGCCACCCAGCCACCAGCGATTATAGCAGAAATCAGAGTTCGGGTGGCGGCAATTATCCCCTTGATTGCTGACACTGTGGCCTTCGCTGCCGCCTTTGCGCCCTGTGCTGTGGTCTTTGCGGTGGCTTGAACAGTCTGGGCCGCTAACTTTGCCGTCTTTACCGAAGCCTGGGCAGATTGCTCCGTGGTTTTAATTGTGGCCTTTGCCGTGTGCTGAGCGGTTTTGACCGCTTTCTTTGGGGTCCTGGCAATTCTGCGTTTCTCCCGGTCTATGGTCTTAATCTCCCGGAGGGGATGGTCAACGGTTTTGATACTGCGGCGAATATCCTTTGTAGAGCGGCGGGAACGGTCTGCCGCTTTCTTTTTCCCCCATTGTCGGGCCTGCTCGGTGGGCCGGGGTGGGGAGTTATCCGGGATAAGGTCACCCGGATCGGCAGATGACCCTTGGATTCTGGATGGGGAATGTTGTGCAGTCCGGGGCGAACCAACCTGCCCAGTTTGAGGACTGCCGCCGCTGGGAACTGGGGCAGATGGATAGACGGAACCACCAGTGTCACACTGAGGAGAGGGACTGTCCATCCCCTTTGTCACTCGCTCCTTTGCAGAGCGAAGCCCACGCTTTACATGGTGTGTAGCCTGGGTCATTCCCTCTTGGGCAATACCCTCCGCCCCTTGGCTCACTTGGTTGGAGGCATATTCTTCTGGGGTATCCTCGCTGGTATGGCTGTCACGCTGGACTTTGGATTTGGTGCGGATCGCTGCCCGCCGCATACGCTCTCCAGCAGAGAGAACATTATTGACGGTGTTACCTCCGCTTTTTGCGGTGTTCTTGGACTTGATCCTCGCCACCCTGCTCACCTCCAAACACTCCCTCACCGGGTTTGGTGGTCATCAGCTTATAGAGCTGGGTATCCTTGGGGAAGCGGTTGATAAACGGCACCAAGGTACTGCCATATTTGATAAGACCGCACCCGGCGTCAGCATTTGTGATATAGCTCATCTGCTCTCTGGAGATATTCAAAAGCCGAGCCAGCTTCTCCCGGTCAGCGGGGGCCTGATTGAGCATGACAACAAATTCCGAGTTAGAAAGCATGGTACTGGCCTGCACGGAGTTCAGAAGATACTCTACATTCTGGGTGATGGCCGTGGGGAAAGCGTTACGCTTACGAAATTGCCGCCACGCAGAATTAAAGAAGTTGCCGCTGTTTTCGTTCTCAAAGACTACATGGAACTCGTCAATAAAAACATGGGTTCGCTTGCCCTTCTTCCAATTCAGTGTGACCCTGTTAATCATGGTGTCGGTAATGACCAGCAGGCCGGCGGGCTTTAGCTGTTCCCCCAGATCGTGAATATTGAATACCACTACACGCTTGTCCATATTTACTGTGCTGGGATGACCGAAAATGTCCAGAGAGCCGGTGGTATATAACTCCAAGGCCAGGGCGATTTCCTTGGCTTGAGGTTCCGGTTGCTCCAGCAGCTTTTCCCGCAGAGTGCAGAGAGTAGGAACAGAGCCATTCCGGGCCGCTTCCTGATACACCATCGCCGTACACCGGTCAATGATAGACTTATGCTGCGGACCAACGCCGTTCTTGTCGATCTGCTCCACCAGAGACATGATGAACTGGGACTTTTCCACGATGGGGTTGTTTTCTCCGTAGCCTTCCACCATATACATAGCGTTGAGCCGATCTTTGCCTCCAGCGGATACGTTGATAACTGTGCCTATATCGCTCCCCATAGCCTCGACCAAGGGGGCAAATTCGTTTTCGGGATCGCAAATGAGGATGTCATCTTCTGTGTTCAACATAAGAAAAGAGATAAGCTCTTTTGCGGAAAAGGACTTACCGGAGCCGGGGACACCCAGCAGAAAGGCCGATTGATTCAGTAGATTTTCCTTGTTGCACATAATGAGGTTGTGAGAAATGGCATTCTCTCCAAAGTAGATACCGTCTCGATCCTGGATTTCCTGCACCTTAAAGGGCATAAGCACAGCCAGAGATTCGGTGGTAAGGGTGCGAAAGGCATCAATTTTCCGAGTGCCGATGGGGAGAACAGTATTGAGGCCGTCGATCTGCTGGAATTTCAGGGTGGCAAGCTGGCACATATTCTTCCGGGCTATGGCTTGTATCATTTCGGTATCGCTCTGGAGCTGTTTCCAGCTATCTGCAGTCAGAACCAAAGTGAGGACGGCAAACATCATTCGCTGGTCACGGGTCGTCAAGTCCTCCAAAAACTCCTTGCTCTCTTTGCGTTGCAATTCCATATCATAGGGAACCACGGCGGAAAAATTGTTGTTCTGGTTCTGCTTTCGCTGCCAGTTGGTAATGTTGGTTTCCACCCCCAGCAAGCGGTTCTCCACTTCCCGGACAGCTTCATCGGTGGGGATGGGGATCACATCAATGGACAACATCATATTGCGGTTGAGGTCGGTCAGCTCGGTCACCATGCTGTCCTTGATATAGGAGGCGTAATCTTTCAAGAACAGCACCCGGCAGAACTTCTCGCCCAGCTTCAGGTGGTCACTGAATTTCTCAATGCTATCCGGGCAGATGTAGTCCCGGACATCGTGGCCCTTCTGCATCATGCTGTGGAGATCGAAATGGAAGTCCGCCTCTTCACCCTGACGATAGAAGTCATGAAGTATCCGCAGGCGCTCGGCGGCGTCCAACTCCACACACTTGGAGCCGAGGACGGCAAAACGGGCCGTCAGGTCAGCCCCCACACGGAAAAAGTAGGAGCGGGCTTCCTCAATGTCCTTCTTTGCCACGGTGATGGTGACATACTTCTCCTGCATGATTCCATTGGCATCGGTAGCCTTATCCAGCAGCATTTGATTGTACTCCTTGCGGTACACATCCCGCTGGTCGCCCCGCATGGGCATAAGGATGGACTGTTCAAAGTTGGCCTTGTTGAGCCTCCGGTTGTTGATAGTCAGCTTGGTGGTGGCCCCGCTGTCCAAACTGTTTAGAAGCTCGGAGTAGGCCAAAAACATAGCCTCCTTATCCTCACGGGAGGCCACCAGATAATTAATGTCACTGAATTTGTAGGTGCGGGAAAACTTGGCTCCTACCTGAAAAATGCCGTCAGGCCAAATCCGACGAATGGGAATTACATCCTGTACCTTGCGAGGAATGGCATACCGTTCCTCGTCTTGCTTTAGTGTGGTTTTTAAGGTCTTAATCACAGGTGTTCAATACCTCCTTTTCGTGGGCGGCGATGGAGCCTTTCAGGGCCTCATAGTAGATGTTGGTGGGAACGCATTTGAACTGGCGGGGTTCCAACAGTTCCGAGCGACCCCATACCCACAGGAATTTTTCAGCAGTCATGCCGTGGTAGCCGATAAAACCCAGCGCCGCAAAAGGAGCGGCCCCCAGAATACACATCCACGACACGGTTTCTGTGCCTACATACGGCTTTAAGAAAAAGTACAGCCCCACGGCCACCACAATGGCCAGCAAAGAAAAAACAGACTGTCGCATGGACAGTCCGAAGAACATGGATTCTGTATAGTTGCGGATCTCCCGATTGATTTTGACTTCCAAGATAGCTCCTCCTTATAATCCCATCATTTCCCGCACCACCCGATCTGCCATTTTGACTGTGCCGACAAGGACCAGCATATTAAACACCAGTTCCCCGATATAGCTCCAGACCATGGTAACCGCCGCAGCGTTGGGGTCAACGATGGGCGGTGAAGCGGCAAAGCACGAAAAGATAATACACCCCAACACGATTATAGCGCCCTCCAGACAGACGGCAGCGTAGGACTTGATAAAACTCTTACCTACATTCTGGCTGGGTTCCCCAGCAAAGGAAGCCAAGGTAATGGGCGCAATAGCCGTATAGAGGTACAGCTTAAAAAAGCGCCCATATACGGTCATTATCATTACGAAGGACAGTACCGTAATCAGAAGCCCCCCAATCAGGGTAACAGCCCACAGTGGGATACTCTCAAAGAAGCCGCAGCTTTCCACGGCGGTGATGATTTCCGTGGGCAGTACCGTTTGTTGGGCTGCCCCGAAGCCAGAGGAGACCATGATGGTGGAAATCGTTCCCTGGATGATATTAAACAGGGCCATCATCAGATCTAAACCATAGGTCACAGCTCCTTTTGCAAGAACAAAGCGGATAAAAAGTTTCAGGGCTGTTTCCGGGCGTTTGGTTTCTGCCAAAGAGCCGCAGGTCCGCATAACCCCTACCACAAAGAACAACACCAGAAGGGCAAAGCCGATGGCCTGCAATGCCCCGTGGACGGTAGTAATGACACTCCAGATAGACCCGCCCTTGAAATCCTCCGGGCTTTGAGAAATGAGCTGCCAAACCTCTGAAAGTTTGGCGTTCCATGTGTCAAGAGCATTTTCAAGGTTTTGTACGACCCAGTTATCCGACATACACAGCACCTCCTTTTAGGAGCAGGCTCGTAAAGACGGGCCTGCTCCTGTTTTATTCGGATAACGGAAAGGGTCAGCCGGTGATAAGGTTCAGAATCTCCTTGGTGAAGGTAATAATGATGCCCCCTGCCAAGGTAAGAAAGCCGTTGCTTCGCTGGCTGGGGTCGTGGCTCTGAATAGAGAGGCCAGCCTGGACAATGCCCCACCCCATAATGATAAGGCCAACCGCCCGAATCAGCCCGAAAGTGAAATCGGACAGATTGCTGATTACCTCCAGCGGATCACCAGCGGCAAAGGCCGTCATGGAATAGCAACCCAGCAGGGTCAGCGCCATAACGATGGCGCAGTAGCGGCAGAAGCCACGCTTGACCTTTTCCGGTACAGGCAGCTTTACCGTGTTCTTCTCAATTTTCATAGAAAAGTCCTCCTATCAGTCTAAATGAAAAAGAGCCTCTATCTCATCGTTGGATAGAAGCTCAAAGGCGTTGAGATCGGCGGCATCCAACCCCGGTTGTTGGGCCGGGAGTTCGTTGCTAAAAGAAATGGTGGCGCTGGCGTAGTCGGTTTTGCCATGTTCATAGGGCTTCGCTTTCCCGTCCGTTGTCAGAGCCACTTTTGGATGTTTCAATATATCATACTTCTCGTCCATGATAGGGCGCTCCCCCCGGATAAAGAGGAGGGCAAGGCGATTGTCCAGCATTCGCACTTCGTCTGGAGTCAGCAACTCCCGCCCTGTGATTTGGTAGTTGGTGGAGTAACTGCCGCTGCGTCCGGTGGACTTGCCGTAGGTGTTGGTGTCAATGGTGGCCTTGCCCAGATAGGATTCTGAAATCAGCTTGTGGGTGCTGGTCTCGTTGCCGCCCAGGTAGAGCAGTTCATCACAGTTGCCCAAAATACTTTCCCACTGCTTCTCAAACAGGGTTTTGAGCTGGGCGATATTCTGGAGGATGATAGACACACTGATATTCCGAGAGCGCATGGTAGCCAGTATCTTGTCAAAATCATCCGGGAGGCTCACATTGGCAAACTCATCCATGAGGAAATGGACTGCCACGGGCAGACTGCCGCCATACTTGTGGTCAGCAAGGGAAAAGAGCTGCTGAAAAAGCTGAGTATAGAGGATAGACACCAGAAAATTAAAGCTGGTGTCGTTGTCGGGGATCAGGGCAAAGAGGGTCACTTTCTTTTCCCCCAGGCTGGACAAGTCCAGCTCGTCAGTGGTGGTCAGCGCCGCCAAGGAGGGCAAATTGAATTTCTCCAGCCTTGCCGCCAGAGTAACTTGAATGGACTTTAAGGTCTTTGCACTGCCGGAGTGGTAGTTTCGATAATATTTTACGGCAATATGATCCGGCTCCCGCATTTCCAGCCGCTCAAATAGCTCATCCAGCGGAGATTGATAGCTGTCATCATCCTCTCGCACCTCACCATAGCGCAGCATTTCCATAACCATCGGGAAATTTTGCTCCTCCACAGGGGCTTCGTGATAGAGGTAAAATATCAGGGCCATTAGGAGCATACTGGCCGCTGTGTCCCAGAAGGGGTCTTGGGGCTGACTGCCCTTCGGTGTGGTAGCCTTAAAGAGATTTGTCACTAACCTTTGCACATCGTTGTCATCTCGCAGATACACAAAGGGGTTGTAGCAAAAACTCTTTTCCATATTAAGAAGGTCAAGGACCCGCACCTCATAACCCTCTTGCTCCAGCAAATGGCCGGTGTCCCGCAGTAATTCTCCTTTGGGGTCGAGCAGCACCACGGACACATTGTAGGCTTGCATGAGATTCGGCTTTACATAGGACCGGGTTTTTCCTGCTCCGCTCCCCCCGATAACCACGGTGTTGAGATTGCGCCTATGCTTTCTGGTATCCAACCCCATGCGGACATTCTGGGTAAACAGCCTGTTTTCCTCTGGCTTCTTGCTTCGGTACTTTCGGCATATCGTTCTGGCATCGCCCCATCTGGCGGAGCCGTGTTCCTCTCCTCGACGGTAGTTGCGCCGGGAAGAAAAGTAGACCACAAGGCCCAGCCCATAAGCGCATAAAAAAAGGTGGACAGTTTTTAAGCTGCCCTCGCAAAGCGTAATGTGAAAAGGATCGTTCATGGCGGCGGGAAAGGCTATGATAATCTGAGGAAGCCCCCCCGGCACAGCCGGGGCAATGAGAAGCCCCAGCCATGCCGCAGAGATGGCTCCCAGCAGGCAGAGAAGAATACAGGTGTTTTTATCTTGCCTCATCCCGGCACCGTACTTTCTTGGTGGGGGCGTCAATGGTTTTCAACAGAACCTCATCCACAATGTCCGTGGGACAATCTGCCCCTATGAGATCGTTCCGCATATCGTTAAGGGCGTTGACGACCACACCATGCTCGTATTTGTCCAGTTCCAAAACACGCCGTTCCTGCTTTGCCATTGCTCATCGCTCCTGTTCCTTACCCTTGGTCTCCTGTTCTCTGGCCTGCTCCAGCACCCGGTACATCCGGGAGGATATCTCATGGGCGGTGTCTCGAATCTCGCTCAGTACGGCCCGGATACCCTTGGCATCCATCTCACTGAACTCGACAGGAGCCTTGGTGAAATTGTAGTTGCTCACATCCATGCCGTATTTCTTCCCCAGGATATAAGAGACACAATAGGAAGTGAACGCTGCCCGATCCGGGTCGTAGGTTCTACTGGCGGCGGCGATCTCCGCACGGGCCAAAGCCACGGACACAAAGCGGAACAGATCGGGAGCTGCCATATTCCGCCGCACAAAGACAGCCTGCTGCTGGTGGTCGTAGACGGCGACAGCGTTCCCCGCCAGCTCGTCCACCAACCGGATGGGTACGGGTGGGTTGTTGATAAGGGCCTTCAACAAAAGCCGGTCATCCACCTTGGGAGCGTCGTTGCGTTTGGCCCTTGCGGTGGTCTGGGAAATGTCAAAGACCTTTTTCACATTCCACGAAGTGCCGATAGAGCTGTCCTCACGCTCATAAGCCCCACCGGGCTCCAGGATGCAGATGCCCTCAGAGTCCCGCTTGATGTGAGCGCCACGCTCTTTCCAGGAATCAAAATCCATGATTCTGGTGGCGTCGGGCCTTTGGTGCATAATCAGGAGGGCGTTGGTGGCGGAGTAACGGTCAAAACGGGACTGCACATCCAGATACTCCTGGAATTTGCCGGGGTCATCAGCCACCTGCTGGGCGGTAGCGTCGGCCCAGGAATAGACCTCCTGCCGCTCTTCCTGCTTCATCTTGGCCCATGCTTCCTTATCAAAGGGCTTTCCCTCGGCGGTCTGCCGGGGGGCTTGGCTCTCAAACAGATTGTCAAAATCACTCATGACTTACTTCTCCTTTGTAGTTTTCTTTTTGCCCTTCTTCTTGGGCTGTTGGTGTCGGGGAGACTTGGCAGCTTTCTTCTTGGGCGGTTCCGGCTCCTGCTCCTGATGGGCAGTCTCTTTCGCCTTCTGCTGCGCTTGGAGCTCCCGCAATTCCTGACGGACGGAGGGCCGCTGTTCAGCACCCTCAATACCCTTGTCGGCTTTGCTGGGCGGCTCGGAGGTAGGCTCGGACGGAGGGGATTTTTCCGTCTGAGCCTCCTTGGGGTTTTCGCTGAGTTCCTCATCTGGGGCTGGAATACCCAACATCTCGTCCAGTAATTTTTCATCGTCGCCGGTATCAGGGGCATCCT
This sequence comes from Oscillospiraceae bacterium, assembly GCA_022799035.1. Classification (GTDB taxonomy): domain Bacteria; phylum Bacillota; class Clostridia; order Oscillospirales; family Oscillospiraceae; genus Vermiculatibacterium. The sequence continues at coordinate 31,741 of JAAWNQ010000064.1, forward strand.
GCTCCGGCTCAACCTTGACAGCCGCCTTGGTCTTTTCAATCTCGCTCTTAATGGAGGCAGCGTCAACCGTGGCCAGCTTGAACCGCTCCACGATCCGGTTGATTTTGGATGCGTCCTCGGCTCGGACCATCAAATCCACCATACCATCGTCAGAGCGGCCCTTACCCCGAAGGGCGCAGTAGACCACGCCATACCGCTTGGCTTCCTTTGCAAATTGCCGCAGATGTTCCTCGCTGATGGTAAAGACCTTCAGCTCCTTGCCGCTTTTCAGCATAGCGGAAAGCCGCTGGTGGCCTTTGGTCTTGGAGCGGTCTCGGTTCTTAAACACAGCGTAGAGGGCGGCGGCTATATTCTTGGCCGCCGCCCCGGTGAGCTTCAGGGCCACTTCTGTCCCTTCAAGGCTCAACCGCACGACCTGTTCCGCTGCGTCGCCTGAACTGTTCATCTTGGCTGTTCTCCTTTCTTGTGTTCTCATCCTTACGGACGGTTTTCAACTTCTCCAGCATAATGCCAGAGCGTTGAGCTATATCGTCGCATAGGGCTATCTCCCTTTTCAGGGCATACAGATTTTTGGTTAGGGTAGAGATCTCCGCCTTGACCTTGGCAATCTTGACTTCATCAGATTTCACCGCCACTGTGCGCTGGAGCTTGTAAAGTTGTTTTCGGCTGGCAGCGATGGACTGGGCCTCTTTGTCCAACCCAGCCCGATAAGCCAAAAGCTCTTGGGCAGTATCAATGCGGTGGTTTACCAGCAGGCAGGTCTCCTGTGTGATGTTGTCCAGCTTCAGTAAATCTTCCCGAAGCAGAAAGTGAAGCCTTTTTCGGCTGGGTGGCCTATCCTTGGGGAATATCCCCAGAAGGTAGCAGTAGTGGAAATAAAGCGCCCGGAAGCCAGTGGCTTTCCGGGTTGGTTTCATACTGCCATATACTTGATACTTCCGGGGACGAGATTTGGGTTCCGACATGGGGCGTTCAGTCTTGTTCTGCTCCAAAATGCGGCGGCGAATCCCATCCAGAGAATAGCCCTCGCCAAAGTTCCGCATCAACCGGACAAACCGTTCCTTACCGGGAGGGCGGACGGAAATATCCTTGCCCACCTTGACGGCATAGCCCTTTTTCCGCAGGGTGTCAAAAAACTGCCGCTCGGTCATGGACTGACGGATGACTTCATCCACATCGGAGCGGACAAGCCCCCTCCAGGTATGCCGGTCCTCCTGCTCTGCCATCCACTCGCCGTAGTCCTTGCCTGTGCCTTGCTGGGGGTTCTGGATCACGGACAGGCTGTATTCCCGGCAAAGGGCATCGGAAATTTCCCGCATTTTGCGGTAGTCCCTCTTGGTCCGGTGATACTTGATCCCGTCCACAAAAGACACCGTATTCAGGACAAAGTGGTTGTGCAGATGGCTCTCCTTGTCCAAATGGGTCGCCACCAAAACCTGATATTTGTCGCCCCATAACCGCTCTGCCAGCTTGACCCCGATTTCATGGGCCATCTCCGGGGTGGCCTCTCCAGGGGCGAAGGACTGATAGCCATGGTAGGCTACTGTCCCATTCTCCTTGCCAAACCGCTTTTTTACGGCCATCATTTCATCTCTGGCTGTGCTGGGGTGGCAGTTGACTCCAGAGACAAAGCTGTGAACGATGGCTATTCGCTCATCGTTCAGCACCCGTGTTTTTCTCTCGTTTACGGCGTAGTCAATCACATCAGATAGACCTTGGGCCTGTTGCTCGGTCATACCCACCGATTCAAAGAAGGCAGGATTTGTGGTTTTGTCTGGGTTCTCCACATAGATGACCACCTTACCCAGCCAGCCCTTTACCCGCCAGATAGAAGTGGTAGCCATAGCGTTACTTGGTCATGGGTCGGGGTAAAACCACCGCCTCGGTGATTTTCTTCACTGCCGCCTCAAATTCTTTCACGGCACCGTCATACCGCTGGACATCAATGACATTCAGGATATGGGCTTTCTGGGCCACTTGGTTCAGACTGTTGCCGATGTGGTAGAGTTCCCGCATCATATTGAAGTAGTCCGGGGGTGGAGCTTCACGGGGAACGCTGCCGCCAATGAGGTGGCGCAGGTAGCACTCTCTGGACAGGCGGCTTTTCTTTACCCGCTTATTGAGGGATTCCGCCTCTTTGCGGTTCAGCCGCACCTTGATTTCAATGGTTCTCTTATCCATCGGATTCCTCCGTTTATTAGGGGTTACAGGGGGCCACGCCCCCTGTCAAGCTGCCTTTTGTCCCCAAAAGGCGATGCTTGCTGGTATCATGCGTCCGGTTCGCCCAGGGGCGAACAAAAGGGCCACCGGCTGAAAAGAAGCGGTCATCGCTCCTTGGCCTGTTCTCGCTTTAGGAGTGCTTTGGCCTTGTTCACTTCATCAGCCATCATATAACACCGTTCAATTTTCCAGCCGTCTTTTCCACCTTTCTCTGCCTGCATGAAAAGGTCCAGCCGAAGGCAAGGATCGGTGCCATCCAAACAGCCGGCAAAAATAGAGTAGCCGCCTTTGCCGGATTGGTACGCCTTGTTGTTGCTGGACACTACATAGGTGCGGCTTTTCTCAGAAAACTCTCTTTCAAAGCTGTCCTGCGAAAAAACAATATAGCCGGTGAAATGCTGATTATGGCGTTCCGCCGCTTGGAAATACTCTCGCATTTTCTGATAGGTCATACTGATTTGCTTTTGGGCTTTACTCATCGGGCTAAAACCTCCTTCTGCCGACAAATTCCCAACCGCATTTTGAGGGTATCGTTGTAGTCCTTGCCCTGGGGGGCCAGTTCCATTATCACCCTGTACTTTTCCGGTAAGATTGTCTGAAGAGTGGTTGCCGCCAACCGCCCGGCGTAGTCATTGTCTAACCGGAGGACAATGGTGGTGATTTCAGGGTGGTCGGACAGATATTGCTTTAAGGCCAGTGGGATACTACTTTCCTGAACCTCCTTCTTTGGAGCATAGACCCCGGCAAGGGATAACAGGTGATCCCGCTGCCAGTCAAAACCGTCCTGCTTTTCCATCGAGGCATAGGAAAGTAGGTCGATGGCACTCTCAAACAGGTGGAGCGTCTGGCTGTCCTCGGCGGGGATAGCGAAAGAGAACCGCTTGTCGCTGCCGCTGGCCTCGCCCTTGAAGCTGGAGCTGACACCTCGTAGATTGGCATACCGAGCCTTGCCATACTTGTCCAGCCCCAGGAACACCACATTGTGATATGGGGCGCTCTCATAGAGCCGCCCTGTCCGGATACAGAAGTCAATGAGGTCTGGGTCAATCCCACGGCCCATCAGGTAGTTGACAGCATGAGTGGCACAGCGGCTGGCTGGAGGCAGACATAGGGCCTTGGGCGGTTTTTCCTTTGGGGTAGGCGCAAAAACAGGCGGCTGCACCGCCGCCTGTCCCAAGATACGCTCTACTGCTTGCGTCAAGCTGTATCCATTGACTTTTATGAGATAGTCCAGAGCCGACTTGCCCCCGATGCCACGGGAAAACCAACACCACTTGCCGTTGGAGATTTTCAGACTGTCATGGGTTCTGGTGCAGTAAGTGTTGCCGCCGAAATGCACCAGCTCATCCGGTTCGTAGTTCTTCAGGTAGGTCAGAAGGTCCATCTGTCGAGCCTGGGCTACCACTTCTGGGGGAATATAGGGCATTAGGGGTCCCTACCTTTCCTTGTCCGCCTTTCGCCGCTCTTGCTCTGCCTGGAGCATTTCATCGGCACAGTTGGCGATAGTATTTGCCACATCCTCCATGTGGTCACAGGAATCTCGCTTCTGCCAAGCCTTGTAAATGTCCGCCAGAGTATCCGGGGCTTTCAAAAGGGCTTGGGCCTGTTTTTCGGAAAGCTCCATGCGCTCCAGCTCCATCACGATGTTCTCACGGATGGAATACTCGCAGGCGTGATTCAGCACCTCCTCTTGGGACTGGGTTAAGAGCCAGTCCCGGAACCTGCATTGTTCATAGGATACTTTCTGATAGAGCGCCGTCATTAGCTTCTCGTTCATAAGATTCACCTCCATTCTGGGCAAAATTATAGCCGGGGGATCTCCATACAGGAAATCTCCCGGCTATGTAATTGAACTGTCGAAAATTTCAAACTAATTCAAAAGTTTTCACCACTTCATAAAAGTCATAATGTACACAAAGCATCCATTCTTTCATCCCAGTATGTTTTTGATTCCAAAAATTCTACTTCCGACTTCTCATATATATCACGGCCAATGGTTCTTATAAATGTATCCTTGATGGATTCTAAATCTTCTGGTTTGTGATAGTATATGGTCCATTTTTTGAATGGCAGCCCTGAACTTCCAATTTTCTGCAAGTAAGGAACATCGCATTCTCCAATAGCCCAACCAAATATTATAATATGATCAACTTCAGATAAGTTTTCAAAAAAAGCATAGTTTTGAAGAATTATTGAATTTGTATCTTTGAATGTTCGTTCCAAATAGGTTGCTATTGCCGATTGAATACTGGCGCCACTTTCATCTCGAATGTTTTCCGCTGCCCTTAGCAATTCTAACCGTTCTGCTATCTCGGTGCTATTCCCGTGTCCCATTATTGGGGAAGAATGAGTTTCCGCTCCAATATGACCATGAATGTGTAATACATTGGCTATACCGTAAACTTTTTCTAAAGTCTCTGTGTAGTTAAAATTCAAAAATAAATCTTCATCATTGTTGACAAGTTCACGCTTGAGAGGAGCTATATTGCTTAGGTCAATCGAAGAAATCCATTCCTCGATATATCCTTGTAATTTCTTGATGAATCCATATTGACCTTCCCAATAGTAATCCATAGTATCTTTGATGCCTACATTTTCAGGTTCCAAGTCCATATTTGAAAGGACGGATTCTGCAAGTTCCTCCATTTGTGTAATATTAAGATGCCCCATTTCGATTTCCAATGCGCTCCAAAACTTTTTCGGGGGAAAATCAGTATCGTACATTTCCTCAAAAAAGTGTAAGAAATCTGGATGATGGGCTGAGAGATACTCTCTAAAATTCCAATATGTTGTGGGGAGCCCATGTGCAATATCAAATCCATTTCCAATGATATATAGTGTTCTCATCGTTTTACTCCTTTGATATTTGGAGTTGCATTATTTCATATAAAGTATCATATTTTGCCGAAAAAGGCAAGAATATGTAGGCGGCACAAATCTGTGCCGCCGTCAATTAACGCTCTCTATCAGCGCCAGCCCGTTCTGGGGCTATTTCCTCATCATCTGGGCTATCCAGAAGAGTGTTGTCTTTCTGATCCATATTGAGCAGGATGTTTAGCTCCTTCAGCCGTGCTTCCTTTTCGGCCAGTTCACTCTCCTTGGCAAAGGGGGCGGCTAACTCCTGTTTGGCATTTTCAAGCTGTTTCTTATTTTCAGCTAATTCAAGCTGAGTGTGGCTCAGCCAATTCTCCAGATTACCCAGGCTGTTGTCCATACGGGTCAGATTACCCAGTACATCAGCTCCCAGCACCACCGAGTGGGAAAGAGTACCCTTCAGAGTTACCCTGTACTCATTCTGGACGCCATCGTAGGCCAGGACAAGCGAAAAGCCCCGGTACTGTCCCAGCGGGACGGCATCGGAGCCGGTCATTTTAGTACAAACATCCAGAATAGCCTTGCCTGCGGCCTCCTTATCGGTGTAGGCTGTGCCGTTTATCTCTATCCCCACAAAACCCTCCTGGGGCTTGGGGTGAGCGGCTACCAACGCCACATCCTGCTCATAACCTGCAATCTGTTCTGCCAGCCGTTGGATCTCTGCTGGGTATTTCCGCAGCACCATCTCCTCCAAGCCATATTTCTGGCTGAGATAGTTGGCCTTCAGCATATGGAGCTTTCCCACCTCCATGTCCAGATTACACTTTTCAATGATAAGGGGGTTGCCGGTAGCCAAAGCCTTGATTTCAGAGTAGGATAGGGCAGTCTCATCCACATCATCTGTAATCCGTACCGGAGCCTTGCTGGTCATAATTTGGGCGATAAACTTCTGCTTGTTTTCCACAAGCTGATAAAGATAGGCGTCAAAGGTGCCTTCGGTCACATAGCGGTAAATATCCACCTCCGGGTTCTCATTACCCTGCCGCACGATACGGCCCAGTCGCTGGGCAAGGTCAGAAGGCCGCCAGGGGCAGTCCAGATCATGGAGGGCCACAAGCCGATCTTGGACATTGGTTCCGGCCCCCATCTTCTGGGTGCTGCCCATCAGGATCCGTACCTGCCCAGAACGAACACGGGCAAACAGTTCCTTCTTCCGCACCTCGGTATTCGCTTCATGGATAAAAGCGATTTCCTCCTCTGGGATACCAGCCTCCATGAGTTTCTTTTTCAAATCGTCGTAGACATTGAAGCTGCCGTCCCCCTTGGGGGTGGACAGGTCACAAAAGACGAGCTGGGCGCTGCGCTGCTCCTTGGTCCGCTCCCATATTTGATAGACATTGTGAGCGCAAACAGCTACTTTCCCATTGGGGTCATCGGCGGCGAGGGGGTTTATAAGCCGCATATCCAAAGCCAGCTTACGCCCATCGTTGGTGATTTTCAGCATATTATCCACGCTGGGATCGACATTACTGTTTCGTATCTTCTCGGCCCGTTCAGCAAGGCCCTTAATCATCTTCTGCTGGAGTTCAGAGGGCGAAATAACTTCCGTATGGAAGTTCGCTTTTGGAACGGGAAGTTTTAGCATATCTGCGGTTTGAATATCTGCCACCTGCTTAAAGGTAGCCATCAATTCTGGAAGATTGAAGAACTTGGCGAAACGGGTCTTGGCCCGGTAGCCTGTTCCTTCGGGGGAAAGCTCAATGGCGGTGATAGTCTCCCCGAAATCAGAGGCCCAGTCGTCAAAGAAGGTCAACCCCATTTCCTCCAGCGTACTGTACTGTAAATATCGCTGGATGGTGTAGAGTTCCACCATGCTGTTGGAAATAGGGGTGCCGGTAGCAAAAATCACGCCCTTGCCTCCGGTGATCTCGTCCAGGTAGCGGCATTTGGTAAAGAGATCGCTGGACTTCTGGGCCTCGGTTTGGGCAATGCCGCCCACATTCCTCATCTTGGTGGCAAGGAAAAGGTTTTTGAAATAGTGGCTCTCATCAATGAAGATTCGGTCAACACCCAACTCCTCAAAGGTCACAAGGCTGTCCTTGCGGCTCTGGTCGTTCAGCCTATCTAACCTTCCTTCCAGAGTAGCTCTCATTTTTTCGAGCTGCTTGACCGTATACCGCTCCGCTTTGGCGGCCTTGGCCTCCTCAATACTGAGTATGATCTGATCAACCTGTTCTTCCAGAATGGCCCTCTGCCGCTCTGCTGATATGGGAATTTTCTCGAATTGACTATGACCGATGATAATGGCGTCATAATCCCCGGTGGCGATTCTCGCACAAAACTTCTTGCGATTCTTGGTTTCAAAGTCCTTTTTGGTCGCCACCAGAATGTTAGCGGATGGGTAGAGCTGGAGCCATTCTGCCGCCCACTGCTCTGTGATGTGGTTGGGAACCACCACCAGAGACTTCGTACATAGGCCAAGCCGCTTCATTTCCATCGCTGCGGCTACCATCTCAAAGGTTTTGCCAGCACCCACCTCATGGGCAAGCAGGGTGTTTCCTCCGTACATGATGTGGGCAATAGCGTCGATCTGGTGCTTTCGCAGGGTGATTTCTGGATTCATCCCATAAAAAGTGATATGCTGCCCATCATATTCACGGGGGCGGATGGAGTTAAATGTCTCGTTGTAGATGGCGCACAGGCGCTCCCGACGGTCAATATCTTTCCATATCCATTCGGCAAACTTGGACTTGATAAGTTCCTGCCGATCTTGGGCAATAGCAGTCTCTTTTTTATTGAGAACCGGCCTCTTGTTGCCATGTTCATCCTCCACATAGTCAAATACCCGCACATCCTTCTGATTGAGGGTCTGTTCCAGAATGTGATAGGCAGTCATGCGCTGGGAGCCGTAGGTGGCGATGGCCTTAATATTGCCCCGGTCAGCGTTTTTCTCTGTAATTGACCATTGACCGGAAGCCTGGGAACGCAGAATTTTAATGCGGTTGCGGGCATAGGCGCTGGTGCCAAACAGTTCCTCCATAAACTGCTGGTAAATCTCTATGGGGACCCAGTTCGCTCCGATCCGCACTCCAATCTCGGCAGCGGTGAGGTCTACCGGCTGCACCGCCTCCAGGGCCTCCACATTCTTGGCGATAAGCCCCTTCTTTTCTGCGGGTAAGACCACGTAGAGTGCCTTTGCCATACGCAGCTTGCGGCGAACATTACCGGAGAGGTACTCGTCGGCAGAGACAAAGGGGAATGCGGCCACATCCACAAAGTCGGCAGGAATATCCTCGGCCTTCTCTGCACAGGCGACATCCCGGAAGATGACTCCTGTCAGTTCCTCCGCCAATTCCTCTTGGGTTTTACCGGACAGCTCCGCCATATACTCCATATCCACTCCGGCCTTTTCAGAAATAGACACAGCCAGAGCTTCACTGGCGGTATCTACGCTGGTCACGGCCTGATGGGGACGGATAGTACGCTTGGAGAACATATCTGCCTTGCGTTTCAGGTTGCCTTCCTCATCCAAAACCTCCAGGGAGCAGAGAAGGAAATAGCTGGAATCCTCCCCAAAGGCAAGGTTATTCCCCCGGCTGCAAAGCAGGCCATATTTCTTGGTGTAGCTGTCATAGAGGGAATTGAGCTGCACCTGTTCTTTCGCTATATCCTCATCCTGGTAGCCCTCGGTCTGGTACTCAATGAGCCGTCGTGTGCAGTCCCGCAGGGCAATCATCCCCCGGATTCGATTCTCCGCTGTAACGGAAACCTCCACCGGATACATGAGTGAATTTTCCCGGTAATAGATTTTGCCATCTACAATCGTGTAGCTAAAGTTCCTGACGGCTGGATCGGCGGGGATGGAATTGTCCTCCTCGTCCAGTTCCTCCACCTGGTACTCGGAGATCTCGGCATGAAGGTTCTGTATGGCCTCTTGGAGCTGCTGACCCAAATCGGCATCTTCAAAAGGCTTACACACGCTGTCCATGCCAAACTGGGTGGATTCCATCACCATCTCGCCCATAATCATTTCCGGGTGCTGGACAAAATAGCGATTCATGTGGATTCCGTTTTCATCGGTATCCAGATGCACCCAGTCCGGCTCAATGTCGGTCATACGGTCCCGTTTCTGGAGGAAGATGATGTCGCTGGTCACATCGGTTCCGGCATTTTTCTTAAAGGCTGTGTCCGGTAGGCGGATGGCACCTATTAGGTCGGCCCGCTGTGCCAGATATTTTCGGACGGCAGGGTTTTCCTTGTCCAGCGTTCCCTTACTGGTGATAAAGGCAATGATACCTCCAGGGCGCACCTTGTCCAAGGTCTTGCCGAAAAAATAGTCGTGAATAAGCCAGTGATTTTTATCGTACCGCTTGTCCCGTACCTTGAAGTCCCCAAAGGGAACATTACCAATCGCCACATCAAAGAAGCTGTCCGGTATTTGTACCCGTTCAAAGCCATCAACGACAATGCTGCTGTTCTGATAGAGCTGCTGGGCGATGCGCCCGGAAAGGGAATCCAACTCCACACCGTAGACCTTGCTCTCTGCCATACTCTCTGGGAGCATACCGATAAAGTTGCCCACGCCGCAGGCCGGTTCCAGAATGTTTCCCCTCTGGAATCCCATCTGAGAAAGAGCCTGATATATGGCCTGAATGATGACAGGAGAGGTATAAAAGGCAGTCAGCGTACTGGCTCTGGCGGCGGCATATTCCTCCGGGTCCAGAAGAAGCTTCAACTCCTTGTAGTGGCTGTTCCGTTCATCAAAACAATCCGCCAAACCACCCCACCCCACATAACCGGAAAGAAGGTGCTGTTCCTCCGGGGTGGCCAGTCTGTCCTCATACTCGATCTGTTTTAAGGTGCGGATCACGGCAGTATTGCGGGTATACTTTTCACCGGGGGTTCCAAACCCAAGCCTTGGGTTCTGAATACGGAAATTGTGCCGTTGCTCGGCGGGAATCTCCGGGTGCAGAATAGAAAAAGCCACCCTCTCCCGCTTGGGCTTGGGCGGAGCAAGGGTGGTGGGCGTTTCCTTTTCGGCGGGTTCCTCTTCCTCGACCTCCAGCGCCGGAGGTGCTGGAGGCGTTTCTACATCGGGGAGGGTTAGAGAAGTGTCCGATGGAATGGGCATCGGGACATACTCTTTGCCAATGACAGCTTCTATGACTTTTTTTCGGTAGTCCTCGGCCTGCCACTGGCTCGTAAACTCCTCGCTTATCCCGGTCTCTTCCACATAAACATTATCGGTGGCTTCATCCCACACTTCATAACCGCCATCGGTTTCTACCACTCTGAAGCGGCGCTCAATGACTTTCTCCAGATCGCTTGTGGACAGGCTTACCAACTCGTCACAATCCAGGTTGGTTAGTTCCCCATCTATCAGCTCGGACAGAGAACCATACTGCCTTCGTTCGATTAGATAGTCCAACACATAGCGGTCAATAGAGAAGTCGATCAGGTTGGCATTAACTTGGATTTCCAACTCGGCGTCGGTGACAGTGGAATAGGCAAGCCCGATGTCTTGCAGGTCCTGGATGTCTGCCGGGTGACCAAACTCACTTTCGCAAAAATCATTGATAAGCCGCTGGGCCTTTGCCATATCAGGGGCGGGGAAAGAAGAAAGCATACGATCATTTCCCCTCATGCGGGCAACAATCACATCATAGCCCTCGCCGCACAGCCGCTTTACATACTGGTCCAGAGTGTGGGCCGGTATTCCGCACATGGCGATGCGGTGTCCATCTTCTGTGGTGTGGGTGGTAGAGGTGAGGCCGAGGAGATCTGCCACCATCATGGTATCTGTTCCCATGACCTCAAAGAAGTCCCCTATCTGGTAAAGGATAATGGAATCCGGGGTGTGGCTTTTGATGTCGCTATACCTTTCCCACGGAGAAAGCACCGGGCGCTGTGGTTGCTCTTGTGGAGCTTGTTCTTCTGCTGGTATTTCTTCGCCTGCCTTCTGACCTCCGGTAGTAGTGAGGACGGTCTCATCAGAGGTATAGTCAGGTAAGGGCAGTGGTTTGGGCTCTTTTTTCTCTCCAAACAGGGAGAAGGTCCCCTCCCGGAAGGCAGTTAGATATTCCAGTCCTTTTTTTCGCTGTTGGGAGACATAGCTATCATCCAGGGGCGTTGCATCCCATATCGGGAGCATAGTCTGGTAGATTTCCTCCACTTTAGCAGGGTCAACAAGCTGCTGATCCAGATATTTTACCGCATCCCAAAACTCAAAACTTCTGGGATATGGACAGGGAGTGTCCTCCGAAACATCAGAAAAGAACCCATAGACCGCTCTTGCCACATGGCGGTGCTCGTAATCCGGGATAGCTGCTCGGTCCTCATCGGAAAGAAATTTCCCTTGCTGGATCAGAGCGATAACCCGCTTCGCCGCTTTCTCCCAGGTCAGGTCTACCTTGGCGTAAGGTGCAGCGAGACTTCCTCTGCTATAAGAAAGGCATTTGTAAGTGTAGGTCAGACCTTTGCCGTCCCAGTGAGAGCCGCTGTACTCACCATGATACCGCTTCAAGTAGGTGGTAAACTCTTTCTTGTCCGGGGTATGGCAGTATTTGGAGTACACATCCAAGCGATAGTCGATTGAATCTCCGCAGATAATCCTATCTATCTCGTCATCAGAGATAAATGGATTCTGCTGGGGAGCGTAGTCCTCGGCAGCGGTGAAGATCACAGGCTCCCGCTGTAAATCTTCCAGAGACTTTAATACCTTGTTTTTGTAGTGGCACCGGAATCGCAGGATATTCGGCTCTTGCTCCAGCGCAGCAAGAAACTTCCGATACTCCTCTGTGATTTGCCGCAGGATCTCCGAGTGAGTGAGCTGCTCCTGCAATATGGCTGTCATTTCAGGGAAGCCACCCTTGGTATCATATACGACCTTCAGCGAGGGTAAAAGCTGCTCTTGATAGGCGCTGTCCACATCCCGATATATATACAGCAGTAAATCCGAAAGCTGTTCCCGCTCATACAGGGGAGCCCGCTCCAACTCATCCTTTGGCATATATCGGCCCAGGTCCAGAAGTTCCCGCACTCGTTGGGCTGCTTGCTCCCATGTGATAAGCATGGAGTCAGGCCGGTTAGCATTTTTGCCGCCAGAGATTCGGATTCCCTCACTGTCATACCAGATGGAATACTGCTGGTCATTCAAATAGAAGCCCGCCCCATCCTGACCGTAGTGCTGGGCCAGGAATCTGGCATTTTCCTCTGTCGGGTAATCCTTCATAAAGTAGGCACAGATAATTAGGCGGCTATATGCGTGGTTCGCTCCGAGGCACAGCGCTTCGTCAATGACCTGCTGAGGGAACTGAGAGCGGGGAATGAGAGGTGCCGCCTCCGCCATCCCTTCAGGAAGTCGATCCATGCCGCCCAAGTCAAAAAGGGATAACTGTTGGAGCTCTTGGGAGGGCAGTGGCTTGATAGTAGTATTGATATAATACTCTCTTTTCTCTATCTGCTGGGCCACCAGCTCTGCAACAAGCCCCCAGGACAACACCGATTCTTTGGTGCGGGAAAGGTATGCTCCCTCCCATATCAAAAGGCCATTTTCCTGGGGTTTGTACCCTACCCGGATGCTGTCTACCAAGATTTCGGTGTAGCGATCCTGATAGGCCGTTTTCAGATATTCACCCCGCTCCACCACCTCCGGGTGCAAAGAGAAGAATAGCTCTATCTGCTGTTTCTTGAACCGCAGGTCATCATCTTTATTTGCAACGATGGCAAGAATCAGCTTTTCATCAAGAAGCGCAGGAAGTTCAACACTTCCTGCGCCTTCTGTTTCTTCTTCGGTTGTTATGCGTAGATCAGTTCCGCCAGTACGGATTCCTCCGCCGAGGCCCGGATGTTGTTCATCAGCCCCACCCACTTCATCTGGTCCTGGGCTTTCAACTCCTCCGTCACGCCCTGGGCTTTCGCCATTTCCACTGTCAGGCGTTCCATCCTCTCGGTAGCTTGCCGCTCCGCCTCCATCAGATGGCTGTTCAGCTTCCCGGAGGTCAGCAGGTTCGTGTAGGTCACTCGCCGGTTCTCCTTCAGGAATTTCCGATGGAGCAGGGCGTACTTCCCAAGGACTACTCTCTCCGGCTCTTGCGGAGGCAGCAGATTGGGCAGACGGTAGCCGTCCCTCATCGTGTAGGTCAGATTGCTCATGATCGTCTCTCCTTTCGGTTATGTGGTGGCGTCCTTCGGTGACAGAATACTCCCTTTTCGGTTGGTGTGCAAATGTGCGATTTTCTTTTTCCATCTGCCGTTGGAGCGGAAGGACTGTCCGGGAGATCTCCGTCAGGCACATTTGGGCGATGTCACCAGTGGCAAGCCCCAAGGCGTTCAAAGTATTTGGGGTGTTAAACTCTGCTACGCAACGGAAATCGTCATCGGAGAAATAGGATTCCGGGGCGATCCCGCAGCGAACCAGCAGCATATAGCCAACGCTGGCTTCCACGGCCCTGCGGTAGAGAACTTCAATGTTGAAATCGTCCAGTTCCTCCAGAGAGCTATTCTCCTTGTAGTAGTGAAGCTGGTCAAGATAGTCGGGCAGATTGTCCTCCACGGCGTTTTTGGCGGCAGATAACAGCGCCGCCGCCAAATCGCTTGTATCTTCCAGTTCCCCGAAGCTGTTCTCCAGTGTTTCTATGATGGCGGTCTCAAATTCCGGTCTTACTGTCCAGATGGGAACGGGCCGTGCAAAATTGCCTTCATGGGTATCGGCAATATCAAAGTAGTATTTCAGTCTTGCACGGCCCTGGTGGTCGCCGTCAAAGACAGCAATTCCAACAGCGCCACGATTGACCCATCGGCCAAAGCGCTTGTTCCAGCCGTTCTTGCCGTCAATCTCCAAAACGGCGGTGGCCTCTGGCTTCTGGGCAAATAGAAGGACCTGTTCATCAAAGGACAGGCGGAAATTGCGGCAGGCGGTGGTCAAAAATCTCTGCCATGTTTGGGGAGCCATTATATAGGCCACCGTATGATGGTATAGCTCTGTAATCAGTTCATACTTTTTTGCCATTCAGCGCACCTCCTAACGCTCCATGCTCACCGTTTTTCGGCGGTTCGGGAAATCCCAGCCATAGACCTTGCCGATCTCATCTCCAAGTCTCCGGGTCACTCTGGTAATATCCGCACGAGTGGCAATCCCACGGTATAGCTTTTCTTTCAGCAGGTCAATTTGGGATTCCCTCACCCCATCCTTATAGACCCGGTATAATAGACGGTTGGTGCCATCGTGGTGGACGGCATCGCAGCGCAGGTCGCCCAGCTTATCAACATACCAAGTAGAATAGTCAATATCCCTCTCAGAATAGAGACAGTCTCGGATATTGCCGCTTTCTATTTCTTTATATCCTACACGCCGCCCATGCCAAAGACCCAGGTTTGCGATAACAAGGATAGGCCGGGAAAGTTGGATATTCAGATTTATACGCTCATCATCCAGTTGGTCGCTGTTCATTTCATACATCAAGGCGATCCGCTGTTCTTCGGTCAGGGCGGGATAATCCTCCTCCATATCCTCCCGCCAGTCCTCATAGTCCAAATCGTAGTTGCTCCAAATGAGGTGTCCATCCGTCACCGGGAATCACCTCGGTCAATATGCTTGGGCTTAATCGGTTGACCTTCCTCATCATAATTCCGAGGATCAGCGGCAGGACAAGCCCAGCCGAACAAGGACCCCGACTTCATGGCTTCGGCCTGAACCTTTGTCACCCCAAGCTTCTTGTTGTACTCGTCTGCCAGGGCCTTGGCTTCTTCTCGGCTGGTAAAAGGAATGTCCGTTTTGTAATAGCCGGTTTCACCTCGCTTCAGGATAACCACCGCACCTGTATCAATCAGGGTACTGTAACACTGTTCTGGCAAGGAGGAGCGGAGGGGAATAACAGTATTCAAGCACCGTTCCATCTGCTCGGCAAACTGGCAGATATGGAGCAGACTATTCCATCTATCCTCACCCAGTTCAAAATGAGTCTCGTCAATATAGCGGCACACCCTGTCGCAGTATTGTCCGTCAGGCTGGATAATGCGAATCTTGTCACCGTCCGGGATACGGAAGCGTTCCTGGTAATCTGGAGTAATAAAGCGGATGCCTTTTTCTGCCTGTTTCATGTGCCGATCCAAATACTCTCGGAGATAGCAGTAGATGTAGAGGTTGTAATCTCCTTGGTTGGGGTTGAGCCGCATGAGATAGGCATATTTAGCCGTATTGACCCGAAAGCCAAACTCTCGCTGGTCAGGGACATAGGCGCTTTCGGGATGGTCATAGCAAAAACTGGCGAGAGCTTGGCGGCCATTAAAGATGCAGCCATACCGCTCATCGAAGCGCAGAGCATTTACGACCTCATCAAACTCATCTTTGAACTCCTGTGTTTTCAGGTCACCACAGTGGTCTGTCCATGTGGTGTAAAAGCCTTCTCCGTTGTTACCCATATCGCCACGGAGGTGACCAACACATCCGGTCTGCCTTTCGATCTGCGTACTCTGGGAGTAGCTGTAACACCGCTCTGCCAAAGTAGCTACCCGAATTTCCATATCCATTATCGCTCACGCTCCTTATCACCTTTTGTTTTGTTTGCCGATTCACGACGGCGAAGTTGAAACTCTAACTCTCGCCCTGCACGCTCCAGCAAATCCTTGACTGCTGATAGGCCGTCATCCATATAGTGGCCCCAATAGTAGTTGTTGCCATCTTTACATTCCCATGTGACAAATTGCGATGGGGCTGTGGAATCGACCCCAATAACAAATTCTACATTTTCAACATGAATGGAATCAGTAATGATATATCCAGCATTCATCCGTATCCCCATCTTTATTAAACCTCCCTCTGGTCGTTGTGCTGTTTAGTTTGTTCTTGTGCCATAAGCATACCTCCTAAAATTTAGCCCCTATCTGCGAAGGAGCTATGTATCCTCAATTCGCACCTTTGATTTGAAATTGGAGGTGTGCTACGCTGGGCAGGCCAAACAGAAAGCAAAGGAGGCAATGTGATGTTAGATAAAGAATTCAGGAGTGGTATTGGAAAGGAGCAGTACATAAAGCACCAAAAGGAGTTGCTTCAGGCACTCCGAAAGTTGGCAAATGCACTTGGGAAGGACACGGCATACTGCAACAGCGGGGAGTTCTTCCGGGATTTCTTAAATGGCTTTTGGGAGCCATTTGACGAAATCTCAGATACTGGTAATCGCAAACAGGATAAATTGAACGAAGAAATCAGAGCATACCGAGACCTCATTAAAACGAAGATAAGCCCAGAGGCAAATGCTTTACTGGAAAGCTATGTTGATCTGCTGGGCAGCCGGAACGGAGAGGCTCTAAACTATGCCTTCCTCGTTGGGTATCAAAGTGCTTTCCGGTTTATCATACTGGGCCTGAGTGAACCAGCCACGGTTTTACCGGAAGGAGTCAGTTGAATATGAAGAAAAACCTCCCCGTTGGGGAGGTTTTTTCGTATTGGTATGTAGTGGCCCACAAAGTGGGCCACTAAAAGCATCAGTATCCTGTCCGGGGCAGAGGGCTGGTAGGAGCATAGACAGTTGTGGTCCAGCGAGAGGTCGCCATAATCCACTGTCCGCTGTATACACCGCCCACATCCGCCTGGTTGACGATCTGAACGCCGTTGCTCAACCCAAGCAGCGAGGTACAGTCAATCTTGGGCGCTTCAACCTGGGCAAAGCCAGCCGGAACAACGCCAAACACCGCCATAACCTCTGTGACATATTCATTGGACGCCAACCGCAAAGCAGCAGGGGAGGCATCCAGTACATAGTTCTGCCGGGTCGAGAGGTTGTCCGCCAAGGTACGGTACTCACCGCCACTGAGATTGGTCAGATAGACCAGCTTATAGCTGCCCTGCGCATTGTAGGTCCCGGTGGTAATGCTGGAGAGCCGCACTTCATTGACCGGTAAGGTGTCTCGCCAGTAGAAGCTGGTCAACGGCACATTAGAGGTGTTGCCGATTTTGCCGAAGGTATAGCGGAGCTGCTGACCGGGCATGACCTCTGCATATCCGCTCTTGGTGATGGATACGCCGGTAGATACACTCTTGTCAGTCATTGCCGCTTGGACGATCTGACCGGCAAACTGGATTTCCACATCAATAGGTGTCTTGTCCAGCAGGTAGAAGTCCGCCGCCTTGCTCTCAACAATTCGGTAGCGGTTCAAGGGGAGGGGGTTGCTGACTGCCACTCCGTTCTTGTCTGTCCGGATGGTATCCACCAGCACCCCAGCCCGGTTGTAGATTTCAAATTCTGTACCGGGGATGGGGGTGTTGGCAGGCCAACCGTTGACAGAGTTGTAGTCAGCGGAGGTCTTGATAACTTGGATCTGGCCCATAATGGGTGTATTCTTCCACTCAACCGTCGTAGTCTCGCCGGCTTTTACATAGACGGTTTTCAGTTCCTCATCTGGGATATAGCCATCTTGGGCCAGTTCTCGCAAGTAGTACCGGCCACTCTCGGACAGGTCATCAATATAGACATACCCCCGCTGGTCGCTAACATACTCACCGATGGGATTGTGGCCACTGTCGTACAGAAGGAAGCTCACCCCATAAATTCCTTCGCCCGTAGTAGAATCCGTTTTGTGAATGACAATGCCGGAGTAAGGCTGATTGGTCAGGGTCAAAGTGGTGGTCTTTCCGTTCTTGACGGTAAAATAGTGGGGTGTAGGGTCCAGCTTGAACCCGCTGGGACAATCTACCTCTACGGCATAGAAATTTCCGCCCTTCAAAGACAGATAGGCCCTGCCATTCTTCCCGGTGGTGATGGTATCCACCAAGCCGCCATCGGAGGTGCGGCGGATTTCAAAGGTTACATTGGCGATCCGCTCCGATTTGTCAGCGGCGTTGACTTTGATAAGTTCAATTCCGCCCACAGGATCATTGTAGAAACGAAGAGTATGGGTTTCCCCCGCTTGGATTTTTATAGTCTGGGTACGGGTGGCCTCGTCGATGGAGTAGCCGGAGATACTTTTTTCCTCCTTGACCACCAGTGTCACCCCCGGCTCCAGCCCATCAATGAGGAAGGTGCCGTCTTTTCCAGTGGTGTACTTTCCATTGTTAGTACCGATAAGCGTTCCGGAACTGTCGGTTACAAGGAATTCAACTCCACTCAATAGGGAGTTATCTCGGCTGGACAGCTTTTCCACCAGCAAAGCCCCTTTGGGACTATTGGTGAAATAGAGCTGCACCACATCCTGTTCCTCACCGCTGATATACACGGACTGGGGAGCGGTATCGATGATGTGTTGCCCATCACTGGCAATCTCCTCACAGACATAGTAGCCAGCTTTCAGCCCGGTAACTGTGAAGGAGCCATTGGCAGAGGTCTTATAAGTCCCGATCACAGTCCCTCCGCTGCCGCTGGTGCTGCCGCCCAGGTAGCGGAGCTGGAAAGTACAGTTCCCCAAACCGGCCCCGGTCTTGGAATCGTTCTTCCAGACGACAAGGGCGCTCAAAGGGGTGTTCTCAAAGTGGAAGGTATAGCCTTTCCCAGCCTGGACAAACACCTCCTGGGTATCGCTGTCCTTAATGGCATAGCCGGTTTTCGGCTCCAGCTCCTTTACCCGGAACCAACCATCCGTCAGACCGTTGGCGGGGCCAGTCAGTTCAATACGGCCATTTTCGTCCGTGTAGAAGGTTCCAAGGTCACGCCATTCCCCTGAGGAGGTGTTATTGGAGGCATACCATACCTGAAAGCGGACATTGGATAGCCGCTCATGAGTGATGCTGTCTTCCTTAAGAATTTCGATGATTGGGGCCTTGTGGTTCTGAAAGTAAAGGTCACTGTCCCGGTTGGGATGGAGAGTGATCCTCTGGCTGGGAGCATCCAGCAAATAAGGCGATGGGACGGACTTCTCACTCACCTCATAGACCGTGGGCAAGAGGTTTTCCAAAGTGACCGTTCCATCCGGGCCGGTCTTGACCTCTGTGACAGTGGAACTATCCACTTCCCGAACAAGAAAAACTGTATCAGGAATCGGAGTTACCCCATCGCTTGCGTCCACCTTGTGGATGGTCAAATTGGGGCGCTTATCGTTGGTTAGCACGATTTCAGAAATCTTGCCGGGAAACAGCTCCACATGATACTCGGTCTCATCCAGAATGTGAGTTTCCAAAGTGGAGGTTTCCACCAGGGAATACACCCCCGGATCCAGACCCTCCCATGTGATTTCTCCGGTTTCCGAGGTGGTGCGGTCCAGATAATGGCTTCTGTCCTCAATTTTAGTCAGACGAAAGCTGACACCGGCCAGCGGTTTGCCATCCGAACCGTATTTCGTCAGATGAAGGCCGGGAAGTTTTGAGTTCGTGAAAACAAATTGCGCCTGTTCGTTCCCATCCAGATGAATGATCCGCTGTGCGTCATCGACTACAAATCCGGCACACTCCAGTTCCGTCACTATATAACTGCCAGTGGGCAATTTGGAAAGGTCGATGGTTCCGTCTGCCAAAGTGGTGTACTCCACCGGGCCGTAGCCACCACCTACCTTTTCAAATCTGAACCGGGCGTTGGGGATGGGCTTGGAAAGGTCTGCGCTATTCACCTTTATCAAATGGATACCGGGCAAACGGTCATTAAAAAAGACCAACTCCCGCACATCATCCCCGGCCTTCAGTTCGATTTCCTGGGGGGTGGTATCAAGAATATGCCCATCGTCCCCGGTATCCACCTCCACCGCACGATAGGTCCCCGGCTCCACATACTGGAGGAGGATTTCACCGCTTTTATCCGTCTGGTATTTGCCCAGAGAAACGGTATCCTTGAACACCTCAAAGGTAACGGCTTCCATTCCCTTGTGGCTGGTACGGTCATATTTGACGATTCGGAGCGAAGGTAGAGGATCGTTCTCCACGGTGATCCGGGGGTCGTCCGAAGTTGCGGGGTCGTAAGGATTGATATAAACCCCATGAACCTCCTCGTTCAAAAGGTGGTTCGGAGGAGCTGCCGTCTCTTGCACCGACCAATAGCCCTCTTTTATACCATGGACATAGGCAAGGCCTGCATCGTTGGTGGTCACAGAGGTTACATACTTCCCATCACAGTACACGGCAAAGGTTGCTTCCGGCAGATTGTAATGGGTACGGCTGCTCTGTTTAGAGATGACGAGGGTAGGCTTTCGCACATTGCGGAAGGTCAGGGTCACATTTTGCTTTCCATCCCAATGGACGGTCTGCGGGGTAGAGTCTACCTCAAACCCATCCGGGGCAGCCACCTCAAAAATCCGGTAACTTCCCAGGGGGAGCTGGTCTGCGTTAAACTGGATGTTACCGGCGTGGTCAGTGGTGGCCGTGGTAGTGAAGGAGCCGTCTATCTGCTCAAAACGGAACACCCCTCCCCGAAGGGAATAGCCGTTTTGGTAGTCCTGCTTGTGGACGGTTAGGGTATGCTGGGGGTCATTCTTGATTGTCAGGTAGGTTGTTTGCCCTGCCTTGACAGTCACATTGATAGGGTCAATGGCAGCGAAGCCGGGAGGCGGGGTCTGTTCAGACAGGGTATAAGTCGTGGTAGGACTGAGCTTCTCCCAGAGAATCTCACCTTTTTTATCACTCTTCCCTGTGCGGTGGCTTCCGTCTGTGCCGGTCAATACGAAAATGGCTCCCTCCAGCGGAGAACCACCACCGCCCACCTTGGTGATTTTCAGCTTGCCAAATGTCGTTTCTTCACTGCCCCAGGAGAGGCTTGCTTCTGCGTCAATGGCTCCCTTGGCAGGGTCAGCGATAATATAGGACTGCTCGCTGGCGGTATCATTGTTGGCTAAATAGATTTCATACTGGATCATCTGGGCGGCGCTGTGGATGATGATTTCCCCCCTGGGAGGAGCATTGTCGGCGGGGATGCAGAGCTTGACCTTCCCGGAGTATTCAAAGTCATTGTAGTTGAGGTTCGTGTCCCTGACCGAAACGGGGAGTTTCCAGGTGTCGGTTTCATGCCACCGGCTGCGGGTCAGCTCTACATTGCGCTCATCTACAAACTTTGTCCCGGCAGGTGCGCCGGTTGTCCACAGATCAATGGTATAGCCCTGAGGGTAGGTGGAGGTGGCAGAGGCCACATAGTAGTCCTTGGTGTAGTAAGTGACACCGGCGATGGTCTCCAGTCGGATTCCTTCAATATTTCTATTTGCCACTGCCTCCAAAGTCATATTGGGGGGGAGAGAAGTATTACCGCCCAAGGCATTTTCCTGAGTGCGGATATACATTCCGGTTTTGTAGATACGGTCCCAGTTCTTGGCGAAGTTGAGGATGACCTGAACAGCACGGAAAACCCGCTCCTGCTGGCGATCCCCACTGGGCTGGGACAAACGCTCACGGCCCTCAGTGAATTCAGTTCCGTCAACCGCAAGCTGACCAAGGGTTGCCCATACCGCCACCTGGGTGGCATAGCGGTATTCGTATTCGGTCAGCCCTTCCAAGATGGGACTTTCCGCCAAGTGAAGCCCCAGAAAGGTATCCAGCGAATGCTGCGGATAGCCGTTCGCAAAGGCTCCTGCGGTTTTTGCGCTGACCTCATATTTTCCTGTGATGGGAAGGACTTTGCCCGTGTAGGAAAGGCCGTGGTCGATACAGTAAGCCGGTCCGGTGAGGCCATCATTGGTGGTGTAATCGTAGCCACAAGCCCGGAGCCAAGTCCCGGCTGTGGTCTGAAGATAGGTGTGGACAGGGGCAAGAGCCACGGTACAGGTCTTACTTCCGTCAGCGATGGACGCAGCATTGGCGGGAATGACCATGCCCAGCATGGTACAGACCGCCAGAGCTGCCGCAATCAGGCGTTGCTTCAAACCATTTTTCATAGTGATCTCCTTCATGGATAAAAATAGGACTGTATGTTTTCACATACAGTCCTAAAGGATTTATGGGTCTTTACTTGGTGGAGCCGGGGACGAGTGCTTCTTGTGCAAACAGGGTAGCCGCCGGGTCTTGGTCCACATACTCCGAACCGTAACGCTCTGACGGATCAGTCATTACATGGACTAAATGCCGATCCTCTGGAGAGGTGCCATCTGCTGAGGTTGCATCCACATCCCACCATTGTCCATCCACATAAACCATTGTCCATTGGTGGGTCTGGCTGCTCAACAGGATGCAGGGAATATTGGCCCGGTTACAGAGGAATTGAAAGCTGGCGGAGTAGGCCATACAGCTTCCAGGGATCTCTCCATCCTGAACCAAGACCTTGTTGGGACCAGCATAGGTGGTATCATAGGTGATATGATCCACCACATACCAGCAGATGGCTTCTACCTTTTCTCCGTCATCCAGTCCATTCAGGCTATCCACAAAACCTTGGGTGTGAGCTGCCGCTTCATGGTAGGCTTCCGGGTAGCGGACATTGCACACATAGCCGTTATCACGGTAAAGCAGTTCATAGATGGGATAATGTCCCATTCCTGCCAGAGCATTATCCAACGAGGAATTGCGGGTCACATTGGGTCCCATATTGACCGGCTCCTGACCGGTCATAATACCATCCTGATTGACAACGGTGTACCGAACAGCGTTATAGATAGCCGGGGTCAGTTCGGCGGAGAAAGTGGAGGGGTTGGCTTGTGCGCTGTAATCTTCGTCAGCGGGTGCGGGGGCTTGTACGGGAGGAAGTCCGGTATAGGGCTTGTCGCTGACGATCTGGACTGCCTTTCCATCCCAGTAGACTTCAAATCCCACAATCTGCCCCACATCCCGCAACTTGACATAGTTGTTGCCATTGACGGCGTAGGCTTCCATCTGCACCTGCTGTCCATCTATATAGATGGGCTGATAGCTACGGGTAGCCGCCATCACTTCAGATACGGCGTGAGCGGCGGTGGGAGCAAGGACTGTTCCTACCAGAATTCCCGCAGTCAGTAAAACAAAATCTCTTTTTCGGCTCATGTTCAAATCCTCCCTGCGTGTAGAATATCTTGCTTACAAAGATATTCTACCAGAAGGGAGGAAAAAAGTCGAATGTGCAAAGGAGAGTGTTTAGTTAACTTCCACCGCCCGGACGCACCAACGGTAGTTGGACTGATTCTTCACGCAGGTATAAAGTGTAATGCAGTTTTCCACCGTGGGAGCCAGCATGGAACGATCCATCTCGCTGATTTTGGATACGCTGGTAACTGCGTAGGTGCGGGTCCCCAGCTTGGTGGTCAGGGTAATTTTGTCGCCCAAGCCCAAGGTGTGAATTTCCCCGAAGTAGCAGTTTGCGCCTCGGTTATGACCGGCAATACAGCAGTTGCCATCCCAAATGCTGGTACCTTCAAAATGTCCCGCTCCCTTTGCAAGAACAGAAGCCCCCGTCCCCTGATAGACCTTGACATTTACATCAAGGCTGGGGATTTTTAGAGTTCCCAAGTGGCCGTTCTTGTAGTAAAGGTCACTGGTAACATCGGTGTAGCTGGTAACCTGGACGGGCTCCACAGGTGTAATAGAGGTCGAAGGGACAGAAGGTATTACAGTGGCTCCGGGAGGTGTTATTGTGGTGGAAGGGCCAGAAATGATACCGCCCACCGGGGACAGAATGGCCCCGCCCAAATTGGGGGTCAGCGGTTCGCCACTTCCCAGAAGATTGCTGGTCGGACTACCAAAGGCAGGCGGGATAAGGGCGGTATTTTTGCTCAAGTCCCTATTAGCCTGTTCTCCCCGGTCAGCAGTAACCACCGGTTCCACCGATGTGGCGTCGGCATACTCAGGGCCGTTAGGGGCTTGGACGGTACATTCCAGAGCATTGGCGGATGTGGAAAGGCACAGTGTCAGACAGAGCATGGAGGCAAGCATAAGCAGCTTTTTCATGTGGGAAGCCTCCTTATCTCTTGCGGCGCTTCACAATCAGCAGCGCCACAAGGCAGATACCGACCAGGACGGAAATCCCCGCCACCAACGGAGTATTGGGCCGGAAAGTCACAGTAGGGGTGGTATCATCATCAGCCACATTGGAGGGAGCAAGGCTTTCTTCCTCTTTATTCTGGATTGCCTTTCCCTCAAAAATCGCCACATACCGGGTCTTGTTGAGATTGATTCGGCTCACTGTGCCGGTATAGTCAGCCGTGACGGTGTAGCCCTTGATATAGCTGCTGGTGGTAGAGCCGGTATAGGAAGCAACGGCGGTATATCGCTCCGAGCCGTCCTCACCAACCTCACCGTTCCTCTGCCAGTCGATTTCCAACAGAGAGAGGGTGTGGCCGTTATCCTCAATGCCCTTGGGAATGGGGCTGGTATCCTGGCTATTCAGACCGGGATAGGTGCGGCTGGCAGTCAGTTCCTTGGTGCTGTTACCATATCCAGCCACAGTGACCTTGACCGTATCCAACCGAAGGGAAAGCACACCAGAAAGCCCGTCCTCCGTGATAAACTCCCGTTCCTGGGGAAGCAGGGACAGCACCGCAGCCATGTCCTTGCTTTTGCTGGCAATGCTGACCGTTTCGGTATGCTGGCGGCTTTCGTGTTCCGGCAATTCCTGCTTTAACAGATCGGTCAGCTCGTAATGATAGCCGTCCTGGTCAAAATCAGAGCGGGGAATGCCAGCAGGGTCATCGGTGGGTCCCAGGTCATACATCTTGCGGATCTCGGTGCCGTCATCACTCCGGGTAACGGCGGTGGGATAACAGGCCGTCGGCGTCTGGGAAGGGTCGTCAGCTTTGGCGGCGAAAGCGGCGGGGGCCATAGTGGTCAGCAGAAGGGCAAAGGCCATAAGGGACACGATACGGTTGCTTGCGGATTTATGCTTCATTGTTGATACCTCCATGATTTTAATTTGAGAATGAAAAAGCCCTGTGGTCAATCCACAGGGGTGTGATAGTTGTACTGCTCCTGAAAGCCTTTCTTTCGGCAGGTACAGCAGGTAAATAGGGGGTGAGGTGTGGAGAGGGGGAGGGCAACGAGGGGGAGCTGCCTCCAAAGAATATACTATCCCCTTGGCGGAAGCTACCTTGCCCGATCCCGCTGTCTTTTGCGATACATCTCCAGAGCTTTCACAATGGTGTCCTCCATCTGCTGCACGGGCGTCCCCGGCGCAAAGAATTTTTCAATGCGGCTCTTGGGCATTTTGAATTGCTCCACTTGGTTGGGCTTTTCTTCCTGCATAATGGATTCAATGACCTCGACGGTCAACTTGCCCTTTTCCGAATACTCTCGCATTTTGATAGCTTGGGCATGAGAGGGAGTACGGTCCTCAACCTGCATAGATTCCAACAAGTGCCTTTGCTCTATTTCGGTGAGGTAGGACAACTCCACAGCTGGCCGGAGAGCTATTTGTAATTTGTCAGGCTCTTTCAGTACAGCATTGTCCGCCATATCCAAAAGTTCCGGAATGAGGTTCGTAAGGCAAATATATAGCCGTATAGTTTCATGACTTTTACCCATTTCTTTTGCCACGCTACTACGGCTTGTTTGCCCTTGTATTAACTTCTGCAAATCGTTTGCAGAAGTTAAATCAGCCCGGTATCCCTGCCGTTTCATAGCATCCAGTCTCATCTTATAGGCAAAGGCTCTCTCTGAAGGAAGTAACTTTACCCGTTGAACATTTGACCCTACCATAACAATAATGGCTTCGTCATCGGTCATCTTTCGGACAATACAAGGGAGTGTCTGCACACCAGCCAATTCAGTTGCAAATTTGCGGCGATGCCCAGCTATCATTTGATATGATCCATCTGGCATAGGACGCACCAATGCAGGAATAATGACCCCGTGGAGCTTTACACTATCCACCAACTCAACCATGCTCTCGTCCATGCGTACCTTGTAAGGATGATTTGGAAAATCGCTGATTTCATCCAGGGATAGATGGACAATCACTTCCTGGTTGGTTTCCCGCTCTGCTTGGGTGGTAAATAGGCTATCTACTTCTGTCAGCAGACCGGCTACGCTGCTTCCCGCCAATCTCCAGCACCTCCTTCGTCAGATTTCGGTAGGCTGCCGCCGCCCGTCCTCTGGGTTCGTGCTGGAAAATGCTCTTGTCCTTGGTACTGACCTCCGCCAGCCGCACGGTGGAAGGAATGACGGTTTGTAGCACCGGCAAATGTCCCCCAAAGTTCTCCCGGACAGCGGTGACAACATCTTGGCGAAAGTTCGTTCCATTCGCCATCGTCATAAACACGCCGCCGATCTTCAGCTTGGGATTGATTTGCCGCTTGATACTCTGTACCGTCCCCACCAATTCTGTCATATCCTCGGCGGCCAGATAATCAGCCTGAACAGGGATCAGGACATAATCAGAGGTCGCCAGAGCGTTAATGACCAGCATACCCAAGGAGGGGCGGCAATCCAGCAGAACATAGTCGTAGTCGGCTTTCACACCGTCTATATACTGCTTCAAGACGGTTTCACGGCTCATGACATTGACCAAGCCCACCTCCACAGCAGATAGGGTGCGGTTGGCAGGGACAAAGTCAAAGCCCTCATGGTGGTGCAGAATTTCCTCATGGCCTTGCCAACCAGGGCCGGTAGCAATCTCATTCATCACATTGCCCAGTGTCAGTTTAAGGTCGTGGGGTTTGCGCTGGCCCAACATTTTAGTGAGATCGGCCTGGGGGTCTACATCCAACAGAAGGACTTTCTTGCCCTCCAACACAAGGCCAGCGCCGAGGTTATACACCGTAGTGCTTTTCCCGACGCCGCCCTTTTGGTTGGCTACGGCTATCACCTTTGCCTTTCCCATCGGTTTTACCTCCTTTTCCTATAAATTTAGCCGCCCACGGTGAGATGGACGGCTATGTACTGGATATATTCACTTTATACGCCTTTGTACTTGGAACATCCACCTTTTTGATTAGCAAGATTTTTAACTACTTTTTTTCTCTGATTAGCAGGAGGACGATTTTTATTAGCAAAAAACGAGATTTTTCAGAAAGCAATTAGCAAGAATTTTGTGGACCGTCATTTGATAACTGGTTTTTCGAAGATAGCTGTTTTTGATTAGCAGAGACGGGACTTGCTAATCAGATTTTGCTACATTACGATTTCCTCATAAAAACACAAGAAGCCGAAACCTTTGATTTTCCAAAGGATTCGGCTTCTTGTGTTGGCACCCACGAGACGATTCGAACGTCCGACCTGCCGCTTAGGAGGCGGCTGCTCTGTCCTGCTGAGCTACGTGGGCATATTAAAAATGAGGCATCGTCTGGACGCCCACGTAGCTTAACAGGTGAGTGCTGCTCCGTAACATTAGGAGGGGGACGCTCTATCCAGCTGAGCTACTGACGCGTGTACCCTTTATTTTACCCTACCGGGCAGGTGTTTGTCAACGGAAAATACCTGGGATGGAAAAGGCCGCAACAGGTAAAAAATATATCTTGCGGTCTCACCTGAATTTTGGTATGATGTACCCCTCAGGAAATACGGAGGGCCGGAATCCTGTCCCGCCTTGCTCCGGCGGGAGTTTTGACCGGCTGAAACCCACTGTTTATGAAGGAGGCAATTATGAAGAAGAAACTTTGTTCCGCTCTTGCGCTGACCCTGGCTCTGAGTATGCTGGGGGCCTGCTCCGCTCCCGCCGCCGACCCTACCGCGCCGGCCACCTCTGCTCCGGAGGTATCTCAGGAGCCCCAGGGGCCCGTGGTGGAGAGCTTTTCCGCTGAGTATGAGATGACCGGCACCACCTCCGCGGGCAAGCCCAAGAACGATACCTTTATTTTTGAGGGCACCACCGAGGACGGGATCATCAAGACCCTGAATTTTGATATCATCCGCAACAAGGGCCTGGACGACGAGTATTCCAAGAAGGGCATTATGGGATACATGATGAACGTGTCCGACGCGGAGGTGGTCAAGACCGGCAGCGGCTGGTCCATGCCCGCCCTGAACGTCTATGGCTACGAGACCCAGTACGACTTTGGCCAGTATATGGTCTACGGTGTGCTGGAGGAGCTGACGGAGGATTCCACCTTCGCCGATATGACCATTACCTCCTACACCGGCGACGTCCTGGATATGGACAAGGCCATTACCGTATACCGCTATTTTGCCAACGAGGGCGGCATTGAGCTTACCGCCGAGACCCCCGTGAAGGACCTGCTGGCCATCCAGGGCCTCTATAAGGCCGGCGCCTTCCAGGAGGGCAAGAACCGGGTCTCCTTTGCCGGCTACCACGGCGGCCGGAGCTACGGTGAGCAGATGGAGGCCATTGAGGAGCACATCCTCACCCACGACATGACCCTGGAGGATGTGTACGAGATGTTCCAGACGGTCAACCAGCAGTCTGAGCCCATTGAGGAGCGGGACACCGTCTCCGGCGCCACCATCGCCTTTGTGGGCGACTTCCAGCGGATGGTCTATCTGGCGATCCATGGGGAGCTTTTTGAGGGCGTGGTGACCACCTCCCAGCAGGAGGAGGGGATCCGTTACGAGGTGGTGACCCAGGGCTACGGCGGCGAGGTGGAGACTTACGTCACCATCAATGGCGAGGGCAAGGTGGTCTCCATCTCCGTCCGGGATTCCCAGGAGACCCCGGAGGTGGGCGGTAAGCTCACCGAGGAGAACTCTGAGTTTATCCAGGCCCTTGTGGCCGGACAGGAGGATGTGAGCAAGGTGGACGCGGTGACCGGAGCCACCTTTACCTCCAACGCTCTTATCAAGGCGGTTCAGTTTGCCCAGGAGGCCAGTAAGAACTGAGCTTTATAGGTTGAAAAAGGCCGGGACAGGATATGTCCCGGCCTTTTTATGGGGTTTTCCTTTACAACGGGGGGAAAACTCCGTATAATTGGAACAGCCTTGCTTGAAAAAGGAGAATCTTTTGATGTTTGACGGTATTTTATTTGACCTGGACGGGACCCTTTGGAACGCGGTGCCCCAGGTGGCAAAGAGTTGGACCCTGGGTCTGGAACAGTTAGGGATCCAGCGCGCCCCCGTCACCGCCCAGGAACTGTTTCCCTGTATGGGTATGCTGCTGCCCGACATTGTGGACCAGCTGCTGCCCGGACTGCCGCCGGAGCGAATGGAGCAGGTCATCGCCCACTGCTGCAAGGTGGAAAACGAATACCTGGCGCGCCACGGCGCGGAGCTGTACTCCGGGGAGGAGGAGACACTGGCGGCCCTGGGCAAAAAATATCCCCTTTTTGTGGTGAGCAACTGCGAGAAGGGATACATTGAGGCCTATTTCCAGGGAAGCGGTATGGGGAAATATTTTACCGATTTTGAGTCGGCGGGAAATACCAGACTGCCCAAAAGTGAGAATATTAAGCTGGTGGCCTGGCGGAACGGGCTGAAGCGTCCGGTCTATGTGGGGGATACGGCCCTGGACCGGAAATCCGCCGAGGAGGCTGGAGTCCCCTTTGTCCACGCCGCCTACGGCTTTGGAGAGGTGGGGGGAGTCCCCACCATTCAGAGCCTGGGGGAGCTGGAGCTCCTGCTGGAGAAGCTGGACAGGTAAAAGGGAAAAATGCAAGGGCGGTCCCCACCTTGGCCGGGGACCGCCCTTTCTTATACCCTCTCTATGGGGAACAGGACTCCCGTAGCCAGCTCCTCCGGGGGTGTGGCGTCCGGATCGTTCAGATAGCGGTCGATGGCGGGACCGGAGATCCGGTACTCCGGGTGCTTCGCCATCCAGGCCGCCAAGGCCTCGTAAGCGCTGGGAAGCCCCTCGTAGGGCCCCTTGTGGATCACTGTGGCACAGGCGGCGTATGCGGGCTTTTTTCCCGCTCCGGGGGTGCCGGGCTCCACCACCACCTGGACCTCCACGTCCGCGTTTTCATAGCTGAACTCCTGGCTGTGGTACAGCATTTGAACAGGCCCCGCCTGTCTCATGCCCCGTCGGGCCAGCTCCTCCCAAAGCTCCTGAAACAGCGAGTGGAACTGTGTCACAGGAACGGTGCGCCGGATGCCGAACACAGTCTGCTCCGGGTCGGGCATGACGATCACCTGATATTTTTCCTCAAACACGATGTTACCCTCCATTCGGAGGATGTCCGCCTCCAACTGGCGTAGGCGTTCCTGGAGCCGGTAGATCTCGTAGTGGGCGTCCAGACGGCGGCGGTGCAGGCGGGGGAGGAGCTTCTCCCGGTCCATGGCCAGCAGCTCCCCCACCTGGGCCAGGGGAAAGCCGTAGTCCTGCAGCCGCCGGATGCGCAGAAGGGGCTCCAACTGCTCCTGCTTGTAGTAGCGGTAGCCGTTTTCCCCCACCGCCTCCGGACAGAGAAGTCCCAGGGCGTCATAGTGCCGCAGCATCCGGGGCGACACCCGGCCCAGCCGGGAAAACTCGCCGATGGTGAGCATGACATCCCTCCTTTGATTTGATTGGGAACCGATTCCTGTGGACATTCTATACCCTGACACTGTGGAAAGGTCAAGAAAAAATTTTCCCCCCGTTTACAATCCCCCGGAAATTCAGTATAATAGAGGAGCAATTTTTGGAAAGGGGTCTCCCCCATGTAATATTTTTTTCTTTTACAACAAACCGTATCATAAATTGGAGGGATCACCTTTGTCCAAATACCAAAACGAGATCGCCCGGCGGCGGACCTTTGCCATTATCTCCCACCCCGACGCCGGTAAGACCACCCTCACCGAAAAGTTCCTCCTCTACGGCGGAGCCATCGCCCAGGCCGGACAGGTGAAGGGAAAAAAGAATACCCGGGCTGCCACCTCCGACTGGATGGAGATCGAGAAGCAGAGAGGCATCTCGGTGACCAGCTCGGTGATGCAGTTCCAGTATGAGGGGTTCTGCGTCAATATCCTGGACACCCCGGGCCACCAGGACTTTTCCGAGGATACCTACCGCACCCTCATGGCCGCCGACTCCGCCGTCATGGTCATCGACGCCGCCAAGGGCGTGGAGGCCCAGACCCGAAAGCTGTTCAAGGTCTGCGCCATGCGGGATATCCCCATCTTCACCTTTGTCAACAAGATGGACCGGGAGGCCCGGGATCCCTTTGAGCTGTGCGAGGAGCTGGAGAAGGAGCTGGGGATCGAGACCTGTCCCATGAACTGGCCCATTGGCGACGGCAAGGATTTCCAGGGCGTCTACGACCGGGAGAAAGGCCAGATTATCCACTTTACCGGCCACGGGGGGGCCAAGGCGGCCACCGCCACCCAGGTCTCCCTGGGGGATCCGGGACTGGATGAGCTGATCGGCCGGACCCTCCACGCCAAGCTCACCGAGGACGTGGAGCTTCTGGACGGAGCGGCGGCGGAGTTCGACCTGGAGAAGGTCCGCCACGGCAAGCTCTCCCCGGTGTTCTTTGGCTCTGCCCTCACCAATTTCGGGGTGGAGCCCTTCCTGGAGGGCTTTTTGAAAATGACCACGCCCCCCCTGCCCCGTCTGGCGGGGGAGACCCTGGTGGACAGCATGGAGGACGATTTTTCCGCCTTTGTCTTTAAGATCCAGGCCAACATGAACAAGGCCCACCGGGACCGGATCGCCTTTATGCGGGTGGTCTCCGGCAAGTTTGAGGCGGACAAAGAGGTTTATCACATCCAGGGGGGCAAAAAAATAAAGCTCTCCCGGCCCCAGCAGCTTATGGCCGCCGAGCGGGAGATCATTGAGGAGGCCTACGCTGGGGATATCATCGGCGTGTTCGACCCGGGCATCTTCTCCATCGGGGATACCCTGTGCGCCCCGGGAAAGAAGTTTCAGTTTGACCCCATCCCCACCTTCGCCCCCGAGCACTTCCGCCGGGTCCGCCCTCTGGACACCATGAAGCGCAAGCAGTTCCTCAAGGGAGCCGAGCAGATCGCCCAGGAGGGCGCCATCCAGATGTTCAAGACCCCCTACACCGGCATGGAGGAGATCATCGTGGGCGTGGTGGGTACCCTCCAGTTTGACGTGCTGGAGTACCGGTTGAAGAACGAGTACGGGGTGGACATCTTTATGGAGGGTCTGCCCTACGAGTACCTGCGGTGGATCGACACCGCCGACGGCGAGCCGGTGAAGGAGGAGAACCTGACCCTGGGCACCGACACCAAGCTGGTGGAGGACTTCAAGGGCCGTCAGCTCCTGCTCTTCGGCTCCAAATGGGCGGTAAACTGGACCAGCGAACGCAACCCCGACCTGACCTTCTCCCAATTCGGTGGGGGAGGGGAATAGGGGAGCGGTACAAAAAACAAAAAAATCCCTGTCCGGCAAGCATGGCCGGGCAGGGATTTTTTGCCTCTCAGGCGCGGATCTGACCGCCCTTGTCCTCCGCGATCAGGTCGGCCGCAAACCGCTGGGTCTGGCGGATCAGTTCCTTCTCCACCGGGTTCAGCCGCCGGTTTTTGTCATATAGGATCTGGACCCAGGGGCGGATGGGTTCATCCTGCCAATCCAGACATACCAGCCCCTCCTCCCGGAGATGGGGCACCGCCGAATAGGGGATCAGGGCGATGCGGTCGTCCTGGATGACGCTTCGGGTCACCGCTGAAACGCTGCCCAAAAACAATTCCGAAGCGGGAGTGATCCCCCCTTTCCGCATATGGTTGCGGAAAGCGGCGGTAAAACAGCAATTGTCGTATGTAAAGGCAAATTTTTGTCCCTCCAGGTCTCGATAAAGGACCCCCTCTTTTTTCGCCAGAGGGTTTTTGGAGGTACACAGGAAACAGATGGGTTCGCTGAACAGGGGGACGCTGGTATAGAGGTCGTTCCGAATGGGCTCCATCTCGTGGATGTAGCCCATGTCCACCTCATGGCCCCTGATCCAGGCGGGGACCCGGGCGCAGCAGGTGGTCTGTATGTTTACGGAGACCTCCGGATACTGGGTGGAAAAATCCAAAAACAGCCGGGCAAGGCTAAAGCCCATGATAGGCTCTCCCCCCGCGATATGAATGACTCCCCGGGCGCTTCCCGGGCTGGAAAATTCCTCCGCCGCGTCCCAGTAGACGTCCAGCATTCTGGCGGCGTAGCCATGGAACCGCCCGCCGTCGGCGGTCAGATGGATCTTGTTTTCCCGATACTCCACCAGCTTGACCCCCAGCTCCTCCTCCAGGCTGTGGATGTGCTTGGCCAGGGTGGAGGGGGCGTAGTTGAGCCGGTCGGCGGCCTTGATATAGTTCTTTACCTCCGCCAGTGTCACAAAGGTAGTGAGCTGTTTGGTGTCCATAGCGGTCTCCTTTATCCCAACATTGTTTTCATTATAACAATGTTGGATATGTTTGTAAATGAAGAAAACGGGCCGCAGAGGTACATATTCCCTCTGCGGCCGTGTTTTCACAGAAAAGATGATTTACTTGGAGATGGTCTCGCCGGCCAGCTTGCCGAAGACCACGGTATCCACCACGGCGTTGCCGCCCAGGCGGTTGCCGCCGTGGATGCCACCGGTGATCTCACCGGCGGCAACCAGGCCCTTGATGGCCTTGCCGTCGGTGCCGATGACCCGGCACTGGGTGTCGATCTTCACGCCGCCCATGGTGTGGTGGACGCAGGGCTGGCGGGGGGTGGCCACAAAGGGACCGGTGACCAGCTTGGTGGAGAACAGGGTCCGGCCCAGCTCGTCCTTGCCGGTCTCCACGGAGGTGTTGAAGGTGTCCACAGTGGCCTTGAGGGTGGCGGGATCGCAGCCGATCTTGGCGGCCAGCTCCTCAATGGTGTCGGCGATGTAGATGTAGCCCTCCTCCTCCATCTGCTGGAAGGTGAAGCCGTCGGCGGTGACGGCGGTCTTCACGTCGGTGTAGTTGCCGTCGGCGGACTCAATAAAGAACCAGGTGGAGTCGGTCTGCTCCAACAGGGCGGTGCAGATCTCGTCCCGGCGGCCATCCTCGCGGACAAACCGCTTGCCCTCCTTGTTGACGCAGAGAATCTGGTCGGTGCCGCTGAGGACCCGGGTGGGATACTTGGTCATGCCGCCGTCCTTCACGTTGCCCAGCTGGAGGAGCTGGATCTGGTCCATATCCACCAGATCGGCCCCCACAGCGGCGGCCATGGTGATGCCCTCGCCCTGAGAACAGCCTCTGCGGTTGGTGGTCATGACCTTGCTCAGGTCGGGCCACTTGCCGGTGGTGTTGTACTCCTGGACCATCTCGCCGTTGGCGGAGAAGCCGCCGGTAGCCAGCACCACGCCCTTCTTGGCGTTGAGGGTGTAGGTATCCCCATCCTTGCCGGTGGCCTTCACGCCCACCACGGCGCCCTTGGCGTCCTTGATCAGCTCGGTGCCGGTGGTGGAGGTGAGGATCTCAATGTTCTTGTCCTTGGCGATATTCTCCACGTAGGTGTAGATAAAGCCGGTGCCCATGGACATGACGGAGGAGTGGGTGCGCTGCCACAGGGAGCCGGCGCCCTGGCCGATGGTGTCCTGGAACTCCATGCCCAGCTCCTGGACCCACTCAAAGCCGCCGATGGCGTTGTAGGTCAGCACCTTCACCAGCTCCAGATCGGCCACCTGGTCGCCGCCGTTGTAGGTCTGGAGGGTGTACCAGGCCTCGCTGTCGAAAAGGTCGGTGCGGCCGGACTTCTTGTACTCGTTCCACTCCTTCTGGACCTCGTCCATCAGGGCCTTGTGCTCGGCGCTGACAGGCTTGGCGGACAGGGCGGCCTCAATGGTGCCCTTCACCGACTCGGTCATCTCCACCTTGCTCTGGAGGGCGGGATCGGGGTTGTTGTAGATACCGCCGCAGACCAGGGTATCGCCGCCCACGGCGCCGTTTTTCTCCACAACGATGACCTTGGCGCCGTTCTGAGCGGCAGAGATAGCGGCGGCCAGACCGGCTCCGCCGCCGCCCACCACCACCACGTCGGCGTCCTTGGTGACGGCCTCAGGGGCCTTCTTCTCTACGGGGGTCTTGTACTTCGCCACGTCCAGCCCGGCCTGCTTCAGGCAGTCCTCCACGGCGGACTTGATGGCGTAGCTGGTGATGGTGGCGCCGGTGACCGAGTCCACGGCCAGACTCTGGGCGGCCACGATGGCCTGGGGGATCTCCACCACAGGGATAGAGCCCTCCGCCTTGCCGTCAAACAGGGGCGCGCCGATACCCGGGGTCTCCTGGTTTTTGGTGACGGTGACGTTCTCGATCTTGTCCCCGGCCAGGGTGACCTGGACCTCCACCTGGCCGTTCATGCCCAGCTTGGAGGCGGTGTAGGTCATCTTGTCCATGACCAGCTTGGCGGTGTTGGGGGCGTTCTTGTCCCACTCCACGGTGATCCCCAGCAGCTCGCTGAGATACCGCAGGGGCACGTAGGTGGCTCCCTCATAGGAGAACACCTCCGCCGCGGTCCCGTCGGACTTGGTGGGGGTGACGGCCTGTCCATTGATGTTCAGGGTCATGGGGGACACGGTGACTGTCTTC
>JAAWNQ010000007.1 GCA_022799035.1 Oscillospiraceae bacterium
TTGCCCGACTAAAGCCCGACCCGTCCGGCAGTCAGCCGGACAGGGAACGGCAAAATTTTTTACACTTCTTTTACTTCTTTATCTCACATGAGCAAAAGGGGCGGGAATCTCTTTTTGTAGTATCCGGGCAAAACAAAAGCCGAAGTGCCTATCCGTTTTCCAGTAAAAGTTGAAGGTCCGGCGATTTCACGGATCGCGACTTGAACCCAAATAATGGTTTTGATATAATCAAGGCGATAAGCCGGAATACTCGGAGGTATCCCAAATGACAAAGGAGCAGGTTTTTGAATTTATCAAAAAGCAGAAAACGGCTATAATTTCATCGGTTGACAGCGAGGGTTTTCCTAATACAAAGGCTATGCTTTCGCCACGAAAAATGGATGGGAATGACTTCTATTTTTCAACAAATACATCCTCTTTGAAGGTTGCGCAGTACAACGAAGATGAAAAAGCATGTATCTATTTTTATAAACGTGGGCTGTTCAGCTATATGGGCGTTATGCTCATTGGCACAATGCAGGTGCTAACGGACCAAAACATCAAGGATGAAATTTGGCGCGTGGGTGATACAATGTTCTATAAAAAGGGAAAAACCGATCCCGATTATTGTATCTTAAAATTCTCGGCGCTAAAATGCAGAGT
This sequence comes from Oscillospiraceae bacterium, assembly GCA_022799035.1. GTDB lineage: Bacteria > Bacillota > Clostridia > Oscillospirales > Oscillospiraceae > Vermiculatibacterium. The sequence goes on from JAAWNQ010000007.1 coordinate 643, forward strand.
TTATAAAGATCTGAAAACAGCCTGGGTCGATTTATAAATAAAATTTTTTAATTAAAAAGGGCCGGGGAAGTTTTCACTTTGGAAAGCGGGATTTGACAAAAAAACCTCTTGCGCTTTTGGAAAAAATATGTTATCATATCTAAGCTGACTTCATAAAGGACGTGCAGGTGTAGTTCAATGGTAGAATGTCAGCTTCCCAAGCTGAACACGGGGGTTCGATTCCCCTCACCTGCTCCAGAAAGAGAAATCCCGAAGCCGTAATGGTTTCGGGATTTTCTATTTGTTTTCAATGGTTTGTGGGCGGTCAAAAACATTCCAAAGCGGAATATTATATTCGCCTCAGAAATCTAAATTTCATTTTTCCACGTAAAATTGCACACGAAAAAGGGCCGCTCCATACAAAGAGCGGCCCCTGTTTTATCTCATTTCTTTTCCGGCGCCCCTCCCCAATCCCGGGAGGCAGGGGCGTTGATAAGCTTCCCGTCAAAGGCAAACCGGGAGCCGTGGCAGGGACAGTCCCAGGAGCGTTCCCTGGGATTCCATTGAAGGGCGCAGCCCAAATGGGGACAGCGGCGAAGGCTGGGGGTCAACAGCCCCCAGGTGGAGGAGAGGATATTCGCCGCTAGAGGCAGGGGTTTCATGGTCCGGGCCGGATCAAATATCCACCCCCAGTCCGCTCTCCCCTTGGTCACCATCTCCCTCAGAAGAAGGGCCGCCGCCATGGAGGAGGTCATCCCCCATTTGTTAAAGCCGGTAGCCACATACCACTGGGGCTTGGCTGGGGAATACCGTCCGATATAGGGGATCCCGTCCAGGGTCATACAATCCTGGGCCGCCCAATGAGCCACCTCCCGGCTCTGGGGCCAGAACCGCCGAGCCGCCTTCCGCAGCTCCTCCCAGCCTCCCCCCTGTCTTCCAGTACGGTGGCCTCCGCCTCCCAAAAGCAGCAGCTCTCCCGCCCGTCGGAAGGAAAGGCCGTGCTCCTTTTGGTCGATATACATTCCCCGGGGACTCCAGGCCCCCTCCAAAGCCAGAACATAGGAGCGATCCTGATACATTTTCATAAAGTAACAGCCCCGCCGGTCAACAAAGGGGAAGTGCGTACAGAAAATGATCTGTTTGGCCCGGATCGTCCCTCGGTCCGTGACAGCGGTACACCCCTCCACCCTTCGTACCGTGCTCCCCTCCCGAATATCCAGCCCCGGAAGGATCCCCTGGAGAAATCGCAGGGGATCGAATTGTGCCTGCCCCGGCATCTCCAAGGCTCCCACCACGGGAAAGGGAAGCTCTGTCCCCCTATGCCACCGGGTCTCACAGCCGATGGCCTCCAGCGCCTTCTGCTCCCGGCGGAGCTTTGGGCTCTCCTCCCGGGTGTAGACGAAGGCCGGCTTCTCCACCAGGGCGCAGTCTATCTCCCGGCCCAGGGTCCGGTATTCCTCCAGCCCTCTCTGATTGGCCCGGAGATAATCCGCCGCCCCCTCCCTGCCCCAGTCTCTGGTGATGGTCTCATAGATCAGTCCATGCTGGACGGTAAGCTTTGCCGTTGTGTTCCCTGTTACACCGCCGGCGATCCGGTCCGCTTCCACCACCAGGCAGTCCACCCCCGCCCATTTGAGTTGATAGGCGCACAGCAGACCCGCCATTCCACCGCCAATAATAAGAACGTCTGTGGCGGTATCTCCCTCCAAGACAGGATAATGGGGCAATTGAGTCTCCTTGTGCCAGATGGACTGGGTCCTCTCCATAAAAAATCACCTCTTTGGGTAGTATCCTCCCCCAAGAGGCGATCCATTCTTTATGACCGGTTTTTTCTCCGCCGGCCGCGGGTCAGGATCCGGCGGATCAGCAGGACCACCCCTGTTCCCAGAAGTAACACCACCATCAACACTGCCAGGGTGGGCCAGCCGGGAGATCCTAACAACTCCACCGGGTTCCAACTGGTACTTACACCCTTCCTTCCGTCCGGGGCGGAATAGCGGACAGGAACTCCCTCCTCCCCAAAGCTCCGCAGGTAAGCGGCCAGGGCATACCACTCCTTGATCTCATTGCCCTCCTTATCCCGGAGGATACAGGCGTCAAAATCGGTGACGGGACTTCCGTCAGCCATCTTGGGTTCCAGGGAGAGAAGCCCCATAGACTTGTCCTTCACCGTTCCCAGCATCTGGGCCGAATACATCCCCGTGACCACTCTGTAAAGTTGGCTGTCCTCAAGATCGTCGAAACGGGACTCCACCAGCATATGGCCCGGGGCCACCTCCGACTCTATCTCCCGGTGGAGGCGGATCCCGGTCACCCGGTCAAAAAACATCCGGTGGATATTGAAGGAGTAATCTACTCCCGCCATGTAAAGCTGGGCGGCCGGCATGATGGGCGTCACCGAGGCGTCCACCTCGGCTGCCGCCCTCAGTTCCTTGCCGGTCAGATAGACTCCTACCAACGGGAACCCGGAGGTCCCGTCGCTCCCCACCCCCATGGACAGCACATCGAAGGCCATGGAGGTCGTGATGGCCCCCTGGGCCAAGCTGGCTCGAAGTACCCCATCGGCAGTGACGGTCACCGTCGGCAGGTCCGGATGTTCCGCCTCCAGATTCTCCACCGCCCAGAGGAAGGAATCGGCCACCAGTTCCCCCAGTGCATTTCCCGTCTGGACTCCGGATGCCGGGGTGGTCATATCAAAATCGGTGTGGGTCAGGACCTGGTCATAGGTGAGACCATATCTGGACAGATAGGTTTGTCCCACCTGGTCCTTCCACCCCTCCACCATTTCAGCGATAGCCGGATCCTCAGGCAGGGTCTTGTCAATGGGGATGAGGGCGTATTCCTTCAACAGTTTTTCCCCATCCTCCCCCCAGGTCAGGGTGATGGAGCCCAGGTTCCGGCAGTAAGGTCCGGCGGAGACGATATAGGTGTCGTTCACCACAATGGGCTCCGAGAGGGTGGTGTGGGTGTGGCCTGATACGATGAGGTCGATACCGTCCACCGCCTTGGCAAGCTCATAGTCCTCCCCCTTCCCCTCGTCGGTGCCAGAGTGGGATAGGCAGATGATAAACTCCGCCCCTTGCTCTTTCAGGTCCGCCACCTGAGTCTTGGCGGCCTGGACCATATCCTCCAATTCAAAGCCGGAGGTGGGGGCGCAGTCATCGGAATCCACCCCCATGAGCCCAAAGATCCCATAGGTGATCCCACCCCGGTTCAAAGTCACATTCCTGGTCACCCCGTAGTTCTCCATGGCGCTCAAAATAAACCCCCGGTCTGGATCCTCCTCCGCCGGGATGTAGTTGGCCTGGACAATGCGAGGAAGATGATCGGAGTACTGCACATAGGCCTCATTCCCCTGAATGGTGGTGATCTTTCCGGAGTGGTCCCTCTCCCAACCCAGTCGGGCAGCGTTCAGCATCTCCCCAAAGCCCCTGCCCCGGTGGTCGAACTCGTGGTTGCCGATGGTAACAGCGTCATATCCCAGGGCGCCCATGGTCCGTAGCTCCGCCCCCTGGGTGGTGTAGAGGGTCTGGACCAAGCTCCCGATAGAGAAATCTCCCCCGTCCAAAGTGAGGGCATCAGGATATTTCTCCCGCTGGTCGGCCAGGGCCGAGGCCAGCCGGGCGTATCCTCCGCTCTCTCCGCCCCCCTCCGCCGCCATAGGTAGAAAGTGGGAATGGAGGTCATGGGTAAATAGTATCGTAGTCTCACGCTCCGGCATCAGGGGCTCCGCCGATACCGGCAGACTGAGCCCAAGAGCCAACAGCAGGACCAGCACCGCCGGCAAGCCTCTTTTTCTGAATATTTTCATTTTCTTTCCTCCCCGTTCCCGTATCCTTACAGTCCCTTCTCCACTTCTGTAGATTCTCATTTTACACCAACACATCCTCAAAAGCAACGGAAGCCCGGAAAAAGCAGTCCATTATAATAGCATATCCGTTGACAAAGGAAATATTTGAATTGATTCTCCCCTACATTTTGCTTCAAAAAGCAACAGGCATTCAAACAGCTACTTTTTCAGTCACACCTCAGAGGTTAAAACCCGTGCCCCTCATCAAATAAAAAAGCCTTGGAGCTATATGCTCCAAGGCTTCCCTTTGGTCCGAGTGACTGGACTTGAACCAGCGGCCTCCTGAACCCCATTCAGGCGCGATACCAAACTTCGCCACACCCGGATATTTCCCTTCTTCTGAAAGGGCTTAATTATATTAGCATAATTCTTTCCGCTTGGCAAGAGGTTTTTGAAATTTTTTCTTTTTCTTTTTGACTCCCTCTCCCGCGCCACTCACTCTTTCCGTCCCCGGGCATAGACTGGGATTGAAAGGCCCTGCCTTTCCCCATTCTCATTCGGGAGGTAACAAGTATGCCTGAAAAGGTCATGCCCGGCCCCGTTTCGGATGCCGCCTGCATCCGTGAGGCCGTATGCGTACACACCAAGAAAATCATGGACGCCTGCCGTGACAAGGACTGTATCGAGGATCTTCGGGTCTATCTCACCAAGAGCTCCCAGTGTGCCCTGGACCGGGCCTGCAATGTAAAGGCCGGCTGCGCTGAACTGCTGTACGTCTCCACCAACGTGGATCCCATCTGCTTCAACAAGGGCTTCTACACCGTGGACGTGCGCTACTTCTACCGCATTACCGCCGACGCCTTCGTGGGCGCCGCCCGGCCGGTGGAGGTCTCCGGTCTGGCCGTCTTCGACAAGCGGGTCATCCTCTTTGGCGGCGAGGGCAGCTCCAAGACCTTCACCTCCGATATGGCCGACTGCCCCGATCTCCATAATCTGCCCCAGGCCAACCAGCCTGTAGCCGTGGTGGAGGCGGTGATTTATGGGCAACGGTTCCAAACACAAGAAAATCCCTCTATAATCGTACAAGAGCGGAGGCCAAAGACGGCCCCCGCTCTATTATAAGCAACTTCCAAGTTACATGAATTAGCTAAAACTACCCAACTGCGGGCACAGTAGATAGTATAGCCTCCTACCTCATAATATTTCGGCTTCTATTTTTTCAATTTCAACAAGAAATTTAACCTTGTCATACACTTTAGATGATGTTTTTGTGGTCTTAAGTGCCGCAAGTCCTTTTAAGAGAACACGCCGCAAAGCAGATTCAATATAATAGTGCTTATTCGCCAACACCCATTGAAGCCACTGCACAAGTTGGGCCGCAGATATATCACCATAGCGATAATTCATGAACTTTTCAAGTACTTCTTTTACTGTAAGAACCCGAATCTTTTCTCTAGTTTTTTCCCCAGCCATACTGCCACCAGCAGCACCTCCATCAATCGGGAGATATGCATCACCTCTTTGTCGAGTTCTAATAGGTTCTTGAAAAAGGGTCTGCTGATATGCATCAGCACCTTCAGTTCCTGGAAACAACCCAGATCTTCCACCGCCCATCAGCTCTCACCTCGCTTCCTAGCTTTTTGAGCATCAGTATCAAAATGAATAAAGGGAATCCCCATTGCTTGATATTCACCAAAAATCATTCCCGGCATTTGCCCATAAACAATAACTGTACTAGGGGAAAGCTGCCGCATCATTTCAGCAAACCCATCTTGGAAAAATTTGCGGTCTTCATATTCAGATAATATGCCCAAAGTGCTTACACACACAGGCTTATTGGGTTCCACTCCATCAAAACAGAATCGATAGGACTTTTCCGCGCCAAAGCGGATATTCGGGATTACTTCATAACCTTGTTCAGAAAAATAATGAGCCAACACCCTATTTCGATATGTATTCCACCCTTGTACATACGGGGGATCATCTCGATAGATACTTAAATCAGGTGAAATAATACCCTTAAATCGCTTCAGCCGTTTTACCCAAAGTTCAGGACTCTCCCATATAAGTTCCAGTCGATCATCCTTTTCATAGAAATGTACCCACTCATGTGCATCTTTCGATTGCGCTGCATTTTTAAAGGAGATTAGTTCGGTCGGTATGGAACTGGAACACTTAAACAGAGGTAAACCTGTTCTGCTATATTCAGCATTTCTCACCAATCTGGCATTTACGCAATCAGTTGAGATACTCCGTGCTGAAAAGTTCTTATTACTCACTATAAAACCTCCCATTTTTTAGATACTTTGCCTAAGGCTTTTGACTTGCAAAATGGGAGCAGTATGGTATAATGAACATGGAAAATGTGTCACCCCGACACCTCTCCGCTCCCATGAGAACACGTTATTTGCTGTGCCCGCAGCGAATAACGTGTTCTTACTTTTTGAGTCAATCAATGGCCTCACCTCCCTTGATAATCAAATTCCTATCAAGTGTTCTCAATTGCTTCCATCAAATTTACAATCAAAGCTCCCTCTGATCTATCATAGGAAGCAAAAACCTTGTATCCCATACAACCATCAGCATTCAAATCCCAACCCGTCATACCGCAAATAACTTTCAATAGCTCCTTACTATTCCAACGAACGCTTGGCGCCCCCTTCTTTATAGATGCACAAAATGGAACTGCAAGGGCGTCTGTTGTAGACGTCTTTTTTACTGCCAGTTTTTTTTTGTCCTCATTGATAAGCAGCAGCGTGTATTGTGGGCTTCCCAGCTTCTCAACCGCCGCTTTATTGAACGTGAGACCATTCTTTGTAATTGACACAGATGGCCCCGTGTTCCCAAATGTAAACGGTTTAAATCCATCCATTTTTTTCCCTCCTTTTTTTACAGTATACTTCATTCGCTTTCCTATGTCAAGTATGCATTTTATGTTCCGCTAGATTTTTGTGCCGCGCTATCGCATTTTTGAAAAAATCAGAGGCACAGCATCTACGCCTCTGATCCCCTTTCTTTTTCATGTGCTTCAATCCAGTTCACAATTTCTTCATATTTTCCTTCTCCCACCGCTATGCATATTCCAAGATCAATCAGTTCCTTTTGCGTATAGTTCAACGAAACCGCATTTAGACGTAGTGTCACCAGCATAGCAAGAATCCCCACCCGCTTGTTGCCGTCGGCAAAGGCGTGGTTGGAAATCAGGGCGTAGGCCAGCCGTGCCGCCTTTTCCTCCACGGTGGGATACTGCTCCACTTCCTCAAAGCTGGCGTCCACGCTGAATACGGCGGATTCCAGAAGACCACGGTCACGCAATCCCGGCAAGCCCCCGGTCGCCGCCAGGAGCTTTTCGTGAAGCATAATAATTTCATCTGCTGTCAGTAAAATCATTTTGCCAGCTCCTGAAACGCTTCCAGATTTTCAGCAATCAACTGATCGGCAGCGACTTCAACCTTTTGTTTCCGGGCGGCCCGGGCGGCTTGGAACTCGTCGTATTCCTCGAAGTCCACCACGATATACTTGGGCTTGTTGTTTTTCAGAATGACGGCAAGCCCGGCTTCATCTACCAGCCGGGTCACTTTGGAAAAATTCTGGTTGGCTTCGGTCATGGGGACGAGTGTACTAGTTTCTACGGTCATAAAAATCACCTCCCCTATATTATACACGAATATAGGATAAAATCAACCTATATTTTAGGTAAAGAAAAGGCCAGGGGGTGTCCCCTGGCCTCCGTTGTTGTAGCTCTCTATAATGGATATAACGGAACCGTGGCTGTAACCCGGCGAAAATAGTCACCGCCGACTCTTATATCGCTCTTCCCTATCCCGTTCAATGGCAAGTAATTCCTCCTGCGTTGCGCGGGTTTTCTGCTGCTCCACAATCAATTTCTTTTGAAGGCGCTGGGTTTCTTCTTGTGCCTGTATCAGTTTTTGGTTCTGTGCCGCCTGCTCTCTCCGCATAAGCTCAAATTGCCGCTGTTGAGGATCCAGCGAATTCAAATAGAGACTGTCAATAGTATGATAATAACCTTCTGAAACCTTTGTAAAGGCTTTCCCGAGAGAATCAATTTTATCTGAAAGTCCATCTTTATATCTTTGATATTGCTGCCTGTGCCACATTCCCAAAAGATATGTAATGATGGTAACGGGGCCACCAACCAAAAGCGCCAATGGCGCCAATGTTCCAAAAAGCAGTGATAGCGTATGTCGAATGGAGTTCGGCACAAACCACGACAACACACAAATAGCCAAGCCTACCAAAAATACCCGTTTAGAAATTTGTGCTATAGTTTCCCACTTCTCGTACTTTTCATATTTCTGCCGTTCGTTGTCACGCTCTACCTCAACCAGAGCGGATACCTCTTTTGAATACCGGCCTTTTTCCGCTTTCAGGTCGTTCAACTGCTCTTTCATTCCAGGAATTTCAATGTTTTGCTCGGCATGGGCCACGGCCTTTTGATATCCTTTCAGATAGTATACCCGGTCTAAATCATAACGTATAAGCTTCGCCTTTTTCTTCATTTCCTGTTCCCCTCCATTGTTTTTGCTGCAGTTGATAAATTGCGCCTAAAGCAGTAGATTCTCCTACAACAGAACGAGCGTCCCCACATCAATATTATCAATAAGCCATGATAGATTTTTCTGAGGAACCCTTATACAACCAGAAGTAGCTTTGTCTTTTAGGCTTATCGCCTTATCTGCGTTGGGAATATCCTCACCAATTTTATATAGGTCACTATGGATAAAATAGTCCTCGAAAATGACTAAGTAGCCGAAGAATTTGACCTGACTATAATTAGGATAGTAGGCGCTGATGTACTCTTTTGCTGATTTGGCCTCTATATGAAATATCCCCTCCGGTGTGGGAGTTGCCTCCCTACCGAAAATGCTGGGAAAAGACTTTGCTTTCTCAAATACCACATGGGCGGTGGAATCATAGCTTTTCTGAATCGTGAGATCATCATATAGCTTTTCATTGTCGCACTTTCTGTATATTTCCAGTCTGCTTTCTCCCCGGTTCAGCTTTATCAACCAAGAAAGCTCTGCCCCTGGTATCTCCTTTTTCAATATGAATATTTGTTCAGTGGACACAAAATCACCCGCTTTCAAGCTACTTTCGGAATGATTTGATTGCCCAATACAGGCCAACTACCGTTATCGCAATAACAGAAACGACCAGCGACAGCACAATAGCCGCAGAGCCTTTCAGTACCAAGTCAACAATGGTCAAGACTGCGGCGACAATGGATATAAGCCCAAAGACGGCAATCAGCAACGACAGACGGTTTTGTGAATCTGTGATGCGGCGTTCCTGCTCGGAGTTCAAGAGGTCGATTTTCTCCTCTATCTCGCTCAACGCCTCATTTACGCCCAAAACTCCAAGCAACTCCCGGTATATCTCGCATACGTTATTCCACCTTGACACTTGAGATGGCGCAAGCGTCCCAAAGGCCCGGAACTCCATAACCTGCCGTTTCAAATTCTGTATGACCCTTTTAGATGTTTGGCTTGCTGTTCCCCGCTTCTCATAAATCTCACTGTGGATATTTTCGTTTAGCTGCATACAGGTAAACTTCTGTATGAGAACAAGAATAGTGAGCAGAAGATCGCTTGCCGAGGTCTGGAGCATTTCACGGCGGATTTCATCGGGCGTTTGCTCAATTCCCAGCTTGGAAAGTATACCGCTTTGATACACATAGGAAATATCCAGCGTAGAGATACAGCAGCCCCAGCGGTAGGTTTTCTTGTCCACGTCTCTCGCTCCATAGGCATAGCGTATGTCCTTCTCGGAGTCATCGCAAAAACTACTTGAAAGGTCAATCTGTTTGTGGACATTGAGGGCGAGCTGCTCTATCGTCGTTAAATCCTGAAAGCGGTCTCTTACGAGAGCGAGATTGAAAATATAGGATTCGTTGAGAAGGATAGATTTGTTTTTGATGAAGATTTCTAAATTTGACGGTTCTATTACCTTGCTTATGCTGTCATAGAGCCGCTTGTAGGTATTGCCTCCCTCTTGGTCGCCGATGTAGCCGTTATTGACCAACTGATAGATAGAATGGATTTTTGAATTGTGGCAAAAGGTGAACAGGGTCAAAAATCCGATTCCATTTTCAAAAAGATACACTTGCAGATCAGAAAGGACAAGGCCGTTTGCCGATACAAATGTAAAGAGAGAAATGCTGGAGGTCTGAACGTATCTCTTTACATAGTCCGAATTACAGCGTCTGATCAGCAGGTCAGATTTATCGGACAATTCATCCGCACAGGAATCAAAAGGCATATATGTAAAGCCGTTCAGCTTGAACTGTCGCCCCGGCGTCACTTTTATGGGAATAATCAGATATGTCCCTCGCCAGCTGTTGTCATATACCGGCTTATTTTTCTTGAACTCTGTCATAGCCATATCAAGCGGAACGGCTGCTTGCCCTGAACCGTTTCAAAATAAGCTGGGCAATTTGCTCTTTTTCACAATCCTCCAACGGAAGGTCGATTGCAGTGTAGACCCATTCTTCCGGGGAAAATATTACCCCTATGCGGTCATAAAGGCTGTGTATGTTTTGGGTGCGAGGGTCAATGTCAGGCATATTTAGGGAAACAACCGCGTCAAAGCCGTCTACACCTTTAACCTCCACCCACTTCCAGTTTCGCAAGTCATAAGCGGGAATCCTTCCAGAAGCGGTATAATGCTCGCTGCCTTTCCCTGCTCTGCTGGCGGTCACAACTTGAAGCCCAGCACTCTTTATCTCTCCGTGTGCCGCCAAATAAGCCGCAAGGCCAACCCGCTCTTGCTCCCTTTGCCGTTCGTATTCATTTTTTATTTCTCGGAATGTCATAGAGGCAACCCTTCCGCCCTATTATATGGCAAATATTATTCATATTGCCTGCCTTGATTATATGCGATAATACTTGTAAAGTCAAGGAAAAGCGGGTTGTGTTGTCGATGGTTTCTTTCCGTCCCTTCCGGGAACTAATCAAAAAGCGGGGAATCACCACATATTATTTGAGAAATAAATGTGGTGAATATAACCTCGGCAATAAGACCATTGAACGGCTGATGAAGGATGAATCTGTCTCCACAAATACACTTGACGCCCTGTGTCAGATACTTGATTGTGAAGTAACTGATATTATGGAAATCACCCACAAGGCACTACCAGGGGAGACAAAATAACAGGGGGCGGGTGAAATGACACCGGAACAAAAAGAAAAGCTCAAAAAAGCCTTTGACATCTATGACAGCTTTCAAAGCGAGTTTGAGCGTACAGGCCGACACACTCAATCTATTGCAAATCGTATGTGGGAAGTTATAAAGACTGAAAAAGCAACTTATATTGACCCCAAAAGCGGCAAAACACTTGCGGTCTTTATCCGAAATGGTGACCACTTTTCGGAAATAACAGGGCTTGGCCCGTCTACCTATGACCGCATTAGGAGAGGCGCAGATAAATGGGTGCCATCCCTGACAACATTTATGACCTTTTGCATGGTGTATCAACTTAATATAACACTGGTCAAAGAGTTGCGGCATTCCTTTGGGTATGATTTCAACCCTCGAAACCGGGTACATGAGGCATATGTTTATCTTTTAGTTCATTGTCAGGGCAAAAGCCTTATGTACTGCAACAATGTATTAAAAGCACTTGGCATTGAAAACAAGTATTATTTAGGAGACGGAACGATTGACGAGGAAGCCATAGTGAACGAGATTTAGCAAAAAATTGAAGCAGTGTCAGTAAGACGGCATACTTGAAATCAAGTGTGCCGTCTATTTTTTCGTCACGACGTGATGACAGGCAGCTTGAAATTACAGGGGTTTATCGGCAGAGTCCGCAGTGAATAATCCTTTTCGCCATTCTGCGCCAATGGGTCACGGGTCGTCACGCCGTGATGTTTTCAGTCCGTTTTGCAAGTGCTATATTGATATTGTCGGACGGCAAAACCGGGCGACGACCCGGAATACATGACCCCCGCCGACGGGCGGGCGAAAGGAGGAAGTGCATATGACCAAGGAATACTTGGTGACAGGTTCTTACATTGATAAGCAGAGTGGGAAGCCTGTCTCCAGTATTGCCCCCATCTCCAGCGGCATTTCCAAAAGCGGTCAGCCCTATGAGATCGCTGATGTAAGTAGCCGTGAGACCATCGAGGGTCAGTACCGGGTCGGCACCCGGCTCACAGGGACTATGACCCTGACCGTGGCTCAAGCTGGTGAGGGCAACGCCCAAGGGCTAAAGCTCAACAAGTAAGCCAGAATGACCGAAGGCTCCCGGCGGGGCCGCAAGGCCCCGCCGGGTTGCCAGAGGCAAGTATTACCTCTGGCAACTTCTGTCGCAAGTCGCACATCAAGGAGGCTGAAAAATGCCGAAAGACCCACAGGGCCGCAAATGGCTCATAACCATAAATAACCCTGCTGAAAAGGGTCTTGACCATAAAGCCATTCAAGAGATACTAAGACAATTCCTGTCTCTGCTCTACTTCTGCATGGCCGACGAACAAGGCGAAACCTACCATACCCACGTTTTCTTTGCTCTGGAACACCCCACCCGGTTCTCCACCATCAAGCGGCGGTTCCCCGCAGCCCATATTGACCGGGCGGATGGAACAGCGGGGGAGTGTCGGGCCTATCTCCAAAAGTCCGGGAAATGGGCCGACAGTGACAAGGCGGAGACCTCTATCCCCGGCACGTTCGAGGAATGGGGGGAGTTGCCGATAGAGCGACAAGGGGAACGGACTGATCTGGCCCTGCTCTATCAACTCATCAAGGACGGTTTGAGCAACTACGAAATCATGGAGCAGAATCCGGATTATATGTTGAGCTTGGAGAAGATAGAGCGGGCGAGGCAGGCCGTGAGAGAGCAGCAGTACCGGGAGACCTTCCGCACGCTGGAAGTGACCTACATCTGGGGGCCGACAGGGACAGGCAAGACCCGCTCCGTCATGGAGAAGTACAGCTATTCCGGGGTCTACCGGGTCACGGACTACGCCCACCCCTTTGACAGCTACGCTGGGGAGGACGTGCTTCTACTGGACGAGTATTCCAGCAACTTCAAAGTCCGGGACTTGCTCTGTTATCTGGACGGCTACCCCCTAAGCCTTCCGGCCCGATACTCTAACCGGGTAGCCTGTTACACAAAGGCCTATATCATCAGTAACCTATGTCTGTCCAAGCAATACCCGGACATACAATTCGATTCCCCGGCAACCTTCGCCGCTCTGCTCCGAAGGATTCACACAGTCATTCACTACACCGCCCCCGGTGAATTTCAAGAATACGGTACGGCGGAGTACATGGACAATCCGTTTTTATGGAGGTAACAATAATGGAAGATAAAAAACTGGCCGAGGCCAGGCAACGCGAAGAACGCAACCAACGGTTAGCCGCTGGACTGCGTGAGATCACCTATCACCCAGTCAAGGCCCTGATTCTTTTTCTTTATATGCTGACCCTGATTTGGGCGTGGATGAACAAGGGTAAAGTCCTTACGCTCCTTTCCGGGGGCTACCCCTTGCTGTATCACGGCTTGAGCCTTGCCCTTCTGCTGGTGGCCCTCCTCTTTCTGGCGGGAATCATCATCACCCTTGGCACACCCCGAAGGGCGGCGAAAATCCAAGCTGCATTGGTGGAGGCGGGCTTTGTCAATTCGTCCCGCTTGCCGCCCCTGCTCATCTCCGTCCATAAGGCAGAGAAAGGCTACATCTATGAGTTTGACCTCAACAATATTCCCCTCTCCCGCTGGGAGCGGGACAAGGAGAAGATCGGGGCGGCTCTCCGCTGTCAGGTAGTCAACGTCAAATTGTCCCCGGATGGCCGCCGGGTACTGCTCCAAGCGGTGCCCCTGCGCTCTGCCCTCCCGGAGAAAATCTACTGGAAAGATGAATATTTGTCCCCAGAAGATTTTACGCTGGTGCTGGGTATGAACTTGTTGGGAGAGCTTGAAACGGTAGACCTTGCCACAACGCCTCATATGCTTATCGGGGGCGGAACAGGCTCCGGCAAGTCCATTCTGGCAAACTCCCTGCTCATGCAGGGGGTGAAGAAGGGAGCTACCGCAATTTTGGCTGACTTCAAGGGTGGTGTGGACTTCGCCCCAGTCTGGCACAAACGTTGCAGGATGGTCTTTGACCCTCAATCTCTACTGGTGGCTCTGGAGGAACTGACCGCCGAGCTGGAACACCGCCGAGAGCTTTTTGTGGCGGCTGGTACTCCCAATCTGACGGAGTACAACAAGGCCACAGGTGAAAACCTCCCCCGCTACATCTTCGCTTGTGACGAGGTAGCGGAGATTCTGGACACCACTGGGCTGGACAAGGCCGAAAAGGAGATTTATTCCCAGATCGTTCGTCACCTGTCCCTGATCGCCCGCCAAGGCCGAGCGTTCGGAATCCACCTTATGCTTTCCACCCAGCGGCCCAGCGCAGACCTGATACCGGGGCAAATCAGGACAAATCTGACCCTACGCATTTGCGGCAGAGCGGACGACATTCTGTCAAGAATCATTCTGGACAGTCCCACCGCCGCAGAGCAGATTCCCCTTGACGCCAAGGGCCGCTTTGTCACGAACATGGGCCAGACCTTCCAAGGCTTTCTGTTTGATGACAGCATACTGAACGAGTAATGGCAGACAGCGGGGGCTTCGGTCTTCATAATAAAATCGGCGGCCCCCGCCGCCCACCTTTGACCCCTGACAAATACGGCCCAGCAGGGCCGCACCTTTGAGAAAGACTTTTATAGGCTAAAGTCATAGTCTCCATCAAAATGCCATACGTTCAGAAAGGAGGCGATGGCAATGGTGGATATGAAAAAGTTGGAAGAAATGGAGCGTATCAGCCGGGAGGCGGCCCCTGTCGCCCTCGCTGACCTCCTGGATGTAAAAATCACGGGGGACACCCCCGCCCAACGATTGGAGAGCTATCTTGCCCAAGTGGGCAATCCCTACCGTTTCCGTATTGGAGCGGCCCAAGTCCGTCTCTCCTTTCAGAGCGAGGCAAGCCCCCTGTCCGAAAAGCTAAAATCTCACTTTTTATCTCTGAAAGGCGGCGATTTTAGTTGAAAATCCAAGCAAATTGTGATATAATATGTATAGATTATAGAGGGGTGATGAAAGGAGACCCCTAAAGCATGGCAAGAATCAGAAGGTCATCCCTTCCCATCCAGCTCAACGGGAAGAAGTACATCATCTGGCGAATTGCGGTCTATATCCGTCTGTCAAAAGACGACGGGAACGACGAATCCATGAGCATCACCAATCAGCGGAAAATCATCCTTGAGTTCATAGAAGACAAGTTCGGGGATGAAGATTATGTCCTTGTCGATTTCTACATAGACGATGGACGCTCCGGCACCACCGAGGAGACCCGCCCGGACTTTCAGCGTATGGTGGGCGACATAGAGGCGGGGAAAGTGAACTGCGTGATTTGCAAGACCCTTTCCCGGTGCTTCCGTAACTATAGCGACCAAGGGCGGTTTCTGGAGCAGTTTCTTCCCGCCCATCGCTGCCGCTTCATCGCCACCAGCAATCCCTATGTGGACACCTACGCCGACCCGGATTGTACCAGCAACATGGAGATTCCCATCAACGGCCTGATGAATGACCGCTATGCCGCCAAGACCAGCGCAGACGTCCGCCGTACATTTGACACCAAACGCCGCCGGGGTGAGTTCATCGGGGCTTTTGCCCCTTACGGGTATCTGAAAGACCCGGAAAACAAAAACGCCCTTGTCATTGACGAGGACACCGCCCCCATTGTCCGGGACATTTTCCATTGGTTTGTCCATGAGGGCATGAAGCCGACAAGTATTGCCAAGCGGCTCAATACTCTGGGAATCCTGAACCCAAGCGCACATAAGTACAAAATCGGCCTATTACATCAAAAGGGCCACCGGGGTCGTGACAACGATGGACTATGGACACACAAAACAGTGCGGGACGTTCTGCGGAATCAGGTTTACATCGGCAGCATGGTACAGGGGCGGCAGGCCATCATCAGCTATAAAGTCCACAAGCGGTATGAGACCGACCCGGAAGACTGGTATGTGGTAGAGAACACCCACGAACCTATCATTGACCGCCCCCTCTTTGACAAGGCGCAGGGTCTCTTGCAAAGAGACACCCGGGTGGCTCCAGGTCGGCAGAACGTCTATTTGTTCTCCGGCTTTCTCCGCTGTGCCGACTGCGGCAAGGCCATGATCCGGGGCCGCTCCAAAAACTTCACCTATTACACCTGTCGGACATACAAGGAGAAAGGCAAGGACAAATGCACCCGGCACTCCATGCGGGGCGATGTACTGGAGCAGGCCGTCCTTGTCACCATCCAGAAGCAGATCGAGCTTGTGGCCTCCCTGTCCGAGCTGGTGGAGGAAATCAACAACGCCCCCGTGGTCTCTACCAAGTCCAACCGCCTGAACGCCCTTATGAGGCAGAAAACCCAAGAGCTTGACAAGACAAACAGCCTTTTGGATGGCCTCTATATGGACATGAAGGCCGGGGACATTACCCGTGAGCAGTACCGCCGCATGAGGGAAAAGCTGGAACAACAGGCCGCCCAGCTTCGCTCTGAGGTCTCCCACATTCAGGAGGAGCAGGACACAGCCGCCCAGGGTATCAGCACAGGCAACCCCTACCTCAACGCCTTTTTGAAGCACCGCAACATTCAGAGCCTTTCCCGCGGTCTGCTGGTGGAGCTGGTAAAGTTCATCTACATTCACGAAGATGGTTCCATTGACATTGAATTTAATTTCCAAGACCAATACCGCCGTATCGTAGAGTTCGTGGAGAACAACCAGAAGGAGCTTTACGTTCTCGGCGGAAAAGCTGTCTCGTAAGTTGTCTATAAATAACGGCCTCAGTGGAGGCGGTGGATCCCCTGGTCCTGGGTATGAAGCTGGTGGAGCCCTGTGACTGCCACTGCGACTGCTGTGAGCTCACCGACGTTCCCCCCTGCATCTGCTCCTGCTTCGGCAGCGATCTGGACTTTTCCACCGAGGGCAAGCGGCTCTATGTGTCCCTGGGCCAGTTCTCCCTGATCCGGCTGGAGCGGGACACCCAGCTCCTGATCCCTGTCTACGACTACTGTATGCCGGAGAAGGAGTGCGTTTGCGACGGCGGCTCCTGCGAGGAGGACCCCTGCGAGATCTTCCGTCATGTGAAGTTCCCTGTCAACGAGTTCTTCCCCGCCGACCGTCATTCCGCCCCCGACGGCGGATGTGGGTGTGGCTGCTGCAGCTGATCCCTGTTTCAAAAAAACTCCCCAGGTTCCCCTGGGGAGTTTTTTTGTCAATAGGGACGGACCTGGTCCAGGATCTTCACCGCTCCGCCGCTGATATCCAGGAATTCCTCCGCCAAGTCCAGCCGGACATTGTCTACCATATCCCGAATGATCCGGAATTCCGGGGCCATCCGGTGAACGTCCCTGGGAAATTCCCGGCGGAGGGTCTCCCCTGAGCGGAGGGTAACGGAATAGTCCGGACCCACGCTCAAGGGCCCCTGAAGCTCCAGCCAGCCCCGCTCTCCTGTGATCAGGGAGCGGTTAGGGCCTTGGCAGTCCTTGGCCGCCAGACACACCGTCTTCATCTCCCCGTAATCCAGCGTCAACACACCGCTGGTGTCCACCCCTCGTCCCATATTGGGGACATAATCCGCCGCCCTGGGCAAGCCGAACAGATACAAAGCGGCATGAAGGTTGTAGACATTCAGATCCATCAGGGCTCCGCCCCCCAGAGCCGGGTCAAAGGCCGGGGCGATCTCCCCCCGGAGGAACGCGTCATATCGGGAGGAGTATTGACTGTAATTGAATACGCTCAGCCGGATCCTCCCCAGAAGGGACAGGTCCTCCCTCATCTGCCTAAGGGCGGGCAGATAGTGCAGGGTCATGGCCTCCACCAGGATAAGCCCCCGCTCCTGGGCCAGGGCCCGAAGCTCTGTAAACTCCCCGGTGGTCAGCACCATGGGTTTCTCCACAATAACATGCTTATTTTTCAGCAGGGCAGCCCGGGCATACTCAAAATGGACCCCGTTGGGAAGGCCGATATAAACCGTATCCGCCTCCCCCTCCAAAAGCTGCTCATAGTCAAAATACAGGTGGGGAATATGGTGCCGCCGGGCCAACTCCTCTCCCCGCTCCCGGTGTCCCTCCCTCCCCAGAAGGGCATAAGGGGAGATTCCCAGCTCCTCCAGCACGGACAGTAGTTCCCGGACGATCATCCCTGTCCCCAAAAGCGCCAGCTTCATTCCCGGTCCCTCCCTGTTTTACATCAGCGGAGCAAACATCCGCAGTACCGCACGGAAAAGAAGCCGGAAGAAGGAGTGATTTTCCGCGTCCCGCAGGGTGATCTCCTGGCTTTTCTCCTGAGTCTCCGTAAAATCCCTTTTCACGTCCATCACTGCAGGGTCCCCGCACAGCCACACACCGTTCTCAAAATGGAGAAACATACTGCGGTAATCCATATTCACCGTGCCCACCGTGGCATAGAGATCGTCCACAATAAAGCATTTGGCGTGGACAAATCCGGGAGTATACTCAAAGATCCGGACCCCCGCCTCCAAAAGCGGAGTATAATGGGCTCTGGTCAGTTCAAAGACCGTCCTTTTATCCGGCACATGGGGGGTAATGATCCGCACGTCTACTCCGCTTTTGGCCGCGGTACACAGGGCCTTATTGACGCTGTCCCCAATGATGAGATAGGGGGTCATGATATAGACGTAGCTTTTGGCCTTGGTGATCAGGTTCAAATATACCGTCTCCCCCACGGGTTCGCTATCCAGAGGGCTGTCGGTGTATGGCTGGACCCATCCCTCCTTCTTCAACAGCGCCTCAGGAGGCAGGGCCGCGGGACGGTAGTCCTCATAGTTCTCCTGTTTTCCGCAAAGATATTCCCACATATTGAGGAACATCACCGTCATGGACCAGACCCCCTCCCCCTTCAGGAGGATGGCGTTGTCCTTCCAATGTCCATATTTTACCCGCTGGTTCACATACTCGTCGGCCAGATTCATCCCACCGGTAAAGGCGGTGTGACCGTCGATCACACACATTTTCCGGTGGTCCCGGTTGTTGAGGCGCACCGACAGCACCGGCACAAAACGGTTAAAGACCCGGCACCGGATCCCTTTCTCCTCCATGGTTTTGGAGTAGTCCTTCGGAAGGGTATACAGGCTTCCCACATCATCGTAGATCAGCCGCACATCCACCCCCTGGCCGACTTTCCTCTCCAGCACCTCCAGAACGGCGTCCCAGAAGCTCCCCGCCTCAATGATGAAGTACTCCAGAAAAATATATCTCTCCGCCCGCTCCAACTCCTCCAGCATGGGTTGAAGAGCCTCATCCCCCAGGGGGAAATACCGGGTCCAGGTGTTGGTGTAAAGAGGACAGTGGGCGTATTCCTCCAGATACCGGGATTGATTCACCGCATCCAGTCCGAACCCTTCCAGCCGCTCCGCTTTCTTGTCCTTGTCCAGACAGTCCACCATCCGCCGGTCCAGGCCCTCCATCCGCCGTTTGGCGCTCTGGGACAGCCCATTTCCGCCGCAAAGAGTGTAGACCAGCCCGCCAAATACCGGCACCAGCAAAATGGGCACGATCCAGGCGATCTTATATCCCGGGTCGCTCTTTTTTCCAATGATGTGGAGCACTGTCAGCAGGGAGATCGCCACACAGACCAGATAGAAATAGATAAAATAGTCGGAAAAGCGAAGCACCATAGCCGCCAAAAGCCCCACCTGGATCAAAAGCAGGATGGCCACCAACACCGTCCGGTGGAACAGCAGGGAAAGTATTTTTTTGATATTCAAAGCTCCGCCCCCTCTCTACAAATCGCTCCCTTATTTCACCACCACATTCTCCGGCCCAAACATCTCCCGCAGTTCCCCCAGCAGGGCCGGATGAAGCTGTGCCACCGTCCCCAACTGTTTGCGAGAGTCGGCACAGACCAGGATGACCTGCTGGGTCCCGGGAAACATGTTGAGTACCAGGCGGGCCTTCCGCAGCAGGGGATGGTCGATGGAGGGCACCTTCACATACAGCTTCCCCATGATAGGCTCCCTATCCCCCATCCCGGCGGAGAGAGCCACCTCGGTCCCGGTATTCTCCGTAAGAGGCCGGATCCGATCACACATAAGCTGGGGGGCCTTCTCGTCCCGGACGGAGAGCTTTCCCTCCACCAGCACCGCGGAGCCCTCCTGGAGAAAGGACCCGCTCTCCCCCAGTGTCCGGGAGAAGCACAGAAGCTCCATGGCCCCCGTGTCATCCTCCAGCCCCACATAGGCCATAAGGGTATTGTTTTTGGTGGTTTTTGTCTTGACAGTGGATACCACCCCCGCCAGGGTCACCCGCTGACCGTCCCGGTAGGTCTGGGGTCCCTCCTCCCCATCGAAATCGGAGAGGATCGCCCCCATGGGCGTCGCCCGGAACCGCTTCACCAGCTCCCGGTAATCGTCCATGGGGTGGCCGGTAAGATAGAGTCCGGTGGTCTCCTTCTCCATCTTCATCAATTCCTGCCGGGAGAATTCCGGCACGTCGGGCATGGGGATCTCGGGGGCGGAACCGGCGCTGCCTTCACAGCCGCCAAACAGATCGTACTGGCCCTCAATGGTATCCCGCTTGGCCTTGGCAATGGCGTCCATGGTCTTCTCCGCCACCGCCATAAGCTGGGACCGCTTGGCCCCCAGGCTGTCGAACGCCCCGCACCGGACGAGGCTCTCCACCACCCGCTTGTTGCACTCCGCCCCAAACATCCTCTGGCAGAAATCAGCCAGAGAGTGAAAAGGTCCGTTCTCCTGCCGCTGGGTGATCATCTGGAGGGCTCCCCCCCGTCCAACCCCCTTGATAGCCGCCAGACCGAAGCGGATCCCTTCCTCCGTGGCTGTGAAGTCAGCTCCCGACTGGTTCACATCAGGGGGCAGGAGTGGGATCCCGCAGGCTTTGCATTCGGCGATATACTCCGCCACCTTCTCACTGGAGTCCAGCACCGAGGTGAGCAGGGCGGCCATATACTCCTTGGTGTAGTGGCACTTGAACCAAGCTGTCTGGTAGGCCACGATGGCGTAGGCCAGGGAGTGGGCCTTGTTGAAAGCGTAGTTGGCAAAATCATAGATCTCGTCATAGATGGCCTGGGCCACGGCCTCGGGGATGCCGTTTGCCACACAGCCCTTGATGTTCCGGGACTGGTCCCCGTGGAGGAAGGCTTCCCGCTCCCGCTCCACGTCCTTGGCCTTCTTCTTACTCATGGCCCGGCGGACCATATCCGCCTGTCCCAGAGAGTAGCCCGCCAGCTTTCGGAAAATCTCAATGACCTGCTCCTGGTAGACGATACACCCATAGGTGCTTTGAAGGATAGGCTCCAGCATGGGGTGCTTGTACTTCACCAGCTTGGGGTCGTGCTTGCAGGAGACGAACCGGGGGATGGAGTCCATGGGGCCGGGACGGTAGAGGGCAATAATGGCGCACACGTCCTCCAGGTCCTTGGGCTTCAGGCTGACGCAGACCCCGGTCATCCCCGTGGACTCCATCTGAAACACCCCCGAGGTCCGGCCCTCGGAGAGCATTTTCAGCACCTCCGGGTCATTGTCGGGGATATCGTTCAGAGAAAAGCCGGGGTGGGTCTTTTGGACCTCCTTCACTGTGTCGTCCAGCACCGTCAGGTTCCGCAGGCCCAGAAAGTCCATTTTCAGAAGGCCCAGCTCCTCCAGGGTCACCATGGTGAACTGGGTCACCGGCTGCCCGTCGTTGGTGGCAAGGGGCACATAGTCGGTCACCGGCAGCCGGGTGATGACCACCCCCGCCGCGTGAGTGGAGGCGTGGCGGGGCATCCCCTCAATGGCCTGGGCGGTGTCGATAAGGAGTTTTACCTGACTGTCCTCCTCATACATATCCCGCAGGGGCTTGGACAGCTTCAGGGCGTCGGCCAGGGTGATATGGAGGGCCTGGGGGCCGGCGGGCACCTGCTTGGCAATCTTGTCCACCTGGTCGTAGGGCATGTTCAGAACCCGGCCCACGTCCCGGATGGCTCCCCGAGCTGCCATGGTGCCGAAGGTGACGATCTGGGCTACATGGTCGGCGCCGTACTTATCCCGGACGTAGTCGATGACCTCCTCCCGGCGGCGGGGGCAGAAGTCGATGTCGATATCGGGCATGGTGACCCGCTCGGGGTTCAAAAACCGCTCGAAAAACAGACCGTACTTCATGGGGTCCACTTCCGTGATAGCCATGCAGTAGGCTACCATGCTCCCCGCCGCCGAGCCTCGGCCGGGACCTACGGGGATATCGTGGCTCTTGGCGTAGCCGATGAAGTCGGAGACGATGAGGAAGTAATCCACAAACCCCATCTTCCGAATGACCCCCATCTCGTATTCCAACTGGTCCAAATACCCCTCGGGATGGTCGGGATACCGGCGTTCAAACCCCTGGCGGCAGATCTTCTCAAAATAGGCGTCCGGGTCCCTCTCCCCCTCGGGCAGATGGAATTCCGGCAGATGGTACTTGCCGAACTCAAACTCCACATTGCACATATCCGCAATCTTCAGGGTGTTCTCCATAGCCTCGGGATATTTTCCGAACAGGGCCTCCATCTCCTGGGTGGATTTGATATACATTTCCGCCTTCTCAAACTTCATCCGGTCCGGATCGGCCTCGGTCTTTCCCGTCTGGATGCACATAAGGATATCCTGCATCCGGGCGTCCTCTTTGGTGAGGTAGTGGGCGTCATTGGTACACACCAGGGGGATCCCCGTCTCCTCATGGAGCCGGACAAGCCCCGCGATAACAGTAGGGTCCGCCTCCAGGCCGTGGTCCTGAAGCTCCAGAAAGTAATTCCCCCGGCCAAACAGTGTATCCATCTCCAGGGCGTGGGCCTTGGCCCCCTCGTAGTCCCCCTCCCGCAGCCGCCGGGGCAGCTCCCCGGCCAGACAGGCGGACAGGCAGATGAGGCCCTCGGAGCGCTGGTGGAGCAGGTCCAGGTCGATCCGGGGCTTGATATAGAACCCCTCTGTGTAGGACTGGCTCACCATATGGGACAGGTTGCGGTAGCCCACCTCGTCCTTGCACAGGAGAATGAGGTGCCTGGCCCTGCTGTCCAACTCGTGGACCCGGTCAAAGCGGGTCCGGGGGGCCACATAGACCTCACAGCCGATGATAGGCTTGATCCCCTCCGCCTTGCAGGCCCGGTAGAAGTCGATGACCCCATACATGGTGCCGTGATCGGTGATGGCCACGGCGGGCTGTCCCAGCTCCTTCACCCGCTTGACCAGCTTGGGTATCCGGCAGGCTCCGTCCAGAAGGGAATACTCTGTATGATTGTGTAAGTGGACAAAGGACATGGGGCAGACCTCCTTTTTCCCAAATCAGTTCTTCTTACGCTCTTTCTATTTTTCCTTTAGGCTTCCTCTGAAGTCGAGTTCAGTTGATCCTTCCTCCAAATGCTCCCGCAGAAAGCGCACGATCTCCATGCTGCTGTCCATCCGCTCTGCGTGCAAAAAGCCTCCGCCCACAAAGGAGGCATATATCCCTATCAAAAGAAGCATTACCAATGGCACTCTCCAGGCCCAAAGCGCAAACAACGCCCCAAAAATGATCAAGAAGGCTTTCCCCAGGGTGCCAAAGAGAAGTGGCCTTTTATGACCGACTCCCCCGCATTCTCCTTCACCCGGCCAACAAACTGGCTTGACGTCCGGTCAGAGCGCAGGATGAACCTTCTTCCCTTCCAGATAAGCTCTATACGGTCCTTCCGGGGCTCCTGCACCCGCTTTCCCACTTTTATCCTGGAAACCAGCTGCTCGCTTCGCCGTTGGTTTTCCGCCCGGCCCCACTCTTCCAGCTTTTCCCGCAGCTGCTCCAGCGAATAGGGGCAACGATAGGCATACCAGTGCTTATGCCGGACCTCCGAGCGTAGGGCACTGTCCGGATCCACCACCGGACCGTACTCTCCCAGCAGCACCTCCTCCACCCACGCAAGCAGCATTTTGTCCCGCTGCCTTTTATTATGGGAGAGGGCTCTGCTCACCTTCATCATCACCCAACTGAGCAGTGATATGATCGCAAATAGCTCCACGGCACCGAACAGCAGTCCGAGAAGCAACTCCCACCAAACGGTTTTCCCCTGCACGCAATCGCCGATCACGGCAAAGGCGAACCCACAGAAAAGGAACAAGCTCCCTCTGAGATTGTCCTTTATCGTTGAAAAACGGCACCGCACCCGGCAGCCACCGGGACGCTCCTCCACCTTGACAAGCAAAGGAACCGGTCCGCCGCCTTTATAATGAATATCCGGCATCAGCATCCACAGTTCTCCCCCGTATTGGGTAGGCACACCGCAAACGGTATTCTCTTTCACAGCAGTCCTTCCCGACAGATTGGGAAGCAGGGCTATGCGCTCCTTGACCTGTGCGGGAGAAAGGCCGCTTTCAAAGGTTTTCCATAACATAAGCCTCACCCCTCCACCAGCTCCCCCAGTTTTTTCAGGCGGTGGCTGAGGGAGGATTTAGTGATGGGGGGCTGGCAGAGCGCCGACAGCTCGGTGAGAGTCAGGTCGGGGTTGTCCAGCCTCAGTTTAGCCGCCTCGGCCAGCTTGGGGGGCAATTCACTGAGGTCCATCCGCTCCGACAGGCGGCGGATCACCTCCAGCTGGGCCTGGGCGGCGTCCACCGCCTTGTCCAGATTGTGGGCGTCGCAGTTCACCCGGCGGTTCACCCCTCCCCGAAGGTCCTTCTCCGCCTTGGCGTTCATCAATTCCATAGCCGCCAGGGGCGCCCCCATGGCGGTGAGGAGATCAGCGATGTCCTCGCTGCGCTTGAAATAGGCCATGTGGACCCCGCCCCGGTCCGCCGACTTGGGGTCAAACCCCGCCTCCCGGAGAAGGGTGAGCAGCTCCCGGTCCACAGACCGATGGGTGGTTGTCAGCTCCAGATGGTAGCTTTTGCTGGGGTCGGTGACCGAGCCCCCCGCCAGAAAAGCCCCCCGGAAGAAGGCGGCCCGACAGTGGTCCTCCTCCAACACGGCAAAGTTGATATGGTGGGCCACCGAGGTCCCCGGATCGTAGCCGAAGGCCGCCCAAAGCTGAGACAGCTTGTCCGGATCGGTGACGGAAAAGACCCGCTTGCCGGACTCCTCCTCCGGCAGGCGGTCAAAGGTGATATGAAAGGCACGCTTGAAGAGTATAGGCAGCCGGGCGGCCAGATCCGCCGACTCAGTGATGATCCGGGCCTCCCTGTGTCCAAAACGGTTAGCGTAAAGGAGAATCCCATAACACTCCGCCTGGGCACAGCATTTCCGCAGGATCTCCTGCCGGCACAGCTCCGCCTTGGTCTCACTGGAAAAGGACATCCGGGCTCCTCCTCTCCTCTTTGGTAAATAGGGGGCGAGCCGGATGGGGTCATCCAACCCTCTGGCTCCCCTTGGGAAAGCGTGTCAACTGTCAGAATATCTTGGTATCTGCCCGCTCCTCATAGATCTCCATGACCACCTCGCCCAGCCGCTCCGGGGAGTGGCGGGCATAGCGGGAGGCACTGGAGAGCATAGGCCGCTCTACCACCTCCACCCCAAGGGCTTCGATCCGCTCCTTGTCCACGGCGATGGGGTCGGCGTCCTCCTCCTTATACCGCTGGATCAGGGCCGGATCCACCTGGGAGGAGTTTGCCACACACAGATCAATAAGCCCCGGCCCCGAGTGCTCCAGCAGGGCGGAGACATGGTCGGACAGGGTCATGCCCTCGGTCTCCCCGTCCTGGGTCATGATGTTCCCGATGTAGATCTTCAGCGCCTCGCTCCGGCAGATGGCCTCGGCCACCCCCGCCACCAGTAGGTTGGGGATCACGCTGGTGTATAGGCTCCCCGGTCCCAACACGATTAGGTTGGCCTCCCGGATGGCCTCCAGTGCCGCCGGAGTGGCGGCGGGACATTCGGGCAGAAGCCGCACCTTGCTGATCCGGCAGTCCTGGGCCTTTTTGAAATCGGCGATAAGGGATTCCCCCACCACCGCCGTGCCATTCTCAAAGGTGGCCTCCAGCTTCACGTCGGCGCTGGTAACGGGCAGGACCCGGCCCGAGATCGCCAGCACCTGGCTCATCTGGGCCACCGCCTCCTCAAAAGACCCCGCCACCCCGTTGAGAGCGGCCAGGATCAGATTCCCAAAGGACTGGCCCGTAAGCTGTCCCGACCCCACCGGGAACCGGTAGGCCAACAGCTCCTGCATAATGGGCTCGGCGTTGGCCAGGGCCTCCATACAGTGCCGGATATCCCCCGGCGGGGGCATCCCCAGGTCCCGTCGGAGGACGCCCGATCCTCCGCCGTCGTCCGCCACAGTGACGATAGCGGTAAGATTTTTCGTGCGGTTTTTCAGCCCCCGGAGCATGGTGGAAAGGCCGGTGCCGCCGCCGATGGCAACCACCCGCGGCCCCTGCTCCCAGCGGTATTTCGATTTCTCTTCCATAGCCCTACCCTCTCGTCATATCCCGGTGGTTTTCATTGGCGTCATAGCCCTTCCGCCGCACAAAATCGGCCAAAGCCCTGGCGATAGCAACCGAACGGTGCTTGCCCCCGGTGCAGCCGATGGCGATGACCAGGGCGGTCTTGCCCTCCTCCACATACTGGGGCAGGAGGAAGCCGATGAGCCGTTCCAGGTAGGTCATAAAGTCCTTGGTCTGCTGGTAGCCGAAGACAAAGTCGTAAACCGGAGCGTCCAGCCCCGTCTGGTGGCGGAGCTCGGCGATGTAGTAGGGGTTGGGCAGGAACCGCACGTCAAAAACCAGATCCGCCTCAATGGGAAGCCCATACTTAAAGCCGAAGGAGGTAACGCTGACGCTCATGGCCTGCTGGGGGCCGCCGTTTCCGAACACCCGTAGGATCTCCCCCCGCAGCTTGGCGGTGGAGAGGGTGGTGGTGTCGATGATATACTCCGCCCGGGCCCGGACGGGGGCCAGAATGGTCCGCTCCAGCCGCACCGCCTCATCCAGAGAGCGGTTCCCCCGGGCCAGGGGGTGCCGTCTTCTGGTCTCCTTGTACCGCTTGATGATGGTCTCAGGGCTGGCCTCCATATAGAGGATCTTGTGCTCGCAGCCCATCCTGTCCATCTCCTCCAAGGCGGCAAACAGCCCGTCAAAGCTCTGGCCCCCCCGGATATCGCATACGATGGCAACCCGGTCATACTGGGCCTGCCCCGCCATGCACAGCTCGGCAAACTTGGGGATCAGGGCGGCGGGCATATTGTCCACCACAAAATGCCCCGTATCCTCCAAAAAAGAAGCCGCCTGACTCTTTCCCGCCCCGGACAGGCCGGATACGACGATAAATTCCACTTTCCTCACACTCCTGTAGGGCGGGACGCCTGGACCCGCCTTATACTCCCAGCGTTTTAACTTCCAATTCCAACATTACCCCAGTCTGGTCATAAACTCGGGTCCTGACCTGTTCAATGAGGGCCAATATATCGGCGCAGGTGGCCCCGCCCTTGTTGATAACGAACCCAGCGTGCTTCTCCGACACCTGGGCTCCCCCCACCGTCAGGCCCTTGAGCCCGCACTGGTCAATGAGGGCGGCGGCGTAGACGGGGGTGCCGTCGGGCAAAGGGGCAGGCCGCTTGAAGGTGGAGCCAGCGGAAGGATATTCCAGGGGTTGTTTGGCCTTGCGCTGGGCGGCAAACTCCGCCATTTGGGCCTGAATAGCCTTCTTGTCTCCCCTTTCAAGCGCAAAGCGGACTTCCCAAATCAATGCCTTCCCATCCGAAAAAGCGCTTCTCCGGTAGCCAAATCCACATTCATCTGCGGGAACCTCTCCAACCGTTCCATCCAGTTTCACGACCGTCACCGATTCAACCACCTGTCTCATCTCTCCGCCGTAAGCGCCGGCATTCATGGTAACAGCGCCGCCTAAACTGCCTGGAATGCCCTGGGCAAACTCCAGTCCCGTAAGCCCCGCCTCACAGGCTATCACAGCCACCTGTGGCAAGGGAGTAGAGCCCCATGCTGTAAAGGTTTCCCCCCCATCTATCGCCATTGAACCACATCCGCTCTCAGGCTTCACCACAAACACATCCGCGCCTTTATCGGCTGCCAGCAGATTACTTCCATTGCCAAGAAAAAAAGGGGTTATCCCAAATTTTGCCGCGGTTTTCAAGACAGTTTTGGCATTTCCCAAACTTTTCGGCCTTGCGATCAGGGGTACCGGCCCTCCAACCCGGAAAGAGGTATGTTTACTCAAGGGTTCGTCTCTCAATAGCTCCATAGCGGGACAAGCCGTTCTCAATTCCTGTTCTAACGTATCCCAAGTATCCATGATATTTCCCCCTTTCCGAAAGTGTATGTGATTTGGGGTTTAGATAGTCTTTTTGTAGCTTTCCGCCCCGTCTAGCAATTCCCCCGCGCTGTCCAGGGCCGCCTCCGTGATGTGGTCGCCCGAGGTGAGACGGGCCAGCTCCTGTTGACGGCGGGACCGGTCCAGGGATTCCACCGCCGTGAAGGTGCGGCCCTCCCGCTCCCCCTTCTCCACCGAGAAGTGGACGTCGGCCATGGCGGCCAACTGGGGCAGGTGGGTCACGCAGAGGACCTGCTTATGCCGGGCCACCTGGGCCAGCTTCTGGGCCACCTTCTGGGCCGCCCGGCCCGAGACCCCCGTATCCACCTCGTCAAAGACCAGGGTGCCCACGTCGTCGTTCTCGGCCAGCACGTTCTTCAGGGCTAGCATGATCCGGGCCAGCTCGCCCCCCGAGGCGATCTTCTGGATGGGCTTTAAGTCCTCCCCCACGTTGGCGGACATGAGGAAGCGCACCACGTCCATGCCGTCGGCGTTGAGGCCGCTCCCGTTCTCCACCAAACCAAACTCCACCCGGAAGCGGACCTTGGGCATATCAAGCTGGGTAAGCTCCATCTGGATCCGCTCCTCCAGGGCCTTGCCCGCTTTCTTCCGCGCCTCAGAAAGGCTCCGGGCCAGGGCCTTGGCCCTCTCCAAAGCCTTGCCCCTCTCCCCCTCCAGCCGGAGGAGGGCGTCATCGGCGAACTGGATCTCATCCAGCTCCCTCTGGCTCCGCTCCAGGTACTCCAGCATCTCCTCCACAGTATTGCCATACTTCTTTTTCAGCCGGTAGAGAAGGTCCAAACGGCCCTCGATCTGATCCAACTCCCCCGGCTCAAAATCAAAGCTGCCCGAGAGATCCCGGGCGGTATCCGCCACATCCTGGGCCTGACAGCGGCAGTCGGTGAGCCGCTGCCGCAGTTCGTCCAAGTCGGGGCTGACCCCGGCCACCGTCTCCAGGGCCCGCTCCGCCTCCATCAGGAGGGCCACCGCCCCGGCGCTGTCCTCGTCCCCCGAAAGGGCGAAATGGGCCCCCTGGGCCGCCCCACTGAGGTCGGCGGCATTGCGGAGGATCTCCCGCCGCTCCTCCAGGGCCTCCTCCTCCCCCAGGACCAGATCCGCCCGCTCCAGCTCATTGATCTGGAACTGGAGGGTATCCACCCGCCGGGCCTTCTCGCTCTCATCCATCCGGAGGGCGGCCATCCTCCTGTCCAGCTCCACCAGGGTCTCATAGCCCTCCCGGTAAGCCTCCAGGGGTCCCTCCGTCCCTCCAAACCGGTCCAGATACTCCAGATGACACCCCTCGTCCAAAAGCTGCTGGCCGTCGTGCTGCCCATGGATATTGAGAAGCTGACGGCCCAGGGCCTTGAGCTGCGCCACCGTCACAGGCCGCCCATTGACCCGGCACACATTTTTCCCATCCGGCATGATCTCCCTCTGGAGGAGCAGCTCCCCGTTCTCATCGGGACCCAGTCCACCCTCCGACAAAAAGGCGGGCAGGGCCTTCACTCCTGTGAAGGCCCCGGTGACCAGAGCCGACCTGGCTCCCGTACGGATCAATTCCCGGCTGGTCCTCTCCCCGGTAACGGCGCTCATGGCGTCCACCACAATGGACTTACCCGCCCCTGTCTCGCCGGTGAGGGCGTTGAAACCGGAACCAAACAGAATGTCCGCTGATTCGATGACGGCAATATTTTCGATGTGCAGGACGGACAGCATAGTACCACCCTCTGCCTGAATTATAGTGTAAGTGAAAAGTTAAAAGTTAAAAATGAAAAGTGGAAAATTTCGGTGTCCGGCCTGGCCGGAGCTTTTGAATAAGCCGCCTTCGGCGGCCATAAGTCGATCTCTTTTTCACTTTTCATTTTTCCCTTAGCTCAGCATCTCCCGAATTTCCTCGCAGAACTCCAAAGCCGCCTCGTTGGTCCGCATGATAAGGATGGCGGTGTCGTCCCCCGCCAGGGAGCCCACCAGCCCCGGCAGGTCCATGTGGTCGATGGCCGCGCCGGCGGCGTTAGCCATGCCCGACAGGGTTTTCAGCACCACGATATTCTGCGCCACATCAAAGGCGGTGACGCACTCCCGAAAGATGGTCTGAAGCTTGCTGGAAAAATTGGCCGCTGTCCTGTGATGGGAAACGGCGTATTTGTAGATCCCCCCGGCGGTCAGCTCCTTCACCAGATGAAGCTGTTTGATATCCCGGGAAATGGTGGCCTGGGTGGTGGAGATCCCCCGCTCCCTCAGCCGTTCCAAAAGCTGCTCCTGGGTCTCCACCTCACAGGCGGCGATAATATCCAGTATCTCCTGCTGCCGTGTACTTTTCACCTGTCGTGTCCTCCCAACTTTTGATTGACCACCGTATAAAAGCTCCGGTTGGTCAGCCGAACCAGCCTGGCCCGGGACTTGGAGCGGTGAAGCTCCACCTGGTCTCCTCCCCCCAAATGGAAGGCCCTGCCCCCGTCCACAGAAAGGTAGGCCGTCTTCCGGGACTGCCTCCCCATCCGCACCGCCACCGACCGGCGTCCGTCCAGCACAAAGCTTCTGGCGTGGAGGGCGTGGGGGCAGATGGGCGTCACCAGGATATTCTCCACCGTGGGCTCCATGATGGGCCCTCCGGCGGACATGGCGTAGGCGGTGGAGCCGGTGGGGGTGGAAACGATGACCCCATCCCCGGCAAACCGGCCTACGCTCACCCCGTCGGCCTTCACCTCCAGGTCAATGATCCGGGCCACCGCCCCCTTGGTAATGACCGCGTCGTTGAGGGCCAGGTCCCGGAAGATGGTCCTTCCCTCCCGGCGTACCGCCACATCCAGCATCATCCGCTCCTCGGTCCGGTACTTCCCCTGGACCAGCTTCTCCAACAGGGAGAGCTGGTCCGACTCCAGCTCCGCCATAAAGCCCACACTGCCCAGGTTCACTCCCAGCACAGGGACCCCGTGACGCTGGGCGTCCTTGGCGGCGTGAAGGATGGTCCCATCCCCTCCGAAGCAGACCAGCAGCTCCGCCCCCTGAAAGGCCTCCTCCTCCGGGAGGAATCTCAGATGGGAGGGGACCTCCACATTCTCCCGCTCCAACTCAAAGGGGAAACACATACAGGTCTCCGCCCCCGCCTGCCGCAGGATCCGCTCCGCGTTCTGGACCACCTTCAACCCCTTGTCCCGGTATGGGTTGGGGCTCAGTACGATTCTCATGTCCTTCCCTCCCCAACCGGGTCCTTGGGCTCCAGCTCCCGGTGGGAATCCTCCACCAGGGCCGCCAGATCCCCTGTCCAGGGTTCCCTCTCTTCTCCGGAGAGCCAGCCCAGATATTCAATGTTTCCCTCCGGCCCCCGGATGGGGGAGAAGGTCAGCCCCAGCACCCCGAACCCGGCGGCCTTGGCGTGGTCCAGAAAGTGCTCCAGCACCTCCAGATGTACCCTCCGGTCCCGGACCACCCCCTTCTTCCCCACCTTCTCCCGCCCCGCCTCGAACTGGGGCTTGATAAGGCACACCGCCTGGGCGGAGGGCTTCATCACCCCCCGCAGGGCGGGGAGGATGAGATTCAGGGAGATAAAGGACACGTCCACACTGGCAAAGTCCAGGGGATCCGGGATCTGCTCCCCGGTGATATACCGGGCGTTGGTCCGCTCCAGACACACCACCCGGGGATCGCTGCGGAGCTTCCAGGCAAGCTGCCCGTACCCCACATCCACCGCGTATACCTTGCTGGCCCCGTTTTGCAGCATACAGTCGGTAAACCCTCCGGTGGAGGCCCCAATATCACCGCAAACGGCATTTTCCAGGGAGATGGGCCACTGAGCCATGGCCTTCTCCAGCTTCAGTCCGCCCCGGCTCACATATCGAAGCCCCTCCCCCCGCACCTCCAGGGGGGCCTCCGGATCCGTGGGGGCGCCTGCCTTGTCCACCTTCTGCCCCTTCACATAGACCTGTCCCGCCATAATAAGGGCCTGGGCCTTCTGCCGGGACTCTACGAGCCCCTTCTCAACCAGAAGAACGTCCAGTCGTTTTTTCAAGGTCGGCCACCTCCCTGATCTGCCGGACGATGCTCTCCACGTCCAAGCTGTTCATCCTCCGAAGCTGGTCCACCGTCCCCTGGGTGGGGACCCGGTCTCCCAAATTCCGTAAAGTAATTCGACTTGCCATAGCATCCCCCACCGCCCAGTCCGCCGCTACCCGGCGGCCCACACAGTTGAAGTCCATGCTCTCCTCATAAAACCAAAGGCTCCCCGTTCTCTCTGCCGAGAGGTACAACTCACCGCTCGGAGTAGGTGTAATGACATTTAGCTTTACAACCTCCGCCGAAATGTTCTCCCTCTCCAGCCGCTCCGCCGCCTCCAGAAGGATATTGACCTGGGTGCCGTAGCCCGCCAGGGTCACATCCCCGCCGGACCGGACCACCGTCGCCGGCTGTCCGTCCCAGCTCTCCCGGTAGGCCCCCTCCCCTCCCCGGGGATAGCGGACGGCCACGGGCCCCTTGACCTGGAAAAGGGCGTACTCCAGCATATTCCGCAGCTCGGCGTAACTGGCAGGAGCCAGCACGGTCATCCCCGGGATGGTGTCCAGGAATCCCACATCAAAGACCCCGTGGTGAGTCTCCCCATCCTCCCCCACAAGCCCCGCCCGGTCCACGCAGAAGACCACATGGAGGTTTTGCAGAGCCACATCATGGATGAGCATATCATAGGACCGCTGCAAAAAGGTGGAGTACACCGCGAACACCGGGATCATCCCCTGCTTCGCCATCCCGGCGCACATGGTGACCGCGTGTCCCTCGGCGATGCCCACATCGAAAAAACGCTGGGGAAAGGCTTTGGCAAAGCCGTCCAGCCCCGTCCCCGGCTGCATGGCGGCGGTGACGGCGCAGATCCGCCTATCCCTCTCCCCCAAATCGCAGATCGCTCTCCCAAAGGCGGAGGAAAAGCTCTCCCCCCCCTTGGAAAGAAGCTCTCCCGTGTCCGGATCAAACCTCCCCACCCCATGGAACCGGTCGGGGAACTCCTGGGCGGGGCCATAGCCCTTCCCCTTCACCGTCCGCACATGGAGCAGCACCGGCCCCTCCAGCTCCTTGGCGTAGGTCATGAGCCGGGTCAGCCCCCTCACGTCATGGCCGTCCACCGGCCCCAGATAGGTAAACCCCATATCCTCAAACAGGGAGCAGGGCAAAAGGGTCTCCTTCACCGCCGTCTTGATCTTATGGGTCACCTTGTAGATATGCCGGCCCAGGGAAAAGGCCTGCATCACCCTCCGGTAACCTCTCTTAAAGCTGAGATATTGCGGCTTCAGCCGCTGCCGGGCCAAATGCTCCGCCACCCCGCCCACGCTCTGGGTGATGGACATCCCGTTGTCGTTGAGCACCACCAGCAGCCGCTCCCCGCTGTCCCCCGCGTCGGAGAGCCCCTCATAGGCCAGCCCCCCCGTCAGCGCCCCGTCCCCCAAGAGGGCGATCACATGGTAGTCCTTCCCCAGCAACGTCCGGGCCCGGGCCATGCCCACCGCCGCCGACACCGCCGTGGAGGCGTGGCCCACCGTAAAGGCGTCGCACACACTCTCCCCCGGCTTGGGAAAGCCGCTGATCCCCCCAAAGCTCCGCAGCTCCTCCATGGCCCCGTCCCGCCCAGTGAGCATCTTGTGACAGTAACACTGGTGGCCCACGTCAAAGAGGATCCTGTCCCGCTCCGGAGCAAAGACCCGGTGAAGGGCCACCGTCAACTCCACCGCCCCCAGGTTGGAGGCCAGATGCCCCCCGGTCCTGGAAACGGTCTTGATCAAACGCTGCCGAAGCCGCCCGCACAGGGCCTCGGCTTCGGCGTCGGTGATCAGATGGAGATTGTTGGGAATATCCAGCATAGAAGAAAGTACCTCTTTTCAGGAAAACTCACAAGAAATATGGAAAAACAGAGGTGAAAAAGACTCCCTCCGGCGCCGCCGGACCATTTCGGAGCGGCGGCCCCAGGCCGCCCTGTCACACCGTTTTCCCCGCCTATTTTCAACTCAGGAAATAGGCCCCGCCCCACCCCATGGCGATCCCCAGCAAGGCCCCCATCAGCACCTGGAGAGGGGTGTGTCCGATCAGCTCCTTCAAGGCCCGGTCAAAAATCTCCTCCGGCTTCATCTGGGACCAATGCTCCATCATATAGTTCAGGATCCGGGCCTGCTTCCCCGTCTCCTGCCGCACATTGAACGCGTCGTACATCACCACCGCCGCCAGCACCGCGGCGATGGCGAACAAAGCCGAGTCCAGCCCGTACAGATACCCCACCGCCGCCGCGCAGGAGCAGACGCAGGCCGAGTGGGAGCTGGGCATCCCCCCGCTGGAGAGAATATGCTGCCAGTCCCACCGCCGCTCGCTGATCAGGGTCACCAACAGTTTCAGGACCTGGGCGACGGCCCAGGCCAAAAAAGCCAGATTGATGATCAGATTCCCCGTGAGAAAATCCACCGCGTTTCGCATATCCGCCCCTCCTCAGTTGGTACGGCCCACCAATGACCGGGCCAGCTCCTCCAAAAACCACGGCTCCTCAAAACCGCCCAGGGCGCTCACCGCCTCGTGGGTAAGCCTCTCCACCAGCCGGCCGCACTCCTCCAGTCCCTTCAGGGTCACAAAGGTGGTCTTCTCCGAGTTGGCATCGGAGCCGATGGGCTTGCCCAGGCTGTCCTGGTCCCCCGACACGTCCAGCATGTCATCCCTGATCTGGAAGGCCAGCCCCAGCCTTTGGGCATAGGTCCGCACCGCGGCCCTCTCCTCCTCCCCGCCCCCGGCGGCGATAACGCCCATCTCCGCGGCGGCGGAGATCAAAGCCCCCGTTTTCAGCTTCTGCAGCTCCTCCACATCGGCCAGGGTGAGGGCGTACCCCTCCCCCGCCATGTCCAGGGCCTGTCCCCCCACCATCCCGGCGGGACCGGCGGCGGCGGCCAGGACCTCCAACGCCGCCGTGACCTGCCGGGCCGGGAGATAGGTCCCCGCCCCAAGGGCGGTCTCAAAGGCGGCGGTGAGCAGCCCGTCCCCCGCCAATACCGCCGTGGCCTCCCCATAAGCCATATGGCAGGTGGGCTTGCCCCGGCGGAGCTCATCGTTGTCCATACAGGGCAGATCGTCGTGGATCAGGGAGTAGGTGTGGATCATCTCCACCGCGCAGGCCAGGGAGAGGGCGGCGCTGTCCGTCCCCCCACACAGCCGGCAGCACTCCAGGGTCAGAATGGGCCGAAGCCGCTTTCCCCCCGCCAAAAGGCTGTAATTCATGGCGTCGTACAGGTCGGCGTGGGGGGTACAGCCCCGGAACAGATTCCCCAGGGCCTTCTCCACCAGCTCCTTATCCTGCGCAAGGCGTTCCTCAAATCTCACAGCTCCATCCCCTCCATCGGCTCCTCCATCACAGTCCCGTCCCCGGCGGGAAACAGCTTGGCCACCTTCTGCTCGGCCTTGTCCAGGGCGGCGGCGCACTGCTTCATCAGGGCCGTTCCCTCCTCAAAAAGGCCCATGGCCTCCTCCAGCGGGGCATTCCCCTTCTCCAGCCGCTCCACAATGGCCTCCAGTCGTTCCATGGCCTCCTCAAATGTCAGCTTCTTCGCCGCCATAGGAATTCTCCTTCCAAAAACAATAGGGAAAACCCGGCCCTTCGCCCATTTCCCCTTTTACTTTTTTCCTTTTACCTCACAGGCGATGCTTCCGTCGCTCACTCTCAGCTCCAGCGCGTCCCCTGTCTCCACGTCCCCCACCGCTCCCACGATCCCCCGGGGACCTTTGGCGATGGAGTACCCCCGTCCCAGCACCTTCAGGGGGCTCATGGCGTCCAGGGCCGCCGCCAGTCGGGCGGCCTCCCGCCGCCGTCCCTCCAGGGTCCCCCGGAGGGCGTAGCCCAGCCGCTCCTGCTGTCGGTCCAGCAGGGTCCGCCGGTCCTCCACCCAGGTCATGGGGTCCCGGAGGAGCCGGTTTTTTGCCGCCCGGTCCAACAGGGCCCTGCTCTCCCCCAGCTTCCCCTCCACCGCCTTCCTCATCCGGCGGGACAGGTGGTTCAGCCTCTCATACTGCTCATTCTGGTCCGGGACCGCCAGCTCCGCTCCGTTGGAGGGGGTGGCCGCCCTCAGGTCGGCAACATAGTCGGCGATGGTCACATCCGGCTCGTGGCCCACGGCGGAGATCACCGGAATCTCCGAGGCGTAGATGGCCCGGGCCACCCTCTCATCGTTGAAGCACCACAGGTCCTCCATGGATCCGCCTCCCCGGCCTGTGATGATCAGGTCGGCGGCCTTCCGGGCGTTGACCCAGCCGATGGCTCCGGCGATCTCCCCCGGCGCCTCCGCCCCCTGGACCCGGCAGGGCACCACATAGACCGCCCCCATGGGCCACCGGGCCCCCAGAATGCGGATCATGTCCCGCACCGCCGCCCCCGCCGGGGAGGTGACCAGGGCGATCCGTTTGGGGAACCGGGGGATGGGCTTTTTGTGCTCCTCCCGAAAAAGTCCCTCGGCCTCCAGCCGTGCCTTCAGAGCCTCAAAGGCGGCGTGAAGATCCCCCACCCCGTCGGGGGTGAGGGTGGAGACATAGAGCTGGTAGGCCCCGTCCCGGGGAAAGACGGTCACCCGCCCGAAGGCGATGACCTTCATCCCGTTCTGGGGCCGGAACCGAAGGGACATAGCCTCCCGCTTGAACATGACGCAGCGCACGGTCCCCTCCGGGTCCTTCAGGGAAAAATAGTGGTGTCCCGAGGGGTAC
The DNA here is from genome assembly GCA_022799035.1 of Oscillospiraceae bacterium. Classification (GTDB taxonomy): domain Bacteria; phylum Bacillota; class Clostridia; order Oscillospirales; family Oscillospiraceae; genus Vermiculatibacterium. Next base: position 37,396 of record JAAWNQ010000007.1, read on the forward strand.
TGCTTATAGTTGGAGACCTCCCCCCGGATAAACAGCCCCGACAGGGTCCCATCGGCGTCCAGCAGGCTCTTCACATGGCTGTTGAGCTGGGACACCGAATAGACAGGGTATCTCATGGGTCCTCTCCTTTACCGCCGGTCCTCGTTCTTCCAGAGCTCCTTCGCCATCTCCTTGAGCAGGTCCCGGAAGGCGCTCCGGACCGCCGCCCGGATCACGCAGTAGAGGGCAGTGAAGATGAGCAGGATCACGGCCAGCGCCACCACCCAGTTCAGCAGGATCTCATTCATCACGATCTCTCCTTTCTCCTCCCATCAGCCGATGGGCCAAAACCGCCACTCCCATGGCGTTGTCGGTGGAATATTTCGCCGGGGCGAAGATCCCCTGGCAGAATTCCGTCAATATATACCGCAGCCTGCTGTTGGAGGCCACGCCCCCCGAGCACAGCAGGGGCAGCCCGGGAAACCGGTCCTGGGCCTCCACCGTCACCCGGCGGACCGTGTCCGCCACCGTATTCAATACAAACCGGGCGATGGGGGCCGGCTCCTCCCCCTTCTCCACCCGGGCCTTCACCTGATTTTCCACCCCGGACAGGGAGAATTCCAGCCCCCCCGCCTTCACCGGGAAGCTCTCCCCGGACTGGGACCGGGCGGATAGCTCGTCCAGCTCTCTCCCCGCGGGAAAGTCCAGCCCCAGCAGGACCCCCGTCCGGTCGATAAGCTGTCCCGCCGAGATGTCGGTGGTCCCCCCGATCCGCTCCGCCCTCACATTGACCCCCTCCGGCTCCACTCGCAAAAGCTCCGTGGTCCCCCCCGACAGGTGCCAGGCCAGAAAGGGAGCGTCCAGCAGTTCCATACGGCCCGCCGACCAGGCCGCGGCGGCCAGGTGTCCCTGCTGGTGGGAGACCGAGAAAAAGGGGACGCCCAGGATCTGGGCCACGCTCCGCCCCAGGCTCTCCCCCGCCAGGAAGCAGGGCATGTAGGACCCCTCCACCGCCCTGGGCCGGGTGGAGGCCGCCACAGCGGCGATCCCCTCCAACAGCCCCGCCTGTCTCAACTCCCCCATCCGTTCAGGCAGAGCCTTCACATGCTGAAACAGGGCCTCGGACTGGCGAAGTCCCCTCTCCCCGGGCCGGACCTCCAGCAGCTTTCCCGCATTGCTTCCCCCCTCCCCGTCAAAGACGGCGGCGGAGGTGGTATAGTTGCTGGTATCCAGCCCTAAGACTCTCACTCCTCCCCCTCCGGGGGGTCGAAGATGGCCCCCGGCGCCGGGGCCGTGGGCTGGGGCAGGGTCTCGCTGCGGACGAAGGACCCCAAAATACCGTTGACAAAGGAGGCCAGCTCCGGCTCCTCGTAGTGCTTGGTCAGCTCCACCGCCTCGTTGATGGCGGCGGCGTTGGGCACATCCTGCATGTAAAGGATCTCAAACATACACACCCGCAGAATAGCCACCACCACCCGGGGCAGGCGGCTGAAGTTCCAGCCGATGGCATATTTGCCGATGTACCCGTCCAGCTCCTCCCCGTGCTCCTCCACCCCCCGGACCAGGGCGGAAATGTACTCCCTCTGTTCCACATTGGGGAACTGGGCATACAGGGGCTCCATCTGGCTGATGCTCTCAAACACGGGACGCTTGAGGGCCTCCTCCAGCAGTTCCTGGGCGCTCTGGCCTGAAAAGCCCAGTTCAAAAACGAAATGGACGGCCAATTCTCTGGCGTTGCTTCTTGTCATGGGGTCTCCTCCCAAGGGCCTATCTGCCCATTTTTTAGGGTATCCATCATTATACACTCTTTTATGCAAAAAGGAAACCCCTAATCTGTCTCTGAAACAAAATATTAAAAAAAGCCTGCCGCAAGCCGCGTCAGGCTTTTTGGGGCGTAGGATCCTCTCAGGGATAAGCGAAATTCTCCTCTCCAGCCCCTTCCTTATGGAGCCATTGAATGAAGGCCGTTTTATCTGTATTGTTATATCCGGCCCTTGTGTAAAAGTCCAGCGTCCCCTTCTCTCTGCTCCCCGTCAAAAGCATCAGCTTGTAGCAGCCGCTCCGCAGGGCGATCCCCTTTGCGTACTCCAGGCATTCCGACGCCAGACCCCGGCCCCGGAAGTCCCTGTGGGTGACAACGTTTTCCACCAGGGCATAGGGCCGTATATTTCGGGTCAAATTGGGGATGACAACGCAGACGCAGGAGGACAGGATCCTTCCGGCCACCTCGTTTACGATCAGATGGTGGTTCTCATCCTCCATGATCTGCCTCCATGTACGGGACAGGCGCTCTGAATCCTCCGGGATGGACGATTCATGCAGGCACAGGTACAATTCCAATATCCCCTTCAGATCCTCCTGTCGGGCCTCTCTCACCATACCCACGCGACCTCCCTTTCAAGCAGCCGTCCCATCCCGGCCTTTAGAAGATAAAAGACCGGAAGCCATAGGGCTTTCGGTCTTTTTCTCACTTGCTTTTCCGCTGGCTGGGGAAGGATACCCCGGCAATGTGGACGTTGACCGCCGAGACCGACAGGCCGCTGGCGTTGGCAATGGCCTCCCCGACGGCGGTCTGGACCGCCTTGGCCGACTCCTGCACCGAGGAGCCGTACTTTACCAGCAGGGAGATATCCACGGTGACGCTGCTCTCCACCATGGTGACACGGACCCCGCGGCTCAGGTTCTTCCGTCCGGCCAGCAGCTCGGCCAGGTCGCTGCCCAGGTTGGCGGCCAGGCCGCCGATGCCCTCCACCTCCAGGGCCGCGGCGGCGGCGGTCACCGCCAGCACGTCCTCGGAAATGTGGATATTCCCCAACTCGTCGGGGCAGGAGATGTACTCTCTCGCTTCTGCCATACTGTTCTCGCTTCCTTTCCTTTGGTTCATGTTATCTTACCTCTCATTTTACCACAGAAAAGGAAAATTACAATCCCAATTTTTCATCCCGACCAAGTTTTTTCCTCAGCCCTCCGCCCCGATGATGGTGATCTGGCTGGCGGGGACCCCCGTCTCGTCCATGACGATCTCGGTGATCCGGGCCACGTCGGCGTCCTGAAGCCCGTTCTCCACGTTGGAGACCACCACGGAGACGCCCCCCTCGCTGATGAAGGCCACACAGTCGGCATAGCCCTTGGCGATGACCAGATTCTCGATCTGGGCCTCGGAGACGGTGGAGGCGGCCAGGGTCTCAATGGCCGCCCCGGCGTCGGCCTTGGTCGCCTCCTCGGAGGCATCGCTGTTCAGGGTGTCCTGGAGCATTCCCAGGGCGGAGTCCCGGGCCTGCTGGCGGTTGAGACGGGCGGTGGAGAAGTAGCCGGTGGCCGTCCCCGAGGGCTGGGCGGGCTCCCCGCTCTCAGCGGGGGCGGGGGAGGCCGCCAGAAGGGGATCGTCGGTCTTGCCCCCCACCAGGGCCGCCTGGCCCAGGGTCTTGCCCGCGTCCACGCCCACCTCGTCCTGCTGGTAGGACCAGTTCAGATAGACCGCCACACAGACAAAGAGGACGATGGCGGCCACCACCGCATTGCGTTTCCAGAGTTTCATAAGTTTTTCCTCACTTTCCCTTACAAACTGAAATTTGATCGGTCCGAAGTCCTGTCAGGGCGGAGACCGCCTGACACAGGGCCAGCTTTACCCGGGGATCCTCCCCGCCCTGGCTGACCACCAAAGCCCCCTGATATATGGGGGCCAGCTCCTGAAGCACCGCCGGCTCCTGTTGGCCGGAGCCTTTGGAGAGAAGGATGGTGGAGGTCTCCCGGCGGGTCTCCTCCTTTCCCTCGGTGGCGCTGCCGTCCTGGGCCAGCACCTGGCGGGGTCCCCCCTGAAGGGTGAGGACCACCGTCACATCCCCCGCTCCCTCCACCTGGGAGAGAGCCTTCTCCAGCTTTTTCTCCATCTGCTCCACCTGAAAGATATCCCGGCCTGTCCCGGGCTCGGCCTGGGCTTGGGGCTTCTCCCCCGTGGGCCACGCCAGGAGGAGGATCCCCACCAGGATCACCAGGAGGACATACCGGTATTTTCCCAGGCCGGCGGCTATTTTTTGGATCTGCTGGGTCCCTTTCATGTTCCCTCCTCCCGGAAGCTCTGCCGCTGGGCGGGGATAGCCAGTTCCTCCTCCACCGCTTTGGAGAGCGACTTTTTCTGCTCCGGGGTCCAGGCCCCGGAGATCTCCACCTCCCAGGGCACGGGCCAGCCGGAGCTGTCCTGGACCACCCCCACCTCGGCCTCACACCGGAGGCCCAGGGACTGGCCTTTGTCCACAATATATGCGCCCGCTTTTTCCGCTATGAGGGTTTTCAGCACCTCCTGCCCACTTTGTCCCGCCTGCTCCGCCGTAAGGGTGGGAGAGAGGGCCTCCGGCCCCTGCCAGGAGGGGGCCTCAAGCCCCAGAAGGGGCCGGACCGCCGCCAGCAGAAGGACCAGTCCCCCGGCCAGCCGGCCGATTTTTTTCACCGTTCCCTCCGGGGTAAGGGCCTGGGCCAGGGACACCGCCAAAGCCGCGGCGGTGACCCCCAAAAGCCAATTTTTCAGCATATCAACTCCCCCAACCTCCTATACTTATCCTCCCCCCACCGCCTGGATGGAGGTGATCAGGGCGATATACAGGATCATCCCTCCCCCGCCCACCAGCCCCAGCATCAGGGCGAAGGCGGAGCCGATGGAGTCCATAAGCCCCGCCATAGGGCCGTTGATAACGGTGGCGGTGAGGGTGGCGGCCCCTTTGTAGACCAGATAGTGGACCCCCAGCCGGAGAAAGGGGATCAGGCACACAGCCAGCACCGCCAGAAGTCCCACCACCCCCACCGTCCCCTTCACCACCCCGGCCCCGGCGGCCACAGTCTCAGCGGCGTCGGAGAGGATGCCCCCCACCACGGGGATCATGCCGGAGATGGCGGTCTTGGCCGCCTTCTGGGCCATGGCGTCGGCGCTCCCCGCCACCGCCCCGGTGACCGAGAGGTAGAATACGAAGCCGGTGAGGAGAAGGCTCAGAAGGCCGGTGGCCGTCCATTTCAGCATCCCCGCCAGCCGTTTGAGGCCCTCATTGCCCAAGGCGGCGTGGGCAGCGCAGGCCGCCACATAGGCGTAGATCAGGGGGAGGGCCAGTCTGTCGGCCAAGGTGAGGAGGAGCCCCAGAAAGAGGAGGACCGCCCCCTGACGGGCCACCGCGGCGGCGGGTCTTCCGGCGGCGGTGCCCGCCGCCGTCACCACGGGGAGAAGCAGTTTGGAGAAGGCGTCAAGCTCCTCCAGGGTGGCCTTGCCCAGGCCCATAAGGGTATGGATGTCGGCCACCGCCAGGGAGGTGACGGCAGCGGCGCCCGCCAGACGCACCGGGTCCAGGCCGCCCCCCAGATCCTCCCGAACTGTCTCGGCAAAGCTGCACAGCAGGGCCACCGCCAAGAGAAGGATCCCGCTTTTCAGACTCCGGCGGAGAAGGCCCCTCATCTCCCCCAGCCCGCCCTCCAGAACGGCGGCGGCCCCGGCGGAGAAGCTGTCCCCGGTGAGCTTTTCCACATCCAGATACCCCTCCAGGTAGGCCTCCGCCGCCCGGGAGAAGGAGTCCGCCCCTATCTCCCGGGACAGGTCGGCGGCCTGGGCCTTTGGGGAGAGCAGAAGGAGAAGGAGGATCACAAAAGCCCCCCCAAGGTATCCAAAACGGCCTGGGCCAGAGGGAGGGCGGTGAGCAGAGCCAGGGCGGAGCCCGCCGTCTCCAGAAAGGCGGCGATCCCCCCCTCCCCCGCGTCCTTGCACACCGCGGAGGCCAGACGGGTCACCACCCCGACCCCCACCGTCTTCCATACCGGGGCCCATACCTGGGGGGACAGGCCGGCGGCCTGGGCCAGGGAGTCCGCCGTGCCCCGGAGCTGGGCCAGAGTCTCGGTGGAGGCGCCCAGGAGCAGTCCTCCCGCCGCCAGGATCAGGACCACGGCCAGCTCGGGGACCTGCTTGCGCAGGACCAGGGCGCACAGGGCGGCGGTCACCGCAAGGGCGGAGAGTTTGAATATATCCATGGTCCCTCACAGCCCGAAAAGGCCCTTTACCAGCACAAAAAGATCGCTGATCTTCTCCACCACCATCATCAGCACCACCACCAGCCCGGCCAGGGTGGTGAGCATGGCCTGCTCGTCCCGGCCGGACCGGGAGAGGACCTGATTCAGCACCGACACCAAAATGCCGATGGCCGCGATGCGAAAAATAAAATCCACGTCCATCTCGGTTTCTCATCTCCCGTCTGTCCACGGTACAGGTATCGTTGGTTCCCTTTCCGTATGTCATGGTCCGGCCCTCCCTCACAGCAGAAGGATGGTCAGGAAGGCGGCCAGGGACAGGCCCAGGGTACAGTAGACCTTCCCCTCCCGCCCAGCTTCCTGCCGGAGCCGGTCCGCCCGGTCTCCCAGGGTCCGGCTCAGCGCCTGGGCCGCCAGCTTCTGTTCCTCCCAGCCGCAGCGGCCCAGGAAGGTCCCCAGGCCCTGAAGGTCCTCCACATCCTCCCGGGTCAGCGCCCCGGAGCACCGGACCACCGCGGCGGCCCATATGTCGGGGAAGGACCGCTCCCCCAGCTCCTCCAGCCCCGCCCGGGCCTGGACAAGGGCCTCTTTTGCCGGAGGGGAGGCCCGGTGGGACAGGGTCTCCAGCAGTTGGGCCATGGTGGGAAGCCGAAAGGACAGCTCCCCCGCCAAAAGGGTCAGGACCCCCTGCCAGGCCTCCAGGGCGCGGATCCGCTTTCCCGTCTCCCCAGCCAGGCTCATACCCAGATACAGCCCGCCCCCCAGGAGGAGGAGCGCCCCTACCCATCTCCACATAGCGGCAGGCCCTCCACCCGGTACCGGGGGGTTGTCCACCGGTCCAGGATCACCAGCTTTTCAAAGAGGCCCCGGGCCAGAAGGTCCCGGTAGAGAGGCTTACGGAGAAGGTCGTCCCGGTCCCGGGCGTGGACGGTGGAGAGCAGCTTTACCCCGCAGTTGCCGCATTGAGCCAGGGCCTCACAGTCGGCGGGAGCGGTGATCTCGTCACAGCAGAGGACCTGGGGATTCATCCCCCGGAGGAGCATGAGAAGCCCCTGGGCCTTGGGACAGCCCTCCAGCACGTCGGTCCGGCCCCCCACGTCGAACTGAGGGGCTCCCTCCCAGAGGGCGGCCACCTCTCCCCGCTCGTCGCAAAGGCCCACCCGGAGAGGGGCGCCCACGGCCCCGTCGGAGAGGAGCCGCACCAGATCCCGGAGGAGCGTGGTCTTTCCGCCTCCCGGAGGCGCGATGAGAAGGGTGTTCTGAAAGACCTCCCCCTGGAACAGGGCGGGGAGCACCCCCTCCCCGCAGCCGGGGAGGGCATGGGCCACCCGGATATTCAAGGAGGAGAGCCGGCGCAGGTTCCGCACCTGGTCGCCCTCGGTCCAGGCGCTACCACAGAGACCGATACGGTGGCCGCCCCTGACGGTGATGTATCCCTGTCTCACGCTCTCCAGAGCGGTGTGGGCGCTGGCCTGGGTGGCGATCTCCACCGTCAGGTCCAGGTCCCGCCCCTCCACCGGCCGGCCGGACAGGGGAAGCTCGTCCCCTCCGATCACTGCCGTGGGGGGCCGGCCCAGACGCAGGCGCAGCTCCTCCACCCGGCGCTTTACCAAGGGCGGCAGAGACAGGGCCTCCCGGCGGAGGTCCGGGGGCAGCAGAGCGGCGGCTTCCTCAAAGGCTTTCATGGGTGGGTCCCTCCTCTTTTGTGGTAATGGGGGTTGTCTGTTGAGACATATGTATGAGGGGAGAGTGAGATTTATGAAAGGAAAAAGAAAAAACCACCATTTCACCTTTACCGGAGCAACGCTCAAAAAATGATCCGGCTTTTCCGGAGGCCCTGTTTTCGCGTTTAGAGCCTGGCTTTTTACTTTTCAGGAATAAGCCCTGTTCCTCCGGTTAAAACTACCTCCAGTCCAAGCTGGTTTTTACCAAATAAGGAGGTCTTTGTTTTGAAGCAACGTGTGTTCCATCGGTTCCTGGCTCTCTTTTTCGCCGGGGTCCTTTCCTTCGTTCTGCCTGCCTCCGCCAGCCTTTTCGGCGGCGGAAAGGAGCCGGAGGTCCTCAGCGTGGCCGCCTTCTCCAAGAACGGTCTGGCCGATCAGGTCATCTCCTTCTCCCCTGAGGATTTCCGGGTGGAGGGGGAGGCGTCCCTCCGCTCCATCCTGGTCACCTCCCTGCCAGATCCCTCCGCCGGAATGCTGACCATCGGCAACCAGGCGGTCCCGGAGGGAAGCGAGGTGGCGGTGGCCGCCCTGGACGGGCTCCGCTTCACCCCTCTGGCCGCCCCCATGCTCTCGGCCACCAGCTTCACCTTCTCCCCCACCTTTGACGACGGCTCTACCGGGGAAAGTGTGACAGTGGGGCTCTATCTGCTTGCCAGCGCCAACGAACCCCCGGTGGCCCAGGATCTGTCCCTTTCCACCTATAAGAATGTGGAGATCCAGGGGACCTTTTCCGGCATTGATCCGGAGGGGGATATCCTTACCTTCCAGCTTTTGAGCAAGCCCGCCCGGGGAGCGGTGACCCAGGCCGAGGACGGCTCCGCCGCCTTCACCTACACTCCCTATGAGAACAAAACGGGGAAGGATGCTTTCACCTATGTGGCGGTGGACGCGGTCGGCAACACCTCCGCTCCCGCCACCGTCTCCATCAAGATCGAGAAGCAGAAAACGAAGGTCTGCTACTCCGATATGACCGGAGTGGAGGGACACCGGGAGGCGGTGCGGCTGGCTGAAGCCGGACTCCTCATCGGGGAGCAGATGGGCAGCGAGTACCTGTTCCACCCCTCCCAGACCCTCTCCCGGGCTCAGTTCACCGCCCTATGTATGGCCACCGCGGGCGTAGACGTTATCAAGGAGGCCACCATGACCGGCTTCGCCGACGACGAGGCGATGGCTTCCTGGGCAAAACCCTATGTGTCCTCCGCACTCCGCTCCGGACTGGTCCAGGGCTCCTTTGACCAGGAGGGTCAGGTGGTCTTTCAGGCCAGCGCCCCCATCACCGCCGCCGAGGCCACGGTCCTGATGAACCGGACCCTCCGGGTCACCGATGTGGCGGAGACCTTTGTCCCCACCGGGGAGGGGACCCCCTCCTGGTGCGCCCAGGCGGTGGCTAACCTGAATAGCTGTAACGCCCTGCCCGCCTCCGCCGTCCTCTCGGAGCCCCTGACCCGCTCCCAAGCGGCGGTGATGCTCTCCGCCGCTCTGGACGTGATGGAGGCCCGGGACAGCGGCGGCTGGTTCCAGTGGAACTAAACCTTATCCGGCCTTAAAACAGTGGGAGGGAGAACGCTGTCCGGCGTTCTCCCTCCCACTGTTTCTTCCCATGGCGTCAGAGTCCATATCCCTCCTTTTTGTTTTGTGAAAGGCATACAATACGCATTGACTTTTTTTCTGCTTTCTGTTAAAATTTACTCTATGTTGGAGAGATCTTGACAGACTCCGGTCTATTGCTCCACACTTTTTGAAATCGTTTCCCATCGCTCTCAGGCGAAAAAACAAAGGAAAGGGATGTTTTTTAAATGAAACAGTTCCAGTACACCATCACCGATCCCATGGGGCTTCACGCCCGTCCCGCCGGCATTATGGCCAAGCAGGTCAAGGGGTATGTGGGCACCACCGTCACCGTCACCAAGGGCGACAAGAGCGTTAACGCATTGAAGCTCATGGGACTGATGAGTATGGCGGTCAAGCAGGGCGAGACTGTCACCGTCACCATTGAGGGCGAGAACGAGGACCAGGTCTGCGCCGAGTTGGAACAGTTCTTCAAGGAGAATTTCTAAGGAAGCTATCGTCTGTGAATAGGAGGAGCCGGATGCTTATCCGGCTCCTCTCTTCTTTTGGGCTGTCATATTAAAAAGACAGTCACCTATTCAGGTGACTGTCTTTTTGGTGGAGATATGCGGGATCGAACCGCAGACCTCTTGAATGCCATGCCCTCGTCATTCATGCAAAAGCCTCCGATGTTGTATAACTGGACTAAATCAATTGTCCTGTATTTTCAATGTTCTGAGTCTCTTAAATGCTATTGAAACCGATTAGTTTCCCATGGCAACAGGATTATCAAAAATAATAAAACACATCGCATGTGTTAGACAGATGTTAGAACTTTGCTACTACAAGTTTTCTAAAAGAAACTGGTTCATGCAAAATACTTTAGCACATTTATGATGTGCTTGTCAAGGCTGCAAGAAGACCTGACAATTACTGTCGGGTCTTCTTTTTTACCCTGAAAGGAGGTGATGACCAGTAGCTATACCCATTTTTGTGATAGGAGGTGAACCCAATAAGAAAGACCGTCCCACCCATGCCGGCATAGTTACCATTGCAATGATACTGAAGCTCATGCCGCCGGGAAATAGCTAAAGAGCAGTACAGGACACGCAGAGCCCGTAAGCGGGCTTCGGATTAGCACATCGCTCCCCAGCAGAGCCAACTTCATAACACAGAGAGGATGGCCCTGCTGGGAGGGTCGTCCTTTTTTTATGCAATTTTTAAGGAGGACTACCCTTTGAAAAAGCTCTATCGGATCTATTCTTTCGCTCTTGTCATGCTTCTGGTGCTTTCCATGACCATTATCCCTGCCGCTGCCGTAGAAGATATGTGGAAGGTCGCCAACAGGATCATTGTCGATGTATATGGCAAACTCGCAGGCATAAGCACCGTCCTGGCCGGCCTTATGTCTGCTGTGGCTGTAGTCGGAGCCAAGATCTCCAACAATCAACACAAAGTAGATCAGGCGTGGGACTGGCTTAAACGCATTTGGGTTGCCTGGGCTATCATCAACGGTATTGGCGCCTTCATCGCTTATGTCCGTCCTCTCTTTTCCGGGCTTGCCACAATCTCCTGAGACCACCAGCTCCAGCAGGAAGGAGGTGTAATACTTGCTTGAGCTGATATTTCAAGGTTTTTTTGAGTGGATGTACGGCTTGATCCTGGAAGCATGGGAGTATTTTGCTTTCGCCATATTGGATGTTATGAGCCTGGACTTTGCCTACTTAGAAAGCCACATTCCTGTTATGTCGAGCATTCGTCAGGTTTTGCTGGCAGGTGGATGGGCGTTGCTCATTGGCAATTTGGTTTTTCAAGCGATCAAGAGCATGACTGTAGGGCTTGGTTTTGAAGGAGAAGATCCCAAACTGCTGTTTACACGCACCTTTGTCTTTTCATTTCTTCTTGTCGCCAGTCCTCAAATCTGTGATCTCTGTCTCAATATGACCTCCATACTTATGCAGACGATGGAAGTCCCCGATGCGGTTGACGTACATTTGGTGGACAGCAGCGCCTTTGGCAGTCTCACGGTCTCTTGGCTCCTGATTATTATTTTCAATCTAATCATCATGTACCAGGTATTTAAGCTGCTGGTAGAGGTCGCTGAGCGGTATGTCATTCTGGGGGTACTGACCATGGTAGCCCCTTTAGCCTTTGGAGTTGGCGGCAGTAAGAGTACGTCAGATATCTTCACGGGCTGGTGTCGGATGTACGGCTCCATGTGTGTGTTGATGGTAAGCCATGTTATTTTCCTCAATATGCTCCTGTCTGTACTATCCGCCGTCCCCAGCGGTCTCGACACCTTCCTGTGGATGATCCTTCTCCTTGCCATTGTCAAAACCGCCAAGAAATCCGACAGCATCATTACCCGAATCGGTCTTAATCCTGCCTTTACAGGGGACGCCCTGCACGTTCTCCCGGGCGCACTCTCCTATGTGCTGCTCCATCAGGCCACCTCCCAAATCACAAAAAGTCTCGGGAAGGCCACTGGTGGTACTGGCCGAGGCAGAGCATCAGGCAATTCTCCCCCCGGAAAGGGGCCACGCTCTGGTGGGCCGCGAGGGGCAGGAACGGGAAGTCCCGGTGGAAGTTCCTATAGCTACAGCAATCCCTCCACCGCAAACGCTTCCTCCACCTCGTCCTCTTCTTATAGCGGCAGTACCTTTTCGGAAACCAGCAGTACCCTCACGCCCCCAGGCGGGGACACTCCGCAGCAACCAGGCGGCAGCAAGCCTTCCTACGGCCCCGTTGCTCCAGACAATCCCATGCCCACCCAGAAACCCCACATACAGCCCAAGGGCAGGGATAGCATGGCGCAACCTCCTGGTCAGAAGGTGGATTCCGAACCAGCCCCCTCTAAACATCCTGTGATGAGGGAGAAAATCACTCCCCATTCTGCCATAGCGCCAGCAGGCGTCCCCCAAAATAGCACCACCGATCAGCCTGGTACGGCAGGAACAGGGGGTGCCCCAATGATCCACAAGCAGTCTGTCTCTCCATCCACGCAAAAGGGGCAGACGCCCACCGGCCAGGCCATTCAGTCGCAGCCTCAAACAACTGAGTGCCGCAAGGGGGATTCCCCTGAAAAAACCTCTCCCTCCCCCCTTAGAGCAAGTCAAGCCCGGCAATCCGTGGAAGGAAAAGTCGATCCCGGTTCCGCTGTTACCACTCAGGAGAATGGCGTCACAACCCGATTTTCCCGCCGAAGCACTCAATCCCTTGGCCGAGTATCTGCTCTTAAAATCCAGCCGGTACAATCTTCAAAAGAGTCTGCAACCAAGGACGGCGGTGGAGAGACAAAACCCCAGGGCACTCGTTTTACTGCACTGGAGGCAAAAACAAGCGCTTTAGGTTCCTCTGATATTCCAGCAAAACCCGGTTCAGGTTCTGCCCGTCAGGACAGAGCTACTCGGCAGATCACACGTCCGAGTGTCGGAAGAGATTCAGATCCGCAAAGAGTCCCGACACCTCCATCCCCATCTTCCGCTGTTCCCACCCGGCCCACACCAGAGGCACCCACCCCCCATCCTGGCACGGCAGGAAAAATTTCGTCCCTTTCTACGCCCCCCGCCAGTATGCCGGCAAAGCAGAGCAAGCCTGTTTCGACCCCCACAAAGCTCCCCGCAACGCCGGAAAGCTTCAGTCCGGCACGGCAGGAAACACTCCTTTCTACATCTTCCTCGTCTTCAATTTCTGAGGTATCATCTCGCATAAGCCACGGCACAGCAGGAATGGAAGCTGCATCAAGCACTCCTTTGCCGGATCGGGCATCACGGTACAGCAAACGAGAGGGAATCGTGTCCACGCCAAAGGCCCCGACTACCGAAGCCAGGTGTAGCTCGGCACAGCAGGAACGTCCGCCGTCTGTTTCTGCTCAGCCTTGGCCGTCACCACCCACTGTGCAGCCAAGCCCCGGCACGGCAGGAACTATGCCATCTCCAGGCCGAACGGTATCTCCCATTCAATCAGGGGAGTCTCCCGCACGGGCTGTTTCCCATGTGCCCGTAAGTCCAGTGTCTCCTGTGACCCCACCTACGGCAAGGCAAGATCCTACCCCGGCAAAAGTTGTTCCTTCTGTAAAGTCAGTCTCCGCGCCAAAAGATACCCGGCTCAAAAAGGGTTACCCCGCTAAACCAAACAAGGGAGGCAAAAAACGCCATGGACGATAGGCACTCCGGGGGCCGCACAGCGGCGCAAGCAGTCAGGGCGGCTAAGGCAGCCGCAAATATTGCCAGGGCAGCGGCGGTCTCGGGTTTACCTGGAGCCGCCGCTGCCACCGCAAAAGAAACATTACCTTTTCTCGTTAAACTCAGCCTGGGCATCATTATCACTATTTTTGTCCTGCTTATGATGGTCATTTCCGCTATCCCAAATATCTTTTTTGGCTTTGGCGGCACTAAAACCGCTGAGATCGCAACAATGAACAATCAAGCCAAGGCTTTGGGCAGCACCTATATCAACTTGGAGGATGCCCGCTCCACACAGGTCGATGCCATTGTTACCGCCATTGTGTCTGAATACGAAAGCAGAGGCATCACCATCAACAAGATCAAAGTGGCAAACCGCCTGTCAAGGGATGACATCATCTGGATCATCGCCACCAACTCGGTGGCAAACGAGCAAAACCTGTCCGTGATGACCCCGGATAAAATTATTTCCTTCTGTTCAAGCCACCTATCCTATACATCCTCGCTTTTCTCGGAAGATGAGGTCATCACCCTGGTCATCCGATTTAACCCGATTGATCCTGACGCCCTTATGTCCGACCTTGGCTTTACAAAGCAGGCGAAGGTCTGGGCCGGAGCGCTCCAGGAGACTTTGGAGAAAAGTGATGCTCTCAGTAAGTACGGCCCCGCCTATGAGGACTACCACCCAAGCTATGACGGGGATTCTCCCGGTGGCGGAGGAAATATCCAGCATGGCAGTTCCTTTGACAACACCATTGACATTACGCTTTTTGTGAACCCTCACACCAAAAACAACCGGGATCTGGTGTCCTATGTTACCCAAGCCTATGAAAACAACTGGGGCTATGTATGGGGCACCTACGGCAACATTTTGAGCGAAGCTCTCCTTGAGTATAAGATTGAACAGTATCCTGATGGGGTTGGAGACCACGCCGATTTTATTGAAGAGAATTGGCTTGGCCGCCGAACTGCCGACTGTGTAGGTCTTATCAAGGGGTATGCTTGGCTTGATCCCTCCTCTCTAAAAATCAAGTATGGCACCAACGAGATGCCTGACACTACCGCAAATGGCATGTTTCAGCTCGCTAAAAACTCAGATTATGACTACGGCAGCATTGCAACTATGCCCGAGATTCCTGGTCTGGCTCTCTGGAAGGATGGTCATATCGGGGTCTATATTGGTAACGGCTATGCGATTGAGGCCATGGGAACACGGTATGGCGTGGTAAAAACCGAGGTGTCAAAGAGGAACTGGACACACTGGTGCAAACTTCCACACATCACATATCTGGAGGATACTTAAATGTATCATGCAACACATCTCCGTCTTTTGCGCCTTCACCACGGTATCCCATTGCGAAAATTGAGTAGACGGGCTGGCATATCCAACCAGCATTTGAGCCGTCTGGAGCTGCAAGAGATATCCGCTACACCCTACCAAGAACAAAAACTGGCGTTGGCCTTTGAGACGCTGATTTCCGACTCCGCAAAAGAACTTGAGGCTTTGACATCCGACTATACCAAATGGAAAGGGCGCTTGTTGGAAAGCGCAGAAGGTGACAGTTATGAACTATGACACCTACCATATTCCCACAAATTTCGTTGACGCCGGGCGTGTCCTGGGGCTATTTGAACTTCGCAACGTGATCGAAGCGGTACTCCTGGTCATCCCGGCTCTTTACCTCTGTATCGCCTATCTGCCTTTAGACCTGACTTCCAAGATTATTGCCACCATGGTTATCGTCATACCTACCGGTGGCTTTGGTCTTATGGGGATCAACGATGATAGCTTTTCCCGCTGGCTCTCCAGTTGGTGGCTCTGGCGGCGGCGTAGGCGTCTTATGCTGTTCCGAGGGGAGGTGATTTAAGCTATGGGAGTGAAAGAACTCATCTTTGGCGGCGTTGGAAACATCGGCGTCCACAGCAACACCTTCCAAGGCAGTATTCAGGAGTGGCTGCCCATCCATGCCATTACCGGCGGCGTAGTCATCACAAAAGATGGCCGCTTTATCAAAATTATGGAGATCCTGCCCGTCAACATCTACCTAAAGTCACCTGCTGATCGGCAGGCTATCATTGAATCTTTCGCCGCCTACCTGAAAATCGCCCCAGACACCTTGCAGATCCAGGCCCGTACCCTCCCCACGGACACCTCTGACTATATACAGCGTATGGAACAGTACGCGGAGAATGAGTCTAATATCTTCTGCCGTGAAATGATCGAGGACAATATCCGGGAGATAGGTCAGGGTATTGCAAGCCAAGCCATTCGACACCGCTTTTTCCTGATTATCCAGTATGAGCCTCGAATGCGGGCAAAACGCAACTCCGTACAGGCTATCGTAGAGCGCCTGAATGAAGAGGCTGACACCGCCCGGCGGTATCTGGACATGTGCGAACTGGAGGTGCTGTTGCCCCGTTACACGGATAACTTTGTCCTCCAGTTGCTCTACGACATTATTAACAAGCAGACCAGTCAACGGGTAAAGCTACCCGAAGGCGTTTTTGATATGACTACTGCCGTTCACGGCATTTATGAGGAGTAAAACCATGCCCAAGACATTTTCCCTAAAGTCTAAAAAAGCCAAGGAGACGCCGATGCCCA
Source organism: Oscillospiraceae bacterium (assembly GCA_022799035.1). Taxonomy (GTDB): domain Bacteria; phylum Bacillota; class Clostridia; order Oscillospirales; family Oscillospiraceae; genus Vermiculatibacterium. Next base: position 53,436 of record JAAWNQ010000007.1, read on the forward strand.
TTCCGGGTCAGGCCGCGCAGCCGGAGACCGACCTGGAGCAAGAACGTGTGCCTTTTTCCCTGAAACGCCTTATCTTCGGAGAGGAAAAACCCGACCTTTCCGAGCTGGAGGCCGGCGCCACCACTATTCTGGATATTCTATCCCCAACCACAGTGGATACCAAGAGTCGGGACTATATCGTGGTGGATGGCGTCTATCACGCATACCTCTATGTGACTGGTTACGGCTACACCACCACGGTTGGTTCCTGCTGGCTGGCCCCCTTGGTGGAGGCCGGAGAGGGCGTCAGTGTCAATTTTATCATGCAGCGTCAGCCGAAAGAAAAGATCCTTTCAAAAATATCCCAAACCACAATGGTCAACCGCTCCCGGATGCGGGATGTGGGCGATACCCGTCAGGACTACGAGGAACTGGACAGCGCCATCAACTCTGGTCTTTACCTGAAGGAAGCCATCAACCGCCAAGGCGAGGACTTCTATTACATGCACACCATCATTGAGGTGACAGCTCCCGACCCGGAGACTCTGGAACAGCGGGTGACCGAGGTTGAGAAGTTGTGTGTGTCGGTGGATATGATCGCCCGGCGGTGCGACTACAAGAACGAACAAGCCTTTCTCTCCGCCCTGCCTACCCTCCAGACCGACCCTGATATTGAGCGCAAGGCCCGCCGCAACGCCCTTACCTCCGGGGTGGCTGCCGCGTTCCCCTTTGCCTCCTACGAGCTTTCTGACCGCAACGGCGTATTTCTTGGTCTCAATATGTATAACCGTTCCCCGGTGTTTTTGGATATCTACGACGACTACAAGTACACCAACGGCAACGTGTGGATCGGCGGCTCCACCGGGGCGGGCAAGACCGTCACCCTCCAATGCCTGGGCGCCCGGCTTCGGGAACAGGGCAAGCAGGTCATCTTCATTGTACCCAAGAAAGGTCACGAGTTCCGTCCCCTCTGCGAAATGATGGGGGGTCAATACCTGCGAATGTCCCCCTCCTCTAAAGATTGTCCCAACATCATGGCCATCCGCCGTAAGTCTCTGGATTCATACGCCGGACTGAAAAACCTGATGGCCCGGGACGACTCGGTGTTGGCCGAGAAAATATCCCATCTCATCATCTGGTACTCCCTCCAAAAGAAGGATCTGAGCGAAGAGGATCGCAATTATCTGGACTCTTCTTTAGTGGAGTGCTACCGCCGCTACGGTATCACCTTTGACAACGCCACCATCACCAACGAAGATGGCAGCTTTAAGGTCATGCCCATTCTCCCGGACTGGCATCAGGTTCTCTCCGAGAACCCGGAAACCAAACATCTGGCGGTAGTGCTGGCACGGTACGTCACCGGCTCCGCCGCCGCCATGGGCCAGCGCAACGACATTGACCTGCACAACAAGTACATTGTTCTGGACACTACCGGCCTCTCTGATGACCTGTTGCTGCCCGGCATCTTTTGGGCCACCGATGTGGCCAACGACCTCATCATGGACTCTCCCGACCTGTGCGCCCTCATTGCCGATGAGCTGTGGAGTCTGGTAGGCGCCACCTCCAACCCCATCGCTGCGGGCTTTATCCAGGAGATGGTCAAGACCATCCGCGGCCTGGGCGGCTGCGCCATCACCTCCACTCAAGGTATGCAGGATCTCTTTGGGCTGGATGGCGGCAAGTACGGCAAGGGCATTCTGGATGCCAGCCGGATCAAGCTAATTCTTCAGATGGAGGAACAGGAGGCCCGGCTCATCCAAGGGGTACTTAATCTTTCCGAGGATGAGGTGCGGCAGATCACCCGGTTCCGCCGAGGCGAGGGTCTGCTGTGCATCGGCTACAACCACGTCCCCATTGCCATCCACACCACTCCCAAAGAGTACGCCGCAATCACCACATCGCCCACCGATCTGCACCGAGCGGAAATACAGGAGTGAGCTATGGACGCACTAAAGAAAGACATGATCCGCATTCAGGAACTGACGGGAACCGCCTATACCAAAACGGGTGCTTTGCTGGCTCTGGGAGATGGCGGTCAAATGTCTCCCCAAGCTCTCCAACGCAGTTTGGAGACGACCCTGCTGAACTTTGAAAAGGCGACACTGGAGCTCCGGCAGTTGTGCGAACAGTATTCGCCTGGAGTTGGCGGCTATGGCCGCCGCCCCATTCTCCCCCCTCTGGAGGTGGCGGGCAAGGTGGAGTGGCTGGGTTCTGACTGGCTACGTATCACCCTCAACACACTTTTGCCCCATTGCCGGTATGCCTCACCTCTTTGGCTTACCGACACCATTGTCCGGCTTCTGGATGACTTTCAAACGCGGGGAAACCGCCTTCCTTTTTTTCGCCAAGCTCTCCTGGTCATTGACGAATATGGCCCCATCCAAAACCGTCACATCTTCGATCAGGACAACAAGGGGTGGAAGGCGGTAAGCAACGCCATTAAGGGCCGGCTCATCCCGGACGACGACCAATTCTCCTTGGGAGTGGCCCTGATCGCTACCCCCGCCAGCGAGTGCCGCTGCCAAATCTCTCTTTTGAATATGGCTGACGCAGCCGATTTTTTTGCTGTTCGGAACGGAGATTATTCCTTGGATTGACCATTCGATTTCCCTCTGCATAAAGACGCTTTTTAGATGTTCTCAATACGCAGGCCATCAAATGGTTTTGCGAGAACCGCTGGCGCTTGGAAATACGGAGGTATTCGGTTCATCCACAGGTAGCGCCCGGGGAAAAATCAAACCTCTGTCTTGCACCATTTGACGGGAGGAAAAAATGTCCCCATTAAGACGCCGAAATCGTGTTTGCACCGTTCACGGTGCAAATGCGGTTTCGGCGGTTTCATTCCCGATTGAAAGGAGTATGAACTTTGCTCTTTTGCCAACGAGAGATCGACGCGCTGCGCCTGCTGTGTTGGTGCCGATACGCGAATCTCGACTCACTGAGGCGGCTCATAACCGAGACCGAAATAAGAAATCTGGTCACACTCGGTTTTGTCAAAGAACACCCCAAGAGCCATGCGTTTGTCCCCACACATAAAACAGTAGAACTCCTCCAGACTGCCTTTGACGGGGCTGTGCCTGATGTTGTGCGAGTCTATTCACCTCAGCTTATAGAACGGCGGCTTCGGCTCGCTCAGATCGCCACGACCTTTTACCGGGGCGGAGTAAACCCCTTCCTTTTACGCAAGGAGGAGCTTCTCCATCCTCCGTCTCTCTTCCTCCCATCCATGGCCAGAGGGCGAGGACAAAATCCGTGGGGCAGCACCCGCATTGCCGGGATCGCCCATCTGGGAGAGCAGACCTTTGCCGTTCACTACGTCTGTCCCGGCATTGGCAGACTTATCCTCAATAATGAGCTGGTGGCCTTTAATAACCAGACCGCCGCTCTTCATAATACCCGGCGGGGGTTCCTCTTTGCCGGAGGAAGCTATGCCGACATTCTGGCGGAACTTGACCGGCCAGACGCCGAGGACGGCAACCAAGCGGTGAACTACGCCGGGGCTTACCGCCGTCTGACCCTTCCCGTTCATCTGTTGCCCTGTGATGACATTGGGGCGCTTCAGCTCCGTGTCATGACTCAGCCCAATTACCGAAATCGTTTAGCACAGGCAGCCTTGGGGCGGTACTTCCGCCCACCCCCGGATGACACCTCTACCTTTGACGCATGTTTCAACCGCACACCTGTGGTCATCGGGGTAGACATGGATCTGCGCCGGATCAATGCCGCTATGGAGACCGCAAAAAAACTGGGTCATCCCTACATTATCCTTGCCGCGCTGACAGGTCAGGTGCAAAGCGGGATCTTCGATGGCTTCCGCATTCCGGGACAGGATAATGTGCTGGCTCTGCGGGAGGATGTAGTCTTGGAGCTTGTGGGCCATGACGGTATGGGGTTTCCCGGCGATCAACCATTTTGGTCTAAGAAAGGGGACGCGCTTCATGCCCCGGTTATCCAAACTCATCGAAAAACTTGAAGATAAGGCGGAAGCCCGGTTCGGGGCCTGGTTTGCCCGGTACAAAGCGAAGCTGCCATACTACATCCCCTTGGCTCTGCTGGTCTGGTATATTTACGGCCTGTTCCTCAACTCCCTGCGGCTGGGCATCGCCTCCACCTTTGGCCCGGACAGCGAGAGCATAGGCTCCATTTGGATATTCAACCCCTTCAAAAACTGGTTTGTGGTCTTTACCCCGTTTGGCCTCGGCGTTACTGCCGTTGTGGTGCTGCTTGTATGCCTCATTACCAAGAAGGGTTATTCCAAGCTCTCCGGCTACAAGTTCATCCGGGACTCCAGGGGCTTTGACATTCTCCCGGACGGTACTCACGGCACATCCGGCTTTCTCACCGAAAAGGAGATGCGGGAGTTTTTGGAGGTGGAGCCCATGGACAAGGCTACAGGGATGCTCCTGGGCAAGTTCAAGCGGCACCCCGATGACCCGGACAAGTATGCCTTCTATGCCGCCCACAGGATGATCCCCGGTGACAACAACAATCTACTGTGCATCGGAGCTCCCGGCACAGGAAAAACCCGGGGCTTTATCATTCCTTTCCTCCTTGGTTCAGTCCAGCGTGGAGAATCCGTGTTTATCACCGACCCCAAAGGGGAGCTATTTGAACGACTATCTTCCTATTTCAGTTCCAATGGCTACCATGTCCGGGCAGTAAACTTCCTGGATATGGAGCATTCGGACGGATGGAACTGCCTGAGTTCTCTGGACAAAGAACCTGACCTTGTGCAGATGGTGGCTAACACCATCATCCAGAATACTTCCGGCCCTAAAGAGGCCGATGACTTCTGGAGCCGTGCGGAGTTAAACCTCCTGATGGCCCTCATCCACTATGTCTGTAACTTGACCGATGCCAACGGCAGGCTCCTGCCTATTGAGCAGCGGGGACTTGGTGAGGTCTACCGTATCCTGGCCAACGAGCCTGTGACACGGATCAATGAACGGCTGGCCGCTCTGGACCCTGACCACCCGGCCAAAGGCCCCTATGGTCTCTTTCTCAAAGCAAAGGAAAACCTGTGGGGCAATATCATCATTGGCTTGGGCAACCGTCTGGCCGTCTTTCAAAATAAGCTGGTGGACACCATCACCCGCGGCCATGACGTGGATCTGACACTCCCCGGCCGGGAACGATGCGCCTACTTTATCATCATCTCCGCCCAAGACAGTGCCTACCGCTTTCTCAGCTCCCTGTTCTTCTCCTTGGCCATTCCACAGCTTTCCAATCTTGCCCGCCACTGTCCCGGTGGACGGCTGCCTGTGATGGTCAACCTCTGCTTGGACGAATACTGCAATATCGGCTACATGGATGGCATCGCGGATGCCCTCAACAGTATCCGGGGCTTTAATATTTCCTGCCAGGTGGTGATCCAGTCCCTATCTCAATGGCAGGAACGCTACCCCGGCAAGGAGTGGGAAAACCAACTGGCCACCTTTGATCAGACCCTTTACCTGGGCTGCAACGATCTGACATCAGCAGAGTATATCTCCAAAAAGTGCGGTAAGATCACCATTTCGGTATGCAACAACCAATTCCCCTTAATGCCTCTCTTTTCGCCGGTCTATAACTCCACCCGCCCCTACTCCCAGACCCGAAGCAATACCCAGCGGGATCTCATGCTTCCTGATGAGGTGCTTCGGCTGGATCGCCAAAAGTGCATAGCTCTGTTTCAGGGGCATAAGCCCGCGCTTCTTTGGAAGCTGACACCTGAAGAGTTACCCGGCTTCGACAGGTTGGAACCCAGACAGGTCAGCCAATATATTCCCGCTTGGAAAAAACGCATGGATGCCCAGGCTGCCAAACCCAAGCTGCAGCCGCCACCGCCTGCACCAGAGCCAGCCTCCCCCAAAAAAGAAAAGCCCGCCGCCCCAGCTCAATCCAAACTGGCCTATGATCTGGCTGGTCCCACAGATGATGAAACGCCCGGTATTCCACCCGGTATGTCTACTGTGGATATCGGCACCGTCCGCGGTGACACAGAAGAATAAAATACTCTGCCCCAGAAGCATACCGGGCAGAGTTAATCAGGATCGTGGAGGACAGATCCACTCCACCAAAACAAAGGATTATGAAAGAAGGTGATATAAATGCTTTTGTCGATTCAACAGAGATATATCTTGGAGACCGTGCAGACGCTGGGCTACATCCAGAGGCGGCAGCTCCACATCCTGACACAGCGGAAATTTCAGGCGACAGGATATAGGATCTCAGAAGCCGCAATGAATGCCATGCTTCGTCAGCTTAGAGCCTGCCAGCAGGATATCCGACTGGATGACCTTGGCGTTTGGATCGCCGGATTCCAGCCCAACCCCCTCCACTTGGAGGCATTGGACGTTATGCTGGAGCTTTCTGGAGATATTCCGGCAGAGTTCCACTTGGGGGCATCCACCCCCATATTGTTGCGTTTTACATTGGATGAGCCAAAGGTACGGCTATTTACTGTCGCTGAGCTTTCTGTAAATACCCCGGTCACTTTGGAGCGTCAACGAATGGAGCGGATCGTATGGATCTCAGAGGGCGGGTGCGCCCCACCGGATCTTACGCTACCGCCCAAACACTTTTTTGCCGCCCGGCAATCGGACGGTTCACATCGGTTTTATGGCTCAGAAGAGCCGTGAAAAAATTATACTTAGGAGGACTACATTATGCCCCGGAAAAAAATCAATCAGGATGAACAGACCCTTCCTTCCACCCCCGTGATGGAGACGGAGAATCAGGATACGGTTTTCCCTATCCCTGAGCAAGAGACGCCGCCTGTGCAGGCTGCCGTCAAAAAGGCCACCAAGAAAGCGACAACCAAGGGTGTTCCCGAGACCGAGCCTGACAGCACCGAGACGGATGAAACCACCTCATGGCCCCCGGAGGATACTGACCAGATTCCTTTCCCGGCGGTGGAGGCTCCGCCGGAAGATCAGGGCGGTATGGCGGAGCCTCTGCCTGAGCCTCGCCGCCGTCAAAAGAGTGAGCGGCAGCAGTTCTTTGATTTGCGATTCAGTGAGTTGGACCGCTATCTGACGAATGAGGAACGGGCGGAGTGGAACTCCATCTATGCCTCCTACCGTGGCCGCAGCGCCATGTCGGGAACCATCATCGGCGTAGATCAGCTCTCTGTCAACGTGAAGGACAGTGAGGTGGGTACCATGGAACGGAAAACCATGTACTGTGCCATTGTGGTGCCTTACCGGGTTCGTATTGTGATCCCTGCCCCTGAAATGTGGGAGAAGGGACAGGAGCGGCCTGACTTCGTACTTCAGAACATGGTGGGCGCCAACATCGACTTCATCATCACGAAAGTGGATCGCGAGAGCGGCTTTGCTATCGCCTCCCGGCGTCTGGCTTCCCAGGCCAGGCAATATTACTTCGACCGGCGGCCGGCCTTACACGGCGTTGGAGCTCGGACAATGTGCAAAGTCATGGCGGTAGGCCCTCGGCGTTGTTTGGTGGAGTGCTACGGTCATGACATCAACCTGACCCAGCGGGAACTGCGCTACACCGCCATCCCCGACCTGCGGGAAGTATATCACCCCGGCCAAGAGTTGCCCTGTATTGTGATGGGCTATGATGCCAACAAAGGGCTGACCATCTCCGTCAAGGAGACGGAGTCCAATCCCTTTGACGGCGCCGAGCTTCGTCACCCGGCAGGCAGCCGCCGACAGGCCACCATCGCCGGAAAGTACGGCGGCGGGGTGTTCTGCAACCTGCCTGATGGCACGGTATGCATGTGCAACTATGCTTACCAGTACCAGGATGCCGACTTCAAGGTAGGTGATACGGTCATCTTGGCCATCCAGCGGTTCGACATGGACAAGAAGCAAATGTATGGAAAGATTCTAACCAAGTGGTGATGAAAAGGGCCGCTGTAGTATAGAGCTACAGCGGCCTTTTTTCATGTGTACGAGTTAAGAATATCTATATCCTCAGTTTTACCCAATCACGATAACTGTTCAATATACATTTTCAAGTTGCTAATCAAGTATCCGATCTGCAACAATGCAATTCTATCCATGCTTACCTCATTTTGATTTATGGCCTCATTCAACTTCGTTAATAAATCCTCCATGAATATACGGTCCGCAGCAATGAAGTCTTCTTTTCCTGAATACCTATACACAGAAAAGAGAATACGCCGCAAAAAACTTAGCTGAGCTGGAGTAGATGTCAGGATCATCTTTAGAATCTTATCTAAATCGAATTTACTTATGAAAGCATGACCTGCCGCTACCTTTTTCTTGTTTTTTACAACATCCCCATACAATTCCTGAAGTTCCGTGGGCTCATAAGAAAAAGCAATTTCCGTTTCAAGGGATTCCCTTATTGAATCTTTAAGCACCTGCAAAAAGTCCGAAAACTGTTGACGCTTTTTATCTTCCTTAATCTCAAAGCGGGGTAAAAACAGCATTTCAGCATCAATTTCTTCTCCACATTTTCGCATGTTCAAGGCCATCTTTTCTTTACAAGCCGTATAATCAAATCCTAAGAGCTCATGAAGCTCAACCATAAAGTACGCCAGTTTGTGATAGGCATAAATCGGAATATCATAGGGATCATCTAACTTATGCTCCACATCACTAAGTGCATTGATAACCTCCTTTTCCGAAAGTTCATAAAAGTTGAAAATCGTTTGCAGAGCTTTGTCGTTGATTGTCTCCCCATTTTTATCAAACACTCTCAACCTTGTATGTGCTTCAAAAGTTGCTTGGACCATATCTATATCAAATTCCTGCCTTCTAATATAGTCATAGCAAAAACGATATAGTGGGAAATCCCCATATCCCATTGTCACCGCAAGCAAGTCTCCTCCCTCCCACTCGGGAAAAGAACCACTTTTTATCTCCATAGACAGAGCTAAAATACCAAAGAATATAGTTTGAGCATTGTCATTTTCCAAAGGACCCAGCTTATTATAAATATCCGAAATCTTTTGGCAGGCAAATTGAAAAGTCCGCAGGTTATGATTTCTTTTCGTCCCCATCGTGGTAATAATGCGATCGACCTGGGCCTCATCAGCAAACATGTTAAGGGCTTCGTTATCGAAAGAACGAATCAAATCAGCAATTGCTTTCCCAATATCGCCGCGAAACAAAATAGTATCGCTGACGGTTTTTTCTTTTACCGCCAGATAAATTTTCGTATCTTTATCAGAAACGCTATAGGAATCCCCATTTCTATCCGACTCATCGTGTTCATAATGCAATATCTCTTCTTCGTTTGCGACCAATAGTACCTTCACGCCATCCTCTTCCACAAGACTGTTGACAAACCCTAAGACCTCTAAAATATTGATGCCGGATCTCTCAACATCCTCTAAAATAATCAACTTACCTGTCAGATCTATTGTCTCATATAATTTCTGAAGATCCTCATTCGACATGGACAAATCCATACCAGCAAGACTGGTTATGCCTTTTAGCACAGTCTTTCCGATAAGTTTTCCAGCCTCCAGTCCTTCTGATTTCTTTGGTAATAGCTTCATACGAGTTTCAAAATACAAACGCTTACTTATCTCATCTATGGTTTTCAGCCCATACAAGGAAACAACAATGCTTTGATGTTCCCTTTTTTTCAAAAACGGGCACAACTCGTTTTGAATATAGTAGCTCTTGCCCGTTCCCCATCCAGCCGTAAGCATGATTGCGCTTTTTGTTCGGTCCTTTTCCACATAGTTCAAGATATACTCATTTAATTCTTGATTTGTCATGGTTTTCCTCCCAATTCTTTGGTATTTTTGTCTAAATTCAGTTTATCACAAAAGAATCAGAATAGCAATGAAGCCTTTCCTTTGATAAATCCGAGCTTGAAAATATTTCACCTGCCTATCCTTTCAAAAGAATGCTACAATACCCTTGTATTTCAGGTCTGAGCATTCAAGGGCGGAGCATTTGAGGATGGCACGGTGAAGAAAGGGGGCGAGTATGCCCTCCGCCAAGCAGTTACGACCTGGAAAATTTGATATGGACACAGAAAGACCGCAGATTACCCAAGGGTACTGCGGTCTTTTTTTGTGCCCAAAGAAAGGAGAAGGCACATGAATGGCAGAAAGTAAATTGATCGAATTGAGCTATTTTGATCCTGGCAAGGAGGTACGGCTGACTACCTATGCGGATACCATCATTATGGATCGCGATGGCAACAGCGGCACTATCACGGCGTTGCGTTTCGGCGGATATCCAGAGGTAGTGCAAGCAATGGCTGACGCCATCTATGGTGGCGCCTCTGTGGATGCGGTGCGAAACGGGCAGAAGCTCCAACTGATCGGCAGGCACAAAGGCTATCGGCGCCAGATTTCCCATGACGGCGTTTATGCCATCGCCACCCTCATGGCAAGTGATGACGCCCAAACAGCGAGCTCCCCGGATGATGAACCCAAGGAAACCATGTCCCAACCCCGTAAATGCTACATTTTCTGCCCCGAGGGGGACAGGGACAAGCTCTTTGATGAGCTGGATCACAAAACGGCTGCGCCTCTCATCCCGGAGTTTCGGGACTATATGCTGGACGCTCTTACAGCAACGGGTGACCTCCGCAAGCTGGATACGGTGTCTCTCAAGGAGAAACTGGAGGCGTGGGTCTTAAATTTGCGTCCTGATGACGCAAATATAGTCAAGGTGCTGGAGGACGGCTTAAAGTCTGGGGCCATCTCTATTCCCACGGCTGTACCGGGAGAGTCTGACGGTTTTGACGGTGTGGATTCTGTAACCAGTTACCTCAACACCTTTGGAACCACAGTGGCCCAGAGGATCAGAGAACAGTTTACCCCACTCTTTGATCCGGCCACTGACCAGCTTTCAGAGGAAGTGCTGGCCATCAACGACTACGTGCATCAGAACACCGGCTACTCCCTCTATGACGCCCAGCTTGCTGTGGCTGAGGCCACCAAGCGGCAGCTTCAGAGGAAGGGTACAGCCCTCATCATCGCGGAGTGCGGGTCGGGCAAAACCAAGATTGGCTCTACCGCCTTGGGCGCGCTCTATGGTATGCAGGCAACTCAAAACAGCACCGCAAAAAAGTCCTTTGGCTTGGTAATGTGTCCCTCTCATGTGACGAAAAAATGGGTGAGGGAAATCGGTGAAACGCTGCCAAATACCTTTGCCATGGTAGTCAAAAGCATTGCCGACTTGGAGCGGCTGTACTCCCTCTATGAGATGGGAGATAAAACCGTCTATGCTGTACTCAGCAAGGAACGGGCTCGGGATGGATACATGCGCTATCCTGCCGTCAACTGGAACCGGCGGAAAAAGGGCTTTACCTGTCCTAACTGTGGAGCTGTTCTTCAGATGCAGATCAGCGATGATGGGTCCCGGTATCTGGTCAACGCCGATCAATTCTTTTTCCAGGAAGAAAGCAGAAAAAACCATTCCTGTCCCCATTGTGGTTCTATGCTTTGGGCGCCGGTCAATCCCAGCAAGCAAACAGACTGGGTTAAAATCGGTGGTTACGGCTGGGTCTACCGCCACCATGCGGCCAAGCACCTGAGCCGGACGAAAAACGAAAAGATACTTTCTAAAATTGAAGAGATCGTCAGCGACCCGAACGGGTATTTTCCTGCCAAGGGCGCTCAGCGGCGTTTCCCGCTGAGCACTTACATCAAGAAAAAGTTTCGGGGCAGGATCGGTGGACTGCTATGCGATGAACTCCACGAATACAACAATGCCAGCGGTCAGGGCGACGCTATGGCCGAGCTTTACGGCACAGCAAAGCTGTTCGTGGGCATGACTGCCACCCTTATCAACGGATATAGTTCAGGTATCTTTCATCTTCTCTACCGCCTGACTCCCGGATTGATGGAGAAGGATGGCCAAGGCTACCATGGGCCGTCGAACTTTGACGCCGAATATGGCGTGATCGAGAATACCTATGAGGTCGATGATGGGGGTTATAACTCCAACCGCAGGACGAACAAGCGGAAGATCAAAAGCCGGAAATTGCCCGGTGTATCCCCGCTGGTGTACTCCCGGTTCCTGTTGGAGTATGCTTCGTTCCTATCTCTTATGGATATGAACAAGGAATTGCCCGACTACGAGGAGATCCCTGTGCCGTTGGAGATGCCAGCGCATATTGCAAAAGCCTATAAGGACACAGAGAATATCCTGTCATCCATCTTAAAGCAGGACAAAAAAATAGCCCAGAAGATCCTCTCTTCCTATTTGGGGCTGCTTACCATCTACCCTGACCAGCCCTATGACCAGCCGCCCATCGTCCACCCCATTGAAGGGTATAACCTTGTGACGCCTCCAAATGAGGCTTGCTTTGACGATGTGCTACCCAAGGAAGAAAAAGCAATGGAGATCGTTCGGAAGAAGATAGCGGTCGGAGAACGGGTGTTGATCTACACCAGTTGGACACGAACCGACTCCCAGCAGAAGCTCCTAAAGCTCCTGTGCTCCGAAGGGTACCGTACAGATATCCTTACACCAAAGATACCCCCGGAAAAACGGGAGGCTTGGGTGGAAAAGCAGGTCGATGCCGGCCTTCAGGTTCTTATTACCAACCCAAAGTGTGTAGAGACAGGTCGTGCGTCCGTAAGGGCACCGTATTGCGTGTAATGCTAAGGTGCCCGCGGATTGTTAGAAATTCTGCTGTTGGCATAGCAGCAACATAAAAGTATCAAACTTCCTAATTAAAAAAGAAAGCCCGTAGATACGGACTTTCCTCGTAAAACCGAACAATTAGGGGACTATACGCCAAAGCGAGTAAGTAAACCGACCATAATCGAAAGTA
>JAAWNQ010000008.1 GCA_022799035.1 Oscillospiraceae bacterium
TTGTACCCCCAATAGGATTCGGGAACGTCATCGAAGGTCTGACCAGCCGCCACGGTGGGCACGGCAAGCCCCAGCGTCAGCGCGAACACCAAAAGCAGAAGTACAGGCTTCCTTTTCATAAACATCCTCCCTTCTTTTTATATACAGAGGAAAAAGGGGAACCCCTTCTCCCTCCATTCCTACAGCCCCATCTCCAGCACATCCGGCATCCCCATACTCCCCCGAACCCTTTTAACAGTCCTTACTTCTTAATGAATGCCATGAAAAAGAACCACGCAAAGCCTACTCCGCATATGATCGATATTCCCAGCTCAAACAAAGCAAAAATCCGGGAAAAGAATTGCCTTCCGCCCCCTCTTTGCTGGGCAATAACATACCTTTCATATTCAAATGTGAAGAAACCAAAACATCCAAAAATCTCTATAATGTGTAAAGCCGCAAGAATACGACAGTTTACCGGGGAAACCTTCAAAAGATTACACCCAAGTAAATAGAGTACGATCAGCAATGCTCCCGCATTGGTCGCGATCGCCAGTTTGATTGAAAAAATATTACCATGTGTGACAAGAGAAGAGGGAAGCGCAAACCAAAGGCATTGATCATGAAAGTTTTTTCTGTAATTGTAATCACCGGATACACATAGACACAATATATGGCCCACGACAAATGCCGCAAAAAGCTTCATATACTCCACAAATTTCTCCTACCTTCATCTCTAACTAAGACAAGGGAAGACAAAGGGCCAATTCTTTTGTCCCCCTCTGCCCTTACAGCTCCATCTCCAGCACATCCAGCATCCCCATACTCCCCGGCGCCTGTCCGGTTTTTATAAACCCGTGCCGTCCATAGAACCGCTGGGCCGGGCCGTTCTCCGGGTCGCACAGCAGCCGCAGCTTTTTCCGCCCCATGTCCCGGTATATGCTCACCGCCTGGCCCAGGAGCTGCCCCCCGATCCCCCGGCCCCGGCAGTCGGACCGCAGGTAGAGGAAGGGGATGTGTCCCACACCCTCCGCAGCCCCCTGGAGGGTGGCCAACTGGAGAAGTCCGATGGGCTGGTCCTGAAACATCACCTGCTGTACCGCCCTGGGATCCCAAAGAAGCTGCTCCCGGGCCTCGTCCAGAAATCCCGGCCCGTCAAACCCCCGCAGGGAGCCGTGTAGCCCCTCCCAGGCGTCCTGCCGCGCGGCGTAATAGAACCGGGCCTCCCGCTCCGGCCCCAGGTCTATCCCCCGGAACCACACCGGCGGCACAGGCTCCCGCCCTGCCCGAAGCCCCGCGGCGGTAAGCCGGGGCGGAAGGTGGGAGATATCGTTCTCAAAGACCACCCGGAACCTGTCCCCCTGTATTTCATAGCAGGACACGGCGGTATTCTCCCCCAGGGATACCCCGGACAGCTCCTGGGGACGCTTCCCCCGGAGGGCGGCCTGGAGGCACCGGATAGCCATGGCGTGGGACAGGATGACCACCTTTCCCCCGTGGTGCTGGGCCGCCGCCCGGAACAGGGCGGCGGTCATCCGGTCCGCCACCTGCTGAAAGGTCTCTCCCTCCTGGGGCGCCCACCCCTCCGAGCAGGAGAAGAACGCCTCATAGGTCTCCGGCCTGTGGTGAAGAAGCTCCCCATAGGGGATGTTGCTCAACTCCCCCAGATTCACCTCCCGAAAACCGGGATCGGTCCGGACCTCCAGCCCCTTGCTTTCGGCCATGGGCCGGGCGGTCTCCACGGCCCGGCTCAGGTCGCTGGCGTAGATCCCGTCCAGAGGGATATCCCTGAATCGGGGGACCAGGGTCTGGGCCTGCTCCCGGCCCGTCCGGGTCAGCTTGCCATCCTGCCAGCCCAGGATCCGGCGGTAGAGGTTACCCTCAGACTGGGCGTGACGGATCAGATAGATGGTAGTCATGGGCTTCCTCCCACCTCCTAAAAATTAAAATGCGAAGGATCCGGAAAAAGAGGGGATCGCTCTCCCTATCCGGTTACAAACCGGAAACAAAAATTACAAAATAGTTACAAGTCCCTTCAACTCATTCCGGAAGGCCTCGGCGGCGGTCCGGGCTTCCTCCGGAGAGGGGGAGGGGGGGAGGAGGACCAAAGCCCCCCGGCCATATTTGTCAAAAGCGTAGGAAACATCCTGGGCGGAGCCGGAGACCAGAAGGAAGGCGGACTCCCAGCGTTTCCGCAGATTGCGCAGGTCGGAGGGGTAGACCCCCTCCAAAAGAAGGCCGGTCCGGCTGTACCCGCACTTGCCCAACTCCTTCTCTCCCAAGCGGTAGGCCAGATCTCCAACCACCTGGTAGACCAGCCGGTCCCCCGCCACCAGATCCTGGAGCTCCCCGCCCTCGGCGGTCCGGGCCAGGAGGAAAAAGCACTTGTCCTCCTGGCGGCAGAGCTCCAGCAGGGTGGGGAGGTGGGGACCGCCGGGGTAGCCGCCGACAATGAGACAGTCGGCGGCAAAGGGCTGGGCCAGAAGGGCTGCCGACTCCCCGGCATCCGAGAGCCCCGCCTGGATCAGGGTGAAAAGCTCCCCCTCCCGGGCCTGGGCAAGGAGGTCCTCCAAAAGCCGCAAACCCTTCCAGCCCAGGGAGGTGAAGGGGGAGAGGGGAAAGCGGACAGCCGGGACCACGGGGGCGACCTGGCTCAAAAGGCTTCGACAGAAGCCCTCGGCGGTCTCCACCCCCATCCCCGGGGTGGGGGCCACGGTGGCGCATAGAGGGCATTTTTTTGACTTGATTTTGCTGTGTAGTTGGTCAAAGGACATGGAAATCAGCCCTTTCTTTCAAGTTTTATTCCTCTTTCTGGCGGCGTTCCTGGTGCTGGATCAGGTAGATGGCGGACAGGAGGAACAGGTTTGCCAGAGTGTAGAGGGGGAATTCGGTCAGACCCTGGGCCAGTTGGACGAGAAAGAGGGCCAAAAAGACTGCGGCGTAGGCCCAGCGGTAGCCCAAAGAGGAGTCGCAGGCCAGGAGTCCCAGGGGGAAGGCCGCAGCGGTCCACAGGCAGAAGAAGCCCAACAGGAAGATAAACACCCCGTCCAGACCGGTGATCTGGGGGAGGAACAGCTTCCAGAGGAGCAGACCCAGCAGGGGAGCGGCGGCGGCTCCGATCAGATAGCTTTTTTTCATGGCGGTCTCCTTTCAGCGGGCTTGGTAGACAATGGTTCCGTCCACAATGGTATATTTTACTTTCCCCTTCAGGGTTTTCCCGGCGTATGGGGTGTTGCGGCCCTGGGAGAGGAAGGCGGAGGGGTCCACCTGCCACTCCTCGTTGGGGTCAAAGATGACAAGATCCGCCGGACCCCCCACCGCCAGCCGGCCGGAGCCGGGGAGGCCCAGGATCCGGGCGGGCTCGAAGGTCAGCTTCCGCAGCACGTCGGAGAGGCTCATGAGCCCTGAGTGGTACAGGGCGGTGAGGGAGACCGCCAAAGTAGTCTCCAGAGCGGAGGCCCCGGCGGGGGAGTGGACCAGGGGGAGGGAGGTCTCCTCCTCGGAGTAGGGGGTATGGTCCGAGGCGATGGCGTCGATGGTGCCGTCCCGCAGGCCCTCCAGGATCCCGTCCACATCGGCGGGGGTGCGGAGGGGAGGCTCCAGGCGGGCGGGGGGGCCCTGCTCCAGGACCTCCTCCTCCGTGAAGGTGAAGTGGGGGGGACAGGCACTGCAGGTGAGCCGGACCCCCTTTTTCTTGTAGCGGCGGAGGATGGAGACCGACTTGGCGGTGGATACCCGGCAGATGTGGACCGCCGTCCCGGTCTCCTCAGCCAGCATGACCTCCCGCATGACCTGGAGCTCCTCAGCGATGGCGGGACGGCCGGGGATCCGGAGACGGCGGGAGACCTGCCCCTCGTTGATAACAAAATTTTGGCTCAGGTCCGGGTCCTCGCAAAAGGCCAGTACCGCCAGCCCCTGGCGGTGGGCCAGGATCATGGCATCCCGGAGCAGGTTGGCGTTGCGAAGGGGGGCGGCGTCGGAGAGGGCGGCGGCCCCGGCGGCTTTCAAAGCCTCGAAGTCGGTGACCTCGGCGCCCTGACGGCCCATGGAGAGGGCGGCGATGGGGAGGACCCGGGCGCCGGGAGCGGCGGCTGAGAGCTCACGGAGATAGGTCACGCCCCCGGGGACGTCGATGGGGGGCTGGGTGTCGGGCAGGCAGCCCACCGTGGTATAGCCGCCCGCGGCGGCGGCCCGGGAGCCGGAAGATACCGTCTCCCGGTATTCATACCCTGGCTGGCCCAGGCGGGCGTGGAGGTCCACCAGCCCGGCACAGACCGCAAGGCCCCCGGCCTCAATAATCTGGGCGTCAGGCGCGGACAGGTCGCTGCCGATGACGGCCACCTTGTCTTTTTCCAGAAGAATGTCCATCACACCGCCGATGCCGCTGACCGGGTCTATCAAACGGCCCTTTCGGATGAGATATTTCAAGGGGAGCCTCCTTTCGGGGGTATGAAAGAGAAAATAAATTTATATTTTGAAGGGACGAGGGAAAAGGGGATATGGACGGGTGCGGAAAAAATGGAGATCCCGCCGCAAAAAGGGGGCCGAAGGCCCCTGATTTTCCCTTTTTATTATAATGGACAGCGGTGGTTTTCGCAACGATTTTTTGTGGAGGATGGGGCAATAATAAGGGTGGGAGCGAAGGTTCTCAATCAGAAGAAAAAAGAGGTGGAGAGCATTGAAGCAGCATGAGTTTGCCAAGGGTATCACCATGGGGATGGTGGCCGGGATGGCTATGGGAGCGGTATTGGTCCCCCGGAAAAAGACCAACGTGAAGAAGGTGGCCGAGAAGGCCATGCGGACCGTGGGCCAGGTGATGGAGGATCTCAGCGACGAGATGGGGTTCCATTAAAAGAGAGGGGCGGGACGCACCGGCGTCCCGCCCTTTTTGTTCAGCACAGGTCTTTTTCCAGGGAGGCCTTCAATTTTTCCAGGGCCTTTTTTTCGATGCGGGAGACATAGCTGCGGCTGATGTCGCATTGCTGGGCGATCTCCCGCTGGGTCAGGGGGGCGGCGCCGGTGAGGCCGTAGCGGAGGGTGATGACCAGCTTTTCCCGGTCGTCCAGGCACTCCTCCACCCTGGCCCGGACCGAAAGGCCCGCGTCCTTGGCGGAGAGGTCCTCCAGCATGTTGTCCTCCACCCGGATCACGTCCATGAGGGACAGGGAGCCACCCTCCCCCTCGGCCTCCAGGGTGTCGGAGAGGGAGACCTCCCCCTGGAGCTTTTTCTGACTGCGGAAGTGCATGAGGATCTCGTTTTCGATACAGCGGCTGGCGTAGGTGGCAAGGCGCACGTTCCGGTCGGGCTTGAAGGTGGAGATGCCCTTGATCAGGCCGATGGTGCCGATGGAGATGAGATCGTCCTGATCGCAGGACTGGGTGTAGTATTTTTTGACGATATGGGCCACCAGGCGAAGGTTGTGGACGATGAGGGCGTCCCGGGCGGAGGGGTCGCCGGCGGCGTAGCGGTCCAGATATTCCCGCTCCTCCTCGGGCTTTAGGGCCCGAGGGAAGGAGCGGCTGTCATGGTCCAGACGGAGGGGAAAGAACAGGGTGTGGAGCATGAGGATGAGCCAGGCGGAGAGCATAGAAGGACCCCCTTGTTGTGTAGGTATCTACATTCTATTCAGAGGGGGGGAGGAAAATTAGAAGTTAAAAATGAAAAGGGAAAAAGTCAGGGGCAACGATCAGGAGAAAAGATAAAAGAGAAAAGAGCGGGGGAAAAGAAAAAGAAGGAACCGGTAGGTTCCTTCTTTTTTTGAGGGACGGTTTCCTTTGCGCTCAGTCCCGCATATAGCGTTTCAGGAGGCGGGAGACCTCCCGGACGTCGATGGGCTTGGCGATGTGGGAGTCCATGCCGGCGTCTAGGGCTTTTTTTACATCCTCCGCAAAGGCGTCGGCGGTCATGGCGATAATGGGGAGGCCGGCGTCGGGCCGGTCCAGGGCGCGGATGGCCCGGGCGGCCTCGTAGCCTGTCATCACCGGCATACGGATGTCCATGAGGATGGCGTCGTAATAGCCCGGCTCCGAGTCCTGGAACATATCCAGACAGAGCCGGCCATTTTCCGCCCAATCCAGGGTCAGCCCCAGGCCGCTGAGCAGCTCGTTGGCGATTTCCCAGTTCAGCTCGTTGTCCTCGGCCAGGAGGACCCGTTTGCCGGAGAGGTCCGGGGTGAGCTGGTTGGGGTCGGGGATCTGGGCCTGGGGATGGTCGGCGTACTGCTTCAGACAGTGGTAGAGGGTGGACTTGAACAGGGGCTTGGAGATGAAGCCGCTGATACCGGCGGTTTTGGCCTGGGTCTCGATCTCGCCCCAGTCGTAGGCGGAGATGAGAAGGATGGGGACCTCGCTGCCCAGGGTATGGCGGATACGGCGGGCGGTCTCCACACCGTCGATGCCGGGGAGCTTCCAGTCCAGAAGGATGATCTGGTAGGGGTCTTTCTGTTCCCGGCGCTGGAGGATCCGCTGGAGGGCGCTCTCTCCGTCCTGGCACCAGTCAGCCCGGAAGCCCATGGACTGGAGGGAGGCCGCGGCGCTCTCGCAGAGAAGCTGGTCGTCATCCACCACCAGCATGTTCCAGTTGGGGAGGATCATCTCGGGCTCGGAGATATCGGCTTTTTCCAGGTCCAGGGTGATCTGGAACCGGGTGCCCTGGCCGGGGGCGCTGTCCACCGCAATGGAGCCCTCCATGGCGTCCACGATGTACTTGGTGATGGCCATGCCAAGGCCGGTGCCCTCGGTGCGGTGGACCCGGGCGCTGTCCTCCCGGGAGAAGGATTCAAAGATCCTCTCTTTAAACTCGGGGGTCATGCCGATGCCGGTGTCGGATACAGACAGGTGGATGCGGATGTGCTCCTCCCCCTTGGGGGAGGGCTCCTCCCAGAGGGCCACCGTCACTGAGCCGCCCTCGGGGGTGAATTTGATGGCGTTGGAGAGGAGGTTCAGAAGGACCTGATTGAGCCGGACGCTGTCGCAGTATACGTTCTCGGTGGATATGTCGTGGATGGAGACGTGGAACTGCTGGTTTTTGATCCGGACCTGGGGCTGGACGATGGAGACCACGCTCTCCATCACCTCCCGCAGGGAGATCTGATCCATGCTGAGGGTCATCTTGCCGCTTTCGATCTTGGACATATCCAGTACATCATTGATGAGTCCCAGGAGATGCTTGGAGGACAGGGTGATCTTTTTCAAGCAGTTCTGGACCTGATCCCTGTCGTCCAGGTTGGCGGTGGCGATGGCCGTCATGCCCACGATGGCGTTCATGGGGGTGCGGATATCGTGGGACATGTTGGACAGGAACT
The DNA here is from genome assembly GCA_022799035.1 of Oscillospiraceae bacterium. Lineage (GTDB taxonomy): Bacteria > Bacillota > Clostridia > Oscillospirales > Oscillospiraceae > Vermiculatibacterium. The sequence continues at coordinate 7,284 of JAAWNQ010000008.1, forward strand.
CGCTTTTGGCCTTGGTGGCGGCGTCGGCGTCATGCCAGGCCCGGGCCAGCTCCTCCATCTGCCGGCGGGTCATGCGGAAGTAGCCGGCGAAGACCAGAAGGATGGCGGCCAGGATAAGGGAGGCGCCCAGCAGGGCGGAGCCCACCCACTGGCGGTTCAGATGGTTGAGGATAGAGCCCATGGTGTTATAGGGCATGAAGGTGATCAGATACCATTCGGAGTTGGCAAGGCGGGTGCAGTGAAGGTGCCGCCGCTCTCCGCCGATGGTGAACTCGCTGGAGTAGTCCTCTCCGGCCTTCATGGCGGCGGAGAGGTCGGCGATGTACTCCTGGGGAGTTTTGCCCCCCACGTTGTCGTAAAGGGAGAGGACCCGGTCAAAATAATTGTCCCGGGAGGCGTCGGAGGTGCGGATCACAAAGGAGCCGTCGATACGGATGATGTGAGAGTACTCGTGGTTGCTGTTCTCCTCCAGGGAGAGGGTCTGGGTAATGTAGTCCACCGGCATGGCACCCACCAAAGCTACGCAGGAGTGGCCCTGGGAGGGGGCGTGGGAGGAGGGGACCCCCATAAGGATGACGCTGTTTCCCTCGGCGTCCTCCCCCACGGCCACTTTTTTCTGGCCGGCGGAGAGGGAATCCATGAAGGGGCCTGGGTCGGTGACGGTCAGGTGGGAGCCGTAGAGCATTTCAAAATCATTCTGTCGGGTGTAAAAGCCCAGGTATTGGAAATCCAGGGCTTTGGCGTAGGAGGTCAGAAGGGCCTGCTGCTCCGGGTCCTCATGGATCCGGTCCGGGGCCATGATGCCGGACAGGGCCTCCATCTGCTCCAGGTTCAGGTTGATGGTGGTCTCGAAGTGGAGGGAGAGCTGCTCGCTCATGCTGGACATATAGAGGGAGCCCACCTCGTTGACGGTCCGGGAGCTGACGCTGCCCATATGGAAGGCCAGAAAGGAAAAGACGCACACGCATAGGAGAATGACGGAGATAAGACTGCCCCAGAGGAAACGGGTGGTTTTGTTTTGAATGGTATTCATACCGTAACGCCTTTCTGATGATGGAGGTCAGGCCGGAAGGGAGCTCCGGAAAGCCTGGATGGCGGCCATGGTCTGACGGTAGTCCTGTTCCACCTGGTGGGCCAGGGGAAGGGCCTGGGGGTGAAAGCCGTCCCGGAGGGCGTCGCAGAGCTGGGAGCTGGAGCGGTAGAGGGCGGTGAAGCTCAGGTTTTGGCACACGCCCTTGATGGTGTGAGCTCCCCGGAAGGCCTCGGGCCAGTTCTCCGCGGCCAGGGAGGTCTCCAGAAGGGAGTAGCTGGGGTCGTCGGGAAATTTGAGAAGGAACTTTTGGACCAGGCTCTCGCTACGAAGACGGCCCAGGACCTCCTGATAGTCGCCGCCCAGGGCGGCGTAGCATTCCTGCAGGGTCATATCAATTCTCCTCCTTGGGGGGATCCGCCTTCTCCGAGCCGATGGGGGAGATGCTGGAGAGAGTATCCCGGATGGATTCGTCATAGAAGCGGAACTGGCCTCTGCCGCCCCGCTTTACGGTGTAGAGGGCGCTGTCGGCGGCCCGGAAGAGAGGGTCGTAATCGGCGCCCACCCTGTCGGTCTGGGCCACGCCCATGCTCAGAGAGATGGGAAAGCCCTGGTACTCGCCGGAGAGGGAGCGGAAGATCCGCTGGATGGCGGCCTGGGGTTCGGCCTTGTATTCCAGGAAGATGAGGAACTCATCCCCCCCCACCCGGGCGATGATATCGCCGCCGCGGACGGCCCGGCGGAGCTTTTCCGCGATGTGGCACAGAAGCTGATCGCCGAAAAGGTGGCCCTGGTTGTCGTTGGCCTGCTTGAAATGGTCCAGGTCAAAGATGATGAGGGCAAATTTCCCCTGGGGCCGTTCCTCCAGGCGGACGGAGATCTGCTTCCGGGCGCTGGCATGATTGAGAAGGCCGGTGAGGGGGTCCCGGGAGGCCCGGCGCTGAAGGTCGGCCAGCTCCATACGGTCGGCGTGGATATCCATGATCTTGCCGATGGCGCCCATATACCGGGGAGGCTCGTCGGGAGACCAGGTGGCCCGGGCCAGGATCCGGTGCCAGCGGGGCTCTCCCCCCAGCAGGATGGGGCAGTCGTAGGTGGCGACAGGGTGGCCGGGGGAGGTGCCGCGGATGGCGTCGGAGAGGCCCTGGAAATCCTTGGGGTCGGCCAGGGCGAGGACCCTGGGGTCATGGAGGGGGTCCCGGATCACCTCCGGAAAGCCCAGCTTCTGGGCGCCGAAGGGGGAGAAGGTCACGGCGGGGGGGGAGAGGGTAAACTCGAACTGGATCTCCTCGGTGAGGGCGGCAAAGAAGTCGTGCTTGATCCGCTCGTGCTCCAACAGTTGAAGGGTCCGCTGGGACACGGACACATCCTCGTGCTGGAGGACCTCCCCGGTGAGGTCCAGGGCCCGCTGGGGGAAGGCCCGGAGGTCGGTCCGCTCCAGCTCCTGCCGGATGGCGGCGGCCTGGTCGGTGAGACATTCCAGCAAAAGAGGATTGAAGGCCCCGCATTCTCCCTCCAGGATCATACGAAGGGCCTGGGGGTGGGTGAAGGGGGGCTTATAGACCCGCTTACTGGTGAGGGCGTCGTAGACGTCGGCCAGGGCCACCACCTGGGCGGAGATGGGGATATCCTCCCCCTTGAGCCCATCGGGGTAGCCGCTGCCGTCATACCGCTCGTGGTGCCAGCGGCAGATCTGGTAGGAGATCTTTACCAGGGGCTTGTCCTGATAGATGGGCAGGTCCCGGAGCATGTCGGCGCCGATGGTGGTGTGGGTCTTCATGACCTCAAATTCCTCTGGAGTGAGGCGACCGGGCTTGTTGAGGATCTCCGAGGGAATGGCGATCTTGCCGATGTCGTGGAGGGCGGAGGCGGTGGAGATGGTGGCGATGTCCGAGCGGGAGAGCCGGTAGGCGGGGCTTTTTTGGGCCAGCCGGTTCAGCAGAAGCTCAGTGATAGAGTGGACGTTGCGGACGTGAAGGCCGCTCTCTCCGTTACGGAACTCCACCACATGACTGAGGATATCGATCATCAGATTGCTCTGCTGCTCCGCCTCATAGACCTGGGCGGCCACCAGGCTCACCAGCTTTTTTTGGTTGGCGTACAGCAGGATGGTGTTCACCACCCGCTTATGGACGATGAGGGCGTCAAAGGGCCGGGTGATGAAGTCGGTGGCGCCCAGCTCATAGGCCCGCTGGATCTGGGCGGCCCCGCTCTCGGAGGAGATCATGATAACGGGGATATCTTCGATCCAGCGCTGGGCGGACATGGCGGAGAGGACTCCAAAGCCGTCCAGCTCGGGCATGATGATATCCAGGAGGACCAGGGACAGCTCCGAGCCGTTGGCCTGGATCAGCTCTACGGCCTGCAGGCCGTTTTCTGCCTCCAGGATATCAAACTCCTCGCCCAACATGTCCGCCAAAATGGCCCGGTTCATCTCTGAATCGTCGGCGATGAGAAGCTTATGTTTTTTCTGGGAGGAGGGGATAGGGACCACATCCTTACGTATAGGGGTGGATGAAGAGGATCATTGGTTGGGCTCCAGGGGATGGACGGAGGTGTGAAGCTGAGCGGGGGAGTGGGGATACTGCCGCTGGAAGGCGCGGGTGAGCCGGTCGCAGACCATGAGACTGTTTTCAAAGTTGGCCTGGGGCAGCAGAAGGATGAACTGGGACACACTGCACCGGGCGGCCACGTCCCCCCGGCGGAGGGTGGTACGGATCAGCTCCCGCAGATTGTCCACCACCCGGTCCAGACTGCGGCGGGGCAGCTCCCCGCCGTTCCGGGGGAGGATGGACAGCAGGGCCAAATGGGCCGTGTCTCCGCTGCGAAGGACCGAGCGGGCCAGGGCTTGGTAGATGGTCTTGAACACGTCGTACTCGCACAGAAGGGCGCCGCCCTGATCGGGGGGCTCCCGAAGCTGCTCCAGGATGACGCCGGCGGGGACGGTGTTCTCGTTGACCTCCCGCAGGGCTTCCCGATAGAGGGAGCGCAGTTCATCAGAGGGCATCACGCCGAAATTGGACAGGAAAAGCTGACTCATCTCCTCGTAGACGGCGACGGCTTCCCGCTGGCGTTCCAGATCGATGAGAGCCCGGAGCCAGTGGAGATAAAAGCCCTCGATATAGGGCTCCCGCTCCACGGCGGCGCGGCAGAGAGCTTCACACTCCTCCCTGCGGTCCTCCTGGGTCAGAAGGGTCATCAGCTCCAGGGCGGTGTCTATGTAGAGGCTTTGGTAGTGGGCGGCCAGGGGGATCACCCATCGCTCGGAGGAGAGCCGGGGGAGAAAGCTCCCCTGATAAAGGGACAGAGCCTCCTGCCAGAGTCGGATCTGAGCCTCTCTGCTCCCGGCGGCGGTGCCCTCCCCACACAACCGCTCAAAATCCTCGATATCCAGGCGTACCGGGATGCGGGGATCCCAGGCGTAGGTAGCGTCCTGGCGGAGGATGAGGTGGCGTCCGGCGCTGTGGTCCAGGGGCTCCAACGCGGTTCTGACCCGGTGGAGAATGGTTTTCAGGGCGTTGGAGGGATTGGAGCTGGCCTCCTCGTCCCACAGCAGAGCCGTCATCTCCTCCGGGGAGATGGGGCGGGACCGGTTATAGATCATATAGGCCAGCAGCAGCCAGACCTTTTTTGCCCGGTTGCTGCTGTCGGTGATACAGCGGCCGTCCAGGCACAGGGAGAATTCCCCCAGCATTCGGATGGTCAAAGGATCGGTTGCCGTAGAAATTCCCCCTCTCCGTATGGTAAAAAATGTGGATAAAAATGAAATGCTTTGATAGTTAAGAATAACATAAATAGAGGGGATTTACAATTTTATTTTTACATGACAAAAGGAAACCGGCGGGTTACAAAAATAGAGGAATAGAGAAGAGATATATTGAAAAAATACTTTCCTTTTTTGGATGGCTGTGGTATACTTGAATTTAGCACGATAGGAAACGGGATCCCGGAAGCCGAAGGATGGGAAGGAGGGGCGTGGAAATGAAGGGAAACAGGATCTGCGGGGCGGTTTTGGCCCTTGTTCTGCTGACCGGCTGCGCCCCGGGGGCGGAGAAGGGCGGAGAGACCATTTTTGTGGGGCGGACCGTCTTGGGGGAGTTCCTGATCCGGGAGGAGCAGGTGGCCCTCTCCGGCGCTCCCGCGCTTCCCACGCTGCTGCTGCCCCAGGCTTCGGGGACCAAAACAGCCAAGAACCGGAGGGCTGTCATTGACTATTCCAACAGCCAGGACGGCTATGTGATGGTGAATTTTACCGCTGAGAGCGATAAGCAGTTAAAGGTCAAGGTGGCGGGACCTGTCACGGATTACACCTATGATATCGCACCCCAGGAGTGGACCACCTTTCCCCTGGCGGACGGCAATGGGAAGTATACCGTAAAGGTCTATGAGCAGAATCCGGCTACGGGAAAGTACGCGCCGGTGGTCACGGCGGAGTTCACCGCCGCCCTTGTGGATGAGTTTGCCCCTTTCCTGCGGCCCAACCAGTATGTGAATTACGCCCAGGCCGACGATACCCTGGAGAAGGCGGAGGAACTGACAAAGGATGTGGGGGAGCCCTTGGAGAAGGTGGAGAAGGTCTACAGTTTTGTGGTGGGGAACCTGACCTATGACAGGGAGCTGGCCCGGAACGTAAAAAGTGGGTATCTGCCGGACCTGGACCAGGTCCTTGCCAAGGGGAAGGGGATCTGTTTTGACTATGCGGCGCTGATGACTGCTATGCTCCGCTGTCAGGGGATCCCCTGTAAGCTGGTGACGGGATATGTGGGGACGGAGAACCCCGCCTATCATGCCTGGATCAGCGTGTGGAGCGAGGAGACGGGCTGGGTGGACGGAGCCATCTACTTTGACGGGTCCGCCTGGCAGAGGATGGATCCCACCTTTGCCTCCACCGGCGGCAGCAGTGAGGCCATGATAGAGTATATCGGGGACGGAAACAATTACGCGGTGAAATATTTCTACTGACGGGAAGGAATTCTCTTTACGAACCGTGGAATTTGAGGTAAAATGAGCCTGCGGAGTATCCGCGGGCTCATTTTTTTACAGATTTTTATGGAAGATGGGGAGGGGCCGGGACCATGAAAAAAGGGATGAGGAACGAGGAAGTTTCCGGGCTGTGTTTGGAGTTGTCCCTGCTTCTCCATGCCGGAGTGACCCTGGGGGACGCCCTGACCCTTCTGGCGGAGGAGAGCCAGGGGGAGAGAAGGGGCCTTTTGGAGGCCATGGCCCGGGAGGTGGACGGGGGGAACGGGCTGGCCGCCGCCATGGAGACGGCGGGGGGATTTCCCGCCTATGTCAGGGGTCTGGTGGCGGTGGGGGAGCGGTCGGGCCGCACCGAGGAGGCCCTGGCGGCGCTGTCCCGGTATTACGAGGAGCGTTTCCGGATGAGCCGGAGGATCCGTGGGGCACTGCTCTATCCGGCGGTGATGCTGGGTCTGATGCTGGTGGTCATCGGGGTCCTGCTGGTAAAGGTCCTGCCTATTTTTGATGACGTATACGCGTCGCTGGGCGGGCGGCTCACCGGGCTGGCCGGGGGATTGCTGAGTCTGGGCCGGTGGTTGGACGGGATCATGCCGGTGCTGTGGGGACTGCTGGCTCTGGCGGCCCTTCTCTTGCTGGGCTTTGGCCTGTCGGAGGCCTTTCGGGAAAGGGCACTGGCCCTCTGGCGGGGGCGCTATGGGGACCGGGGGATCTCCCGGATGATGACCACCGCCCAGGTGGCCCGGGCCCTGTCCATGGGGATGGTCAGCGGACTGCCGCTGGAGGAGTCCCTCAGCCTGGCGGCCAAGATCGTGGAGGAGGTTCCCGCCGCGTCTCAGCGGTGCCTGGGGTGCCGGACGATGCTGGAGAACGGCGCTTCCTTGGGGAGGGCACTGAGGGACAGCGGTCTGCTTCCCGCCGCCCAGTGCCGTCTGCTGGAGCTGGCCCAGCGGGGAGGCTCAGGGGATGAGGCCATGAGCAGGATCGCCGAGGATCTCTCCCAAGAGTGTGATATGGCCCTGGAGGAGAAGGTGAGCCGGGTGGAGCCCGCCCTGGTGCTGACCTGCTCGGTGCTGGTGGGACTGATCCTGCTGTCGGTGATGCTGCCGTTGACGCACATCATGTCGGCTATTGGGTGAGAGTATGGGAAGAAGGATGAGAAAGGGACGGGGTTGGTTGGGTTGGCTGGTCCTCCCCGCGGGGGTGGTATTGGCCCTGACCCTGTTTGCCGGGGCTTTGGACAGCCTGACCCTGGGCCGGCGGGCGGAGGACCTGGGCCGGTTGGAGGAGGTCCTTCGCCGGGGCTGTGTGTCCTGCTACGCCGTGGAGGGACGGTATCCCCCTGATTTGGAATACCTGAAAGAGCGGTACGGCGTCCAGGTGGATGAGGAGAGGTATGCCGTGGACTACCGTATTTTTGCCTCGAACCTGATGCCGGATATTACAGTATTGGAACGAAAACCATGAAAAAACGAGAGATACAACATCATATGGATTCTCTTGGCGCGCTGCTGCTTTTCGGCGTGTTTGCCGCGTGTATTTTGGCGGCGCTGCTCACCGGGGCCAGGGCGTACAGGCGGCTGACCCAGAGGGACCGGCAGACCTATGACCGCCGGACCCTTCTGCAGTATGTGGCCACCCGGGTCCGGCAGGCGGACAGCCTGGACGGGATAGGGGTGGAGGAGTTTTTGGGCGCCGACGCACTGATCCTCCAGGAGGGGGACTATGAGACCAGGGTCTACTGCTACGAGGGGTATCTGATGGAACTCTATGTCTCCCGGGAGGACCCCCTGGGTCCGGCGGACGGGGAGCGGATCATGGCCGCCCAGGCTCTGGAATTGTCTTTGGAGGACGGGCTGCTCTCTATCACCGCCACCGATGAGGCGGGGGAGGAGAGCTCCCTTTTGCTGTCTCTGCGCAGCGGAGAGGAGGGAGGGGCATGAGGAGCAAGGCGCCGCTGGCGCTCATGGAGCAGATGGTGATGCTGCTGGTCTTTGCCCTGGCCGCCGCCCTCTGCCTCCAAGCCTTTGTGCTGTCTGATAAGCTCTCCCGCCGGGAGGAGGCCCGGTCCCGGGCCGCCCAGGTCTGCCAGTCCGCCGCCGAGGCCATCCGCCACAGCGGCGGGACTGGGGAGGAGGCCCTGTCCGGAGGGGCGGAGATCCTGGGGGCGGAGTATTCTGATGGACTGCTCCAGCAAACCTATGACAGGGACTGGGAGCCCGTCGCCGGGACGGCGTGGGCCCAGGCCGATCCCGCCTACCGGCTGACGGCGGTGGCGGAGGACGGCGGTCAGCTCGGCCTGGGGCTGGCCCAGGTCAAGGTCTATGATGTAGAAGAGGAGGAGCTCCTCTTTCAGCTGGAGGTGGCCTGGCAGACGCCGGGAGACGCCGGGATCTCCCAGGCGGACAAGGACCGGGCCCGCCGGGAGGCGGAGAACATGGCCCAAGAGATCCTGGCCTGTGCGGAGGGGGGCCTGGATTTTCGGGAGACCATCTCCGGAGAGACAGACGGCCTGGGGGGCTGGCGCCGGTATTTCGATGAGGATTGGAATACGGAGTTCAGCTATGACCGGGCTGTCTTTACCCTGTGGTACAGTCAGGAGAAAGTGGTGGCCGGTTGGAATCAGCGGGATGAAAAGGGCTTTGCCACAGGGGGGAATGTTCCCCTGTGTACTGTAGAGCTGGGGGAGGTGAGGGGCCATGACTGAGAACAGAGGGGATCGGTTCTCTGTCCCCACCACGGGGGGCGCCTCCCTGCTCACTGTGTTCGCGGTGCTGTGCCTCACCGTCTTCGCCCTCCTGAGCCTGTCCACCGTCCGGGCGGACGGGAGGCTGGCCCAGGCTTCGGCACAGGCGGTGGAGGACTATTACGCTGCAGACCGGCAGGCCCAGGAGATCCTGGCTTGGCTGCGGTACGGCTCCGCGCCGCCGGAGGAGGTGGAGGTGACCTCCACCGTTATAGATGACCTGGCGGCTTACGGAGAGGTGATCTACTCCTACGCCTGCCCCATCTCCGAGGCGCTGGAGCTCCAGGTAGAGGTGAGGCTGGAGGGGGCGGAGTATAGGGTCCTGCGCTGGCAGGCGGTCCCCATCGGAGAGTGGGAATTTGACGATAGCCTGGAGCTTTGGGACGGAGAGTTTATGTTTTAAGGGTTCAGGGAAACCCAACTTATACATTAGGAGGAACCATCCATGGCGGAACTGATGGAGTATTTACAGCGGGCGGTGAGGGACAAGGCTTCCGACCTTTTTCTGGTGGCCGGAGGTCCGGTGTGCGAGAAGCTGGATAAGCACCTGAAGCCCATCGGCACTGAGCGGCTCATGCCAAAGGAGAGCAGCCGGCTCATCTCCCAGCTTTACGGTCAGGCCAACCGGCCCATGGAGCATTACCAGCGGCTGGGGGATGACGACTTCTCCTTCTCGGTGCCGGGGCTGGCCCGGTTTCGGGTCAACGCCTACCACCAGCGGGGCTCCATGGCCGCGGTGGTGCGGGTGGTGGCCTTCGACATCCCCAATTATCTGGAACTGGGGATTCCCAAGACGGTGATGGACCTGGCCGACGAGACTGACGGCATGATCCTGGTCACCGGTACGGCTGGAAGTGGTAAGTCCACCACCCAGGCCTGTATCGTGGACCGGATCAACCGGACCAGGGAGGCCCACATCATTACCCTGGAGGATCCCATCGAGTTCCTTCACCGGAACCAGAGAAGCATCGTGTCCCAACGGGAGATCGCCATTGATACCCAGGACTACCTCTCCGCGCTCCGCTCCTGCCTGCGGCAGGCCCCTGACGTGATCCAACTGGGGGAGATGCGGGATCACGAGACCATCCGTACCGCCATGACCGCCGCCGAGACAGGGCATCTGCTTATGGCGACCCTCCATACCAAGGGGGCGGCCAACACCATCGACCGGGTCATTGACGCCTTCCCCAGCGCCCAGCAGAGCCAGGTCCGGGTACAGCTGAGCATGGTACTGCGGACCGTGGTATCCCAACAGCTTCTCCCCGACGTGAACGGGGGATTGGTCCCGGCCTTTGAGATCATGAGGATGAACAGTGCTGTCCGCAATCTGATCCGGGACAGCAAGACCCATCAGTTGGACAGCGTTATCGCCACCGGAGCCGACCAGGGCATGATGACCATGGACCAGTCCATCCTGGAGCTTTACCGATCCGGGCGGATCTCCGGGGAGACTGCCCTGCTGTATGCCGAGAATCCAGAACAGCTTCAACGGCGGCTGGGGTGAGCACCGGCAAAAGGGACAAAAGGGAAGGGATAAGTTTAGCGGTTTTGCCCAAATGGTTTTGAAGGGAAAAGATGGAAATGTAACCGGTTTTGTAACCGGCATGTGGTATAATAGTCGCAAAGCGGCTATTATACTCGATTGCAATAATTATACCATTCCGGCTCCGCCTCCATGGTATAATAGGCATGGATCAAGATGAGATGACGGAAGACCGAAAGGGGGATGGCAAATGGGAGAACGGATGCGGGGCAACCGGTACCGGACCACAACGGTCTGTGTGGATTCCTATAGGGACGGTGTGCCTGTGGGACGGTTTTATAATCCCGCCTGTCCCCAGGGGGTATCCTTTCGGAGTCTGAGTCAGTTTTTGATCAGGCTTCAGGACTTTTTGGACCAGATACAGAGTCCCCAGGCCTTCAGCCTGACTCGGAGCTTCTCTCCCCGGGAGCCTGAGACGGGGATGGAGACCGGGGCTTCCGGAGCCGGAAGGACGGGAGAACTGGCTACCTTTGATATTCGGATCCTCTTTCGGCAAAACTCCAGCTGGCAGGGCTCGGTGCTCTGGCAGGAGGGGGACCGGGAGGAGAGCTTTCGCAGTGTGCTGGAATTGGTCCTGCTGATGGACAGCGCCATGGATGTGGAATGACCTGGAAGAAGGAGACAGTCGGAGGAGACTCCGGCTGTCTTTTTATCTCCGTGGGGAGAGGCCGCCATTGAAATTCACCGGAAAAATCGGTATAATAGAGTGGAATATAAGCCCGGGACCGCCGGGGAAGGAGGACTTATGGAACAACTGAACAAACTGCCCCTTCCCCTGCTCCTCTGGTTCCGGGAGGAGGGGCGTACCCTCCCCTGGCGCAGCGACCCCACCCCCTACCATGTGTGGGTCTCGGAGATCATGCTCCAGCAGACGAGGGTGGCGGCGGTGCTGGACTACTACCGCCGTTTTATGGGGGAGCTTCCCACGATGGCGGCCTTGGCGGAGTGCGGGGAGGACCGGCTGATGAAGCTGTGGCAGGGGCTGGGCTACTATAGCCGGGCCCGGAACCTCCAGAAGGCCGCCCGGCAGGTGATGGAGGACTTCGGTGGGGAGTTCCCTTCCCGCTATGAGGATATCCGCACCCTGGCCGGGGTGGGGGAGTATACCGCCGGGGCCATCTCCTCCATCGCCTTCGGCCTTCCCGTGCCGGCGGTGGACGGGAATGTGCTCCGGGTGGTGAGCCGCCTCACCGACGACCACCGGGAGGTGACCCGGCCCCAGGTGAAGGAGGAGATCCGCGCCGCCCTGGAGAAGGTCATCCCCCGGGACATGCCCGGAGATTTCAACCAGGCCATGATGGATCTGGGGGCCACGGTCTGTCTGCCCAACGGGGCGCCCCTGTGTGAAAAATGCCCCGCCCGGGAGTTTTGCCTGGGCCATCTGAGGGATACGGCCCGGGAGCTGCCCGTAAAGGCCCCCAAAAAGGAGCGGAGGACCGAGGAAAGAATAGTTTACATAATATTTATGGGAGGGAAGGTGGCTCTCCGTCGCCGCCCTGCCCGGGGGCTGCTGGCGGGGCTGTGGGAGTATCCCAACGAGCTCTCCCCCTGGCCCTGCCCGGTAAAGGGGAAGGTGGAGTTTGCTGGGACGGGAAGGCACATCTTTACCCATAAGGAGTGGCACATGACGGCCTATACCGTGGCGGCGGAGGGAGACGACTTGCCCTCCGGCTGGGTCTGGGCGGACCGGGAGGAGTGGGAGAAGGTCTATCCGCTCCCCAGTGCCTTCGCCTCTTTTACCCACATTGTGGAGGAGGTTTTTCAATGAATTTTGTGATACGGGATGCCGCGATGGAGGACTTTGAACAGGTGGCGGAGCTGGAGCAGCACCTGTTCCGTTACCACGAAGGGGAGCGGCCCGACCTGTTTGACGGAGAGTACCGGTATACCCGGGAGGAGTTTGCAAAGCTCCTCTCTTACCCCGGCCGGATCGCTCTGGTGGCCGAGGGAGAGGGGGTGCTGATGGGCCTCTGCTTTGGTCAGGTGGAGAAGGATTCCAAGCACCCGGTCCTCCGGCCCACTGTGACGGCGGAGATCGAGGATCTGGTGGTGTCCCCCGCTTTTCGGGGCCAAGGCATTGCCAGAGCCCTGCTGGAGAAGGCCCAGACTCGGGCGGCAGAGCTGGGGGCGGAGCGTATCCAGCTTGGGGTCTGGTATTTCAACGAAAACGCCGCCCACCTCTACCGCTCCCTGGGTTTCGAGACAGCCTGGAGCAAGATGGAGAAGAGGTTGACATAATTATGCAGAATGAGGAGGAGACTGCGATGAGGTGTGATACTGCAGGCTGGGGGAACAGACTTTTCCTTCTCTGTCTGTCTGGGCTTTTGCTTCTTCGGTTTCCGGTGATTATTCTGCCCTGTTACAGCCTCTTGCCAATCTCAAAGGACATGGGGCTTATGTTGTTTCAGATCGGCACTTACCCCCTGACGGCTGTGATGATCCTGCTGAAGCGGGACTGCCTGGAAAAGTATCATATCGATCGCCTGTCTCTGGGTCTGTTGGTATTTGCCCCTTTGGGATGCTTTGTGACGCAGGGGATCTTGCAGGGAGGGTGGTCGGAGCTACCTGTCAGCACCTACGTGAACGGGATCTTTGCCCTGCTGTTTCTGCTGGCCTTTTTGATTTGGAAGCCTGTGATGGGGAACGGGGAGAGAAGGCGTATGGGAAGGTGGGTGAGCCTGGCCATCATCGTAGCCCTGTGTGAATCACTGGCGATAGGCTGGCTTATCCATTTCCAAAGACCCATCCCTCCGGAGGCTCAGATATATTTGCCCGGGGAGGCGGTTCGAGCTGTGCTTCTCATCTTTACCCAGCTCTCCACTGCCGCGGCCCTGGAGGAACCTCTGTTCCGGGGATTTCTGTGGGGAGCGCTTCGGGACCGGGGCTGGCGGGAGGTTCATATCTGGCTGTTCCAGGCCCTGCTGTTTATGATGGGTCACATCTATTATCTGGGAACGGCAAACCTCTCTTTCTTTGTGATCGTTCCGGTCGGAGGCCTCATCCTGGGCTTTGCGGCCTGGGGATCCCGGAGCATTGGGATCAGTATGCTGATCCACGGGATCGGCAACTCTCTTGGGGGAAATTTTTTCCCACTGCTGTGGCGGTGAGCCCTGAGGGGTGATATTCGGCAAGGAGGGAAAACCATGACCTTTGACGAACTGAAAGAGAAAGCCCACGCCCTGCCCCTGAAGCCGGGCGTCTATATCATGCAGGACAAGCATAACGAGGTCATCTATGTGGGCAAGGCCAAGGCCCTGAAAAACCGGGTCTCCCAGTATTTTGCCAACCTGGCCTCCCACACGGAAAAGACCCGGGCCATGGTGGCCTCCATCGATCATTTCGACGTGATCGTGGCCGACTCCGAGTTTGAGGCCCTGGTGCTGGAAAACTCCCTTATCAAGCGGCACCAGCCCCACTACAACATCCTTTTGAAAGATGACAAGGGCTATCCCTATATCCGCCTGGACGTGAAGGCCGACTACCCCCGGTTCTCCCTGGCCAACAAGGCCGCCGAGGACGGAGCCCGGTACTTTGGCCCCTACGGGAGCCGTTCGGCCACCTGGGATATCGTGGAGGCCCTCCGCTCCGCCCTGAAGCTGCCCTCCTGCCGGAAAAAATTCCCCCGGGACGTGGGCAAGGAGCGGCCCTGTCTCAACTACCATATGGGCCTCTGCGACGGCTACTGCCGCCCCGACATGGAGCCGGAGCGCCATAGGGAGGCCATGGATCAGGCCATCCGCCTGCTGGAGGGCCAATTCAAGGAGGTCAAGGCCGAGCTCACCGCCGAGATGGAGCTGGCGGCGGAGGAGATGCGCTTTGAGCGGGCGGCCCAGCTCCGGGATCGGGTGAAGGCCATTGAGCTGCTGGGCAAGCGGCAGAAGGTGGTGGCCGGCTCCCTGGCGGACACCGACGTGGTGGGCTGGCACCGGGGGACAGCCAAAAGCTGCTTTGTGGTGCTCCACTACGTGGACGGTGATCTGGCTGCCAAGGACATGGATCTCATGGAGACCCCCATGGAGGGGGAGGAGGGGGAGGTGGTCTCCTCCCTGGTGCGGCAATATTATGTAAACCGCTCCCGGCTGCCCAAGCAGATCCTGCTTCCCTGTGAGCTGGAGGACGAGGTGCCCGTGACCCGGCTCCTCTCCGAGGCCTGCGGTCACCGGGTGGAGCTGGTGACCCCCCAGCGGGGGGCCAAGATGGATCTCATCAGGCTGGCCAACAAGAACGCGGTGGAGGAGGTGGAGCGGGCCACCTCCCGGGAGGAGCGGCAGTCCAAGACCCTGGAGCTGCTGGGGAAGGCGCTGGACATGGAGCCCCCCCGCCGCATCGAGTCCTACGACATCTCCAACCAGGGCGCCGACGACATCGTGGCCTCCATGGTGGTCTATGTGGACGGCAAGCCCCTGAAGCGGGACTACCGCCGCTTTAAGCTGAAGGATATGGACATGCCCAACGACTACGCCTCCATGGAGCAGGTGCTCACCCGGCGGTTCCAGCGGTATCTGGACGGGGACGAGAAATTCAAGGACCTGCCCGACGTCCTCTTCATCGACGGCGGCCAGGAGCACGCCCAGGTGGCGGTGCGGGTGGAGGAGGCCATGGGCCTTCATATCCCCGTTTTCGGCATGGTGAAGGACGACCGCCACCGTACCAGGGCTCTCATGACCCCGGCGGGGGAGGAGATCGGTATTCAGCGGTACCCGGCGGTCTTTGCCCTGGTGGGCCAGATCCAGGAGGAGACCCATAGATTTGCCATCGAGTTCCACCGCCAGCAGCAGAATCAAAGGGTGAAAGGGTCGGAGCTGGACAAGATCCCCGGCGTTGGAGAGAAGCGGAGAAATGCCCTTTTGAAGCAGTTTAAGAGCGTGAAGGCCATCAAGGCCGCCTCCCTGGCCCAGATCCAGGAGGCGGCGGGCAAGGCCACAGGCAAGGTGATCTACGATTATTTCAATCCCCCTCCTTCCGGGACTATGTAGGGGCGGGGGCGGGGCTTGCCCGCCTGCATTTTAATAGAGAGAGGAGAAGCCCCCATGAAAAAACACCCCATCCTGTATTTCTTGGCTTTTCTCCTTCTGCTGTCGGCCTGTGGGGGAAGCCCTGCTCCTACCCCTACCCCAGCTCCCACCCCTGCCCCCTCTCCCCGGCCCGAGCCCCTCTCTTCCCTGGAGCTGAATGTGGGGTACTATGGTCCCAGCTTCTGGCTGGAGCTGGTCCGCACCGGGGAGCCGGGGGAGCTTCGGGTGGACATCTATGAAAATCAGGGGGATCAGAAACCGCTCCAATCCTTCATGGAGTGGTCTCCGGAGTATCAGTTGACCGAACTGAAGGCTGAGGATGTGGATTTTGACGGCTGGACGGATTTCCATTTTGCTGTCAATACTGGGCCCCAGGGGGGCGAATACTCTGCTTACTATGTGTGGGACCCGGAGGCGGAGCGGTTCGTCCCTGACCCTTACGGTTTGAACGACCTGTCCAACGGGAGCTTCAACGAGTACCGCGGGGAGGTATGCAGCCATACTGAAAGCGGGAAGAAGCGGACTTACTACCAGTATGAGAATGGCGGCCTCATTTGGTCGGGGGAGGAGTACCTTGCGGAGGAGGATACCTCCCAAATGTATGCCCGCCGCCGGGTGGAGGTGGACGAGGACCATGTCTTCCTGGTGGAGTTGCTTCCCCGGGAGGGGGAAGAAATTGGGGGCATCTGGGTCAATATCTATCGGGAGGAGGAGTGGGAGCCGGTCCAGCGGTTTGAGAGTTGTGTCTTTCGGTTTGACCAGGCGATGCCTGTTGCCGAGGATGTGAATTTTGATGGATACATGGATTTCCGTTTCGTTTTCGATTATGGTTCCCTTCCTCTCTGGAGGTCTCAATATTATATTTGGGATGCCGGAGAAGAAAAATTTGTCCCCGATCCATACGGTCTGAACAAACTGCCGTATTCCGAATTTGACGGGGAAGAACAGGTCATTTCTTCCTATTGGGTCTATGACGCCATCGGGGGAGCACAGGAGTATTACCGTTACATAGACGGCAAGCTGACCTGTGTTCGCAGCCTGGAGGTTGGGGATATGCTGGAGGACGGCTCCCGCCTCCTGACGGTGCGGGACCTGCGGAATGGGGAACTGACCGAGGTTTGGAGGACGACAGACCCAGATGGAGACCGGAGCGATACCACCTATCAAAAGGCTCTCTCCCGCTGGGAGGACCTCAGTTATCCGGCCCGGCAGGAGATGAAGGCGGACGATACCCACACCTTCTGGGTGGAGGTGGTGGACATGGGGACCCCCTCCCATGAAGGGACCAGCCTGGCAATCAATGTCTATCGAAACAGGGAGGATACACAGCCACTCCAGACCTTTGAGGAGACCCTTTATGAAGTCCGGCCGGAGGTCTCCCTGGCGGATGTGGACTTTGACGGGGACATGGACTTCTCTGTCCTTTTGCATCACTACCGCTCCACCCGATGGTCTGCCTACTATATCTGGAACGGAGAGCGGTTCGTGAAGGACCCCTATGGTCTCAATGACCTGAACTGGGCGGAGTTTGACCAGGAGAGCAAAACCATCACGGCTGGGATTTGGAGCGTAATGAGCGGTAATAGCTGGTATTACCGCTATGAGGGAAAGGACCTGATTTGTATCCGCACCCTGGCCTGGGGCTACAACACTGGAACGGAAAAGATGGACCTGCGGGTGACGGACGGCTGGGATGGAGAACTGACAGTGGTCTACGACTATGCTGCCCCCATGGACGAGCTGGCGGAGGATAGGGTGGGTACGGAGGAATTTCTCCGCTGGTATGATATCTCATACCGCGGAGAGTAAGGAGGAAACCCTATGAAAGGCTTCACCCGGACCGACCTTTATTTCTCTCTCTGCGGCCTGAACTGTGCCCTCTGCCCCATGCTTCTGGCCGGCCACTGCGGGGGTTGCGGCAACGGGAACCAGTCCTGCAAGATCGCCCGGTGCAGTTTGGAGCAGCCGGAGCGGGTGGAATACTGCTACCAGTGCGGAAAATTCCCCTGTGAAAAATATGAGGCCATGGAAGAATTTGACGTCTTCATCACTCATCAAAACCAGATGGCGGACCTGAAAAGGGCGAAGGAGACAGGCCCCGCCGCCTACCGCCGGGAGCAGGAGGAGAGACGGGGCATACTGGACCGGCTTTTGGCCCAATATAACGACGGCCGCCGCAAGACCCTATACTGCCTGGGGGTGAACCTGCTGCCTCTGGAGACCCTCCAGACTGTCCTCCAAACCCTGGAGTCCGATCCGCTCCTGAGAGGGGCGGACCAAAAAGAAAAGGCCCAATCTGCCGCAAAGCTCTTTCAAACCGCGGCGAAAGAGTGTAAAATAGAGTTGAAACTGAGAAAAAAGCGGGGCTGAAGGCCCGGAAGGAAGGATACCATGCGCGTTATCACCGGAACCGCCCGGGGCAGGAAGCTGAGAGACCTCCCCGGTCTGGACACCCGCCCCACCACCGACAAGGTGAAGGAGTCCATATTCAATATCGTCCAGTTCGACGTGGAGGGCCGGAAGGTTCTGGATCTCTTCGCCGGCACCGGCCAGCTGGGTATCGAGGCCCTGAGCCGCGGGGCGGAGAAATGCGTCTTTGTGGACCAGAGCCGGGAGGCGGTGAAGGTCATCCAGGAGAACGTGAAAACCACCGGATTTGAAAATCAGAGCCGGGTGGCGGCGGGGGATGGGGTGAGCTTCCTCACCTCCTGCCGGGAGAAGTTCGGTCTTGCCTTTCTGGATCCTCCCTATGCTTCCGACCTGTTGGACAGGGCCCTGCTAAAAATGTCGGAGATTGACATTATGACCGAAAATGGTATAATTGTCTGTGAAAGTGCTCTGGATAAGATCATGCCCACCCTGCCTGGGCCCTATGAGAAGGGCCGCGATTACCGTTACGGCAGGATCAAGCTGACTCTCTACCACCGCCGCGCCAACGGCTGAGCCAAGACAAGGATGTGACAAACCGTTGAAGACCGCCATCTACCCCGGCAGCTTTGACCCCATCACCCTGGGGCACCTGAACATCATCAAGCGGGCCGCCGCCTGCTTCGACAAGCTCATCGTCTGCGTTATGGTGAACGCGGAGAAGGCGGAGCGGGGGCTCTTCACCCCCGGCGAGCGGGTGGAGCTCATCCGCCGTACGGTGGAGAAGCTGCCCAATGTGGAGGTGGACAGCTCCTCCATGTTGGTGGCCGAGTATGCCCGGGACATGCGGGCCTGCACCCTGATCAAGGGGCTGCGGGCGGTGTCCGACTATGAGTACGAGCTCCAGATGGCCCTCATCAACCGGAAGCTGAACCCCCGTCTGGAGACCATGTTCATCCCCTCCAGCGCCAAATACACCTATATCAGCTCCAGCGTGGTGAAGGAGATGGCGTCCTACGGGGCTGACCTGAGCGATTTCGTCCCACGGGAGATCATCGGGGACGTGAAAGAAAAAATGAAAAGTGGGAGGAATCAGTGATGGCCAGCGATGTTAATGAACTGTTGGACATGCTCTTTGAGATGATCGAGGAGGCCAAGGGGGTACCCCTGGCGTCTGATAAATGTATGGTGGACCGCACCGACGCCCTGGACCGGATCGACGAGATCCGCAGCGCCTTCCCCATGGAGCTGGCCGAGGCCAAGAAGCTCCTGGCCGCCCGGAACGACTACCTGGCCTCCGCCAAGCGGGAGGGGGACCTGATCATCCAGCAGGCCGAGGAGCGGGCCAAGCAGCTTCTGGCGGAGAACGAGCTTCTCAACAAGGCCAAGCGGGAGAGCGAGGAGATGCGCCGCAAGGCCGAGGAGCTCTCCCGGGAGCTGAAGCAGGCCGCCAACCGCTACTGCGACGACGCCCTGCGCCGCACCGAGGAGGCGGTGGCCGAGGCCTATGACGAGATCAAACGCTCCCGGGCCCAGTTCCGGGCCAAGGCCGCCGGCATGACCGAGCCCCCCCAGCCCCAGAACAAGCCCTTCGACGCCGAGACCGAGGGCTGAGAAAACCCAATAAACCACCCCGAACAGAGGGATCCTTTTGGATCCCTCTGTTTTTTTTGTATTCCGTCATGGGGCGGTCTCCGAACTCTTTTCCCTCGCAAAAGAAACTTTTTTTCCCCTTCGGATCCTGTCGAAAAATCAAAACCACAATATTTTGGGCCGTGAGGGGGAGAGCCCTCCATAAAGTGTGGCGAAAAAATGACAAAGAAAAACAATTTCGTAGAATCGTTCCATAAACCTCCAATTTCATCCGGGAAAGAAGGGAAAAATTCCTGAAAAAAATTCAAATAAAGTATTGCATTATTGTTACAGATCCGCTATAATAAAAACCAGAGTGGAGCGAAATGGAGTAAAAGACCATAAAAAGAAAGTAAAGTGGGGGATGAGGATATGACCGGCACGTTTGAGCATTCGGTGGATGCCAAGGGCCGTCTCTTCATCCCCTCCAAGCTGCGGGAGGAGTTGGGGGTATCCTTCTACCTGGCCATGGGCGTGGACGCCTGTCTGGCCATCTACCCTCAGGCCACCTGGGACCGCTTTACCGAGAAATTCGCCTCCCTTCCCATGAGCCAGTCCAAGGCCATGCGCCCCCTTTTCGCCAACGCCAGCAAGTGCGAGCTGGACAGCCAGGGCCGGATCGTGGTGCCCCAGAAGCTCCGGCAGTACGCAGGGCTGGAGAAGGACGTGGTCATCATCGGCGTCAATGACCGGGCGGAGATCTGGGCCGCCGAGACCTGGAACGCCCAGGAGGAGGAAGAGATGACCCCCGAGAAGATGTCCGCCTGCATGGAAGCCCTTGGGTTCTAAGGCCATGGCAGAGCAGTATACGCACCGCCCCGTCCTCCTGGACGAGTGCATTGAGGGGCTGAACATTCGCCCCGACGGGATCTACCTGGACGGCACCCTGGGCCGGGCGGGCCACTCCGCCCAGATCGCCAAGAGGCTCACCACCGGCCATCTCTACTGTATCGACCGGGACGTGGCCGCCATCGAGGCGGCGGGGGACAAGCTCGCGGCCTGGATGGACCGGGTGACCCTCATCCACGGCAACTTCACCGATTTGGCCCGCCTTTTGGAGGAGGTCAAAGCCCCGCTCATAGACGGGATGCTCTTTGACTTCGGGGTATCCTCCCCCCAACTGGACGACCCGCGGAGAGGCTTTTCCTATATGCACGACGCCCCGCTGGACATGCGGATGGATCAAAGTCAACCCCTGACGGCCCGGACGGTGGTCAATGAGTGGCCCCAAGAGGAGCTGCGGCGCATCCTTTACCAGTACGGGGAGGAGCGGTACGCCCCCGCCATCGCGGGCGCCATCGTCCGGGTCAGGGGACAAGCCCCCATCGAGACCACCCTCCAGCTGGTGGAGGTGATTCGCTCGGCCATGCCGGCCCAGGCCCTTCGGGAGAAGCAGCACCCCGCCAAACGGACCTTCCAGGCCATCCGCATCGCCGTCAATGACGAGCTCACCGCGGCGGAGCGGGTCATCACCCAGGCCGAACCCCTTCTGGCCCCCGGAGGAAGGCTGTGTATCATCACCTTCCACTCCCTGGAGGACAGGATCGTGAAGAACGGGTACAACAGCTTTGTCAAGGGCTGCACTTGCCCCCCCGACTTCCCCGTGTGCGTCTGCGGCAAGACCCCCAGCCTCCGGCTGGTGAACCGAAAGCCCATCCTCCCCGGCGAACAGGAGCTGGAGGAAAACCCCCGTTCCCGCAGCGCCAAGCTGCGGGTGGCGGAAAAGCTATAAAATCCACAGGAAAGAGATGTGACAAACCATGGCGGAGACCCGTCGGAGAGTCAGCTATGATCCCTATCGGAATCTGAATTACCAATACGACGGTTCCGCTGTCCGTGTGGCGGAGGAGGAGGAAGTCCTCCGCCCCCGTCCCCAAGTCCGCCCTCGCCGTCAGGAGCTGGCCCGGCCCAAGGTGGCGGTCCGTCAGGCGGGGCGGGTGTCCCCCTTCGCGGTCACCGGCTTTGCCGCTGTGGCGGTGATGGCGGTGCTCATCCTCATGAGCTTTGTCCAGCTTACCACCCTGTCCAATCAGGTGGTGGGCCTCAACTCCCAGATGACCCGTCTCCAGGGGGAGGAGGCCACCCTCCGGGCCCGGTATGAGCTGGCCTACGACTTGGGCGCCATTGAGAAGGCGGTCACCGCCGACGGCTCCATGTCCCGCCCCCAGGCGGGGCAGATGGTGTATGTGGACCTCACCGAGCCCGACCATGTGGTCCTCTATGACCGGCAGGAGACCTCCGGCAGCTTCCTGGAGAGTCTGGAGCAGATCATCGGCAGTGTTCTGGCATATTTCTAAGGGTCGGGGCATAGATTCCTGCGAGGGAAAACCAAAGAGAACAGACTGAAACAGAGAGGGCGTAAGAGCATTTCTTACGCCCTTGCGTGATGAAAGGGGGGTATCCTATGGCAAGAGAGGACCGGGAACAGGACCGGCGGGACCGGCTCCACGCAACAACCGACCGAAGGGCCAACCGCACCATCCTCTGGCGGACCATCATCCTTATGGCCCTTTTTGGCCTGCTCACCTTCCTGCCCCTTTTCCATAAGCTCTATGTCATCCAGATCCGGGAGCACGACTCCTACCAGCAGCGGGCCATCGACCAGCAGACCATGGACAACGCCGTATCCGCCAACCGGGGCCAGATCCTGGACTCCAACGGCAAGGTGCTGGCCATGTCGGCTACCGTATACGACGTCATCATCTCCCCCAAGGATTTTGAAAATCTCCAGGCCAACTGGGATAAGAGCTATAAGGACAGCGAGGGCAGGGTCCTGACCGAGAAAAAGGGATATTATCCCCGGCCCGAGGCGGAGGAGATCGCCAATGAGCTGGCCGCCATCCTGGGGCTGGAGCCGGAGAAGGTGCTCCAGCGGCTGGAGAAGGACTCCTATTACGAGATCGCCGCCAGCCGGGTGGAGGATGAGGTGGCCGATCAGGTCCGGGCCCTGATCACCGACCGGCACCTGTCCAACAGCGTCTACCTGATCCCCACCGCCAAGCGGTATTACCCCTATGGTTCCCTGGCCTCCCAGCTTATCGGCTGGGTGAACTGGCGCAACGACAACAAGGGGGCCTACGGCATGGAGGCCCTCTATGAGAAGGAGCTGGCCGGAGAGACCGGTCGGGTGGTGACCGCCAAGGACGGTAAGAACCGGGAGCTGCGGTACTCCTTCCAGGATTACTATGACGCCTCCGACGGCAACGACCTGACCCTGACGGTGGATACCACCATCCAGTATTACTGTGAAAGGATCCTGGAGAAGGGGATCGAGATGTTCGACGTTCAGAACGGGGGCTTTGTCATCGCCATGGACCCCAAGACGGGAGCCATCAAGGCCTGGGCCAACTCTCCCACCTACAATCTCAACGATCCCTGGGATATCACCGATCCCATCCTCAGCCAGTATCTGGAGACCGTCCAGAACGACCCCACCGCCCTGGAGGAGGCCTATAACACGGCCCTGAAGGATATGCGAAACCGCCAGTGGCGCAACAAAGCCATCAACGATACCTACGAGCCCGGCTCCACCTTCAAGTCCATGGTCCTGGCCGCCGCCCTGGAGGAGGGGGTGGTCAACGAGAACTCCACCTTCTACTGCCCCGGCTTCTACGTGGTGGCCGACCGGACCATCAGCTGCTCCAAGAAGGCTCCCGGCCACGGCAGTCAAAATCTGGCCCTGGCGGTGGCAAACTCCTGTAACCCTGCCTTCATGATGATCGGTCAGGCCCTGGGGGCGGAGAAGTTCTATAACTATCTGGAGGACTTCGGCTTCCTGGAGGCCACCGGGGTGGATATGCAGGGAGAGTCCCACATCAACCCCGTCTCCGCGGGTCTTATCTGGCGGCGGGATAAGTTCACCTCCGCCAACGGTATCACCAACCTGGCCACCGCCTCCTTCGGCCAGGGCCTTCAGGTGACCCCCATCCAGCTCATCACCGCCGCCTCCGCCGTCATCAACGGCGGTCACCTCATGGAGCCCTATGTGATGCAGTCCATCACTACCCCCGACGGCACAGTGGTGAAGCAGAACGAGCCCACCGAGGTTCGCCAGGTGGTCAGTGAGGAGACCTCCCGCCGCTGCCGGGCCATCCTGGAGGGGGTGGTGGACGGCGGTACGGGAAAGCGGGCCTATGTCCCCGGCTACCGGATCGGCGGCAAGACCGGCTCCTCCGAGACCCTGGAGAGCCGCCGGGGAGAGGACCGAACCATCGTCTCCTTCCTGGGCTTCGCCCCCGCCGACGATCCCCAGATCGTGGTGCTCCTGGCCTTCGATAAGCCCCTGCCCGCCACCCCGGGCAACAACCTGACGGCCAAGGGATACTATATCTCCGGCGGCAACATGGCGGCCATGATGGCCGGGGAGCTGCTGGGGGACATCCTGGATTACATGGGGGTGGAGAAGGTCTACTCCGAGGAGGAGCGGGCCAAGATCGATGTGACAGTGCCCAATGTGGTGGGCCAGACCGCTCAAGTGGGTACGGACGCCGCCCGGAATAGCGGCTTTACGGTCCGCACCGTGGGGGAGGGGGAGACCGTCACCGCCCAGATCCCCGCCGGCGGCGCCGTGATCCCCTCGGGCAGTGAGATCGTCCTCTATCTGGGCCAGGAGAAGCCCACCGACCTAGTGGTGGTCCCCGACCTCCGGGGCAAGACCGCCACCCAGGCCCAGGAGACCCTGGCCAGGGTGGGGCTCTATCTGAAGATCAGCGGCTCCAGCAGCTATATGTCCTCCAACGCCATCGTAGCCGGTCAGGACCTGACCATCGGCATGGAGGTGGAGCAGGGGACCGTGGTGACCTGCTCCTTCTCGGACAATACCATGATAGACTGATCCCTTCCCCGAACGTGGAAGGAGGGCGGCCACTGGTGTCCGCCCCCTCATATTACAAAAGACGACCAAGGGAGGAAGAGAGAAAGACCCCGCCTGACTCTGATAGGTGAGGTGTTCCTATGCGTCTGCATGAATTGCTGGAGGGCCTGGATGTTCAGAGCCCTATCCCGGAGGACAGGGAGATCCAGGGGATCTCTTATGATACCAGGACCATACGGCCCGGGGAGATCTATGTGGCTCTCCGGGGCTATAAGACCGACGGACACAGGTATATTTCAGAGGCCCAGTCCAAAGGTGCCGCCGCAGTGGTGGCTGAGGAGGGGGAGGGGGTCATCCAGGTCTCCGACAGCCGCAAGGCCCTGGCCCTTCTCTCCGCCAACTGGTTCGGCCACCCTGCCCGGGAGCTGGCGGTGGTGGGGGTCACGGGGACCAATGGAAAAACCACTGTGACCACCCTTTTGTGGCGTCTTCTCCAGCAGGCCCTGGGGACCTCTGTAGGACTGCTGGGCACCAATGAGATCCGGGTGGGGGAGGAGGGATTTCCCGCCCGGCGCACCACCCCGGAAAGTTATGAGGTCCAATATTGGCTTCGTAAAATGGTGGAGGCCGGATGTACCCATGCGGTGATGGAGGTCTCCTCCCACGCCCTGTGCATGAGCCGGGTGGAGGGGATCCAATTCGCGGTGGGGGCCTTCACCAATCTGACCCAGGACCACCTGGATTTCCATAGGACCATGGAGGCTTATGAGGAGGCGAAGGGTCGGCTGTTTCGGCAGTGTGACGCGGCGGTTCTGAACTGGGATGACCCGGCCGGAAAGCGGTTTGGGGAGATTGTAACATGTGATACAATTTTTTATTCCAAACAGAGCCAAAAAGAGGGGAAAACCCCTCATTTACAGGTTACAAATTGGAAACACTTTCCCGGGGGCACAGAGTTTCAACTGGAGACCGGGGAGGGGACTTTCCCGGTCCGTCTGAATATCCCCGGGGACTTCACCGTCTCCAACGCCCTGTGTGTTTTGGGCTGTGCCAAGGCCCTGGGTATCCCTGTGGAAAAGACGGCGGCCCTTCTCTCCCAAGCCCCCGGCGTAAAGGGGCGTATGGAGGTGGTGCCGCATAAGGGCCCGGGCACAGTGATCATTGACTATGCCCACACCCCCGACGCTCTGAAAAACGCCCTTTCCGCCCTCCGGAGCTTTACTTCCGGCCGGCTCATCTGCCTGTTTGGGTGCGGCGGTGACCGGGATCGGGGAAAACGGGCCATCATGGGCGCGGTGGCGGCGGAGGGGGCGGACCTGTGCGTGGTGACCTCCGACAACCCCAGAAGCGAGGCCCCAGAAGGGATCGTGGAGGATGTGCTCCGGGGGATGGTGAGGTTTGACAAGGTGAAGATCGTGGAGCCTGACCGGGTCCGAGCCATCCGGCTGGGGCTGTCCCTGCTGAAGGAGGGGGATACCCTGCTGCTGGCGGGAAAGGGGCATGAGACCTATCAGGAGGTAAAGGGGGAAAAACATCCCCTGGATGAGCGGGAAATCGTTGCCAACGCCCCGGAGTTGTGATACAATACCGGACTGCGGGAAAAATCAGGAAGTCTCAGGACGAAAGAGCTGGAGGACCAAGCTATGACAAGCGGATACAACACCATTCTGGAGATCGTTATCGTGACAGGAGCGAGCTTTCTTATCACTCTGCTGCTGGGGAGACTGCTGATCCCCATGCTGCGCCGGCTGAAGGCGGGGCAGGCCATCAAGGAGGATGGTCCCACCTGGCATATGGCAAAGCAGGGGACCCCCACCATGGGAGGGCTTATGTTCATCATCACCATCGGGGTGATGGTGGCGGCCCTGGGCTTTTCCCATGTGCAGAATGGGAGCCGGGGAGCTCTCTATGTCTTTGGGTTCGCTTTGGTGTTCGGCGTCATCGGTTTTATCGACGACTATATGAAGGTGGTCCACCACCAGAATACGGGGCTTACCGCCGGGTGGAAGTTCCTGCTCCAGCTCTCCGCCGCCATCCTCATGACGGTGTTGCTGCGGTATGAGGGGTATCTGCGGCCCAATCTTTACGTTCCCTTTACCCGGATCTACATCCCCCTGCCCTGGCCGGTGTACATGGCCTTCGCCGCCTTCGTCATGGTGGGATGTGTGAATGCCGTCAACATCACCGATGGGGTGGACGGCCTGTCCGCCTCGGTGACCATCCCGGTGGCCGCCTTTTTTACCGCGGTCACCGCCCTGTGGGGACAGGATGAACTGACTGTATTCTCCGCCGCCCTGCTGGGAGGACTGCTGGCTTACCTGCACTATAACCGTTATCCGGCCAAAGTGTTCATGGGGGACACCGGCTCCCTGTTTATGGGCGGGGCGGTGTGCGGGCTGGCCTTTGCCACCGACATGCCTCTGATCCTGGTGCTGGTGGGGATCGTCTATATCGCAGAGACCCTCAGCGACATTATCCAGGTGGTCTATTTCAAGCTGACCCACGGTAAGCGGATCTTCAAGATGGCCCCCCTCCACCACCACTTTGAGATGTGCGGGTGGAAGGAGCGGAAGGTGGTGGCGGTATTTGCCACCGTGTCGGCCATCTTCTGCGTCATCGCCTTTTTGGGGGTCAGGGGACGGTATCTGTAAAGTGAAAAATGAAAAGTGAAAGTGAAAAAGCTAAGACCGGCGAAGATAGAAAGGACATTCTTTATTTTTAGGCTTTGGTGTTTTTTCACTTTTCATTTTTAACTTTTAACTTATTTTGGGGGGAGACTATGCCGAAGCTAAAGCGGGACCTTACCATGGAGCAGCAGTTGGCCCGGGGGCCGCTGGATATGCCCTTTTTGATGCTGGTGGTGCTCCTCACCGTCATCGGGGTCATTATGGTGTTCTCCGCCTCCTATGCCACCGCCCTTAACGAAGGGAGAAAGGCTACCTATTATTTTGCCCGGCAGGCCGCCTTTGCCGTGGCGGGGCTGGGGGCCATGTATGTGATCTCCAAGATCAATTACCAGCACTTCCGGTGGATGTCCGTTTTTGTGCTGGGGATCTCGGTGGTATTGTTGATTCTGGTGTTTCCCTTCGGTTACGGCAAGGCGGAGGTGGGCGCCCAGCGGTGGATCCGGATGCCGGGCATCGGAAGCCTTCAGCCCTCGGAGGTGGCGAAGGTGGGGGTCATCCTCTACTTTGCCGCCCGACTGTGCAAACGAAACACGGAGAAAAAGAAACGCTTTGGGGACGCGCCCAAGGAGAGGGCCCTGGCCTTTCTGGACCGGATCGGTTTTCTGGAGCTGGTGCCCTATATCCTGGTACTGGGAGTGGTGGTGCTGCTGGTGCTGTTGGAGCCCCATATGTCGGGCACCATCCTCATCATTGCGGGGGCCGCCGCCGTCCTTTTTGCCGCCGGTATCCACTGGGGCTGGTTTGTGGGCGGTGGCGGGTTCATTATGGCCGCCCTGTGGTTCATCATCACCAAGACCCCCTATATGACCAAGCGGATCAACCTGTGGAAGGACCCCTGGGCCTACCCCAAGGATGGAGGATATCAGATCATCCAGTCCCTCTACGCCATCGGCTCCGGAGGGCTGTTCGGGGTGGGCTTCGGCCAGGGAAGGCAGAAGCTGGGGTTCCTGCCTGAGCCGGAGAACGACTTTGTGTTTTCGGTGGTCTGTGAGGAATTGGGACTCATTGGGGCGGGACTGATCCTGGCCCTCTTTGCCATGCTGGTGCTCCGGGGCTACTGGATCGCCCTCCATGCCCGGGACCGGTTCGGCTCCCTGCTGGTGGTGGGGATCATCACCCTCCTGGCGGTGCAGGTGTTCCTCAATATCTCGGTGGTCACCAACTTTATGCCCACCACAGGTATCTCCCTGCCCTTCTTCAGCTACGGGGGCACGGCTCTGATGATCCAGCTTGGCGAGATGGGGATCGTGCTCAGCGTATCAAGGCAGGTACCGGCGCCAAAGCAGGGATGAGGAAAGTGAAAAATGAAAAGTGAAAAGTGAAAAAGCGAAAACCGGGGAGGATAAAGAGGACCTGCTATTATTTTTAGGATCTCTGGCTTTTTCACTTTTCATTTTTAACTTTTAACTTAAATGTTGGTGGTGTTGAGGATGAACGTGCTGTTTACCTGCGGGGGGACCGCGGGGCATATCAATCCCGCGGTGGCCTTGGCCCGGATGTTTTTGGAGCGGGAGGAGGGCTGTCAGGTCCTTTTCGTGGGGGCGGACGGAGGGATGGAGACCCGGCTGGTCCCCAAGGAGGGGTTTGAGCTGCGGACGGTGACCATCACCAACTTCCGCCGCTCCCTGACCCCCGCCGCCATCGGTCACAATTTGGGGACAGTGGTGAATATGGTAAGGTCCGACCGGCAGGCCAAGGCCATTCTGGACGAGTTCAAGCCCGATCTGGTGGTGGGGACCGGGGGATACGCCTCCTTCCCGGTGGTGAAGGCCGCCGCCAAGCGGGGGATCCCCACCGCCGTCCATGAGTCCAACGCGGTACCCGGACTTACCACCAAGGCTCTCAGCAAGGTCTGTGACGTGGTGATGGTGGGCTTTGCCGAGAGCAGGGAACAGTATGAGGATCCCTCCAAGGTGGTGGTCACCGGGACACCGGTCCGGGGGGACTTCTTCCGCCGGACTCGGCTGGAGGCCCGGAGGGAGCTGGGGATCGAGGATGACCGGCCCCTGCTCTTGTCCTACTGGGGAAGCCTTGGGGCGGAGCGGATGAACGGATATATGACCGAGTTTATCGCCCTGGAGAGCCGGGAGGGGGCTCCCTTCCGCCACATTCATGGGGCGGGGCGGGATTTCTCCTCCATGACCAGGGACCTTGCCACACGGGGAGGGAGCGCCCAAGGGGTGGAGGTCCGGGAGTATATCTATGATATGCCCCTGGTGATGGCGGCGGCGGACCTGGTGCTGTGCAGGTCCGGAGCGTCCACCGTCTCGGAGTTGGCGGCCATCGCCAAGCCCTCGGTGCTGGTGCCCTCCCCCAATGTCACCGCCGACCATCAGACCAAGAACGCCCGGATCCTGGCAAACGCCGGGGGGGCGGTGCTGCTGCCCGAGAAGGAGTGCTCCGGAGAGCGGCTCTACCGGACGGCGGCGGACCTGCTCCACAGCCCGGAGAAGCGTTCGGAGATGGCCAGAAGGCTGTCGGAGCTGGCGATACCGGACGCCAATGAGAAGATATTTGAGACGCTGAAACGGCTGCTGAAATGAGTGAAAAGTTAAAAATGAAAAAGCCAGGACCGGCGAAAATAAAAAGGACAGTCTCTATTTTTAGGATCTTTCGCTTTTTCACTTTTCACTTTTAATTTTTCACTTAATTTGACCCTTTCCCTCCCTTGCGCATAGGATGACCCGTAGGAAATCCGACAGGGAGGGCAAGATATGAGCGTTTTCAGGATCCAGGGCGGGCAGAGGCTGTCCGGCTCTGTTGCGGTGCAGGGGGCCAAGAACAGCGTCCTGCCCATATTGGCGGCAACCGTTCTGGCTCGGGGGGAGTGCGTTCTGCGAAACTGTCCCCCCCTCACCGACGTGGAATATACGCTGGATATCCTCCGGCATATGGGCTGCGGGGTGAAGCGGGAGGGGGGAACGGTGTGGGTGGACGCCTCTGTCCCTACAGACTGCGTTATTCCCGATGAACTGATGCGGGAGATGCGCTCTTCGGTGATCTTTTTGGGGCCGGTGCTGGGCCGGATGGGACGGGCGGAACTGACCTATCCCGGCGGCTGTGAATTGGGACCCCGGCCCATCGACCTCCATCTGGCTGCCCTGCGGACCCTGGGGGCGGAGATCGAGGAGAGAAACGGAAGGCTGATCTGCCAAGGGGAGCTGACGGGGGGGAGCATTACCCTGTCCCTGGCCAGCGTGGGGGCCACCGAGAACGCCATGCTGGCCGCGGTGGCGGCGAAGGGGACCACCACCATCACCAACGCGGCCCGGGAGCCGGAGATCGTGGAGCTTCAGGAATTTCTGCGGACCCTGGGGGCTGACGTCCGGGGGGCGGGGAGCTCGGTGATCGTTATTGAGGGGGGAAAGCCCCTTCACGGCGGGGAGCACACCATCCGGCCGGACAGGATCGTGGCGGCTACATATCTTTCGGCGGTGGCCTGCGCCGGAGGGGAGGGGGAGCTGCTGGGGGTGGACTGGCGGCAGCTTTCCACGGTGACGGCGGCCCTGGTGGAGGCGGGATGCCAGGTGGAGAGCGGCAGCGACTCCATCCACATCGCCGTTCAGGAGCCTCTGGGGGCGGTGCGGCCCCTGCGGACCGCCCCCTATCCCGGGTTCCCCACCGACGCCCAGGCGGTGGTAATGGCGGCTTTGTGCAAGGCACAGGGGGCCACGGTTTTTGTGGAGAATATGTTTGAAAGCCGGTATCGCCATGTGGATGAGATCTCCCGGATGGGGGCGGATATCCGGGTGGAGGGCCGGGTGGCGGTGGTCTGTGGGGTACCCCGGCTGTTTGGCGCGCGGGTCCAGGCCACCGATCTGCGGGGCGGAGCGGCCCTGGTGGTGGCTGGACTTGGGGCGGAGGGGGAGACGGTGGTCTCCGGGACCCGCCACATCCGGCGGGGGTATGGGGATCTGGCCGGGGACCTGCGGGCCCTGGGAGCAAAAATATGGCTGGAAGAAGAAATTGTCATTTAATCTTAACTATTTTTTCACCTTCGGGTGGTACAATAGCTTTGCTTAGCGACCGCGAAGCGGGAGCTTAGCAAAACTTGTGCCTATGGCGCAATGTCTGAAAGAGGACATGAGAGCTGATACGCAGGAGGCCGGAGCATGGCGGCGAGGAAGAATCGGAATCGACAGCGGCGGAGAAGGGGACGCTTTGGCTTCCTCTATAAGCTGCTGTCGTTTCTCATCGTCTTTGCCGCCGTGTTGGCGGGCTGTGTGGTCTTCTTCCGGGTGAACCAGGTGGTGGTGGAGGGAAACAGCCGCTACACCGTCCAGGAGATCATCGACGCCTCCGGGGTGGAGGTGGGGGACAACCTGTTCCTGGTGAACCGGCCTCAGACGGCGCAGAATATTTTGGGGGCACTGCCCTACGTGGAGAACGCCATCCCCGTTCACCGGCTGCCCGACACGGTGGAGCTCCACATTACCGAGTGTACCCCCGCCGCCACTTTGGAGTGCGGGGGGAGCTGGTGGCTCATCGACCCCCGGGGGAAGCTGCTGGAGCAGTTGGGGGATAATGCCGTCAACGAGGTCTGGGGGTATCCCAATGTCATAGGGCTCCACCCCCTGGAGCCCAAGGCGGGAGAGTGGATCTCGGTGGAGATCGGGGAGCAGGATAAGCTGGAGGGGCTCCGGCAGCTGCTCACCGCCCTGCGGGACAGGGGGCTGGTGGGGGGCGTTACGGGGTTTATCGATCTCAGCGCCAGCAACGTGATCCATTTCGGCTATGGGGAGAGCCTGACGGTGGCGGTGCCCGCGGCGGGAGATTTTGACCTGCGGGCCTTCTCCCTCAAGCGGGTGCTGGAGACCTTTGAGCAGCGGGGGGAGGTCATCTCCGGCACCCTGGACCTGACCTACGGGGACGGGGAGGCCCGGCTGCTCACCGAGCGGTGGATGCCGGAATGAGGAGCTGGAGAAAAGAAAGTGGGAAAAGTTTTGAGAAATACGTCCGGAACACTTGACCTGAGGGCAAAAGAAGGATAAAATAGTACAAGATATAGAAGTCCCCGGGAGGTCCCGGCACAAAATGGACCGGACCCCGGTGAGATACAAAAGAACCGATACATAGGAGGAACAAATATGCCGTTTGGATTGGATCCCGGCCCGGAGGCCGTTGTCAACATCAAAGTCATCGGCGTGGGCGGCGGCGGAAACAATGTCGTCAACCGCATGGTACGTACTGGAGTCAAGGGCGTGGATTTTATCGCCGTGAATACGGACAAGCAGGCCCTGAACGTCTCGGGGGCCGGTCAGAAGATCCAGATCGGGGAGAAGCTGACCAGCGGCAAGGGCGCAGGTGCCGATCCCGAGGTGGGCCGGAAGGCCGCTGAGGAGAACAAGGCTCAGATCGCCAAGGTGCTGGAGGGGACCGATATGGTCTTTATCACCGCCGGTATGGGCGGCGGTACCGGCACCGGGGCGGCCCCCATTGTGGCGGAGATCGCCAAGGAGGCGGGTATCCTCACCGTGGGCGTGGTCACCAAGCCCTTCAACTTTGAGGGACGCCGCCGGATGCAGCAGGCCGAGCTGGGCATTGAGGAGCTCAAGAGCAAGGTGGACTCCCTGGTCATCATCCCCAACGAGCGGCTGAAGTTCGCCACCGACCAGAAGATCACTTTCGCCAACGCCTTTGAGATCGCCGACGATGTGCTGCGCCAGGCGGTGCAGTCTATCTCCGACCTCATTAAGAACACCGGCTTCATCAACCTGGACTTTGCCGACGTCACCGCCGTCATGCAGGAGGCGGGCATGGCCCACATGGGCGTGGGCCGGGCCGCGGGCAAGAGCAAGGCGGAGGAGGCGGCCAAGATGGCCATCTCCAGCCCCCTGCTGGAGACCTCCATCAACGGCGCCCGGGGGGTGCTGGTCAACATTACCGGCTCTATGGATATCGGGCTGGAGGAGGTGGAGGCCGCCGCCGATATGGTGCGTCAGGCCGCCCATCCCGAGGCTCTCATCATCTTCGGCGCCGCCTTCGACGAGGCTCTGGAGGACGAGATGCAGGTCACTGTCATCGCTACCGGCTATGATGAGGAGGCCGCTAAGCTGGGCTCCAACGCCTTCACCAAGGCGGGGGAGAAGGCCGCCGCGGAGGAGAAGCAGGCTGCCGAGACCGCCGAGGACGAGGAGGCCGAAGAGGACAAGTCCTCCGAGGACGACGACCAGTGGCAGTCCATCTTTAATATCTTTAACCGGGATAACTGAGGATAGGAATGGCATTGCCAATCTGATTTTTAGCAAGATAAAGGCGGCAGGAGAGTTTCCTGCCGCCTTTTGTTTTATACAAAGCTCTATTCAAAAAGGGTGATACTTGGACTTGTGAGGAATAGGGCTTCGTATTCCTTTTCTGATTTTCTATCCCCCGGTTTTTGGACCGGATACGTTTCCAGGGGTGGAGGCGGATTGATCCTGTTGTGGTTGGTGTAGTTGGCTTTGGAATCCCCTCTCTCTACTCCTTTGAGAGAGAAAAAGCGGAGTGCCTCAGGCACTCCGCTTTTTATAGGGATCGGATCAGATGATGTGGAGCACCTCGCCGTCGTCCTTTACCACGTCGATGTGGCAGTCCATGCCCAGGGTGGTGATGGCGGCCAGAAGCAGGGCCCAGGGGGCGGCGGCCACGCCGGCCACGATGCCCACGTTTAGGGGGAAGTTCACGATGGTTTCCCCATTCTTGATGACCTGGATCTTGGTGACATTGCCCTTTTTCACCAGGTCCTTCAGCTTCTCAATGACCTCCTCGGCGAATTTTTTGTCCTTCATATCCTCAACCATGCAAGGGACCTCCTCAAAATTGATGTGGGTCATTCACCCATCTTTTTATAGTATGTCACGGAAGGGGGGAAAGGTCAATAAAGATTTGATTAAATTTGGAAAAAGTAAAAAAAGAATGGGATGTAGCATGTTGCACAAAAATGAAGGATATAATTCATGCATTTCATACAATGAACGGGTTGACTTTATGGAAAAACATTGTTAAAATGCAGGCGAACCTCGGAGGAGTCCGAAGAGGTGGAAAGAAAACTGCGATCATTGCGATACAAGGAGGAATCTTCATTATGGTGAAGGAACTGGAGATAAGAGACGGCGCTCAGGTAGAGCGTATCAATAAGCTGGCCAGCGAGGCCCCCTATGAGGTCTGGGTGAGCACCGACGTGATCATGCTGGACGCCCGCTCCCTGCTGGGGCTATATGCGTTGGTGGGCAAGAAGGTCCGGATGGTGGCTGAGGACGATGTGGATCCCAAACAGTTCTTCAGGCTGGTGGACAAAATGGACCGGTAAAAGCCGGATAAAAACTCCGTGGAAGGATCTTCCACGGAGTTTATATATTTTCCTTGTATGCTCCCCGACGGAATGGTAAAATGAAAAAGAACAGCCATACTACCGCAAAGGGGGAATGGATATGAGGATCGGGATCATTACCGGGGCCTCCTCCGGCTTGGGGCGGGCCTATGCGAGACTTGTGGATAAAAGGATGGACCTGGATGAGCTGTGGCTCATTGCCCGCCGGGAGGAGCGGTTGGTGGCTCTGGCGGGGGAACTGGAGCATGACTGCCGGATCCTGGCCCTGGACCTGACCGGGGAGGAGAGCGGAGAGATCCTTGGGCGGACCCTGGAGGAGGAGAGGCCCCGGGTGGAGCTGCTGGTCTCGGCCGCCGGATTCGGCAAGTTCGGGCGGGTGGAGGACCTGAGCCTGGAGGAGACGGGGGATATGATCTCCCTCAACTGCCGGGCCGCCGCGGAGGTGACCAGGGTTTGCGTACCCTACCTCCACCGGGGAAGCCGGGTACTGGAGATCGCCTCCTGCGCCGCCTTCCAGCCCCTCCCGGCTATGAGTGTGTATGCTGCCACCAAGGCCTTTTTGCTCCACTACACCCGGGCTCTCCGGGAGGAGCTGGCGCCCCGGGGGGTGCTGGTGACGGCGGTGTGTCCCTACTGGATCAAAACGGAGTTTATGACCGTGGCCCGGGATACCGCTAACCCAGGCGCGGTGCAGAGTACCCCCTTCGCCATGCGGCCCGAGGCGGTGGCGGCCTGGAGCCTTACCATGAACAGCCTGGGGCGGGGGGTGGTCACCTGTGGACCCATCCCCGCTGTGATGCGGCTGGGGAGCAAGCTGCTGCCCGCCAAGGTCCCTATGGCCCTTTGGGATAAGCTGCGAAAACTGTGAGGGCGGTAGGCGCGCAGTGTGCGCCCCTACATACCCTCCGGGAAAGTTGTACGGTTTTACCATGGTTCACGCGGAACATATGTTCTAATACGAGGAGGAGACATACCATGCTGACTGATATTGAGATCGCACAGAGCGTGAAGGCCTGTCCCATCAAGGAGATCGCCGC
The DNA here is from genome assembly GCA_022799035.1 of Oscillospiraceae bacterium. Taxonomy (GTDB): domain Bacteria; phylum Bacillota; class Clostridia; order Oscillospirales; family Oscillospiraceae; genus Vermiculatibacterium. The sequence goes on from JAAWNQ010000008.1 coordinate 42,440, forward strand.
CAAGCTGGGGCTGGGGGAGGAGGATTTGATCCCCTACGGCCATGATAAGGCCAAGGTGGAGCCTGGGGCATACCGGGACAAGCCCCGGAAGGGGAAGCTGATCCTGGTCACCGCCATCAATCCCACCCCGGCGGGGGAGGGAAAGACCACCACCAGCGTGGGTCTGGCCGACGGCCTCCAGCGGCTGGGGAAGAAGACCTGTCTGGCTTTGCGGGAGCCCTCCCTGGGTCCCGTGTTCGGGGTGAAGGGGGGCGCCGCCGGGGGAGGCTATGCCCAGGTGATCCCTATGGAGGATATCAACCTCCACTTCACCGGGGACTTCCATGCCATCGGAGCCGCCAACAACCTGCTGGCGGCCATGCTGGACAATCACATTCAGCAGGGGAACGCTCTGGACATTGACGTGAAGAATATCACCTGGAGGCGGTGCGTGGACATGAACGACCGCCAGCTTCGGAACGTGATCGACGGCATTGGGGGAAGGATGCAGGGAGTGCCCCGGGAGGACGGCTTTGATATCACCGTGGCTTCCGAGGTGATGGCGGTGTTCTGTCTGGCCGCCGATCTTGCTGACCTGAAGGCCCGGCTGGGCCGGATGGTGGTGGCCTACAACCGCTCCGGGGAGCCGGTCACCGCCCACGACCTCCACGCCGAGGGGGCCATGACCGCCCTTTTGAAGGACGCCATCAAGCCCAACCTGGTCCAGACCCTGGAGGGGACGCCGGCCTTTATCCATGGGGGGCCCTTCGCCAACATCGCCCACGGCTGCAACTCCATCTCGGCCACCGACGCGGCTTTGAAGCTCAGCGACTATGTGGTCACCGAGGCGGGCTTTGGCGCCGACCTGGGGGCGGAGAAATTCCTGGATATCAAGTGCCGCATGGCGGGGCTGACACCTGATGCGGTGGTGGTAGTGGCCACCGTCCGGGCTTTGAAGCACCACGGGGGCGCTGCCAAGGCTGAGTTGGGCAAGGAGAATCTGGAGGCGTTGGAGAAGGGACTTCCCAACCTTCTGCGTCATGTGGACAATATCAAGAATACATATCATCTACCCTGTGTGGTGGCTGTCAACGCCTTCCCCACCGATACCCCCGCCGAGCTGAAGCTGGTGGAGGACAAATGCCGGGAGCTGGGGGTCAATGCGGCCCTCTCTGAGGTGTGGGCCAAGGGGGGAGCCGGGGGCGAGGCCCTGGGCCGGGAGGTGATCCGCCTGTGCGAGGAGGAGCCCCGGCTGGACTCCTTCACCTTCGCCTATGAGGAGAATACCTCCATCCAGTATAAGCTCAACGCCATTGTGAATAGGGTCTACGGCGGGGGGAGGGCCATCCTTACCCCCAACGCCCAGAAGCAGGCCCAGAAGCATTTTGAGCTGGGCTTTGGGGATCTGCCTATCTGTATGGCAAAGACCCAGTACTCCTTCTCCGATGACCCGGCCCTGCTGGGGGCGCCGGAGGGCTTTGACGTGACGGTCCGGAATCTGAAGGTCTCCGCCGGGGCGGGGTTCATTGTGGCCCTCACCGGGGATATCATGACCATGCCGGGACTGCCCAAGGTTCCCGCGGCGGAGAGGATCGACGTCACTGCTGATGGAAAGATTACAGGCCTGTTTTGATCCCGGCATGGTCATCTTATGGGGGCCCCACAAAAGCGGTCCTCAGCTTTTGTGGGGAAAGGAGGAGCAAGAAAGCGAACGCAGTTTTCGCCGCAGGCGGAAACGGAGTAAGCGGACTTTGCGACGACGCGCCGGGCCTGCCCTAGGTCCCGGCGGCGGAGGAGATCGATGTGGATGAGGACGGAAGATCACGGGGCTGTTTTAAGGAGGAAAGCGTTATGGGTTTGTTTGATAAGTTCAAGGGCAGGAAGGAGCCCGAGAGGTCCATGGCCCCTCAGGAGGCTTGGGACAACGCCTTCAAGGCCAACGTGAACTTCTACGGCAAGGAGGGGGAGGAGCCCTTCGGGGCTCTGGTGCTCACCGAGGGGGTGGAGACTGTCCTCCCTGTAACCCCCTGGGAGAGGTACGGTCTGGATGGCAAGCCGGTGGCGGATTGGCGTTTGGTGCTGGTGAGCACCACAGAGCAGGGGATCCTGGGTATGCTGGACTACCGTAAGGCCGTGGATCTGCTGAGGCCCTATCTCCAGGAGGAGAGGGCCGATATGGTGCTGACTCGGGGGCTAACTCTGGAGCAGATAAGGGGACTTTTGAAGTAAAGGATTCGCCGCCCGGTCTTTTTAAGACCGGGCGGCGAATCCTTTACTTCGCGTAGTAGTTGATGAGGCACCCCGCCAGGATGATGTCCCGCTCCTCCCGGGTGAGGCCGGGAAGTTTTAGCCTTACCGGGGTCTGCTTTCCCTCCTGGATGAGGGTGGCGTCGATCTCCTCCCCGTCCCCCTCCAGAAGGGTCCTGATGCCGGAGATGTAGAGGGAGTCTCCCTCCCGGATGTTCCAGTCCTTCACATCCTCGGCGATGAAGGGGAGCATACCCCAGTTCACCACATTGGAGCGGTAGCGCTTGGTGGCGTACTCCGCCGCCAGGTTGGCACAGCCCCCCAGCACCCGCTGGCAGGAGGCGGCCTGCTCCCGGGCCGAGCCGTCCCCGGGCTTCAGGGCCATGATGAAGGAGCCGAGGCCCGTATCTGCGGGAAAGTCTTTCTCCTCCCCGGAGCGGCGTTTCCTCTCCTCGGCCTGGACCTTCTGGGCGTTGGAGACATACTTGGGGCATTTGCGGCTCAGGGCGAACTGGGACAATTTGATGGGGTTGGAGCGGTAGGAGGAGGTCTCTCCCGAGGGAATGAGTTCGTCGGTGGTGGTCACCGGGTCGTAGATGGCGGCGCAGCAGGTGAGGAGCAGGTTCTCCGGCAGGGGGATCTGCTCCGGCCAGTCGGCAATGTTGGGGCCAAAGACAAGGGGCTCCTCAGGTTGGGCCTTGCCCACGCCGTAGTAGACCCGGGCCTTGTAGGCACTGTCGTCATAGGCCCAGCTCTCCTCCGGGTGGTCGGCGGGGAGCTGGGGCAGTTCGTCGGCGGCGGTGAGGATACCGCCGTTCAGGGCGGTGGCGGCAATGCTCCTGGCGTCCATGAGGGCCACATAGGAGATCTGGCCGTCCCCGGGCTTGCTGCCCTCACGGTTGGGGAAATTCCGGGTGGAGTGGCGGATGGAGAAGCCGCCGTTGGCGGGCACATCCCCCGCTCCAAAGCAGGGGCCGCAGAAGCAGGAGCGGATGGAACATCCCGCCGCCATCAGGTCGGCGATATAGCCGTTTTTAGTCAGCTCCAGGTTGACGGGCATGGAGCCGGGGTAGCAGGAAAGCCAGAATCCGCCGCTTCCCGTGGAGGCGCCCCGTAGGATCTCCGCCGCCCGCTTCAGGTTCTGGTAGGTGCCCCCGGAGCACCCGGCGATGACCCCCTGGTCCACCCGGAAGATGTGGCCTTGGATCTTGGAGAGAAGAGAGGGGGCATTCTTTACCCCAAGCTGCCGGGCAGTGTCCATATCCACCTGATGGAGAAGATCCTGCATATTGGCCTTGAATTCCCGGATGGGATAGGCGTTGGAGGGATGGAAGGGCAGGGCGATCATGGGCTCCACAGTGGAGAGGTCGATCTCCACCAGACCGTCATAGTATGCGCCGTCGGCGGGGGAGAGGGGGTGATACTGCTCCCCACGGCCCAGGGCGGTGAGGTGGTTCTTGGTGATCTCATCGGTCTGCCATACCGAGGACAGGCAGGTGGTTTCGGTGGTCATCACGTCGATGCCGGAGCGGTAGTCCATAGACAGGGAGGCCACCCCGGGGCCAAAGAATTCCAGCACGGCATTCTTTACCGCACCAGACCGGAAGGTGGCTCCCACCAAAGCCAAGGCCACGTCCTGAGGACCGACACTTGGACGGGGGGCGCCGGTAAGGTACACGGCGACCACAGGAGGATAGGGGATGTCATAGGTCTTTTCCAAAAGCTGGCGGGCCAGCTCCGGGCCACCCTCCCCGATGGCCATACAGCCGTAGGCCCCGTAGCGGGTATGGGAGTCGGAGCCTAAGATCATCTTTCCGGGAGCGGCGTACCGTTCCCGCATATAGGAGTGGATGACGGCCTGATGGGCAGGGACAAATTCCCCACCGTACTTTTTGGCGGCGGAGAGGCCGAAAAGGTGGTCATCCTCATTGATAGTGCCTCCCACGGCGCACAGGGAGTTATGGCAGTTGGTAAGGACGTAAGGGATGGGGAACCGCTGGAGACCTGAGGCCCGGGCGGTCTGGATGATGCTTACGTAAGTAATGTCATGGGAGGCCATAGCGTCAAATTTGATTTGGAGCCGGGACATATCCCCGCTCCGGTTATGAGTGGAGAGGATGGTATGAGCCATTGTTTTTAGACGGGCGGAGTCCACCTGTCCGAGGTCGGCCTTGGCGGAGGTAAATTCACCGTTTTTATAATAAAAACCCTCTTGTCTGACTGATACGCTCATAACCGCGCTCTCCTCTCAATGATGGGTTGAAGGTATCATATCAAATCTCAGCTTAAAAGGCAAGAGGGGGAAAAGCCTTGTCCTGACAGGACTTTCCTGACGGTCGAGTGATAAAATGGGGAAATGCCCTTGACTTTTTTCACCTGAGTGGGTAAGGTTGGAACAGGCGCCAATCCAATGACAGGAGATATAAAGGAATGGAAGAAAAACGCTCTTTTGGAGAGTATCTGCGAAAAAAGCGACTGGAGATGGCTTTGACCCAGAAGGACTTAGCGCAGCGGCTCTATGTGACCGAATCCACCGTCAGCAAATGGGAACGGGGGCTTTCCTACCCGGATGTGTCCTTGGTCACCGCGATCTGCGGAGTGCTGGGCATTTCGGAGCATGAATTTTTTGCCGCCTGTGACGATGACCAGGCCCACGCCCAAGAGAAGGCGGCACGGAGATGGAGAAAGACGGTAGTGGGACTGCAACGGTTTTTTGGAGTAAGCTATCTGATCGCCATTGCCGTCTGCTTTGTCTGCAACATCGCCATTTACCAAACCCTGGACTGGTTTTGGATCGTACTGACCGCCATCGGTCTCGGGACCTGCTTCACCAACCTGCCCTTTCTTGTGAAAAAGAACCGGCTTCCCATTTGCTTGGGGGCCGCCACGGTCTGCCTTCTGCTTTTGCTGATTTCCTGCTGGAGCTATGTGGGTGGACACTGGCTGGGGGGAGGACTTTGCATTACCGCTGTCAGCTTGGCGCTTCCTTGGGGGATATGGGCCATCTGGCGGTTCAATGGAAAACGGGTGGTGCTTTTGTCCGCCTGCCTGACCAGTCTATGGGTTTTTCTTCTGCTGGCGGTGATCTGGGCTTTTGCAGGGGGAGAATGGCTGATAGAACTTGCCTATCCCTTGGCGGTGGTGGGGGTGGCCTTTGGCTGGGGGTATCTGGGGTGTGTCCTGTGGCTCCCGGCGGGGCGGGTCCTCAAGGCGGGAGGCGCCGCTCTTTTGACCAGCTTTGCCATTCCGGTATTCAACAGCCTGTGTGTGCGGTTGCTTGGGGAGGGGAGCGGCCCCCGTTTTTGGGATTATTTTTCCTTTTCAGCCCTACTGGCCCGACAGAGGGCGGGAGATCTCTCCTGGGTGAACATCTTGATTTTTCTTTTGCTGCTGCTGTTTTCTCTTTGTCTGACAGCGTTTGGCTTTTGGCTGGAAGTTCGACAGAGAAAAGATGGGGAACAATAAAAGAAAGGTGACCGGGGGTACCGGTCACCTTTCTTTTTACCATGCGGCGTCCTGCATTGCGTTGCCGGCATTCCGGGCCATCCGGCCCACATCGTTCACAGCCCCCCGGGCTGTGTCACCGATCCCGCGGGCGGTCTCCTCCAACCCCTTGGTCACCGTGTTGGGCGAAGCCGTGGGGTTGGGAGCGGCGGACGCTGTGGGAGCCACCGCCGGAGCGGAGTGGTTGGGAGCGTTCTCTGCCGTGGTGCAGCCAGCCAGAGCGGCGGACAGCACAAGAGCCAGGGCCATCAGACCGAATTTTCGATTCATTTCCCTCTCCTCCTGCAAACAAAATCGTTGGAATCTCCATCCGAATTGTAGTATGTCCCGAGAGAGAGGAACCATTGCCGGAAAAAGAGGGTAAAAAAAGACTTGCCTTTTTTCAATAAATATGGTATTTTCAATAATAGTAATAATTCTTATTATAGTGAGGGATATCTATGGCTGGGAAACGCTACTCCAGACAGCGGGAGTTGATCTATGAAGCTGTAATGGGCAGCAAAGAGCATCCCACAGCGGAGATGGTCTATCAGTGGTTAAAACCCGTATGTCCCAATCTAAGCCTGGGAACGGTATATCGTAATCTGAACTTGCTGGCTGAGGAAGGGGTCTTGGTACGAATGTCCTTCACGGTGGAGCGTTATGATGGGGATACGTGCCCCCACAGTCATTTCCGCTGTAAAAGCTGCGGAAGGGTCTTTGATGTGGAACCGGATTATGATGAGGCTCTGGATAGGGCGGCGGAGCAGGTATCCCCCGGCTTTCGGGTGGAGGGCCACGACTTGACTTTTATAGGCTATTGCCCGGAGTGCGAAAAGCAATAAGGGGAAAGACCCTCTAAGGTGAGGCCTTGGGGGGTCTTTTCCTCATTCGTTGCAAAGGGAAAGGGTCAGGATAGCCAGAAACTCCGAGGGAGAAGGCGGTTTTGACAGGGGCCTGCGGGCTAAATTTTCCAGTAGATGAGGATCGTGTTTCCAAGCGATATTGATGACGGTGCGAATATTTCTCTCTACCGCAGTCCAGGTGGTTTTATACTGCTTGGCTACGTTGGGGTATAGAACCTTTGTGACCATCAGCAGTTTCTCGCGATGGACCAGGCATTGCTCCACAGCGGATGCTGAGTAGAAAAAGCCGGTGTAGTTTGCCGTTATACCTAACTGGTTCAAAAGGTTAAAAATCTTGGCCGAATGGTCCATTTGGATATCCCTCCTTGCCTGGGTCATCACTTTTTTGGTCTAACAATTCGGGACAGTTTTCCTGGATGGCCAAGATGATCTTATCAATGGTTCTTGCACGTGGATTGCCTGTTCCCATCCGGTACCGATATAGATTTGAGAGTGTGACGTCAAAATCTAAAGCCATTTCCGTGCAGGTTTTCTTAGTTGCCATTTGATATGCCTGGATAAGCTTTGCGATATAGGACTCGACCGTTTTCGACATAAGCATGCCCCTCTGTATCAATTATGACAAAAACGGTCCTTTCCTGGCAACTCATATATAGGAATTTGAAGTTTAGAAGATGATTTTTATAATAAAAGTGAAGCCGCCCTTTTAGCGGAGCGGCTTTTCTGAGTGCAAATTCGTGTGCAATTTTGTCTTACGAAATGGGAATCAGCACCAAAAGATGTTGATCGGTCCCATATTATAAATATATCATTATGGTCTCAAACACAGTGGGAATAAAAGAAAAATCCTGAAACCGTTGAGGTTTCAGGATTTTCTGTTTGGCGCAGTGGGGGAGATTGAACTTTGTCACCACGCTGCATATCACCCTATACCTGATGGGTGGAGACCGCATGGCCATCTCCCTTCCACTGGAGGTGAAAACCACCTATGAAGCCAAGTTCTAAACTATGCTGTCTTTGGTGGCAGCTGAAGATAAACCCCTTTGTCAGCGCTACGCTGGTCGGGTGGTTTCTATTCTCGCCCCTATATTTTTTCTTGGGGGAGAGCATATTCTTGGCCATCCTGGTTTTATGGGGAATGCAGTGGGCCATCCTGGAGCACGTGGCACCGAAGGGATATCCCCGCCGCTCCACACGTCTGCTGACGCCAAATTTCTTTGCCGTTCGGGATCTTACCGGAGGGTGGAGGATCTTCCAGCGGAGTCCCGGGGAGATAGGGGACTGCCAGGTACTGCTGAAGGGGCTGCTGAAGGATCAGATCCGGCTTCCGGAGGCCTTGCTTCCGGGATGTTACCGGACATTGACTCATGAGACGATCCTGGGGCGGCTCCGGCGGTTGCCTAATGTGGAGATCCAATCCTGCCGACAGGCCTATGTGGCTACGATGGAGGCAACGGTATCCCGGGCGGTGAAGGGGCGGTGTTGCTGCTGTACGGACGGGTGCCCCTTCCTTGGGCGGAGCCATCCGCGCCAGTTTTATGACGTCCGCTTTTTGGTCAAAAAGAAAGCCGCCCCGAAGGCGGCAGGATTTGACAAAGGACAAATGTTGTCGTAGAATGAGGACAGGCGCTGTTGTATCAATGGCGGTTAGCCACTTCCCTATGAAGGGAGGTGATGCTTATGGGAAACGGGCGATGGGCGCAAGCCCTTCGCTTCGTGGTATGTTTACTTATCATCCTCGCGATGGTGATCTGCATATCCCCAAAAGCGTGTTAGCCGCCCGGCTGCATCCGGACGGCTAACAGTCTAACTGTTTACATGTCTGGGGGCTAACCGTCATACAACAGCACCCTTTCTGTCCCTATTATACAGGATTCTTCCATACTATGTCAAGGGGGATGGAGATCCTCAGGAAGTTTTACACAACCCTGTGGATAAGTTCTAAAAAGCGACAACAATAAAATAATTATTGGAACTATTGCTTGCATATTGTTGCTGAATATGGTATAATTAGACCATAGATTAGAATGCGTTTTGCCCCAGCGAACAGGATGCCAAAATTGGAAAGAAAGGAGGAATATACCCATGAAGAATAAGCTGAAGATCATTCTTCCGGCTGGTTTGATTGCCCTTGCGCTGATTTGTGTGATCGTGGTAAGACAAGGGGATCCTGGCCAGGAGGATCCGGGAGCCCAGCAGACGGTGCCTGCGGAAGAGACTCCCGATATGACGGCGGGGCTGGAGGAGATCTACACCCTCCCGCCGATCCCCAGCGGGGTTCCGGTGTATACCAAGAAGCCGGCGGTGGATTCGGATAGCACCCCGGCTGGGGAGACTGTCACCACGGAGCCGGATGGAACCATTGTCATTACCCCGGACTTTGAGGCCCAGGAGAGCCAAGCGGTAAAGATTGTGACCCCGGACAGCCAGGTAAAGACCAACATGAGCGGGGGAGAGGGGGGAGACCTCCAGCTTGGGGACGACGGAGCCTATCACGGAGATAATAAGCCCACCCCGTCTCCGGCAACGCCCGTTCCAGCCCCTACAACGGCCCCTGTGCCCCAAACGCCTGCTCCGGTGGAAACCTCCGTCCCAGAGGCCGAACCGGCTCCTACGCCCAACCAGGGGCCTCAGGGAGGGCCTCCTGAACGTGATGGCCGATATGATGGAGAAATTAGTCCTGATGGAAAATATGAATGGTGGGACGTAGGTTCTGGTGAATGGGTAGACCGGAGTTCTACCGATGGAGGAACCGGAGGGCAGATCCCGGATGATTTTGATGGTCATATTCCCGGATCGGGCCTCTCTGGAAATAAGGTCGGGGAAATGTAAGTAATAAAGGACAAGAGGCTGCAGCTTAAAGCTGCAGCCTTTTTGTCTGTAAAAGGAGGAAATATAATGGGTTCTGATAAAATATCGCAGTTCTTAAAAAGCGGATCCGGGAGGGAATCTCTATGACGGACATTCCTCCCAGTACGATCCTGCTGTGTAATATCCTGCTGGTGTTGTTTTCCGTTGGCATTACGGTGATGATAGGAAAAGAAATCTATGATCTGATCCAAACCCACTACGGCCTGAAAAGAGAGCTGAAGGAGGCAAAAGAAAAGCTCCAAAAATGGGAAGAGAAGGAACCATAACGGTGACAGGGCAAAGGGGCTCACAGCTTTTAGCTGTGGACCTCTTTGCTGTTTTCAGAGCATAGGGCCAGTGTCAGGATGGCCAGGAGCTCGGAGGGAGAGGGCCGCTTCGTCAATGGCCTGTGGGCCAATTTCTCCAATGGCTGACGGTTGCGCTTCCAAACGATATTGATGACGGTACGGATATCTCTCTCCACGGCCTTCCAGGTGGTTTTATACTGCCTGGCGATACCGGGATAGAGATCCTTTGTGACCATCAGTAGCTTTTCCCTGTAGCCCAGGCATTGTTCCACGGCGGCGGCTATGTAGAAAAAGCCTGTGTAGTTTGCTGTTATGCCTAAATGGCTTAACAGGTCAAGGATCTGAGTGGAAGGCTCCATTCAGCGATCCCTCCTTGTCGGTGCTATCTCTTTTTTGCTCCAACAATCCAGGACAGTTCTCTTGGACGGCGGAGATGATCTTGTCAATGGTTCTCGCTCGTGGATTCCCTTTTCCTGTCCGGTAGCGGTATAGATTGGAGAGTGTGACGTCAAAATCCAAAGCCATTTCTGTGCAGGTTTTGTTGGTCACCCTTTGATACTCCTGGATAAGCTCTGCGATAAAAGATTCAACAGTTTTCGACATAAGCATACCCCTCTGTATCAATTATGACAAAAACAGAATCTCCTTTGCAACTCATATATAGGAATTTTGCCAGCTGATTTTATTTCCGTTGGTTGCCATCGGGTATGTTGTAGATCTCTTTTCAAACGGGGAAATATGTCGTATAATGATGGAGGTGAAATGAAATGACCACGTGGGAGGAATTTCTGATGGAAGTTGGAGATTATGCGATTATTGCTTCGGCTGTAGTTACGTTGATTGGTGTTATTTTCTCTTTGATTAAGAACAACAGCCTATCGAAGGAGGGCGTAGATAGGACTGCAATGACGGAGAAAACACTATCCGCGGAGCATAAAGAGATTGCTGCAAAGCAGACCCTTATTCTCGAAAGAGCGGCAGACAGTAAAGCTGCCGCCCAGAGGATGGCAGAAACCCTAAGCGGTATGGATCGCAGAATGCTCCAGGAAGAGGTGGAGCGCAGCAAGCAATTTCTGTCACTTGACGCCCAGCAGCACCAGCTTGTAAAGAGCGCTGCGGATATAGGGAAATTTGCTGAGGCATTTCTAAAGCTGATAGCGGAAAAGTCTGCGTTGGAATTGGAAATTGCCAGGCTCAAAAAGGAAAACGCTTCCCTCCGGCAGGAAAATGCCACCCTCCGGCAGGAGCTGGATCAGAGCCAAGATAGGGATGGGGAAGAACTGGAGATGTAACTTAAAACCGTTTTAAGCGTGCAGTTTAAGACTGCGCACTTTTTTATTGCCCAACGAAAGGAAGTGATACAATGAAGCGGCTTTTTTCTCTCCTCATGGTATTTGCCCTTCTGCTCCAGCCCCTGCCAGCTTGTGCCTCCGGAGGGGATCCCAACATCGAGGGGGGAGGGGGAGACATGAACTGGGGCAGCGGAGAGAGCTGGTGGCATCCCGGGGACGAGGGGGTGCGGGTCTCCATCATGAGGGGAACCACGGCCATCGCTACCTTTGACCTCTCCAACAGGGCCAGAACTGATGTCCAGAGGTGCTATCAGAAAAAGTGCAAGCTGTATTATAAGAACGGTGGGGAGCTGCGCCCAAGCGCCAATTACGCCAACTGGACGCCGCCTTCAGATATCCCGCTGCCCACCGTGATTTCCACTGGCGGCGGAAATAATATTGAAGCCATCCGCAACTATTTTACCGATGAAAGTGTGATACGTTTCATCATTTACATGACCAGCTCCTACGTTGCCGATCTGACCTATGAGCGGCTTATCAGCGGGGACTATAAGCTCCTCCTGGAGCCCATCGCCTACTTCCACTATAACGGCGTCATGTACGCCATGACGGCCACTGAGGCCGCCCTGTTCGACGTGGCCAGTTCCGGGGATCTCCGCTTCCAGATGGGCCGCCTGACCCACCAGAACCTGGTATTCTCCATGTTCCTGGAGCGGGCCGACCTGGGGATCCAGGCCTGGACGGGGGCCACCACCGGAAAGAATACCCCCAACATTGATATTCTCAAGCAGCTGGGGGTGGGGATCGTCAGCTTTGTCCCGGAGGTTCTGATTCCGGATCCACCCCAGGCGGAGTACGTCTACCGCTGCGACACCGACGTTATCACCGCCGCCCTGGTTCCCAACCGCGGCGGGGATCTGACCCCGAGCAGCAGGGCAGGGGGGAGGGTAGGCTATGCCACCTTTCGCATTAACGGCGTCAACTACCGCAAGCAGATGGTCTGCCCCTCCGGCGGCACCCAGCTTGTGTGGGTCAAGTGGCATACCCCCTCTGAGCCCTGCGAAATGACCGTCACTGTGACCCCGCCCAATGGAGGCGGGGACATTGAGATCTCCGTCCGAGTGGACGCCCTGGAGGAGCGGATCCCGCCGGATCCGGGCTATGACGGCCCCCTGGAGGGCCCTGGGATCACCCACACCGAATACCGGCCCAACTTCCGGCTGGAAACCCCTCCAGACTGGGGAAGCCAGACCAGTGCCACCTGGGATCAGTGGATCGCCACCCTGGAGGAGGAGTGGGTGGACGACAGGGAGTGGGTGGAGGATGACAGCGAGGCCGGGGGCCACTGGGAGGACTGCGGCTACTGGGACAGATATTGGGTGTTTTCCATGGCCACCTACTCGGCCAGCCTGCGGATTGACTTCCACCTCCAGCCCAACGGAAGGGTTCCCACAGCCGTCAGGAGGGGCAATAAGTACATCATGGGATCCGGATACGGGGTAGACGCTGTTTGCGGCGTTACAGTGAGCGCCCATGCCTCCGGGGACGACGTGACCAGGCTCCAGCACGTGCTGGCGGTGTTCCCGGAGTTTGATTACAGGGACTATTACCGCCTCCTGGAGCCGGAGAGCCGGGTGGCTTACCGGTGCGCCTGGGGCTTCAAGCCCAACCCCTATTCCTACTATGGCGAGCCGGTGCATTTTACTCCCCTGTGGTATCCCGACATGGACTATCCCGTGCAGCTGGCGGCCTTTGACTGCTGGACTCCCGGCGGCCAGCTCTGGGCCTCGGCGCGGGATGCCGTAGAGATCAAGGGGAACGTATATGATGATTGGTATATCAGGGTTTACTAAATCAAAACGGCTCTGTAATGAGGTAGACAAAACCTCTGGCGGCGGGTATAATATATAAAAAAGAAAAACTCCCGAGGAAAGGAGTTGGGTAGATGGCCTTGGAGAACAAGTTGGGGATCACGGACTCCGCCGAGCTGGCCCGGGTGGAGGAGCAGATCAGCAAGAAGAAGGCGGTAGCGCTGTTTGAGAGCGGCCGCTTGGACGAGCTGACGGCCGGCTCCTTTCATGCTCTGGCTGAGATCCACAGATACCTCTTTGAGGACATATATGATTTTGCGGGAAAGGTGCGGGATGTGAACCTGGCCAAGGGCAGCTTCCGCTTTGCCCCGGTCATGTACCTGCAGGCCGCCCTGGAGCACATCGAGGCCATGCCACAGGCTACCTTTGACCAGATCGTTGAAAAGTATGTGGAGATGAACATAGCCCACCCCTTCCGGGAGGGCAACGGCCGCAGCACCCGGATCTGGCTGGACATGATCCTGAAGCAGGAGCTCCACCAGGTGGTGGACTGGAGCCGGGTGGACAAGGACGATTATCTCCTGGCTATGGAGCGCAGCCCTATCAAGGACGTGGAGATTAAGCACCTCCTGCAGGCTTGTCTGACTGGTCAGGTTGCGGATCAAATGCTTTATATGAAGGGGATAGACGCCAGCTATCACTATGAAGGGTATACCGCCTTCAAGGCGGAGGAGCTGTCCTCCTTGGCCGCGGAGGAAGAGGAGACAGAGGAACAAGAGCCGTGAACGAATTGAAAGAGCGCCAGCTATAAGCTGGCGCTCTTTTTCTGTGGCTCCTTCCGTTCAAATTATCCTATTGCACCCCACCCAGGAACGGGTGGGGTATTTTTTGCAAAAAGAAAAGCGCCTGCCGGGTGCCACCGGCAGACGCTCAAGGAGGGAAAAGATATGTCAAATCGCAGATACCACTCTACATTTAGAATACCGAATCAGCTTATCCTGGATCAGAGTCTCAGCTTTAGCGCCCGCCGTCTGGGTGCCGTCCTGTATAGCCGCCGCAATCCTCTGGGCTGCTGCAGGAAGTCCCTGGCCAAGCTGGCCGAGCTGTCCTCGCTGTCGGTGACAACCACCCGAAAAGCCTTAGAAGAGCTCTCCGCCGCCGGCTACATCGCCCACATCCACACCTATCGGTACGACCAGTACCTGGGCCGCATGGTCTACGCTGTCGGCGTTTACCAGTGTCTTCTCTCAACGGCCAAGGATTTTACCTCGGTTCCTTGGAAGATCTTTGACGCCCCCATGACCGGCGGCTCCTTCGCGGCGGCTCTGTACCTGTACCTCCAGGTCGGAAACCGTTCTCGCTGCTTTCCCAGCCTGGCTGCCATCTGCCGGGGGATCGGTGCAAGTATGGCCACCGTTTGCCGGGCCAGGAGGATCCTGGACACCGTGCGCCTGTTTTGCATCCTGCAGTGCAAGAAGTGCAACAGGGTTTTCAGCAGCAACTCCTACCATGTCCTTCAGACGGCGGTGGTCGTGTGTGATGCCAGTCCGTCAGCACCGCAGCCTTCGCCACAGCTCCTTCGGGTGGCTCCTTTCCCTTGCCTCTTAAAGCATATCACCCAAAGCAGGGTATTTCAAGCCTTTTCTTCCCTTTGGGGTACTCTCAAAATTGGCAAACTACAATCATTACTTAGATAACGTTAAAGTTTATACCTTTAGGGAAAGAACAAATAAAGAGTTTCCAAATTATTACAGATATGGAGGGACAAAGCCATGAAAATCCTCAAAAAGAGAAAAGGTACCCCAGGGAGAGAGGCTGGAGCCCCGACAAAACATAATTGAGCTATTGAAAGATTACTGGGAGCCAGGAAGTTAGATTTTATCAATCCCACTCTTTTTCATAATGCTATCAACAACAGCATTTAGTATGTACGGCTCATTAATCTCAAGTGTTTTTGAACGAAATTGTTCCAGACTTTCATAACTCATAAGCGGCTCCCAAATGTCGCCATGTGGATCAGTAACAACTTGGTTGTACTTTTGCCCTTCTCCGCAGTGGCAACAGATATTGGAAAAATAGCCTCGCCTGTTTTTCCTAATAGTAAGAAATTCCTTTGCAAGAAGTACATCAAGAGCGGGTATATCCCCAACTCCGATTTCATCTCCATATTGCTTAAAAAAGGGAATAAATTCCGCCAGATCATGAAGTAGGTAATAGGAATGCACCCTCGTACTTTTACCGCAATACTCACAATCCATATCCCAGGAGTAAATATTCACATCATACTTTGCGATGATTTTTTTAATAAATTCTCTGATGGATAAGGTGCTTCTACATCCATTCTTGGGGAAGTTTGAGCAGCCCACAAATATAGATTGTCCTTTCCAGCGTTCCACATAGTAACCATTACAACGCTCGCAGTCTATTTTGTGCCGGGGAACATTGTTTTTGTGAGTTGGGGACATAACCTTACGTTGCGTTGTGTCTTGGCCCTTTAGTACTTGTAGCGTCGGAGGCTGCGGTTCATCATCCGACTTCTTCCCCTGTTGTAGCAGAAACCAAATAATAAATACCCAAAGTCCAAGGTTAAGTATAACGAAAGCCACAAAGTATGCCCAGTCGGCAATCCCCCAATTCATATTTTCCTCTCCCTCAACCAAAAAATTTGACAACCCAAATTCCTGGTGTTATACTGACCATGTATCGTTGTACCCAACGATATAAGTTGACCCCGCTTCTGTTGCACCAGAAGCGGGGTCATAGAGGACTTTGAAAAATATGTGCCAAGCCCTCCCAAACGGGTTACGATAGACGCCTAACTGCGTAGGCACATCAGACTGATCAACCGATAGGAAACCGTCGTGGTGGCCGAAAGGCTACTGAGAGCCGGCTCCACACAAGCCGGGTAAGACGTTCGCATTCTGCGATCGCAGCAAGGAACAGGTGGTCCCTGTTCAACTCCATGACAGCGACGGTATAATGCTACTCCCTGTGGCCATGGCTGGTGTTGTCGTAGCACTTCACGCCGTGGATGGGCGCCCAATTCAAACGGGCGGGCCGGAAGGATCGTGCCTTCTTTGAAAAGACATTCAGGCCGTGAAATGCTCTTAACCGGAGCAGTAGGTTGACCGGTGATAAGCTGAATTTGAAAGGTGAACGGGTGCCCAGCTTCCTTGTATAAGCTGGGCATCCGTTTGCCCTTCATTCTGGCGCAGTGGGAGGGATTCGAACCCTCGGGCCGCTTTTGACGGCCACACGATTTCCAATCGTGCTCGTTATGACCACTTCGATACCACTGCAAGTTATAAAAACTGTGCCAGTTAACCTGGACAGCAAAAATTATTATACCAGATTTTTAGGATTCGTCAAGCCCTCGGAATGAAAAAAGCTGATTTAGAAACAACTTTTTTGCAGTGGAGCGAAGAAGCTATTGCGGGATGGGGAGAAATATTGTATCATTGTATCTCAGGAAAAGAAAGGGGGCGGCGGGATGGCAGAGCCCAAGGTCAAAACCATTCGGGGGCAGGTGTATCAGATCCTGCGGGATGATATTTGCAGTGGAAAGTATGAACCCGGCTTCTGGCTTCAGGAGAAGGAATTGGCGGAACAGCTGGGGGTAAGCCGCAGCCCTGTGCGGGAGGTCCTGCGGCAGTTGGTGGCCGATGGACTGGTCATTGAGGTGCCCAACAAGGGGGTTTATGTCAAAGAGTTTACCCTTCGGGACATTGATGAGATCTTTGATATGCGGGTCCTGCTGGAGACATATGGTATCCAAAGAAGCAAGAAGAATATGACGTCGGTCCGCCGGCAGAAGCTGTTTGAATTGCTGGAGCTTTTGGAGAAGAGCTGCGCCGCGGGGGATCTGGATAAATATGTCCAGATTGATGAGGAGCTGCATATCCGCATTGTGGAGTTGGGGGGCAACAGCCTGGTGGAGTCCACCTATGACCGGGTACGGTCCATGAATCAGCAGTTCCGGGTGCTGTCCCTGGCAAGCCGACAACGGTTTTCCGACTCTATGGAGGAGCACCGAAGACTGATCCACGCCCTGGCGGTGGGGGATATCGCCTCTGCGGAGGAAACGGTACGGATCCATCTGGAGTTGGCCCGGAGGACCATCAAGGAACAGCTTATGCAGGGAAAGATGATGGAGGAGAATTAAAAAGGGAGCAAAAAGGAGCCTGACGGCAAGTCAGGCTCCTTTTTATTCTTAAAAAATCAGTGAATGAACAGGGACAGGATCACGAAGATCACAGAACCGAAGGCGGGGACCAGAATGGAGCCGACGGTCCAGGTCTTCAGGCTGGTCTTGATATCCATGCCGGAAAAGCTGGTAACCACATGGAAATAGCTATCATTGAGGAAGGAGGGACACATGGTAGTCAGGCAGAGAGCCAGGGCGGCCAGGTAGGGATTGATACCCAGGGTGGTGACCATGGGGGCCACAATAGCGGAGCCGGTGATCATGGCGGTGGTGCCGGAGCCCTGGGGGAATCTCATAATGACGCCGATAATAATGGGGATCAGGATGCCGGGGATTCCCATCTTCACAATAGCGTCTGCCATCATACCGGCGGCGCCGGAGGTATTGATGACAGCGCCCAGAGCGCCACCGGCGGCGGTGATGAAAACGATGGGGCCGGCGTCCCGGCAGGCTTCCTGCATCAGGTCCACGCAGGCCTTGCTGCCCATCTCACGGCACAGCAGGAAGGCGCCCATGCACAAAGAGATGAACAGGGCGATGACGGGCTGGCCCAGGAAGGTGATAACGCCGGCTACGGCAGTGCCCTTCAGGGAACCGATCTGGCCCACCAGAGTGTTAGCGAAGATGAGGACGATGGGGATGAGCAGGGTGGCGAAGGACAGGCCGGCGGAGGGCAGCTTCTCGGTGGAGAGCAGGTCGGCGAAGTCATTGTTGTCCAGCTCCTGGCCGGCCTTCATTTTGGCGTCGATCTTATCCAGAACGGCAAGCTGGGCCTCAGTATACTGGCTGCGGTCAATGTCATAGGGGACCACCAGATCGGGATACTTCTTGCCAAAGTACCGGAACAGGAACACGGCGAAGATGAACAGGGGGACCGAGATGGCAAGACCATAGAGGATATACATGCCCAGGTCCAGGGGCAGGCCGTTCTCATTAAAGGTACCTACCACAGCCAGAGGACCGGGGGTGGGGGGAACCATAAAGTGGGTGATGTAAAGGCCCATACCCAGGATACCGCCCAGCCAGACCATGGACTTTTTAGTCAGGCGGGAGAACTCCTTGGCCAGGGAGGAGAGGATCACGAAGCCGGAATCGCAGAACACGGGGATGGAGACCACAAAGCCGGTAAGACCCAGAACCACATCACAGTTCTTCACACCAACCAACTTCAGGATGGTCAAAGCCATCTGCTTGGCCGCGCCGGACTTTTCCAGGAAGATGCCCATGATACAGCCAAAGCCGATGACCACGCCGATACTGGCCATGGTGTTGCCGAAGCCTTTGGTCACGGTGCTGACACAGGCGGACAGGGTGGCTACCACGCCGCCCTCGGGACCGAAGGGCATAGCCAGGACAGCGATGAGGATGGCCGAGATGATCAGGGCCGGGAAAGGATGGAGCTTGTTGGCGATGATCAGAGCCATCATCACGATGATGCCGATGAACATTGCCAGGACGGGATTGAGTGCCATACGATTTTACCTCCTCTTTTTCTTCTCTCTTTCTGATTTATACTAAACGCCCTTGGCGTATAGTACCGAAGCAAGCCCTGCCCGGGCTGGGAAAACGGATTGCGGAGGATGTCAGATCACAGGACCCAGGCAGAAGATATCCATGGAGCCGAAATAGCCCAGAGCCTCGTTCTTGGTCATCTGGCCGTTAAGGACCTTCAGCAGCAGCTCAAAGGCTTCCTCTCCCACCTGCTCAATGGTGGCCTCGCCGGTGATGATCCGCCCGGCGTTCAGGTCCATGTCGTGGCCCATGCGCTCATAGGTGTTGGGATTGCCGCAGATCTTGATGACAGGCATGGAGGGGAAGCCCTGAGGGGCGCCCCGGCCGGTGGAGAACATCATAAACTGGGCGCCGGTGGCGGCCATGCCGGTTAGGATCTCCGGCTCCCGGCCGGGAGCGTCTTTGATCCAAAGGCCCTTCTGATCGGTGACCTTGTCGCAGTATTCCAACACGCCCCGGATGGGCCGGTGGCCTGACTTTACGATGGCGCCCAGGCTCTTCTCCTCAATGGAGGAGAGGCCGCCGGCGATATTGCCCGGGGTGGGCTGTCCACCCCGCATATCCTCGCCGATGGATTTGGCCCGCTTCTCCATCCTGTCCACGATCTCATAGATCTTCCGCCCCACAGGGCCGTCCTCGCCGCCCACAGCACGGCGGGCCAGGATGTGTTCGCCGCCCAGGAACTCGGTGGTCTCGCCAAAGACCACGGTGGCACCCAGGTCAACCAGCTTATCGGCCACATAGCCGATGACGCAGTTGGAGGCCATGCCCGAGGTGGTGTCCGAGGCTCCGCACTTGATGGCCATGACTACCTCAGAGATGTCAACAGGCTCCCGCTGGAGGCCGGAGACCTGCTGGACCATCCGCTGGGCGGCATCAATACCTGCCTGGATGGCCCGGGAGGTACCTCCCAGCTCCTGGATGCGGATGATCTCCACCGGCTTGCCGGTGGCGCGGATCTCCGCCACCATCCGCTCGTGGTCGGTACCCTCACAGCCCAGGCTGACGATGAGGGCGGCAGCCACGTTGGGGCTCTGGCCCAGGTTGGACAGGGTGTCGGTGACCCGCTTCAGGTCGATGGGAAGCTGGCAGCAGCCCTGGTGGTGAAAGTAGCCGATGGTGCCCTGGACCTGGCGGCAGATGGCCTGGCCTACATCGTTGGCGCAGATGACGCTGGGGATGACGGCCACCAGGTTCCTGGAACCGAATTTACCGTTGGGGCGGCGGTAACCCATAAATTGATAACTCATTTTCTATGCCCTCCCTTACAGGTCACCGCGGCCGCGCATAGCGTCCATGTTGTGGATATGTACGTAGTCGCCCTTCCTGATATCATGGCTGGCGGCTCCGATGGACTCGCCGTACTTCATGATGGGCTCCCCCTTGGCGATGTCCCGGAGAGCGATCTTGTGGCCATAGGGTACGTCCCCGTGGACGGTGATGGTCTCGGACTGGCCCTTCTTGTCCCGGACCTCCACCTCCACGCCGTCCACAATGCCGTTGGCGAAGATGGTGGCCACGTTGTCCAGGTCGTCTACTTTCAGCGCGAGTTTCAGTTCCATAAAAGTTCCTCCTTACTCTTTCACAGCCAGTACGGAAACGCCGTCGGGGATGACCACCACCCGGGCGTCCCTTCCCATCATGCCATAGGCCATCTCCAGGGCCTCGTCGGGAGAGGAGGCGGGGATCAGATTGGCCTTGCGGACCAGGTCATGGTCCAGATAGGTGGTCACCAGAATGACCTTGTGCTTTTTCAGAATGCGGGAGTAGATCTGGGCGCACCACTGCTCTGCGATGGTCTCCTTGGGGGGGATCTTGGACAGATACTCGTCTATCTCGTCCACAGACCCCTTCACAATAAGCTTTTCAAAATTGGTGCCCCCCATGCCGTCAAAGCAGGAGGCGCACATGATGATAACGCCCCCATCCTTACAGCAAGCCTCGGCGGTAGCCACTGCCTTGGGACTCTGGTAGAGGTTTTGATCCAGGGGGTAGCCTCCGTTGGAGGTGATGACGATGTCCCCGGTGATGCTGGGACACTGGGCCAGCTCCCGAACAAACTTCACGCCCTCGGCGTGGGCCTGCTCCAGGTCTCCGGCGAAGGCAGCCACCACCTTTTTCTCTCCGTTGAGTGCCACGTTCAGGATGAATTGAACATTCACCTTTCGAGCGGCGTAGATCATATCCTCATGGATGGGGTTGTGTTCCAGGACGCCGGTGGTGGAGTAGGGGCTGGAGATGGCCTTGTAGGAGTGGTTCTCGTTCACTGTGGCGGCGTTGCAGATGCCGGGGAGGATGCTCTTTCGGCCCCCGGAGAAGCCGGCGAAGAAGTGTGGTTCAATAAAACCCTCGGTGATGAGAAGATCGCAGTCCAGAGCCACCTTGTTGACCCACAGCTCCGCACCGGAGGGGAGGGGACAGACAAAGTCAAAGTCCTCGTCCTGGAAGGCCTTGTTGATGATGATTTTTTCGTTGTCTACGATCTCGTCGCCAAACATCCGCCGTTGCTCTTCCTCGGTAGTGGGCCGGTGGAGGCCGGTGGCGATGAGGATGGTAATGTCCGCGTTGGGGCTGCCTGCCCGGATCTCCCGGAGAAGAATGGGCAGGGTCAGCTTGCTGGGGACAGCTCGGGTATGGTCGCTGGTGACCAGGACCACCTTTTTCTTGCCCTTGGAAAGCTCCCGGAGCGGGGGGGTACCGATGGGATTGGACAGGGCCTCCTCCACCAGTTGGACCTCGCTTTTGCCGGGATCATACTCCTCGGTTTTGGCGGTGATGACTGCCTCCAGATTTTCCTCCGCCACATGGAGATCCAGGGAGGAGGTGTAGTAGGGGATGGGGATCGTTTTCATAATTTCCACCTCTAACTCTCGAAGTTTCAGATCAAACTTGAGCAAAATAGACAAACTTATCTGTATGGTGTATACATGATACACCCTGCATGGTGGAATGTCAACGGCGTTTTTGACAAGGAATGAGGGGCGACTTTTGGCGAAAAACACCAAAAAGCAGGGGGGAAGTTCTCAAAAGAGGCATTGCCATTTTGACAGGGGCTTTGGAGGGGGCTGCTTTACAAAAGGACCTGGAAATGTTAAATTGTACGGGAGGAAGTCATATAAATAGAACCAGGGAGGGATGGAGATGGATAAAAGGATGCGGAAGGATGCCCAGGCCATTGTCTCGGCATCCATCAAAGCGGTGCAGCCGGACGAGGCGGTGGCCCGGGCCTTGGAGGGAAGGGAGTTCCCTGGACGGGTACTGCTGGTGGCGGCGGGCAAGGCAGCCTGGCAGATGGCTAAGGCGGCCCACGACTGCATGGGGGAGCGCATTGAGGCAGGGGTGGTGGTCACCAAGTACGGCCATGTTATGGGGCCTATCGCCAACTTTGACTGTCGGGAGGGAGGCCATCCTGTACCCGATGAGAATTCCTTTGCCGGGACCCAGGCGGCCCTGGAGCTGGTGGAGGGGCTGACGGAGAAGGACACAGTGCTCTTTCTCCTCTCCGGTGGGGGCAGCGCCCTGTTTGAAAGGCCTCTGATTCCAGGGGAGGTCCTTCAGGATGTGACGAGGCAGCTTTTGGCCTGCGGGGCGGATATTGTGGAGATCAACACCATCCGGAAGCGTTTGTCTGGGGTGAAGGGGGGACGCTTTGCCCAAGCCTGTGCCCCGGCTCAGGTGTTCTCTATCGTTTTGAGCGATATTTTGGGGGATCCTCTGGACATGATCGCCAGTGGGCCGGCCTATCCCGATTCCTCCACCTGCCTTCAGGCCAGGGCCATCGCGGAGAAATACAGGCTGGGCCTGACGGGGGAGACCTGGGCCCTGCTGGAGCGGGAGACTCCCAAAGTCCTGGACAATGTGGAGACTCTTGTCACCGGCTCGGTTCGGGAGCTGTGCAGAGCGGCGGCGGGAGAGTGTCGGAAGTTGGGGTATGAACCTATTCTACTTACAGATATGTTAAGCTGTGAAGCCCGGGAGGCGGGCAGTTTTCTGGCGGCGATTCTTAGGACACATGCCAGGGAGGGGAAGAGTCTGGCCTTTATCGCCGGAGGGGAGACGGTGGTCCACCTGACGGGAAAGGGGAAGGGAGGCCGAAACCAGGAGTTGGCTCTGGCGGCGGCCCAAGGATTGGACAGGATCATTGGGGCGGCGGTCTTCTCCGTGGGAAGCGACGGCACCGATGGTCCCACCGACGCGGCGGGAGGCTACGCCGACGGGGAGACCCTGGCGGAGTTGAAGGGGAGGGGCCTGGACCTCTATGCAGTCTTGGCGGACAACGACGCCTACCATGCCCTGAAGGCGGTGGACGGCCTTATTGTCACCGGTCCCACAGGGACAAATGTGAACGATGTGGCGGTGGCACTGCTGAGAAGATAGGAGAAAGAGAAGAAGAAACGCCGGGAGCCTATATAGGCTCC
>JAAWNQ010000046.1 GCA_022799035.1 Oscillospiraceae bacterium
TTTGCGGGCATGATGAAATTGGTAGACATGCGAGATTTAGGTTCTCGTGCTTCACGGCGTGCAGGTTCGAGTCCTGTTGCCCGCACCACGAACAACAAATCCGAACCTAACCCCCATTGGGGATGGGTTCGGGTTTGTTCTTTATTTTGAGACTTACGAAAGCACCCATTTCAGAAACGGCGTTGTCAAGCGGCCCACTTCAAAACCGAGAGGGCCACGAAAGAAAAAGCTAACGGCGGGATGAAAAGAGGGCGGCGGTATCGGTTGATACTGCCGCCCCCATTTTAATGTTTGGCCTGTGCCTTCTGCTCACGCCTCCAAGCCTCAAACGCTTGCTTCCCTTCCTCACTCTCATAAAACTTTTGAATGTAGGGCAACAGGCACCGGGCAAGAGCGTCCATCTCATGCTGGGGAATATTCGGGTAGGTTTTACGCATTTTTATCAATCCCTATATTTAGTATAGGTTTGAAATATATAATTTCTTTCAAAGGTTCGACCCTGCGGGGTCGGACTTTAAAAGGGGTCAGCGGTGGCGGCGTTTCCGCTGACTTATGTATTTTGCACCGTGACCTTTACCGCTCGTTTTATACGGCAAGTTGGTCGTCAACAGGACTTTTTTCTGCTTCTTCTATCCACGCAGGGAGCGAGGGTTGAGGACGAAGCAGTTTATCAAGAACCGTGTCAACGCCGAGGTCTGCATTGGGATAATCCGTCAAGGTGCGTAGGTGGTTGAGGATTTGCCGATAGTCCGAGGGGGAAACGGTGATCCACTGGACATAGTTGCCCATGTACTGCTCCAGCTTTAAGCGGGTCTTGCGGCCCAGCCGGGTCAAGTCGATGTGTCCGGCGAGAACACCATCCAGCAAGGCCCGCTCTGTATCGGTCAGGTGGGTCAGTTCGTCAAGCTGGGCCTGTTTGGTTTTAATTGCGTACGCCTTGGGCCAGCGGATTTCCTGATAGGGCGTGGCGGGGTCGATTGTAAGCTCTAACCGTGTAAGCGGTGGGCCGTCCAGCTTGCTTTCAACGGTCTTGTTGTATAGCTTGATTCGCCCTCCCGCTGAACGTGAACCGAGATACTGTGTGCGGTCTGTCTGGCTCTTGCGGATCTCCGTATAGGCTCGGTGGTCTTTCAGTAGTTCCACATCGGCCCGGTCTGCTTCGAGGTCAATGGCGAGGTCGAAGCGGCGAACCGTTGTGCGGAATTTCTTGCACGTCATATTCAGATAGCCGAGGATGATTTGAAACACTTGATGACGTACGCAGTGGTTTGGATTTACGTCAAGGCGGATTCGCCCAAAGTTCGGCTTGACCTCGTTCAGACCAAGGCCGATGTAGAACGAGCTGCCGTCTGCAAAGGTCAGGGTCAGGTTTTCCCGGAATGTCCCGATACGGACGCTTGACCAGTGGCGGCTATTGACGGCATAGCGCAGGTCGAGGGTGGAGAGCATTTTGGCAAATTCATCACGATCTTTTGGATTGCTCATGTAGTAGTCAATGACAAGGCCATCTATGGAAAGGGTCAGGCTGTCATTGGTATAGATTGGTCGGTAGTAGTCCATGGTATTTTCCTCTGGTACATCAACTCTGCCCTAATTAGATTCTGGGCAGGTTTCCCGGCTGGGGCCTGTCGGCCCCGCCGGGGGGCGGGCTTGCGGCTTGCGCCGCCGCCCGGCCCGGTTTGGAGTTTCAGCGGGTAACAAGGTCGGCAATAGCGTCTTTCACAGCGTCCATGCGCCTTATGCGGGGGGCCACCACTTCAAACAGTCCTTTCCCGTCCATGTAGGCGATTCCATGTCCCACGCCGCCGTCAAAATCTTCGGGAATTTGTTTATACATATCCCCAAACATCATTTGAGCAGCGTCGGTGGAGGAGAAGCGTCCCCACCAGACCCGGACACCAAGCTGATCTCTGGCCCCGCCGCTGGGCATGATACTCTGGTCAGGTCGTTGGGTACATAGCCAGCAATATCCCCCCACCCCTCTGGACATAAATATTGCGTTCATTTGCCACATCTGGCATTGAGAAGCCAATTTCTTATCCGCTATGGTGGTGTACGATATGAAGCTGGCGTACTCGTCAAAGACGGCAAAGAGCGGCGACCTGTCGGGGTTGTCCTGTAACCGGGATTCGATTTCCTCACTAAAGGCCCGGAGACCGTCCACGCACTTGTCATGGGCGTAATATCTGGCATTGGGTATATCACGCAGATAACGGAAGTCATCCGACCCCTTGAAGTCCATTAGGTACAGCCGGGTCGAGCGTGGCATATACTTCTGCACTTTAGCAAGGCAAAGCATAAGGTGGGTTGACTTCCCGGAGCCGCTATTTCCCGCAATCAGGCCATGGTGGAGGGTACTGCTGCCGGTTTCCCACTCGATGTACGAGGGGAAACCGGCCCGCAGTAGTTTAGCGTCAAGGAAAATCGGAATGGAGGGTAAAGGCTCAAAAGTCTTTGTCATTCGTGTTAGCCATCTTCTGCTTGTGGGCGATCCGAGCCTTGCGGCGGGCCTTGATCTTGCCCTTATACCGCTCAGAGTAAAGAACGACCTCAACCATAACAAAATTACCGTTGTCTTTTACATTGCGGATGATAGGTGCATATCCATCCCGACATAGCTGTGGGTATGCTTTTCCCCGTTGGTTAATATGACGCTGAAGATCATCCATGATGAATTCTCTATCGCTCATAGAAAGGGGGCCGCTTGTGTCAACGTTGAACTGATGGATTGCCATGATACCGTCCATCCGATAAGGCTTGTCTCTCCCCGTTTCGATACCAGCGGGATCACGTGGGCGTTTGAGCGGTATATTCTCCGAAGCGTCCACCACGGCCTCAAAAACAAGGCCGCCTAAGTCATCGTGTAATTCGTCAGCCTCGGCCTCGGCAGCTTCCACCTCCACAGAATCATCATCCACAGGGGCGGGGTGGGGGTGCTTGTTCTTGTACCAGTACACCGCTATACCACCGAGGACGGCGTAGGGAATAAACTTGTCCAGCAAGTCAAACAGATTGGAAACGGCGGCGTCAAATGCGGTGTTCATCTGCTCAAAGAGCGGCGCAAGGAGAATGAGGGCGGTCTTGAATACCACATACACCAGCATACAGGCGAAAAGGCCGATTGCAACCTTAACAGCGATCTCCGCAGCACGCTGAACCTTGGGATTCTTGCTGAATTGAACATTGTCCAAAACCTGTTTGAACAGATAGATTGCGCCACAGATCATGGAAATCAGCAGGGCGGTGAAGACGAAAAATCCAAAGTTCATAATTTACCTCCTTGGGTGGCCTCTGGCCTTGCCAGAGGCCACCGCTGCTATTATTTGTTGGTTTGAGTGGTGGGCGCAGTCGGGACAACAGGGGTGATCTTGTCTGCTTTGATGGAGAGGCGTAGCTCGCCCTGCTTGTTTTTCCACGTGCGGGCGCGCAGGTTGACGGCTTCCACCATCACCATGCCGCCCGCTGCTACAATCTTCTCGTTGGTAATGGTCGGGGTCACTTCCTCGACCCGAGCGACAATAAGAAGCCCTGCCAGCGGATACAACAAAGTATAGTTCGTGGTGCCTTCACGGGTCTCCACTTTCATAACCTTGGGTTTGCGCTCAGCCGGAACCTCCTGCTCCAGAGCCAACTTTTCAAAGTTTGCAAGGGTTGAGTTTGACAGAGCCAGACCCTCAAGGACGGCGAGATTGGGATCATACATTTTTTGAACCTCCGATATGATAAGATGGATTTTGGGAATAAAAAAGCTACACCCGGCGGGTGTAGCGTAAAAATCAATCCTGTTCACACATCACCCGCTCCGCACAACATCTGTGTCATGCGTGGCTTCGCTTATTTCTGCCATCCGTCATGCCAAAGCACTCCGAATACCTTGGTGACGATTTGCAGTTTTTTGGCGTTTGTGATATGCAAAATCAAGACATTTTTGGAGTTGTCGGTTGCCTTGATAGCGGAGAATCTTCTATTTCCTCCAAATGGTTTTTCATACCTCCTAATAACAGTGTACCACAGGCGATTATCTTTGTCAAGAAAATCGTATAATGGAATAACACAAATATTATAACACGTTTTTCGAGTTAATAGCGCAGTTGGTAGTCTCGGCGCTGCCTACAAAGTTTACAACACATTTCGTCAAAATTTGCCCATAAATTGTAAACAAATTTTGAATTTACACAAGATGTTGTGCTGAGGGCTTGACTAATTCTGGGAAGTGGTGCTATACTTGCTTTGGCACTCGACACAAGAGAGTGCTAATACTTAAGGAAAGGAGTTCGCTATGCCCAATTTCTACAAGCCCGGTGAAAAAGCCGAGCGTTCGGGTCAGTATGAAATTGTTGGCCCCCGTGGTGGTCGTACCGGGGTTGAGAGAACCGTTGTAAAAGGTGAGCCTCTGCCCCCCACGCAGCACAGAGGTCAACAGTTTATCATGGTTGATCCCAGCAAGAACGGCGCAGGTCGTAAAAAGTGAATAGCTCTACCAACTGAGCCACCTGAAAAGGTGGCTCAACTTTTTGTAGAGATAGAAACATAGCGGGGGTATTTTCACCCCCGCTATGCTTACTGTTATGTCATACTTACTTCGAAATGACGGGCAGAACGATGATCTGGCCCTCATAAATCATATTGGGGTTCGCCAGACGGTCGCTGTTGCGCTCAAAAATGGCCTTATACTGGGTCATGCTGCCGTACTCCGCCAGAGCAATCTTACCCAGAGTGTCCCCGGCCTTGACGGTGTAGAGCTTTTCCCCCTCGGCGCAGACGGGGGCGGGGATCAGGGTATCCTTGCCCAGCTTTTCGGGTAGGGTGATGATAGTCCCCTCCGTCAACTTCACGCTCTTATTGGCCTTCATCAGAGCGTAACGCTGGGCGTTGTTGCCGTAGAAATTGGTGCAGATGGTACTCCATGTGTCCCACTTCTTCACGGTGTAAGTACCGGGAGCGTCGGGGGTGACGGGCTGGCTGGGTTCAGCGGGAGCGGTGGGCTGGCTGGGCTGGGTGGAAGGTACATTAGATAGACTGTTTCCGGGTAAATGCAGTGCCCAGCCCACGTTGGCCCCTTGCTCCCAGTCGTAAAACGAGACAAATAGGATCGTATTGGGGCCAAATTGCTTGAGCAGATCATCCACAGATATGGAAACCTCTGCCCAAGGGCTTCCGTTATCGACCCGGAGTGAGGGCATGGGGCCCGGAGAGACAAGCTGGCCGCTTCCGTTTAGGACACAAGCCGTATTGTATTCCTCGTATTTCTCCGAACTTTCAACAATCTTCTCCAAAGGGCCGACTGTAGCGATCGGCATGACTTCCACCGCTTCTTCCTCGTCGATAAGCCGGAAAAGTCGCTGGTCATAAATGCCGTCCCCCTCCGGATCCGACCATGCCTGAACAGTGACATTAGACGCATTCTCGGCACTCAGAAGCACCGTATCCTCCTGCTCCAGTTTTGCATTGACATCAAACTGTGAATCGCTGGCCTCCCCCAGTCCTATAAAGGTCTCCTCGTTCCCAACCCAGTTCCGCAACTTGTAGGAAGCGGGCGGCATGACTATCTCCTCGTCGGATTTTCCTTGTACCTCCAAATTCCATCCGGGTTCGGCAGCCATAGCTGGGATGGTCAGCCCAAGGCAGAGTGCCAAGGCCAGCGCAAGGGATAAAATTCTTTTCTTCATAAGTGTTTCCTCCTGATTTTTATATTGCGGCAAACGATTGCGCCGCCTCGCTCTTAGTATAGTGCAGCAGAATTGAAAAGTCAATATAGTATCGTTAGTTTTCGATTGTAACACACTGTGGCTTGATTTGCTAAAAACAAGTAAACTAAAGGCAAAGGGCGGTGGTACGATTGCAAGCAAAAAAGCCTATCAATGTTCGGGTAGGAGGAAATATCCAACAGCTCCGAGAAGAACATCACTATACACAGGAAGAACTATCCGAAAAAATCGGCGTTACCCCCAATCATTTGAGTGCCATTGAGCGGGGTGTTTCAGGTATTTCTCTGGAACTTCTGGAAAAGCTGTGTCAGGTGCTTTCTGTCACAGCAGATCATATCCTCTTTGGGCGCAAGGCGGCAGAGGCCAACGGAGAGGAGTTGTTAAGGTTGTTGCAATCCATTGACCAAGGGCAAACGGAAATCGCAAGATTGGGACAGGCGATTGACACCCTGACCGAGCAACTAAATCATTTACGTGAATGAGCGGCCCGGTTGGGCCGCTCGTGTTGTTTAGAGGGTGGTATGGTGTGAGCCTTTGGGCCGGGTGGCCCGCCACGGTGGGGCGGCTGGGTGGGTGTCGGTAGCTGGGCAAAAGGCGGGGTAAAAGGTTGGTTCCGCTCCATGCAATCCCCCGCCGATAGGTTGAGGAATGGGAAAGGCTGGCCCCGTGGGGATTGCATCGCTTTTATGCCCTGCGGGGCATGGGATAAAATATTCTTCTTTCGCATTGACATTTTTACTCGTTTATTGTATAATATAGACATACGAAAGGAGTGACCCGCATGGACATTGTTGCCGGGAGACTGAAAGAACTTCGGGATAGCGTAGGCTTTTCCCAAGCCAAGGTTGCGGAATTGGTGGGGACGACCCAAGCCAGCATTAACCGCTATGAAAAGGGACAGTCCGAGCCGCCGCTGAAAACCCTGCTATGGTATGCAGATACCTTTGATGTGTCGATGGATTACATTTTTGGACGCACCGACCAGAAGCAGGGGACGACCTACAAGGCCGAGCCGAAAGTAATAGAAGCCCTGACCCAGACCAGCGACGAGGTAAGGCAATTCGTGAATATGTGCTTTGACCCCAAATCCCCTATGAGTAGCAAGCTGAAAGAGGTATTGATGGAAATGCTGGAGGAGGGGCGCAAATGAAAGGCGTGATTTATGCCCGCTATTCCTCGGACAACCAGCGGGAAGAAAGCATAGAGGGCCAGCTTCGGGAGTGCAAGGAGTACGCCGAGCGGAACGGTATCACCATCTTAAAGACCTATGTTGACCGGGCCTTGTCTGCCAAGACCGACCACCGCCCCGACTTCCAGAACATGATAAAGGACAGCGGGAAAGGGCTTTTTGATGTGGTCATTGTCTGGAAACTTGACCGCTTCGCCCGAAACCGCTATGACAGCGCACATTACAAGTCTGTACTTCGCAAGAACGGCGTTAAGGTCGTTTCCGCAAAGGAGGCCATAGCAGAGGACAGCACAGGCATTTTGCTGGAAAGTCTGTTGGAGGGCTATGCCGAATTTTACTCCGCTGAACTGTCGGAAAAGGTTATCCGGGGCTTGACCGACAACGCCCTAAAGACCAAGTACAACGGCGGCGGCGTGCCTATCGGCTATATCATCGACAAGGAACAGCATTTCCAGCTTGACCCCGTTACCTCCCCGCTTGTTTTGGAGGCGTTCACCCTGTACGACAAGGGAGCCACTATGAAAGAACTGGTGGACTATCTCTTTGAGAAAGGGCTTTGTGACCGCAATAGCCGCCCCTTGAAGATTGATGTTGTGGCCCGCCTCTTGAAGAACCGCCGCTATATCGGGGAATACCGATACAGGGAGATTGTGCGGGATGGGGCGATCCCCGCCATCGTCCCGGTTGACCTCTTTGACCGGGTACAGGAGCGGATGGTAAAGAACAAAAAAGCCCCGGCCCGGAAAAAGGCCAAGGCGGAGGAATACCTTTTGACCACAAAGCTGTTTTGCGGCTACTGCTCCGCCCCGATGGTGGGCGAGAGCGGGACGAGCCGCACGAACACGGTACATCGCTATTACAAGTGTGCCAACGTCAAGAAGAAAAAGGGCTGTCACAAAAAGAGCGTCAAGAAAGAGTGGATAGAAGATTTAGTCTTGACGGAAACCATGAACATGGTGTTTAATGATGGCATGATGGAGGCTCTGGCTGACAATCTGGTGGCCTTTCAGCGGCGGGAGAATACCAGCTTGCCCCTGCTCAAGCGGCAGCTCACCGAAACGGCCCAAGGGATAGATAACCTTTTGAACGCTATCCAGCAGGGCATTTTGACCCCATCCACCAAGACCCGGTTGGAGGAATTGGAGGAAACCAAGGCCCAGCTTGAAATCTCCATCCTGCAAGCGGAGATGGAAAAGCCGCCTATCAGCCGGGAGCAATTTCTATTTTGGCTTCACCGCTTCCGGGGTATCGACATTTCCCAGCCCGACCAGCGGCAACGGCTGATTGACAGCTTCGTAAATGCAATTTACCTCTATGATGATAAAATCGTGTTGACCTTTAACTATCAGGACGGCACAAAGACCATTACATTAGAGCAAGTCTCCGGTTCGGATTTAGGTGCGGGTACTGCACCAGCTCAGAAATTCCCACCACCGTGACCTTTCCGGCTTTGCCGAAAACTGCGCTGTGGTGGGAATTTCTTCGCTTTCCGCCGCAAATCGCTTCGCTGGATCCGCGGCGGAGGGGGCGGGGAGCGTGAGGGCTGATAAAAGGGGAGGGACGCCGCTTTTTGCGGCGTCCCTCTTTCGTTATCTGTGATGGGGAACTATGTTCTCAGCCCTGCGTCAAACTCCTCCCCCAGGATGGCGTGGCAGGTCTGGATACACTCCTCCAGCTTTCCCGCCAGGGACTCATCCTCCACCCCGGCGGCCAGGGCGGCGTGGGCGTCTATCAGCTCAAAGCGGGGGTGGCGGCGCTCCCCCTGGCGGGACATGAACATGGGCACGTAGGAGTACCCCGCCACCTGGGCCAGCCCGGTCTCATTATCCCGGGTCAGCTCTATCTGGAGGACGGCGGTGGCGTCGGTATACTGGTCGATCTGGGCGGAGAAGAAGTTCCCCAGGGAGTAGCTCAGAAAGCCCTGCCTCTCCCCTCCGTCCGGGGCGGTTACCGTCCGCATTCCCATGGGCTGGAGCACGTGGGAATGTCCTCCCAGCACCAGATCCGCTCCGTTGGCAAAAAGGAAATCGGCCACCTCCTCCTGGAAGTGGTTCTGTTGGGTCTTGTATTCGATCCCCCAGTGGATCATCACGGCGATAAGGTCCGGCTCCAGGGCCTTGGCCTGCTCCAGCCCCGCCAGGAGCTTGTCGTAGTCCGGGTCGGCCAGACGGGTCAGGTAGTCCCGGTTGTAGACGTTGATACACTCGGGGTGGGCCTCGGGGATGGGAAGGCCGTTGGTGCCGTATGTATAGCCCACAAAGGCCACCGAGATGCCCCCCACGTCGGCCAGCACCGCGTTGGCCTGCCCCTCCTCGGGGCTCCGGCTGGTACCCACGTGGGCCAGCCCGGCCTCATCCAGCACATCCAGGGTGCGGACAAGACCGGAATACCCCTTGTCCAGGGCGTGGTTGTTGGCGGTGAGGCACAGGTCAAAGCCCAAATCCTTCAGGTCGTAGGCCATGGAGTCCGCCGCGCTGAACCGGGGATAGCCTGTGGGCTTGCCGTCGGTGAGGGGGGTCTCCAGATTCACCACGGCGTAGTCCGCCCCGGAGACATAGGGCTTGGCCTGGGCCATGATGTGGGTGTAGTCGTAGACGCCCCGCTCCTCATCCCAGGCGTCGTTGGAGATGTAGGAGTGGGCCATGGCGTCCCCGCAGACCACCAGAGTGGCGGTGGTGGGCGGGGTGGGGGTGGGTTCCGGCGTGGGCTGAAGGGTGGGGAGGGGGACCTCCTCCACCGGGAGATGAGGGAAAGAGATCCCCAGGGTCCGGCCGTCCACCCCGCAGCCGGTCAGCAGGATGAGGCACAGGACAAGGGCGGTGTACCGGCGGAACATGGGCTCCCCTCCTTCGGAAAAGATGTACCCTTATTATAGCGAAGGGGGAGGAGACTGTCAAATGGCCGTTGGAGGGTCTGAAAACAGAAAAAGGCTCCCTCCTCAGAGGGAGCCTTTTTCACCATTAAGACTGCTTGGACCGGTATCCAAATTCAAAGATGAAGAAGCCCGTCACAAGGAGCACGGCAATGACCAGCATTCCCTGGGTGTAGAATCCGGCGTCGGCCACCATACCCATGATGGCGCTGAAGGCCATGTTCCCGCCAAAGGAACAGATCCCCGTCAGGGAGGAGGCGGTGGCACTGAACTGGGGGAACTCCTGGCAGGAGAGAACGAACCGGCCGGTATACATGGCCCCGCCGATGACTCCGTAGAGGAAGGACCCCACCAGCCAGGCCACAGGCTGCTGGATGAGCAGCAGAGCCACCAGCAGTATGCCGGAGAGGAGGGAGGCCCACTTCAGGTAGACCGCGGAACTGATCTTCTCCGAGATGGCCGCCAGCCCCACCCGGCTCACCACCGAGCCCACGTAGTAGGCGGTCATGATGGTGGAGCAGAACCCTACGGTGTATATGCTGCTGTTCTGCCCATCCAGGTAGGTGGACAGCCACATGGCCACATAGGAATACCCTGCGAACAGGAAGCTGGCCAGACACAGCCAGCGCATATTCCGGCTCTGAAGCATCTCCCGGTAGGGGATCTTGGTCTTCTCCTGCTTCTGGTCATCCATGGAGTTCTGGGGGAAGCCCATCACCCGGAGGATGACCACCGCCAGCACCGCGGCGATGGTGATCGCCCCGCCGCAGACCAGGTAGGCCAGGCTCCAGCCCCCCACCTGATAGCACAGGGCGGCAAACTTGGGGGCGATCATGCTGGCGATGGCAAAGAAGGTGTGGAGAAGGGAGACATACCGGGCCCGGTGCTCTCCGTACAGGTCGGAGATGTAGGTGGCGCACAGGTTATCCAGCACACTGCCCACCAGCCCCATAAAGAACCGGGAGATCAGCATAAGGGCGAAGGGGGGCGCCGAGCCGGTATAGAGGGCGATAAGGCCAAAGAACAGAGCCAGGATCAGCAGGGTCTTTCCCTTGTTCAGCCGGTCCAGCAGAAACAGGGCCAGCACCATGGCGCTGGTGCCCCCCAGCTCCAGGGAGATATTGATGTAGGACGCCTGGGAGATGGAGAGGGAGTAGTGCTGGATGATCCCGGGCAGCAGGGTGCCCAGCATGGTGTAGGTCAGGGCGTAACCGCTCATAAAAATGAACGTAAAGATGGTGGCGGTCATAAGCCGCCGGTGTTGGATCGTGTTCTCTTTCATGGATTTACCTACTTTCTTCCCGCAAAAAGGCCGGGGCCACAGCGAGGTCCGCCATGTACACCCGGCCTTTTCTGCGTTTGGAGAGGAGCGACAAAAACCGTCAGCCCTCGGAGTAGCGTCTCATTGTGTCCAGAAGGACCTGGGTGAACCGGGCCTGATCCAGCTCCAGGGCCACCTCCACATTGGGCTCCAAGCCCTTGGGGAGGGGCTCGTAGAGCTTCTCATGCTCCATGTCCACCTCACGGCGGTTGGCCTGGAAGCCCCGGCCGTCGCACAGGGTCATGCCCCGGGTGAACTCGCCCTGGGTCTCCACCACCACATGCATCATGGCGCTTTTGCAGATGACCTGGGAGTCGATCCACCACATCACCGCGCAGGCATCGCAGAAGCTGTTCCGGCCGGGCTTGCCCTCCCGGTCCAGGAAGAGCTTGGCCGCCAACTGGGCCGCAGGACTGTCCATGGCCTTGATCTGCTCATAGACCTCCAGGGAGGCCCGCTGCTGCCGGGTGGCGTTGAGTCCAACCATGCGGATGGGGATGCCCGACTCAAAGACCAGCTTGGCCGCCTCGGGGTCCACGAAGATGTTGAACTCCGCGGCCGGGGTGGCGTTGCCCCAGGTGGTGCTGCCCCCCATGGTCAGGATCTCGGGGATCCGGTGGACCAGACGGGGCTCCTTCAGCAGGGCGTGGGCGATGTTGGTCAGGGGACCCAGGGTGATGAGGGACACATCGTCCCTTGTCATAAAGGTCTCGATGAGAAAATCCACCGCATGCTGTTTTTCCAGAGGCTTCTGGGGCTCGGGGACCTGAATGTTCCCCAGGCCGCCGGCCCCGTGGACATAGGAGGCGTCCTGAAGGGGGACCAGCAGAGGTCTGGCGTAGCCGGCGAAGACAGGGACGTCGGTCCGGCCCGCCACCTCGGTCACATACCGGGTGTTGCGCTGGGTGTTCTCCAGCCCCACGTTGCCCCCCACAGTGGTGATCCCCACCACATCCAGGTTTTTCAGGCACAGCAGGATAGCCAGGGCGTCGTCCACTCCGGTGTCGCAGTCGATGATGACCTTACGTTTGTCAGACATAACCTTACTCCTCGCGTTTTTCTGTAATGTCTCAGTCCTTCTTGGCGGCGGCCTGACCGGATTCCACCTTGCGGCGCTTCCGGATGGTGAGCATACCGGTGAGGCCCAGGGCGATGATGGTGGCGGCGTAGGGGATCATCTCCAGGAACTCGGTGGGGAACTTGGTCTGGTTCTTCATGGTGATGCTCAAAGCCTGGCAGAAGCCGAAGAACACGCCTGCGATGGCGGAGCCGATGGGCTCGCCGTTGGCCATGTTCTGGGCGGACAGGCCGATGTAGCCCCGGCCGTTGGCCATGTTCCGCATGAAGTAGGTGACCCAGCTCATGGACAGGAACGCGCCGGAAAGGCCGGACATGATGCCGCAGATGGAGAAGGAGATGTAGCCCACCTTGGGCACCGAGATACCCACGGACTCAGCGGCGTGGGGGTTCTCGCCCACGGCCCGGATCCGCAGGCCCAGCCGGGTCCGCTTCAGCAGCAGCCACATCAGGAACACGCTGAGCAGGGCGATCCAGGTCAGCAGGCTCTGGCCCGAGACGATCCGGCCCAGAACGGGGATATCCTTGATGACGGGGATCTCAATGTTGGGGATCTGGAAGGACTTGAAGGCGCCGGAGGTGGTGGATTTCTCCCCGGTCATCATGAACATGGCGAAGACCGTGCCGCCTGTGGCTGCCAGGTTGAAGGCGATACAGGTCAGGTACAGGTCGGCCTTGCCCGTGATGCTGACAAAGGCGATGAGCAGGCCGGTGACCAGGCCCATGAGAATGGCGCCCAGCAGACCCGCCCACACGTTTTTGAACAGGTGGGCGAAGGTGGCGGCGGACAGGGCGGAGCAGAGGATCATGCCCTCAATACCCATGTTGAACATGCCCGCCTGCCGGCAGATCAGAGCGGCCATGGCGGCAAAGATCAGGGGAGTCGCCATGCGGAAGATCTCTGCGATAAACGCAACAATATCAATCGTCATAATATAGCGTCTCCTTTCTTACGCCGCCGACTGGGCCGCTTGCTTTTCCTTCTCGTTCTTCTCGGCAGCCTTGAAGATGAGCTTGTTCTTGGTGCCGGACATGAAGGTTTCAGCCGCGATCAGCAGGATGATGATGCCCTGGATCACCGTGATGAACTCAGGGGGGATGTCGCCGGTGGAGTTGACCACGTCGGCGCCGATCCGGATGTAGGCCAGGAAGATGGCGCCCACAGGGACCAGGGCGGGGTTCTTCTTGGCCAGGACGGCCACCAGCAGGCCGTCAAAGCCGTGCTGGGTGCTGGCGGTCCAGCGGAACCGGGTGTAGTTGCTCAGAAGCTCGGTGGTGCCGGCGATACCCGCCATGCCGCCGCCGATGAGCTGGGCGGCGAAGGAGATACCCACGGAGGACAGGCCCACCGCCTCGGCGAACCGGGGATTCTCACCCACCAGACGCATCTTCCAGCCGAAGCTGGTCTTGTAGAACAGGATGGACACCGCCACCACGCAGATCGCGGCGATGATCAGGCCGGCCTGGATGCTGAAGGGCCCAAAGATCTTGGGAAGCTGGGCGGCCTTGGGGATCTCGTAGGAGGCGGGGTAGCTGATGGAGGTGTCCCGCATCAGGAACCGCAGGATGGCCTGGGCCAGGAAGACCACGATGCTGTTGAGCATCAGGGACACCACCACCACGTTGGC
>JAAWNQ010000009.1 GCA_022799035.1 Oscillospiraceae bacterium
GGAGGATCCGGATCCTCCGGTCCGCGGGGTGTAGCCAATGGCGTAGGTGGAGAACTTGGAGGCGTAGATATACACCTTGCCGTTAGCGGTATCGGTGTAGAAGCTCCCGTCGGTGAAGGCGCCCTTGGGCCTTCCGGTGAGCCTGGTCAGCGCCGCCGCGGGGTCACTCCCGTGCTTGCGATAGACCGTCACATCCTTCTTGCCCCCGAAGTCATAGGCCACCGCGATCTCCAGCACCTTGTCGCCGGTGTCGGTGATGGCCTCCGGCGCTTCGGCGTTGACCTGCCTCTGCAAAGACAGGTCCAGGTAGAGCACGTCCTCCTTTTTGCCTGTGACCAGCTCCCCGATCTCCTCCTTATCCGCCGGCTCGTCCAGCTTTTCCACGGTGAGCTTCACCGTGACGGTCTGCCACCCGTGGATCTCCCCGGCCAGGTCCTTCAGAACCTCCGTATCCGTGGTCACCTCCGGGGTATCCGTTCCCGGCTTCAACTCCACCTCACCCTTGGTCTGGTCCCCGGTGACGGTACGGTCATAGCCGCAGGTGGTGCAGATGACAACCTCATCGCTGCCATAGACATGCTCGGCATCGTCCTTCTTTTCCCCGCAGTTTGTGCACGCATGCCAATGCCTGGTCTCGTCTGTACTCCACGTATTCGCCCAGGCGTGGGAGACAGTAAAATCCGCGGTGGCGGTGACCGCCTCATAGTTGGTGGCGGCGGGGAAGGAGGCCCGGACGGTGTACTCCCCGGGAGTGACAGGCTTGGTGGCTGAGTAGGTCTCATCCGCCGCGCCCTTGACCTTATAGACATAGCTCACCCCCTCCACCCCGTTGGTATCCGAGGTGGGCACCGGCACACTGGGCTCCCCGCCGCAGGTGAAATCGGCCATGGTGACGCTGCCCCTGCCGGGGGCTTTGGAGATGACAAAGGGGAACTGCTTCACCCCGATATAGTTTTCGTCCTCGTCCGCTATCCGGACCACCATGGCAAAGCTTCCGGCGTTGGTGGGCGGGATCTCGGAGCGGTCGCCGCCGTATGCGGTGCCATCCACGCCCTTATAGGTGATCTCAATGTGGTCCTCCGGGATATTGGCGGTCACGTTCGTGCCGTCGTCGGTCTCGACGGCCAGTGTCCCGTCATAGGCGATGGGCTGGCCGTTATACGCCCGGTTGGTGAACAAAATGCCCCCAAATTGCACAGAGGTCTTGTTGTTGGCATTGATCTTGAGGACGTTGGAAAAGGTCTCGTAGTTGTTCGACCGGATCTCCACGGTGATGGAGCCCACCTCCCCGGTGGTCTCCACCTCGTTGAACCCAATGGGCAGATGGAGGATGGCCATGCCCTCCTCCCGCTCAATGCGGGCGGGGGCATTTTCCCCGTCATAGTAGCCGGCGGGAAGGTCTACATTCAGAATGGTATAGAACGGCGCGCCCCAATCCTTGCGGTGTTCCGTAATACCCTCCGCGTTGAGCTGAGGCAGAAGGTTGGCCAGGGCGAAGGTGTACTCCTTGGCCAGTTTGTTGGTAATGTTGCGGGACACCTCCGTGGCCGTGGGGGGCGCGGCCTTGGAGATGATCACCGAGGTAGGCAGGGTCACATTGACCTGGGCAGTGTAATTGCCCGCCTTGGCCCCGGTGAGGGGCAGGCTGTTGAGGGTCACCGTCTTATAGGGTGTGTCGCTGACGTCGGGGCTGGAGACCGTCCCCTTGAGGCCCGTGGTATTCACCGCCACGTCATCCCCGGCTACCACCCCGTCCAGGGTCACGGCGGTGACCGCCACCGACGTGGTGCCGTCATAGGCCCGGTCCGTTGCCTTGGCGGCGGTGGCGGTGAGGGTCTTGGCGGTGACGGTAAAGCTCTGGTCCGTGCTCCCGGCGTAGCTGCCCTTGCCCGTGACGGTAACAGTGGCCGTGCCCTTGTTCACGTTATCCTTGTAGCTGACGGTGTAGTCGGTATCCGGGGTCAGGGTCGCGCCGCCCACCTTCACGGTGACCGTGGGCTTATTCTCCCCGCCATTGTAAACATAGCTGGACTTGTCCAGAGTGATGGCAAGGGTCTTGCTCTCGGTGTGGGACGGATCGGCCCCGCACACCCGCTTCACAGTCTTTCCGTCCGCCTGGAGGGTCCACTTGCCCCAGGTGTGACCGGCGGGGATGGGCTTCTGGGCGGTGATCACATACCCGCACACCGAGCAGTGGCTCCCCTCCGTCAGGCCGTCTTCGGTACAGGTGGGGTTCTTCGCCGAGTCGGTGACGGCCTTGTGTTCGCCGTAGCTGTCCTTGTCACCGTTATTGATGATGGGACATTCGGCGGCGGTACACTCATGCCAGTGGTGGGTTTTGTTGGTGGTCCAAGCCCCGGCCCAGGTGTGGCTGTGGGCAGGGGCGATGACCACCGACTTGGCGATCTCATCGCCGACCTTGAGGGTGAGGACTGTGCCGGTGAATATCTCAGCCTCCTTCAACTCGGCGTCAGCCAGGTTGGTAAAGTCGTTTGCCGTAGTGCTGCCCTGGATGGAGTACCCATCCGCCAAAATCTGGACGGTATCGTCCCCGAAAGCTGCCGCTGCGGTTGTGCCGCTGATCCTCACAACGCCGCCGTCACTGACCTGAAGGTTTCCACCCACATCTATATTAAGGCCAATACATGCCCCCTGGTCGTCGGGGGTGGACGCCGTCACCGTGAACTCCGCTCCGCCGGTCACCTGAATGCCGCCGACGTAACCGCCGAAACACAGCATATCCAAGGCGGAGGCGGAGACCGTCAGCGTTCCCGTGCCCGTGACGGTCAGAGGAGAAAAATAGCTCATATCTCCGGTCATGATGCCCATGGCATATTTACCACTAATGGTGATATTGTTGTCGCTTCCATCGGCAAGCACGATGGTCAGCTCGTCGCTGCAAAGAAGCCCAACCGCTATTACATCTAGCGGATACCCTTCGTTAACGTTCACACCGTCCAGGGTCAGGGTGGGAGTGCCGTTCACCACCGCGAAGGAGGCCTTGCCGGAGGCGACGCTCTCGGGGACGCCGCGAAAGATATCATCGTAATTGTCCTGGGTCACCTCGACGGGCCCCAACGCCAGCATATGAATATTCGGGTCTGCCAGCCAGTCAACGGTGGCCTGATCTTCCGGCGACACGATGGTGACAATGTTAGACATCAAATGGCCGCTCTCATGGCTGACAGCACAGTAGTATTTTCCCAGCTCACGGGTGCTCAGGGAGGGGCTGGTCTCTCCCTCCATCGCCGTCCAGCAGCGGTCCACAGTAATAACAGCAGTAAATTCGCTGCTGCTCTTTATCCAGATACCTCCGTCATCATCAAATGTGGCGGTGTAGACGCCATCGCCCATTTTCTGGAAACTGTCGCCGGAACCATTTTCGACGGTCAGAGTATCGTTGACCATCTCAGGGGGGATTCGCACGGTGACCTGATCGCCGGGCGAAGTGATATACTTAATTGAGACTCTATATATAGCCGTTACACCCATCTCCGCTGTCCAGTGTCCATCGGCGTAAGAGCCTTCATTGTTATAGACAGGAGCCGCACCCAGTTCATCCTCTGCTGGGTCTGATCCTACTAAGTTGTAGGTCTCGGGGACGGAAATCTTTTTCCACCATTGGAAGCCCTCGGTCAGTTCATCCGGACCGGCTTCCGCTTTCACGGTGTAACCGTTTTCCGTCGTGGGCTGTTGGGTGATCTCCGCACGGTAAGAAGCCCACACTGTGGTGGGCAGAATGCCCGACAGCAGACAGAGGGTAAACAGCGCGGAAAGCAAGCGGTTTCTGTGTTTCATGGGTATGCCTCCTATCAAATCAATGATTCGGGTATCTTTCATCTCTGTACCTCTCCCTATATAACCAGACAGATTTTCCCCCATCCCCGTTGCGCCCGGATAAAAAATTTTTATTATTTTCTTTTACACCATAAATAGCAGCACACAGAAGGCCCCCCTCCCCCCCTCAAGACCCCCTCCCCAAATCTCGGCATCCCCACAAAAAGTCCCTTCCCCTGCCCACCATATGATCATAAAAAACGAGTCTGAAAGGTTCTCGAAACCTTTCAGACTCGCTTTGATCTATAACCTGTTTATACCTGCCTACCCCTGACCCCCGTCAAGCCGAAGTCAGAGACAACCCCAAATGCTCTGCCAAGCCCCAGAGATCGTCAAAAACCACATCCGCCTGGGCCTGGACCTCCGGGACGGGAGGGACCTGGTCCGGGATCAGTACCGAATAGGCGCCCGACGCCACAGCCGCCAAAATACCGTTTTGAGAATCCTCCACTACGGCGCATTCCGTAATGGGCAGTCCCAGCCGCTCCCCAGCGGCCAGGAAGATATCGGGGGCCGGTTTGGACTTTAGTCCCAGGTCCCCCGAGAGAACAGCCTGGAACCTCAAGGGGATATCCGCCGCCCGGAACAGGGTCTCCGCGTCCCGCCGGGGGCTGGAGGTGGCCAATGCGGTGGGGATCCCCGCCTCCCAGAGAGCGAAAAGCAGTTCCCCGGCCCCCGGCTTGGGCGGACCCGACGGCCCCGTCCACAGCGTTTTCGCCAGATTTGTCCGGTACTCGTAGACCCTTTGGGCCAGCTCCTCATCCCCGTGAAAAAAATCCACATAGGCCCGGGGCATGGTCCTTTGACTGCTGCCCGAGGTATGGAGAAACATGGCCTCACTGCCTGTAAAACCGAACTCCTTCTCCGCCATCTTCCAGGTGCGAAGCCAAAACCCCTCGCTGTCAAAAAGGGTCCCGTCCATATCGAAGATAAACCCGTATATCTTTCTCCCCGAGGGGGTACAGAGAAACGGGGCGGCATTCTGTTCCAGGGACACGGCCCATCCCCTCCTTTCCTTCCGGCCTCTTTCAGCCCTCCATGGTGTAGACGTACATCTCACCGTTATAGTAGGTCTCGGTATATTCCAGCAGGGCCTGGCGGCCCTCCTGCATGGTATACGTCACATGGGAACTGCACAAAAGCGCCCCCTCCTCGATCCCCAAAAGCTGTTTCTGCTCCGGGGTGGGAAGGGTAGCCCGCAGCTCCCGGTCACTGGTCCGGCTGTGGTCGATCCCCTGGGCGTCCAGATAGGCGTAAAAGGAGTGGTTCAGACACTCCACATTGATGGCGGGAAGGACCTTGGCGGCGATATAGGTATAGTTGATGGCAATAGGGGTGTCATTTCCCGTGCGCAGGCGGACAAAGGAATGGACCAGATCCATCTCCTGAAGTCCCAGCTTTCCCATCGCCACAGGGACCTCCCCCGCCTGGACCACCCGGTAGGAGACCAGCTTGGCCCCAGCCACCATCCCCACCGACTTCATATCCTCGCTGAAGCTGCGGCCCGAGGCGGTCTCCTTCCTCACCGAGGGCGGCATGACAAAGCTTCCCTTCCCCGGGGTCCGCTTGATATATCCCAGGTCGCTCAAATGATTCAGGGCCTTGCTGATGGTCATGCGGGAGAAGCCGAACCGCTCACACAGCTGCTCCTCCGTCATGATCTGATCTCCCGGCTTAAGCTGGCCGGAAAGGATATTCTCCTTCAAAAGTTCTTCCACCTGCTGGTATTTGGGTCTGCTCGGCATGGCGGATCCCCCCTTTGTATGTACATATTATAGTCTAAGCCCCCGGATTTGTCTACCGAAAAAACAGTTTTTTCCTAAAAAAGCCCAAAAATATTCCCTTTTTTTCTTCTCAAACCCGGGAGAATCCCCTTCCCAAAAATATTTTTGCAGCAGTCTATACAAAATTTCCGAAAGACTATTGCATTCCTCTTGGTTATTCTTTATTATGTATATACATTTAAGCCATCTCAATTACGAGCTTCTTTCAAATCCTTGGGAATGGCATGATTTACCAGATAATATGTATAGGGAAATCGATCATTCTTCCGGGAGGGACCAAGATGAACCAGTTTGTCATTGCCACCCATTCCACCCTGGCCCAGGGCTTTACCCAGGCCATCCACTTCTTCTATCCCGAGGTGGAAAACCTCCGCTTCCTCAACGCCTATGTGGAAAGCCAGGAGCTGGAGAAGGACCTGCGCTCCATTTTGGAGGATATCCGGGGAGAAAACATCGTTGTCCTCACCGACATTCCCGGCGGCAGCGTGAACCAGGTAGCCATGAAGCTCCAGCGGGAGTATGGCTTCCAACTGGCCGCGGGGATCAACCTGCCCATGCTGCTGGATCTGGTGTCCGAATCCCAGGACGTGGGTCCTGAAGCCCTTCGTTCCGCCCTGGACACCGGACGGGAGGGCATGGTCTATATGAACGACCTGACCCCGCCGGCGGAGCTCCCCCCGGAGGACGACGAGGAACTGTGACCGTTGGAGGGCAGAGCTCCCTCCTACCATATAATACCAAACCATATTGAAAGGGAGGAAACATGAATGATCCTGATGACGCGAGCTGATGACAGACTGATCCACGGCATGGTGGCGGTCTCCTGGACTTCCCACCTGAAGCCCCAGACCATCCTGGTAGCCAACGACGTCACCGCCAAGGATGAGTTCAAGTCCATGACCATGAAGATGGCCCAGCCCGCCGGGGTCAAGCTGATCATCAAGACCCTGGACGATTCCATCAAGGCCCTGAACAACCCTATCAACGACAACAAGCACATTTTCCTGGTGGTCGAGAGCGTGGCCGACGCCCTTTACATCTACGAGCGTATCAACAACAAATTTCAGCGTTTGAACGTAGGCACGGCAGGGGTCAATAAAAAGGAGGGAGAAGAATACATACCGACTCTGCCGCAGGTATTTATGACAGCCAAAGAATTTGAGTGCGCGGAAAAAATGGCTGCCGGCGGGGTGGAGATCTTCGCGCAGATCACCCCCACAAGAGAACGGATGGAGTTCAAGGACATTGAGAGAATCTTCAAAAAATAGGAGGAATGAGTTATGTTTCAAGGTTTCCTGGTCGCGTTAGTGGCGGCTCTGGTCTACATGGAGTCCCGGATCGGCGGACAACACATGCTGGACCGCCCCATCATCATCGGCCCCCTGGTGGGTATCATCATGGGCAACCCCGCCATGGGCCTGCTCATCGGCGGTGAGCTGGAGCTGGTCTGGATGGGCCTGGTGGGCATCGGCACCTCTACTCCCCCCGACGTGGTAGTGGGCTCCGCCCTGGCGACCGCTCTGGCCATCAAGACTGGCGCG
Source organism: Oscillospiraceae bacterium (assembly GCA_022799035.1). Taxonomy (GTDB): domain Bacteria; phylum Bacillota; class Clostridia; order Oscillospirales; family Oscillospiraceae; genus Vermiculatibacterium. The sequence goes on from JAAWNQ010000009.1 coordinate 7,163, forward strand.
GACTACACCACCACCCTGGCCCTGGCCATCCCCATCTCCCTGCTGGCTCAGGTCGGCTCCATCGGCGTGTGCATCCTGAACACCGCCTTCGCCCACCGGGCCGACGCCTGTGCCGAGAAGGGCGATTACCGCGGAGTGGAGATCTCCAACTGGATGGGCTCCGCCCTCTATTTTGTCTTCAAGTTCAGCATGGTGTTCATCGGCTTCCTCATCGGCGCCGACCTGATCACCGCCATCGTTGAGAACATTCCCGCCGTCATCCAGCAGGGCCTTGGTCAGTCCGGCAACCTGCTGCCCGCCCTGGGCGTTGCCATGCTCATCCAGCTCACCTGGGACCGGAAGTTCGGCGCGTTCCTGTTCCTCGGCTTTGCCCTGGCCGCCTTCCTGAATGTGAGCACTCTGGGTGCCGCCATCTTCGGCGTGGTCATCGCCGTCCTTTACTTCACCATGTCCGGCAACAATAACGCCCAGGCTGTGGCCTATTCCAACGAAAGTGAGGAGCTGTAATTATGGCAGTGGAAAAGAAACTCAGCGAGAAGACGCTGAAGAAGGTCTATAACCGTCACTATCAGCTGCTGGGCTGCTTTAACTACGAGCGGCAGATGTCCACCGGCTACGCCTGGACCATGATGCCCGCCCTGCGGGAGCTTTACGCCGACGACCCCGCGGAGATGAAGAAGGGCGTCAAGCGCCACCTGGAGTTCTTCAACTGCGCCACCACCCCCAGCCCCTTCATCGTGGGTATCACCTGCGCCATGGAGGAGCAGAACGCCAGCGCCGAACCCGGCGAGTACGACGCCTCGGCCATCACCTCGGTAAAGACCGCCCTCATGGGCCCTCTGGCCGGTATCGGCGACAGCTTCTTCTGGGGCACCTTCCGGGTCATCGGCGCCGGTATCGGCGCTCCCCTGGCTGTGGCCGGCAACTTCCTTGGCCCCCTGCTCTATTTCCTTCTGAACTTTATCCCCTCTGAGATCGTGCGCCGCCTGGGCTTCAAGATCGGTTACGAGGGCGGCAGCTCCTTCCTCACCCGCATCTCCGCCGACGGCACCCTCCAGAAGCTCACCGAGGCCGCCCGTATCATGGGCCTCATCGTCATCGGCGCCATGATCCCGTCTATGGTAAAGGTAAACTTAGCCGCCGTCCTCAACATCAACGGAGCCGAGATCGTCCTGCAAAGCATTGTGGATCAGGTCTGCCCCTATCTGCTGCCCCTGTTGCTGACCTTCGGCTGTTACCGGCTTCTGAACAAGAAGATCTCCGGCACCGCCATCATGATCGGTCTGCTGGTCCTGGGCGTGGCGGCCACCGCGCTGCATATCCTGTAAGTTAAAACTATAATCGGTTCGGAAGAAAGGCGTAGGTGTACTATCGTGGATAAAAAAGCCATTATCGACAGCCTGAAGGACGGCCTCATCGTCTCCTGTCAGGCGGTGCCCAGCGAGCCTCATTACATGCCCGGGGTGGTTCCCATGTTCGCCCGGTGCGCCCAGTGGGCCGGCGCCGCCGGCCTGCGGATCGACACCCCCGACAACGTCCGGGAGGTAAAGGCCCAGGTAGACCTTCCGGTCATCGGCCTGTGGAAGATCGACCGGGGGATCAAGGACGTCTACATCACCCCCCACTTTGACGCCGCCCGCCAGCTTTGGGAGGCCGGGGCTGAGATCATCGCCATCCAGGCCACCAACCACCGCCGGGACGACGGCAAGCTGTCCTATGAGACCATCACCGAGGTCAAGGAGCGCATCCCCCAGGCCCTGGTCTTCGCCGATATCGCCACCGCCGAGGACGCCAAGGAGGCCGCCGCCCGGGGGGCGGATTTCGTGGCCCCCACCATGTACGGCTACGTGAAGGCGGGGACCTTCACCGGCCCCGAGATCAAGGATGCTCCCGATTACCGCCTGCTGCGGGATATCGTGGACGCGGTGAAGGGCACTGGCTCCATGGTCATCATGGAGGGTAAGGTGGCCACCCCTGAGATCGCCATTCAATGCCTCTACATGGGAGCCCATGCCGTGGTGGTGGGCAACGCCATCACCCGGCCCCACATCACCGCCAAGCGGTTCGCCCGGGCTCTGGACCGTTACCACAATGAATAAGCTCTGGCTCCTCCTACTCCTGGGCGGCCTTATAGTCGCCAGCCTGTTCTACAAGCGCTGGGCAGTGAACTACGGTTTGAAGCGGCTTTACGCCCTGCGGAACGCCGGGAACAGTGAGGAGTTTCTCCAGGCGGTGGACTCCAGTTATATCCGCCTTCATTTCAGCCCCTTTGCCCGACAGCTTATGAAGCTGAATTATTGGATCGACAGGGGGGAGAACGGGAAGGTGGAGGAGCTGCTCCCCACCTTTGAGGAACTGAAATGCTCCCGAAAGGACCGGATCGCTTTTTACTCCAGAGCCCTGGGCTACACCCTGGAAAAGGGCCGTCCCCAGCAGGCCCGGGAGTATATGGATAAGCTGGAGAGCCTCCTAAAGGACAAAACCGACCCCCAGTCCCAGGCCATAAAGCTGGAGCTGGAACAGTTGGACGGCGTCTATCTGAAAAAAGATACCTCCCTCATCCCCGTTCTGGAACAGCTTTTGGAGCAGACCAAGGGGGAAAATGCCTCTGTGATATGCTACCGTCTGGCCCGGCTCTATCACGCCCAGGGGGATCCGGTCCAGACCGATCGGTACCTGGACCGGGCCCTGAAGCTAACAGGACAGGAATCCTCTCAGAACGCGCTGCGGGCATCCATGAAGGATCATTCTCTATTAGATTAAAAGGAGACCGATGACATGCAGGACAAAAATTGGGATATGTACGATTATATCTTGGAATCCAAGGCCGCGGTCAGAAACATTGTGGACCATCAGGACCCTATTTTCAAGGAGGCCCTGGCCTACTTAAAGGATAAGCCCATCGAGCAGATCTACATCCTGGGTTCCGGTACCAGCTATCACGCCTCTGTGGCCGCCAAAAATGTGGTGGAGGATGCCCTGGGGATCAAGGTCATCAACATGTACCCCATGGAGTTTGTGGACAACGAGCGGGTATTCAATACCAAGACCCTGGTGGTGGGCATCTCCCACGCCGGCAGAAGCTCCAGTACCATCAAGGCCTTGGATAAGGCCCGGAGCCTGGGCCTTATGACCATCGCCATGACCGCCGAGCGGGACCGTCCCATCGTGGACCACGGGGAAACCTCGGTCTACATTGAGATCGGGGATGAATTTGCCGGTCCCAAGACCAAGGGATACATCGGCTCCATCGCCACCATCGCTCTGCTGGGACTCAAGCTTGCCGTACAACAGGGCAAGCTGACCGAAGGGGAAAAGGCGGAATTGGAGAAACGGATGCTGGACACCGCCGACCAAATCCCCGATATTGCCGAAAAGGCCTGGCAGTGGTACAAAGACAACGCCGAAGAGCTGAAAAAATGCCGCCGCCTGCTGGTGCTGGGCTACGAGAGCTGTATGAGCGCCATGCTGGAGGGCACCCTGAAAATTCTGGAGGCCGTCCGTTACAGCGTCACCGGTTACGAGCTGGAGGAGTTCATGCACGGGGTATACCACTCCATCGACAAGGACGCCTATATGCTCTATCTGGGCTGCCCCGGCAAGCATTATGACCGGATGATCCATATGCGTGACTATTTTGCCCAGCAAAGAGGGGCCAAGGGCTATGTGGTCACCTCCGATCCCGGTCAGACCGGGAAGGAAAATTTCGTCTATCCCTTCAAAAACGATCCCTATTTTGCCTCCATGGAATATGTGGTCCCCCTCCAGGTCATCGCCAGAAAGCTGTCCCTGGATCTGGGCATTGATTGCAACCTGTCCAGCGACCCCGATTTCCATAAGAACATGGGCAGCTACTCCTACTGATCCCATTTTAGGATGGGAGATCCACCCCTCCTCTCTCTTTGCCGCCCCGACCCCACCAAAAGGTCGGGGCGGCCCTTTTCAGGGACAGAGAAAAACTCACCCAAGGAGGAACTCCGGTGAACAAACCTTTCCGCGCGGTCATTTTTGACATGGACGGGGTCCTGGTGGACTCTGAATGGCAATATCACCTCCGAAGACTTGATTTTCTCCGGGAGCATGGTGTAGAATTGCCACAGGAAACCCTTCCCCAGGTCATCGGCCGCCCCTACCAAAGCTATGTGGACATGGTCCTGAGCCTGGATGGAGTCTCCTGGACCCAGGAGGAATATACCCGCCTCTACGATGCCTATACCCAGCGAATCGGGCGGCTCCACTACGACCAATGCCTGTTCTCAGACGCCCCCGGCGTCCTCTCCCTTCTGAAGCGGAAGGGACTTCGTCTGGGTCTGGCCTCCTCCTCCCCCCGGAGGGCGGTCTCCCTCATGCTCTCCGACTGCGGCTTCGGGACTATATTTCACTGTGTCTTGGCCCAGGAGGACGTGGAGCAGGTCAAACCCTCCCCTGAGATCTACCGAAAAGCCGCCGCCCGCCTGGACCTCTCCCCTGAGGAGTGCGTGGCGGTGGAGGATTCGGTCCACGGCATCCGCTCCGCCCTGGACGCGGGGATGACCGTGGTGGCAAAGACCTCCCCCCATTATGAGCTGGACCAGTCCGCCGCCCACTACCACATCAGACAGCTTCAGGACCTGCCCCCTCTTCTGGAGCGGCTGTAAGCAGGCTAAAACCAATATAGAAGGAGTGTCCCCTATGATAACCCTACTGGAAACCATTCAGCAGATCCCCGGCGTCCTCTCCTCGGTGATCGCCAACCGGAAGACCACCTTCCAGGCCCTTCTGGAGGCAGTGGACAGCCGGGAGACCCCCATCACCCAGATCATCCTTCTGGGCTCGGGTACTTCCAACACCTCGGGCTGTACCGCCCGGTATTTTGCCGAGCAGGCCGGCGGCCTTCCTGTCCGGGCGGTGATTCCCAATGACTTCTGCTACGCCCCCTTCCATGATCCCAACGCCCTCTACCTGATCATCTCCCAGACCGGCACCTCCATCAAGACCAGGGAGTGTCTGGACCTGATCAAGGACTTCGGCGGACTGGCCGCCGCCATGAGCGAATCCCCCAACACCCCCATCGCCCAGGCCGCGGAGGTCTATGTGGATATGGGCTGCGGCTATGAGGAGCATAAGACCCGTACCATCGGATACAGCGCCACCGTCCTCACCATCATGCTCTTGGGCTTGGAGCTGGGGCTCCGGCGGGGCCATCTGACCCAGGCCCAGTATGACTCTTACCTCTCCCAGGCTCAAAAGCTCCCCGCCGCCATTGAGAGGGTCATCGACGACGCCATGACCTGGATGGACCGGAGCAAGTGGGAGATGCTCCACTCCGACCTTTTGTTCTTCACCGGGGTCAACTCCCTCTGGGGCGTGGCCCAGGAGGCCGCCTGCAAGGTCTGGGAGCTTCCCAAGCTGGCCTCCATGGGGGTAGACCTGGACGAGAGCATGCACGGGCCCAACTTTGGCTTTAACGGCCGTCACTGCGTCCTTGTCCTGGACGATGGCCGGGTGGACAGCCAAAAGGCCGCCGCCATGGTCCGGTACATGAAAACCGAATTCAAAAACGGCTTTATGATCGGCCCCGATCCGGTAGGCCCCGGCGACCTGAAGCTGATCCCTCAGAGCGGTCCCTTCTCCTGCCTGGAATTCGCCGCCGCCATCCAGATCCTGGCCTACCGCCTGGCCCAGGACTGCGGTCGTGACCTCCAATCCCCCCACGACAACAGCGTAATGAACAGCTACTTCATCTCCCACAGCGACCAAAAATAACTCCAAAACCCCTTCCGGGGCTAACACTCCCAGCGCAGGACCTTTTTAACTTTCTTTTATAATTCTCAAGGCCCAAGCATTTTTTCAACAAGAGTCCTACTAAAAAACAGCCCCAACCATCTCTACAGAATGGTTGGGGCTGTCCATAATTTCGTTCCCGCCTGTCCTCATCAAACCTCCAGGACAGGCAGCTCAAACAGGTGGTACAGGTTCTCCGGCAGGGTCACTCCCGCCTCCACGCTGATGACGGCATGGGCGGCGATCTCCGCCCCCGCCTTCCGGGCCAACTCCTGCAGGGCTCCGGTGGTCCCCCCGCCGCCGTAGACGTCGTCCAAAAGCAGGATCCGCTTACCCTGGAGGAATTCCACATCGTCGTCGGTGAGGGAGATGGTCTGGTCCTTGGGGGTGGTCACCGAGCGGTAGGTGGCCTCCACCCTGGCCCCTCCGGTACTCTTACGGGCCACCGCTGTCCGTTCCAGCTCAACGCCTTTTGCCTTGGACCAGCGCAGGGCGATGGCGTGGGCCAGGGCGTTGCTCTTGGCTACCGGATTCAGGATGGTGTCAAATTCCACCCCGGAATTCAGAAGTTTTTCCGTCAATTCCTCAGCGGCGGCCTCAATCAGGCTCACCTGACCGGAAATATCCAAAAATCCAACCATTCTTCCGCTAATCAGCTTAAAAGGAAGCACAAAAGTTTTCCCCGCCATTTTTACTTCCAGGTTTTTTCCCCCATTTTCGCCCTCTACGATCCGGGTCTTTTCCTGTCCAAACCGCTCCATTTTCGCCATCCTTCCCATTTTTTCTGGTTACAAAAGAGTTACAAATCCCTTTTTTCTATTTTACCACAGCTTCCCTCCAAAAGCAACGCAGTCCCGCAAAAAGGTCCCGCCTCACCTTTCAGTGGGCGGGACCTTTTGTGTCCACAAAAACGATCAGATCTCCTGTCCACCGCAGAAACGGCGGGCAATATTTCGGGAATCGCCGCAGTAGATAAGCCGCTGGAGCCGCTCAGCCAGAGTGTACTCCCGGTAGGAGCGAAGCCTCTCGTCCTCCAGGACCAGAGCGTCGAACTGGTAGCCCGGCTCAAAGCTGCCCACCTTGCCGAAAAAGCCGCCGCCCCCCTTGGTGGCCAGATAAAACGCGTCGGCGGCCGAGAGGGCCCCCTCCCGGGTCAGGGTCTTGGAGGCCTGGATGGCGGAGGCCATATTCTGGAACATATTGAGGCTGTGTCCCCCGCCGATGTCGCTGCCCAGTCCCACCGGGACCCCCAGCTCCAGGACCTTCCTCACCGGGAGGAACCGGTCCCCAGGAATGTGCTGGATGGCGTTGGGACAGTAGGCGATATAGACGCCCCGCCGGGCCATGAGTTCAAACTCCTGCTCCGTGGCATAGGCACAGTGGGCCATCACCGTAGGGGTCTGTCCGAACAGGCCGTATTTGTCCCAGACAAAGCCGTAGAGCTTCTCCACCGGAAACCGGTCCCGGACCATCTCCAGGTCAAAATCCCCCTCGCACATGTGGGACTGGACGGGAAGGTTCTCCTCCCGGGCCTTATTTCCCAGGAAATCCAGCAGCTCCTCCGAGGCGGCGGGGATAAACTCAGGGCTGAGGATATACCCCACCCTTCCCTTTCTCTCCCCGGCCCAGCTTATCAGGTCCAGGGTCTGGGCGACAGACTCCTCCGTCCCCTCCTGGGCCTCACCGAAGGCCCCATGGTCCGAGTTCATCTTGCCCACATAGGCCCCCAGGCCCTTCCTCCCCAGCCGCTCCATCAGGTCCTTCACCGGCTGGGGACCGGTGGCCCCCATGATGACGGAGCGGGTGATCCCGTTCTCCCACAGCGCCTCCACCAAGTCCTGGTTCACCTGGGCGGCGTACTGGGGATCGGCGGAGTACCGCTGTTCGGCAGGGTAGGTGCACTGGGTAAACCACTCATCCCCTGTACCGTCATAGCCCAGGCCCGCCGAGGGAAGCTGGGCGGCGTGGAGGTGCAGGTCGCTGAAGGCAGGGATGAGAAGGCTGTGGCCCAACTCCTCCACCGGATGATCTCTCAGCTCCGGGGGGAGGGTCGGGTATGTCCCCCGAACCGCGCCGTCCTCCTCCACCGCCACATAGCCCTGGGGGAGGGCGGTGAGGACTCCCAGCTTGGGAGAAAAGAGAATATCGCCGTGATAAAGCTTCATGGTTCTTCCCTCCTTGCCCCGTTCCGGGGCTGTTTTTGGGGATCATTTTTCCCGGTAAAGACCGGACAGTTTGTCATAGCAGGGCTTCAGGCTGGGATAAAGCTCCCGGTAAAGGGCGTAGGCCCGGTCATAGACCTTGGCGTGGTCCGGGATGGGACGGTAATCCCGGTATTCCCCCAGAAAGCCCTGTATCTGCTCCCAGTCTGTAAAGACGCCGCCGCTCATTCCCGCCAGGAAGGCCACCCCCATGGCGCTGCCGGGGTGGGCGGGGAAGGAGCGGACCGGGCGGTTCAGCACGTCGGCGGCGATCTGGCACCAGAAGGAGCTTTTGGCTCCCCCGTTGGTGGCCAGGACCCGGGTGGGGGTATACCCCGCCTCCTCCAAAAGCTCCACATGATGGCGGAATCCGTAGATCACCGACTCCAGCACCGCCCGGAACAGATGCTCCCGGGTGTGGGAGAGGGTAAGGCCAAACAGAACTCCCCGGGCCTGGGGGTCGAACAGAGGCGTCTTCTCCCCCAGGAAGTAGGGCAAAATGATAAGGCCGTCGGAGGCGGGGGGCAGCTTTTCCGCCTCCCGGTCCATCCTCTGAAAGACCTGGGGATCCTCGGTACCCAGAATATCCTTGGTGAGCCATTTCACCAGGGAGCCGCTGGCCGCCATACAGCCGTTGATCAGATAGTGGCCGGGAACGATATGATAGTCAAAGAACAGCTTGGGATGGGTAGCCAGCCGGTCGGTGCAGAACAGGATATCCCCCGCCCCGCCGAACTTGATGAGCAGCTCTCCGGGCCGGGTGATCCCCGCCGCCAGGGTGGAGGCCACATGGTCGGCGCTTCCGGCGATGACCGGGATCCCCTGGGGAAGCCCCAGGGACTCTGTTCCCACGGTGGTCCCCACCACCTCCCCGGGCTGGGACACCGGGGGAAGAAGTCTGGGGGAGAGGCCAAACCGCTCCATATACTCGGGGATCCACTCCCCCCGGTGGATGTCGTAGAGGCCGCTCTCGGCGGCCCAGTTCAGCTCCACCTGCCGCTTGCCGGTAAGCCGGTAGACCATGTAGTCGTAGGAGCCCATGACCGTCCTGACCCTGGCAAAGACCTCCGGCTCCTCCTCCTTGACCCACAGCAGCCGGGGCAGCACATGCTGGGCGTTGGTATATCCCCCGGTCCGGCGGTAAAGCTCCTCCTGGGGCAGCTCCCCCCTCACCCGGTCAAGCTGGTCCACCGCCCGGGCGTCGTTCTGCTGGATGGTATTGCGGACCGGCTCCCCCTTTTCGTCCAGGAGGACGATGGCGGGGACCATGCCACTGCAGCCGATGGCCCGAAGGCCGGACAGCTTATCCCCGTGCTCCCCGGCGATCCGGGCCAGGGTGGCCGCGGCGTTGTCCCACCAGACCTCCGCCCTCTCCTCCGCCCAACCGGGACGGAGGGAGAGAAGGTCGTGGCCCTGGGTCTCCTGAGCCGTCAGCTCCCCATCCTCTGAGATAAGGACCGTCTTCACTCCTGTGGTACCCACGTCGATCCCCATGGCATACCGCTTCATAAACCTCCCCCTTCCTTGTTTACAGCAGGCCCTTTTCCTCCAGGGTCCCGCGCAGCTCCTGATAGCTTCCGGCCTCCAAGTCGGCCCCGGTGATATCCTGACGGATGGCCGAGGCCCGGAGGGCCGCCACCGTCATACCCGCCGCCTTGCCCGCGGCGATACCCACAGGGGAATCCTCCACCACCAGACAGTCCCCGGCCTGGGCCCCCAGGAACCGGGCGGCGGTCAGGTAGGGCTCCGGGGAGGGCTTGGTATTGCTCACCATATCCCGGCACACAATGGCGTCGAACCGGCGGACCATGCCGAACCGGTCCAGGGCGGAGAGAACGCTCTTACTGCTGGTGGAGGAGACCAGGGCGGTCCCGATCCCCCGTTCCCTCAGGTGATCCAGGAATTCCTCCGCCCCGGGGAACAGGGCCAGCTCCGGAGAGTCCAGATAGAAGCTGCCGCAATGACGGGCCTCCTCGGCCAAAAACTCCTGAGGGGTCAGGGGAAGATCGTGGGTCCGGACCATGGTCTCTGCGATGGAGACGCTGGTCTTTCCCACAAACTGCTCCAGCTCCTCCGGAGAGTACTCCACCCCGTAGTGGGCCATGTGCCGCTGGAGGCGCTTCAGATAGAGGGGCTCACTATCCATGAGCACCCCGTCCATATCAAAAAGAAAATAGTTCTTCATCCGCTTACTTCAGACCCTCCCGGAACTTGTGGACCTCCTCCATAAAGGCCAGGACCCGGGATTTGTCCACCTGGTTTTCAAACACGCCGTCATACTTAAAGGTAGTGCCCACCACGGCGGCGTCGGCCACCGCGAGCTGGTTGGCGATGGTATCCTTCCGGCAGCCGGTGTTGGCGATGACCACGGTGCCGGGAACGGTCTTTTTCACCTCGGCCAGGATCTGAGAGTCGGCGGCCACCCCGGCGGTAAGGCCGGAGACACAGAGAGCGTCGGCCTTGCAGTTGAATACGGTGCTCTTGGCGATCTGGGTGATATCCCGCTGGGCCAGATACTTGGCCGCCTCGGGGACGATGTTGAACAGCAGCTTTACATCCTCGGCGCCGATGGCCTGACGGTGGCGGGAGACCTCCCCGTAGTTGGTGTTCCACAGGCCGAAGTCGCTGGCGTAGACCCCGGTGAAGATCTCCCGGACAAATTTGGCCCCGGTGGCGGCGGCCAGATCCAGGGAGGCGGCCCCGTCCCACAGGGCGTTGACCCCGAAGGGGATCTTGATCTCGCTCATCAGCTCGCCAATGACCCGGGCCATGGCGGCCACCGTCTCCTTACGCACGTCGGTGAGGTAGGGAAGGCTGAACTCATTGGAGAACATGACCGCGTCCACGCCCCCCTCCTGAAGGGCCAGGAAATCCTCCCGGGCCTTGTCCACCACCCAGGTCATACCCTTCTGTTTGTCATAGCCGGGATCGCCGGGCATGGCCTGGAGATGACACATGGCGATGATGGCCTTCTCTGTCCCGATCACTTCTTTCAACCAACTCATGTTTGTACGCTCCTTCCGATTTCTTTGATGTAAAATATGTCCTACGCCAGCTCCAGCTTGGCGCCTTGGGACTCCAAACGCTCCCGCTTCTCCGGGGCAAGCCCCCGGTCGGTGATGATCCAGTCTATCTCCGCAAGGCGGCAGACCTGGACCGGGGCCGCCTGTTCAAACTTGGTATGGTCGGCCAGAAGCACCACCCGTTTGCCCGCCCGGACGATGTTCCGCTTGATCCCGGCTTCAAAGAATCCGGTGTTGGACACTCCGAAGTCACCGCTCACCGCGTCGGCGGTGAGGAAGGCGGTGTCCACCCGAAGCTGGCTGATAAAGTCCTCCACCATGCCCCCGATCAGAACCTTTTGGTTGGTCCGCTTCAATCCCCCTGTGAGGACCACGGTGGTGGTGGGATCAAACTCCACGTTGGCCGCCAGATAAAGGTCGTGGGTGATGACGGTAAGGCCCTTTTTCTCCGCCAGACACAGGGCGAGCTGGTAGGCGGTGGTGCCCGAGTCCAGGATGACCACATCCCCCTCCGACACGTACCGGGCGGCGGCTTGGGCGATGCACCGCTTCTCCTCCAGCTGGAGGCTCATTTTCTCGTCATAGACCCGCTCGAACATGCTCTTTTCCTGGGGGAAGATGGCCCCTCCGTGGGTCCGCTTTACCAGTCCCCGGGCGGCCAGGTCGTCCAGGTCCCTGCGGATGGTGGATTCGGATACGTGGAACAGGAGGGCCAGGTCCCTGATGGACACGCTGCCCCGCTCCTGAACACAGCGCAGCACGTTTTGCAGACGATCCTCCGGGATCGGGTAGTCGGGCAATTGCTTTTCCCTCATGCTCTCACCTCTCCCTCCGATTATACCGCAGGGTGGAATATTTTGCAATCATTTTTTGATTCTTCCATAAATCTATCATATTCTTCCACACAGTTTGCAAGCAGAGGCAAAAAGGCCCCCGCCCTTGGCTTTGACGGGCCTGTTTTCCTCTGTGGGCGGAAGGCAGGGACCCCTTTTCCCCTCTTTTTGACCAAACCGTGAAAAAGAAGACAATGAAAATTTATGATTTTCGTAAAATTTGGATTTACTCCTTTCTCATTTTATGCTATGATACAGTTACGAAATTTTGGGATATATTTCAAAGGAAGTTGAGCTATGAAGATCCAGCAGGCCACCAAGCGGGAGACCTTACATATCGCTCTGGGGACCCTCTGCTTCTCCGCCGTCCTGCAGCTGGCATTTTTCCTGCTGGGCCGGTGGGAGCCAGGGGTGCTGTGGGGCAATCTTTTGGGGGGCGGCTACGCCGTTGTGAACTTCTTCGCCCTTGGGCTTACGGTCCAGAAGATGGCCGCCGACCCCAACGAGAAGCGGGGAAAGTTGACCATGCAGGTGTCCTACACTCTGCGGATGCTCTTTACCGTTTTTGTGGTGGTGCTGGCCATCAAGCTGCCCGGGGTATACTGGCCCGCGGCGGTGATCCCCCTGTTTTTCCCCCGTTTGACCATCCTTACCATGCAGCTTCTGGGGATGTACAAGCCCCCCAGGGCAGAAAATGAAAAAGGAGGCGATGATCCGGTATGAACGTGGATATTACCGGCGCCCGCATCTATTGGACCATTCCTGTTTTAGGCGGTATCCCCATCACCGCCACCATCGTCAACGCCACCATTGTTTCTCTGGCGGTGCTGGCGGCCTGTATCTTCCTCACCCGGGACCTTCAGGTCCGCTCGGTGAGCAAGCGGCAGGTGGTGGCTGAGTTTTTGGTGGAGACCGCCCAGAATTTTGTCAACGGGAACATGGGGGAGCGTTTTGCCTACTACGGCCCCTTCGTGGCGGCCCTGTTCGCCTCCTCCATCTTCGGCAGTCTGCTCAGTCTGCTGGGCATGTTCCCCCCCACCAGCGACCTTTCCACCACGGGGGCCTGGGCGGTGATGGTGTTCGTGCTCATCACCTACACCAAGATCAAAACCGGCGGCCTGGGCGGCTATCTGAAGGGCTTTACCCAACCCATCCCGGTGCTTACCCCCTTCAATGTGCTCTCCGAGCTGGCTACCCCCATCTCCATGGCCTTCCGTCACTTCGGCAACGTGGTCTCGGGCAGCGTCATCTCCACCCTGGTCTACGCGGCCCTGGCCTCGGCCTCCCACGCCATCCTGTCCTGGCTGCCGGGGGCCTTGGGGGATATCCTGGGGGTCATCCCCATCCTGCAGGTGGGTATCCCGGCGGTGCTCAGCGTGTACTTTGACCTTTTCTCCAGCGCCATGCAGGCCTTTATCTTCTGCATGCTCACCACCCTCTATATCGCCAACGCGGCGGAGGAATGATCCCGTTTTCTGACGCCCTTGGGCGCTGAAAATACACACAAGAAACATTTTTATTTAGGAGGAACACAACTATGGAAAGAGCTATCGTATTGATGGGATGCGCCATCGGCGCCGGTCTCGCGTTGATCGCCGGTATCGGCCCCGGTATCGGCGAAGGCTACGCCGTGGGTAAGGCCCTGGAGTCCATCGGCCGCCAGCCCGAGTGCAAGGGCGACGTGACCTCCACTATGCTGCTGGGCTGCGCCATCGCCGAGACCACCGGTATCTATGGCTTCGTCACCGGCTTGCTGCTCATCTTTGTGGCCCCCGGCATCTTCATGGGCCTGCTGTAAGAACCAGGGGAGAGACGGGCCTCTGCCCGTCCATAAGGAGGAGACAGTATGAAGGAATTTCAAGATCTTGTCACCCTCGCCCCGTGGACGTTCATCTTCCAGATCTGCAACCTGCTGATTTTGACAGCGGGGGTCAAGCACTTCCTCTTTGAGCCGGTACAGAAGGTCCTGCAAAAGCGGAAGGAGCAGGTGGAGGATACATACGCCACCGCGGAGAAGGCGGAGGGTGAGGCCCTGGCCATGAAGGAGGAGTGCGAAAAGCGGCTCTCCGGTGCCAGGGACGAGGCTTCCGAGATCGTCAAGACCGCCACCGTCCGGGCCACCGCCCGGACCGAGGAGATGATGACCGCCGCCCGCGCGGAGGTGGCCGCCCTCAAGACCAAGGCGGATCAGGAGATCGAGAGCGAGCGGCGCAAGGCCGCCGGGGAGCTGAAAAACGACATCTCCGAGCTGGTGCTGGACATCGCCGGGAAGGTGGTGGAGAAGGAGATCGACCCCGCCACCCACAAGGACCTGATCGACGACTTCATCAGCCGGGTAGGTGACGAATGATGACCGCCCTGGAGAAAGAGTACGGCGACGCCCTGTTCTCCCTGGCCCAGGAGGAATCCTGCCTGGACCCGGTGCTGGAGGGTCTCACCCTGGCGGTGGACGCCTTCCGGGAGAATCCGGGCTACCTGAGCCTGGTCCAGAACCCCGCCCTGACCAAGGAGGAGCGGCTGGACCTATTGGACAAGGCCTTCCACGGCGTCCACGTCTATGTGCTCCATCTTCTCAAACTGCTGTGCCGGCGTTCCGCCCTGGGCCTGCTCCCGGGCGCCCTGGAGCAGTATAAGGTCCTTCTCTACGCCCAGCGGGGCATCCTGCCTGTGGAGGCCGTGTCCGCCGTCCCTCTTACCGAGGAACAGCGGCAGGCCCTGACGGACAGGCTCTCGGCCAAAACGGGCAAGACCATTTTACTGGAAAACACGCTGGATCCCGCCCTTCTGGGCGGCGTGAAGCTGCGTTACGAGGGCAAGGAGCTGGACGGCACCGCCGCGGGTCGGCTCTCCGCCCTGCGCCGGTCCCTGACCCAGGCATGACCGGAACCATTGGAAAGTTGGTGAGACGATGCAGTTAAAACCTGAGGATATCAGTAAGATCATCAAAAGTCAGATCAAGAACTACGAAAATAAGATCGAAGCCGCCGAGACAGGCACCGTTATCCTGGTAGGCGACGGGATCGCCCGGGCCTACGGCCTGGAAAAGTGCATGGCGGGCGAGCTGGTGGAGTTCTCCAACGGGGAGTACGGCATGGCCCTGAACCTGGAGGAGGACAGCGTAGCCATCGTCCTTCTGGGCTCCGACGAGGGGATCAAGGAGGGTGACACCGTCAAGCGTACCGGCAAGGTGGTCTCCGTCCCCGTGGGCGAAGGCCTCATCGGCCGGGTGGTGAACCCCCTGGGCCAGCCCATCGACGGCAAGGGCGCCATCGAGTCCAAGGAGATCCGCCCCATCGAGCGCAACGCCCCCGGCATCATCCAGAGAAAGAGCGTCTCTGTGCCCCTCCAGACGGGTATCAAGGCCATCGACTCCATGATTCCCATCGGCCGGGGCCAGCGGGAACTGATCATCGGCGACCGGCAGACCGGTAAGACGGTGATCGCCACCGACACCATCATCAACCAGAAGGGCAAGGACGTGATCTGCATCTACGTGGCTATCGGGCAGAAGCGCTCCACCGTGGCCCAGCTGGTAGAGACCCTGACCCTGGCCGGCGCCATGGACTACACCATCGTGGTCTCGGCCTCCGCCTCGGAGCTGGCCCCGGTGCAGTACATCGCCCCCTACGCCGGCTGCGCCATGGGCGAGTATTTCATGGACCAGGGCAAGGACGTGCTGTGCATCTACGACGACCTGTCCAAGCACGCCGTAGCCTACCGGGCCCTGTCCCTTCTGATCCGCCGTCCCCCGGGACGGGAGGCCTACCCCGGCGACGTATTCTACCTCCACTCCCGTCTTCTGGAGCGGGCCGCCCGTCTGGCCCCCGAGTACGGCGGAGGCAGTCTCACCGCCCTGCCCATCATCGAGACCCAGGCCGGCGACGTGTCGGCCTATATCCCCACCAACGTGATCTCCATCACCGACGGCCAGATCTTTTTGGAGACCGAGCTGTTCCACTCCGGCGTCATGCCCGCGGTGAACCCAGGCATCTCGGTGTCCCGGGTGGGCGGCAACGCCCAGATCAAGGCCATGAAGAAGGTGGCGGGCACTCTGAAGCTGGCTTACTCCCAGTACCGGGAGCTCCAGTCCTTCGCCCAGTTCGGCTCCGACCTGGACGCCGACACCAAGCGCCGTCTGGCTCAGGGCGAGCGGATCGTGGAGGTGCTGAAGCAAGACCGGAACGCCCCCGTGCCTGTGGAGCTCCAGGTCTGTATCCTCTACGCCGTCACCAACGACTACCTGGTGAAGGTGCCCGTGGACCAGATCTCCGCCTACGAGCAGGAGCTCTACGAGGACCTGAAGAACCTTCACGAGGTGGACGTGCTCTCCCCCATCCGGGAGACCGGCGCCCTCTCCGAGGAGACCACCGCCGCCCTGAACAAGGCTCTTGACCAGTTCACCCAGCGGTTTTTGAAATCCCACGCCTAAGAAGGAGGTGAGGCCCCATGGCGGCTTCCTCAATGAAAGACATTAAGCTCCGCATCAAAAGCGTGGAGAGCACCATGCAGATCACCAAGGCCATGGAGCTGGTGGCCTCCTCCAAGCTTCGCCGGGCCAAGGAGCGGGCGGAATCCACCCGCCCCTACTTCACCACCCTGCACCAGACCCTCAGCGATATCGCCTACAACAACACCGACTTCACCTCCCCCTTCGTCCAAAAACGGGAGGTCAAAAAGGTCTGCTGTGTGATGATCGCCGGCGACCGGGGTCTGGCGGGGGGGTATAACAACAACCTGTTTAAGGCCACCGCCGCCGCCATGGAGGGCAAGACCCTGTGTGTGCTGCCCATCGGCAAGAAGGCGGTGGAGTACTGCGCCCACCGGGGCATTGAGATGGTGAGCCAGGACTACACCTCCGTGGAGGACCTGGGCCTCCGGGACTGCTTTGCCATCGCCCGGCTGCTCTGCGGCCAGTTCCGCCAGGGGGCCTTCGACGAGCTTTACGTGGGATACACCAACTTTGTCTCCATGCTCAGCCAGCAGCCCGCCGTACTCAAGCTGCTGCCCATCCACTACGTCCGGGAGGAGGCCAAGACCAAGGCCGAAAGCCTTCTGGAGTACGAGCCCTCCAGCAACGCGGTCTATAACGCCATCGTCCCCGAGTATGTGGGGGGCCTTCTCTGGGGGGCCGTGGCCGAGAGCCTCGCCAGCGAGCTGGGCGCCCGGCGCACCGCCATGGACGCGGCCAGCAAGAACGCCGGCGAGATGATCGAGGACCTGTCCCTCAAGTACAACCGGGCCCGTCAGGGGGCCATCACCCAGGAGATCACCGAGATCGTGGCCGGGGCGGAAGCCTGAGGCCCCACTCTCTTTTGGAAGGAGATACGCCTATGAACCAGCAGAACACCGGCATCGTGACCCAGATCATCGGCCCCGTGCTGGATATCAAATTCCCCGACGGGAACCTGCCCAACCTTCTCAACGCCATTACTGTGGAAAACGGGGACCGCTCCATCACCCTGGAGGTGGCCCAGCACATCGGCGATGATGTGGTCCGCTGTATCGCCATGTCCAGCACCGACGGCCTGGTGCGGGGCGCCAAGGCTGTGGACACCGGCTCCCCCATCACCGTCCCCGTGGGGGACGGCTGCCTGGGCCGGATCTTCAACCTCCTGGGGGAGCCCATCGACGAGATGCCCGCCCCCCAGACCCAGGAGCGGTGGCCCATCCACCGCCAGCCCCCCGCCTTTGACGAGCAGGAGTCCACCACCGAGATCTTGGAGACCGGCATCAAGGTGGTAGACCTGATCTGCCCCTACGCCAAGGGCGGCAAGATCGGCCTGTTCGGCGGCGCCGGCGTGGGCAAGACGGTGCTCATCATGGAGCTGATCAACAACGTAGCCAAGGAGCACGGCGGCCTGTCGGTCTTCACCGGCGTGGGCGAGCGTACTCGCGAGGGCAACGACCTCTACAACGAGATGAAGGAGTCCGGCGTCCTCGCCAAGACCGCCCTGGTCTACGGCCAGATGAACGAGCCCCCCGGAGCCCGTATGCGGGTGGGCCTTTCCGGCCTCACCATGGCGGAGTATTTCCGGGACAAGGAAAACCAGGACGTGCTCCTCTTTATCGACAACATCTTCCGCTTCACCCAGGCCGGTTCCGAGGTCTCCGCCCTCCTGGGCCGGATGCCCTCCGCCGTGGGCTACCAGCCCACCCTGGCCACCGAGATGGGCGCCCTGCAGGAGCGGATCACCTCCACCAAGAAGGGCTCCATCACCTCGGTCCAGGCGGTCTACGTCCCCGCCGACGACCTCACCGACCCCGCCCCTGCCACCACCTTCGCCCACCTGGACGCCACCACGGTCCTGGACCGTGCCATCGCCTCCATGGGCATCTTCCCCGCGGTGGACCCCCTGGGCTCCTCCTCCCGGATCCTCACCCCCGACGTGGTGGGAAGCGAGCACTACGAGGTAGCCAAGGCCGTCCAGCAGATCCTCCAGCGGTACAAGGAGCTCCAGGATATCATCGCCATCATGGGTATGGACGAGCTCTCCGAGGAGGACAAGCTCACCGTCTCCCGGGCCCGGAAGATCCAGCGGTTCCTCTCCCAGCCCTTCAGCGTGGCCGAACAGTTCACCGGTATGGAGGGCAAGTACGTGCCCCTGAAGGAAACCATCCGGGGCTTCAAGGAGATCATCGAGGGCAAGCACGACGACCTGCCCGAATCCGCCTTCCTCTTTGCCGGCACCATCGACGAGGTGGTGGAGAAGGCCAAGAGCCTGTAAAGCCAAGGGAAAGGAAGTTTTCCTATGCCGACCTTTCATTTGCAGATCGTGACCCCTGACGGGGGCTTTTACGACGGGGACGCGGAAAAGCTGATCGTCCGCGCCCTGGGGGGGGATGTGTGCATCCTGCCCCGCCATGCCCCCTACGTCACCGCCCTGGGAGCTGGAGAAGCCATGGTGGTCATTGACGGTCAGCGGCGAAACGCCGCCTGCGCCGGGGGGATGCTGGCTGTCACCCAGGACGACGTGCGCCTGGTGGCCACCACCTTCGAGTGGGCCGAGGACATTGACAAGGACCGGGCCAAACGGGCCAAGGAGGAGGCCGAGCGCCGCATCCAGTCCGCCCGGGACGCCCACGAGCTGGAGATGGCCAAGGCCAAGCTTTCCCGCGCCCTGGCCCGGATCAAGGCCGCCGGATAAGGGGACTTTTCCACAGAATAAAAAAGGGAGAAACGCCAACGCGTTTCTCCCTTTTTTATCCACAGCCCCTTTCCATGGGGCCACCCCCCCTTGTCTCCGCCTCAGGGAAAGAAAAACCCGGCCGTCATGTCCAGATAATTTTCTCCCCCATATCCGGGAAACCTCTCCCGCACCGCCTTCCGGAATTCCTCCCTGCCTCTGCAGCGGCCCGCCAGGGTCCTTACCTCCCGCAGATACTCCAGCTTTTGGACCACATCCCTCCGGTCCTCCGGGGTGTGATGGGAGGTGAGGATCAGGGTGAACCCCCGGTCAAGATAGCCCTTCAACTGGGTCTCCATAGCCTCCGCCCCCTGGACCCCGGGGATGATGGAGTGGCAGTCGTGGCCCAGCATGTGGGTATAGACCGCCCCCATCTCCGGAATGGCGATGTCAAAGGCCTCGTTGGTGGGAATGACCTCCAGCTCCACCCCGCCTATGACTGTCCGCCCCGGCTCCAAAAGATGGGTAACGGTATAGATCCTGTTGTCAAAGGCCGCCC
Source organism: Oscillospiraceae bacterium (assembly GCA_022799035.1). GTDB lineage: Bacteria > Bacillota > Clostridia > Oscillospirales > Oscillospiraceae > Vermiculatibacterium. The sequence continues at coordinate 26,666 of JAAWNQ010000009.1, forward strand.
CAAAAACCTGAGCAAACTGGTCGATCAGGGCCTTTCCCCCGCCGGCATGGCCGTACCCGGGCCTCAGGGGTGGCGTACACCCGGACCCCCTCGCAAAACCCGGCCCCCGCCATATGGTAGGCGGCCACCACCCCAGCCACAGTCAGCCCCGACTCCCTCAGATATTCCTCCAAGGCGGCTATACTCTCCCGGAAGCAGGGCGGCTCGATCACCACCGCCCGGCCCTCCCTCTCCACCACCAGGGTCTGATCGTTGATGGGGTCCCCGGTCTCATAGGCGTGGAGCTTGGCTGTGCCGAAATCATAGACCCGCATCACTCCCACGCTCATGGGCCGGGTCCGGCAGTCGTTTTTGTTCATGCTGTTCTCCTCCTGTGGAATATTGGGAGCTTCCGCTCCCTTCCCCTCCATCCTACCGCCTCCCCCTTCCTTTGTAAAGTACGCACTTTTTTATGCCTAAGTCACCTTTTGGTAACCTATTGACCCTCTTTACCTCATCCGTTATAATGGATGGGACCAGTCTGAAAAAGGGAGGTGGACCTATATGACCAGGGAGGAACTGCCCTCCTGCCCTGTGGCCGCCACCGTGGCCCTGATTGGCAGCAAGTGGAAGCTGCTGATCCTCCGGAACCTTCTCCTCCGCCCCTGGCGGTTCAACGAGCTGAAACGGGACCTGGAGGGCGTGAGCCAGAAGGTCCTCACCGACTCTCTCCGGGCTTTGGAGGCCGACGGGATCCTCACCCGTACCCTCTATCCGGAGGTGCCTCCCCGGGTGGAATACGCCCTCACCGACCTGGGCCGCAGTCTGAAGCCCATCCTGGACGCCATGGAGGCCTGGGGGAGTAGCTACCAGAAGCGCTTTTGAACCAGACCTCCCGGCAATTTGGCACCCTTTTCCTATCCAAATCGTAATAATTTATCGGTTTATTTCTATTTGTTTTACCAGGATCCCTTCTTTTTTACCGCCAAAACAAAAACGGGAACGCTTTCAAAAAAGCGTTCCCGTTCTTATTCCTCTGTCTCCTCTTCCCCGTCCTCCTCCGGCTTTTTCCGCCGGAATTTCATCAGGACCCAGCACAGGAGGATGCTGAACTGGTAAAGGAGCATCATGGGGACAGCCACCATGATCTGGGATACGATATCCGGGGGCGTGATCACCGCCGCGACGAAGAAGATGATCACGACAACCACCTTACGGGCCTTCTTCATCCATTCCACCTTCACCAATCCCAACTGGGTCAGCAGGACCGAGACCACCGGCAGCTCAAAGACGATGCCGAAGATCACAAAGATGGTAAGGAGAAAGGAGATGTAATTGTGGACTGAGATGGAGGCCGTGATACCGCTGCCCTCCTTGATGCCGATAAGAAACTCCAGCATGAAGGGGAGCATCAGCTTATAGGCAAAATAGACTCCGCCCACAAAGCAGATCAGCCCAAAACAGATAGCCAGCACATAGAGAATGTTCTCCCTGGCCTTCAATCCCGGCCGGATAAAGGCCCACACCTGGAACAGGATCACCGGCAGGGTAACGCAGATGGCCGCCACCAAGGCCACCCCAAAGTGCTCCATCAGCAGCTCCTGGGGGGAGAGGTACACATACCGGTAACCGTAGGTTTTTCCGATATCCGTAAGCAGTTTGACGATATCGGCGGCAAAATAGAGGCACACCGTAAAGACCGCCACCAGACACCCCACGCATACCATCAGCCGGTTGCGAAGCTCCTTCAGGTGGCCGGACAGGGCCATGGTCTTGCCGTCCTGCTCCGCCTTTTTCTTCCGATTTTTTCCCATTATTCCTCGTTCTTGTCCTTCTTCTCTCCGTCCTCATCCTCGCTCATACCGGCCCGAAGATTTTTGATGCTCTTTCCCATCATCTTGGTCAGCTTGGGGATCTGGGTGGGGCCAAAGATCACGATGACCACCGCCAGGACGATGAGCAGTTCCGTTGTGGAAATCCGCATGGTTCGTTCCTCCTACTTTTTTGATTGTTTCCAGTTTATCATTTTTGTTACCACTTTGTAACCGGTTTATCCCGCAGTTTGGGCCTCCTCGGGCTGGGGCTCCTCCGTCCCGCCGGAGGGCTCCTCCGGGGCGGGTTCCTCCCCGGGGGTGGAGTCCTGGGCGGGCGCTTCCGCCGCCTGGGGGGCTTCGGGCCCCTCCTCTTTTGCCGGCTCCTCCTTGGAGGGAACCTTTTTCTCCGACTGACCCAGATCGGTGAAGGACTTTTTGATCTCCTTCACGCTGCCCTCCACCTCATCCTTTAGCTCGGTGATGGGCTCCATGGCCTCCCGCAGGGGCTTCTGGGCTTCCTCCAGGGGCTCGATAACGCTCTCCCGGATGTCCTTGGTGGCCTCGGAGGAGACCTTTCGGAACTCCTTCAGCGCCTCCCCCAGCTTTTTGGCGTAGTAGGGCATCTTATCCGGTCCCAGGACCAGCAGAGCCACCGCCAGGATCACCAGGATCTCGGTAAATCCGATTCTCAACCCTTCTTCCCTTCCTTCTTATCCCTTGTGAAAATATCTTCATAGCGTATTTACTATGATACCATATCCCGCTGAAATGTCAACAAAAAGAGAGGGGACCAATCCTCCGCCCTGAAAAGACCCCGCAGGTCAAAAAGACCTGCGGGGTCCCTCTGTGTCCTTTGGTCAGCCGTCGATACCGGCGGCCACCTTTACCGCCTTGATGGCGTAGGTCATGTTCCGGCCCATGGCGATGCCCGCCATAAGGCAGGGGTAGTTGTTGACAAAGAAACCGCCGGCGTTGTCGCCGCAGACGAAGAGACCCTCGATGGGCTCCCGGTTCTCATCCACCACCCGGCCATTCTCATCACAGAGAAGGCCCTGCTCAGTGGTCAGCAGGCATGCACCCATCCAGAAGCTGTAATAGGGGCCCTGCTTTAGGGCGGACAGGCGGTAGGCGGGCTTGCCGAAGTCCACATCCTCCTGATTCTCGTAAAGCTCGTTATACCGAGCGCAGGTGGCAAGGAAGGTCTCCTTGTCCTTGCCGGAAAAACCCATCTTGTCCGCCAACTCCTCCAGGGTATCGGCTTTGAAGGCGTTGCCCTTCTGGATCTGACCATCGATCATCTCCAGAGTGCGCTCCCGACTGCCGTTGCGGGTACCGGCGGAGCAGCCGATGGTATGGAAACGCTGCACATCGTCAAAGAAGTTATCGTCAAAGACGATGGCATACACACCGCCGGGCTGGTTGTAAGCGGCGTAGCTCATCATGTCGTAAGTGCCGGACTCGTTGGTAAAGCGCTCGCCCCGGCGGTTGACCTTCAGGAAGGGCTGGGAGCCAATGTTGAACTGCCCCTCGGGGGAAGGGAACACCCGGTCGCCGGTGGAGGTCTTCATATAGCCCGCGTCCACGCCGGGGGCGATGATACCCCGGTCAAAGAGCATGGGGGCGGCCTCCGCCTGCATGGCGGCTCCGGCCCAGACGCCGGCCTTGATGCCGTCGCCGGTGTCAGTGGGCCAGCCGTTGTTGTTTGCGGTGACGGCGGTGCCCTGAGGATCCAACTGCTCCATCATATCGGGGTTGTAGGGATAGCCGCCGCAGGCCAGCAGCACGCCCTTGGCGGCGTTGATGCGGATATACTTTCCGGTTTCGGTATTCTGGGCGATAACGCCGGTGACCTTACCGCCGGATCTCTCCAGCTTCACCAGGGTAGTATTGAAGTCAATGGGCACCCCGGCCTCCTCCTCAATGATCCTGCAGAAAATGGTGTTCCGGTCCACCTCACCAAAACCCCAAAAGTGCTCCTCCACGGGGAAGAAGAAACGACCGGTATCCTCCTCGGGCCAATGGGCCTCGTCCCCCACGGTGACATTCACCTTGGCATCGGGGAGATACTGGGCGTAGCAGTCCTTGATAAATTTGTGCATGGCGGCGGACTCGTTGAACCAGGTATCCCACAGCTTTAGATTGGTCTTACCGGAGGAGAACCGCTTCAGCTCGTTACGCATGGCGGCCCGGTCCATGGGCTTTGCCCCGGCGGCCAGAGCGTCCTCAGAGTCACACACACCATACCAGCCCCGGACCCGGGCAGGGGCAGTCCCTTTCTCAATGATACGGAACTTCACGCCGTTCCTGGCGGCGTAGGCTCCGGCGCACAGACCGCCGTTGCCCGCACCCACGATAAGGAAGTCGGTATCCCAGGTCTCGTCCACACCGGAAACCTCAGGCTCAGTACCCAGCCAGCCGGCGGGACCGTTTTCGGCGGAGTCACCCCCGGTGATGACCTCAACGGGAATCTCACCCTTGGCCTGCTGAATACACTTTCCGGCAGCCTCCATGACAGCCTTGGAGGTAAGGGTGGCGCCGGATACAGTATCAATTTCGTTGCTCTGCTTCTGCATGAGAGCAGCCTTAAGAGTCTCAGCGGCAGCCTGACCGTAATTCTCTGTCTCACCAGACAGGTCCAGCACCACGTCGGTGATGGCGTCGGCGGAGAAGGTCATGGTCACCAAGATAGTGCTGACGGCTCCCTGGGCCTTGGAGGTATATGTACCGGGGGTGTAGAGGCCCTTCTGCTCCGGGGCGGAATTTTCCCCAGGGGTCTTACTGCCGCAGCCGGCCAGCATCCCCAGGGCGGCCATCCCCGCGGCGGCGCCGGCGCCCTTGATAAACTGGCGGCGGGAGAGTTCTTTTTTGCTCATTCCTGTTTCCTCCTTTTCATTGTTGGGCTTTGGTTTTCTTTTTGCCATTGGATTATATCAGCTTTACAAAGAGGAAAAAAGGAGATATAATTTTCACATAGCGCAAAAATTATTTGCGTTATGGGGAAGGGAGGACATAGGAAATGGAGATCAACCAGCTTCGCTACTTTTTGAAAACTGCCCAAACGCTGAATTACAGCAGAGCAGCCCAGGAGCTGTTTACCTCCCGGCAGGCCCTGCGCCATACCCTGGGAACTTTGGAGCGGGAGCTGGGTCAGAGTCTGTTTTACAACGACCACAACAGGCTTACCCTCACCGAACACGGAGAGTATCTGCGCCAAGCCTTTCAGGGGCTGATGGAGACCTTTGACGAGCAGGAGCGGAACATCAAGCTCCTGTTCCAGGGGCAGATCACCCTTCGAGTGGTCTTTTCGGTCAGCCTGTTTCCCTTTCATCTGCCCAACCTGGACGCCTATCTGGATGAGTTCCTGGAAAAGCACTCCCACATCCGACTGGACCAGGAGCGCCTTCCCGCCGATCAGGTGGTGGACACCGCCGAAGGGGGAGAGGTGGACCTGGCCTGTGTGCTTCAAATGCCCACACCCCGGCCTGGGTGCAGCGTGGCAGTCCTCCGGACCAGCCCGGTCAGTATAGGCTCCGGCCCCCAGTCCCCCCTTTTTGGCCGGAAGTCTGTTACCCCTGAGGAGCTGACCGCAGTCCCCCTGGTGGGGATGGGCAGCTTGGACAGGATCGCCAGACCGCTGTGGGAGGACTGTGAACGGAGGGGGATCCGGCTGAACTACCGGGTGGTCCCCAGCGCCATTGAAGCCCTGTATCTGACTCAAAACAGCCTCTCCTCCTGCTTTAACACCTTTTTCAATACCAGGTCCAGCCCGGCCAGTCATTTTGACGAGCCAAGGGCCCATACCCGGCTGGAGGGATATGACTGGGAGCTGGCCGCCCTGTGTCCCCAGGGGCGGGAGAATCATTCCGCCGCCCGGCTTTTGGCGGAGTTCCTTCGGGAGAAATACAGGGGGAGATAATGAGGAGAAAGGATCCCGCCCGGGACTGGGCGGGATCCTTTTTCTATCCTTTCAGCCTTTTCTCAGAGGGGCTCAGACCCCGGCGGCGCAGTTCTTGCCGGCGATATAGCCGTAGAACACGCACAGGGAGTGGCTGATGCCCCGGAAGCAGATGGGATATTCCACGGCGTAGCGGCTACCCTGGACGTTGCCGCAGACGTAGAGGCCGGGGATCAGGTCCCGGGTGGGGCTGGCTGGCTCCCCGGCGGTGAAGGTATGGCAGTTCTCGTCGCTCTCCAGACCGCCCACACAGACCAGCATGGCGGTGGTCCCCCACTGGCAGGCGTAGAAGGGCCCCTTCTCAATGGGGAACATCCGCTTGCCCGGTTTGCCGAAATCCTCGTCCTTGCCGGCCCTGGCCAGGTCGTTATATCGCTGGATGGAGGCCAGGGCGGTATCCAGGGCCTGCCCCTCAAAGCCCATGTTTTTCAGCAGCTCCTCAATGGTCTCCCCCTTGAACTGGAAGGCCTCCGCCTTCTCAGAGACCTTGGTGTACTGCCGGTCGGTATAGTTGGCGTTGGCGGCGGCGTCCTCCTCCTCGGGGATGATATAGCACAGGCCCCCGTGGTTGGCGGGCATGAAGGGGATCTGCTGGGGCCAGGCGGAGTCGAAGATCTGGAAGGAGGTGTGCTGGGGCTGGAGCTCGATCTGATTCTCCAGCTGCTGGCCGGGGATGGACTCGTTCATGAACCGCTCCCCCCGCAGGTTGATCTGGAGGAAGGGGGTGACCCCCATACCGCTGCCCATATGGTGGGTCATGGGGGCGTGGAAATCCTGGACCTTGGCCCCGGCCCAGGCGCCCATGCGAAGGCCGTCGCCGGTCTCCACGGTCTTGCCCTCCACATCCACGCCCAGCATACCCATGGCGCCCATGTTCATGATCTGCTTATCCAGGATCTCAGGGGCGAAATGCTTCATGATCCTCTCATCCCCGGAGTTGTCGCCGGTGGCCAGGATCACCCCCTTGGAGGCGTTGAGCTGGATATATTGATTGCCGTTCTGGGCGTCCCGGATGATGACGCCGGTGACCCGGCCGGAGGAGTCCTTGAGCAGCTTGGTGCCGAAGCAGCCATAGAAGGTCTTGGCCCCCTTGCTGATGGCGTCGTTGAGCTGGGCCTCCACGATGAAGCCCTGCTGATCCTTCCGGCTGGAGCGGAACTCCATGGAGGAGGGGAAGGTGGGGAACTCCTCCTCCCGGTAATCGTAGTGCTCGGGCTGGGGCCAGGCCAGAGGCACCAGAATGCCCTTGTCAAACTGCTCCTGGGTCACCTTCTCCCGGGTGGAGTCGCAGATGGTCAGGTCGGGGTAGGCCCCAAGGAACCAGTCCATGGCCTCATGGCCGTGCTCGGCCCAGCGCTTGATAATGGCCCGCTTATTCCGGTAGGTACACTCCCGCATGAGCCGGTCCACCACCACATCGGTGTCCACGATCCCCTCCCGGCCCCAGCGCTTGTTGAGGGAGCCGTTGAGAAGGGCGTACTCTCCGGAGCGGCAGTTGAAAGATGCGGATTTCTCTACGATGGCGACCCGGGCTCCCTCCTCAGCGGCGGCCCGGGCGGCGCAGATCCCGGAAAGTCCCGCGCCGATGATGACCACGTCAAAATCCTGGGTGTCGGAGATGGAGGGGATCTCGGGCTCGGCCCCCAGCCAATCCTCCCCCTCCACGGCGGCGGTCACGGGGGCGGAGACGGTGACGCTCTCCCCCTTGGCCTGGGCGATACAGGCCTTGGCGGCCTCCTTTACGGCGTTGGTTGTGACGGTAGCGCCGCTGACAGCGTCGATATCGGCCCCCTGGGCCTCCAGAATGGCCTTTTTCAGGTCCTCCCCCGCCACCTGACCGATGTTTTCGGTCTCCTTGGACAGGTCCAAGGTCACGTCGGTGATGGCGTTGGCGTCAAAGGTCATGGTGACGGTGATCTCCCCCATGCCGGTGGCGGTGGCGCTGTATGTACCGGGGGTATACAGGCCCTTGGCTCCGGCGGTGGGCTCTGAGACCTTATCCTGGCAGGCCCCCAGGACCCCCATGGCGGCCAGACCCAGCGCCCCGGCGGCGGTGCCCTTCAGGAAATCCCGGCGGGAAAGCTCCTTGTGCTGCTTTTTCATACGACTCTCTCCTTCTTATACCCTATACAGGGCTATGATCTGTCCTATTATACTATCGTTAACCCCTTGACAATCAATTCCGTTTCCGCTATGATTAAGTCGAAAACGGAATCAGTAGGGGGGATGGGAATGGAGACAGGCCATGTGGAGGAGTTTCTGGTGCTGGTGGAGGAGAGGAACTACTGGCGGGCGGCGGAGAAGCTGTATATGAACCAGTCCACTCTCTCCAAGCACATCAAGGCTTTGGAGAGGGAGCTGGAGGGGGAGCTGCTCACCCGCACCACCCGGTCGGTGGAGCTGACCGACTATGGGCGGGCCTTTCTCCCCTACGCCCGGGATCTGGCCCGGATCCAGAGCGGATGTACCGCCGCCCTGCGGCGGCTGCGGGAGAGCCACAGCGGTCAGGTGCGGCTCTACTGTATCCCGGCTTTGGCCCAGTATGGGCTGACAAAGCTGCTGGTGGGCTTCCACAGGGCTTACCCCGATTTTTATCTCCGGGTGGAGGAGACCAGCTCCTATCACTGCCGGAAGGCTTTGGAGCAGCGGGAGTGCGAGCTGGCCCTCTGCTGGGAGATGGACCCGGCTATTTTTCCCGGCATGGGAAAGGCCCTGACCAGCCTCCCCCTGGTCCGGGACCGGCTCATCCTGACGGTGGTCCGGGAGCATCCCTTGGCGGGGCGGGAGCGCATATCCTTGGGGGAGCTGGAGAGCAGCGACGTATGTCTGTTCAAAGGGTATCCGGCGGAGCTGGCCCGGGAGAGCTGTCGGCGGGCCGGTTTTTCCCTCCGGCCGGCCTGCGTCACCGACGCCACCTCCAACATCCTGGATGTGCTTCGGGAGGAGAATCATGTGGCCTTGCTGCCCGAGGGATTGATCCGGCACGCCATGGACTTCTCCCCGGCGGTGAGGGAGGGGTACACTTTGATAGAGCTGGAGGAAACGGTGGAGCTGGTCCTGTCCCTGAGTCATCTGGAGGAGGTCCCCCTGTCGGCGGCGGGACAGAGGTTTTGGGAGCTTTTTATCCAGGCAAAGTAAAAAGCCCCTGTGGAGGCTCCGATACTCGGGGCTTCCACAGGGGCTTTTTGTTTTGTTGGGGATTACACCAACTGGATGACCGCCATCTCAGCGGCGTCGCCCCGGCGGGGGCCGATGCGGACCACACGGGTGTAGCCGCCGTCACGGGTGGCGTACTTGGGTCCGATCTGGTCAAACAGCTTCTTGGCCACGTCTTCCTTGGTGAGGAAGCTCAACGCCTGCCGATAGGCGGCCAGGTCGTTCTTCTTGGCCAGGGTGATCATCTTCTCGGCCAGGGGAGCCACCTCCTTGGCGCGGGTCACGGTGGTCTTGATCTGGCCGTTCTCCAGCAGGTAGGTGGTCATGGCGCGAAGCATGGCCATACGCTGGTCGGTCGGTCTTCCCAGTTTACGAACTGCGGGCATTTTCTCTCACTCCTCTCGGCAGGTATTAGTTATTCTCGTCATCCGCAAGGCTCAGGCCCATCATGGCCAGCTTGTTCATGACTTCCTCCAGGCTCTTGCGGCCCAGGTTCCGGACCTTCATCATCTCGTCCTGGGTCTTGGAGATCAGGTCCTCCACCGTATTGATGCTGGCCCGCTTCAGGCAGTTGAAGCTGCGCACGGAGAGATCCAGCTCTTCGATGGTCATCTCCAGCACCTTGTCCCGCTGGGCCTCGGCCTTCTCCACCACGGTGGAGGTGGAGCCCATGGTCTCAGAGAGATCGGTGAACAGGAGGAAGTGATCCACCAGGATCCGGGCTCCCAGGCTCACCGCGTCACGGGCGTCGATAGTGCCGTTGGTCCAGACCTCCAGGGTCAGCTTGTCAAAGTCGGTCCGGTCGCCCACACGGGTGTTCTCCACGGTGTAGTTGACCTTCCGCACAGGGGTGTAGACCGAATCTATGGGAATCACCCCGATGATGGTCTGGGCGTTCTTGTTCCGCTCGGCGGGAACATAGCCCCGGCCATGGGAGAGGGTCAGTTCCATGTTCAGGCTGGCCCCGGGACTCAGGGTGGCGATGTGCAGGTCAGGATTCAGGATCTCCACCTCGCCGTCGGCCTTGATGTCGCCGGCGGTGACTTCGCATTCGCCGTTGGCCTCAATGTAGACGGTCTTGACCCCCTCGCTGTGGAGCTTGGCGATGATGGCCTTCACGTTGAGGACGATCTCGGTCACGTCCTCCTTCACGCCAGGGATGGTGGAAAACTCATGCTGGATCCCGGCGATCTTGATGGAAGTCACCGCGGTGCCGGGGAGGGAGGACAGCAGCACCCGCCTGAGGGCATTGCCCAAGGTGGTGCCGTAGCCCCGCTCCAGAGGCTCTACAACATACTTGCCATAGGTGTTATCGCCGTTATCCTCGCAGTCGATGCGGGGTCTTTCGATTTCAACCATTGATTACCCTCCTTCAGTGGGCGGCTTCTACGCCGCCTGATTGGTCGATTCCGCGATCTGAGGGTATGGCTTACTTGGAGTACAACTCGACGATGAGGTGCTCCTCGATGGGCAGGTCGATGTCCTCGCGGGCGGGCAGCTTGGACACGGTGCCGGAGAGGGAGTTCTTCTCCTTGCTCAGCCACTGGGGCACGTTGACGATGATGGCGTCCTCGCCCACGAAGCGCTTGAACTTCACGCTCTGGCGGCTGGACTCCTTGACCTCGATCACGTCGCCCACCTTCACCAGGTAGGAGGGGATGTTGACCTTGCGGCCGTTGACGGTGAAGTGGCCGTGGTTCACCAGCTGACGGGCCTCACGGCGGGTCATGGCGAAGCCCAGACGGTACACCACGTTGTCCAGACGGCGCTCCACCAGGATGAGCAGGTTCTCGCCGGTCTCCCCGGGCATACGGATGGCCTTCTCATAGTAGGAGTGGAACTGCTTCTCCAGAATGCCGTAGACGAACTTGACCTTCTGCTTCTCCTGGAGCTGGGTGGCGTACTCGCTCTGCTTCCGGCGCACATTGGCCTTAGGCTTGCGGTTGGTGGTCTTCTTGTCATAGCCCATAGCGGCGGGGGAGATCCCCAGCGCCTTACAACGCTTGGCGATGGGCTGCATATTCTTAGCCATTCGATTTCTCCTCCTTCTTACACTCTACGGCGCTTGGGCGGACGGCAGCCGTTGTGGGGCACGGGGGTCACGTCCTTGATGAGGGTGACCTCCAGGCCCACGGCCTGGAGAGCCCGGATGGCGGCCTCGCGGCCCTGGCCGGGACCCTTCACGTAAACCTCCACGGTCTTCAGTCCGGCGTTCTCGATGGCGGCCTTGGCGGCAGTCTCGGCGGCGGTCTGAGCGGCGAAGGGGGTGGACTTCCGGGAGCCCCGGAATCCCATCTCACCGGAGGACGCCCAGCTAAGGGCGTTGCCCTGCATGTCGGTGACGGTGATCATGGTGTTGTTGAAAGAGGAGCGGATATGCACCTGGCCCTTTTCAACGTTCTTGCGCTCGCGGCGGCGGCGCACTACTTTCTTGTTAGCAGCCATTGCTTATCCCTCCTTACTTCTTCTTGTTGGCGACGGTACGCTTCGGACCCTTCCGGGTACGGGCGTTGGTCTTGGTCCTCTGACCCCGGACGGGCAGGCCCTTGCGGTGCCGCACGCCCCGGTAGCAGCCGATCTCGGTCAGCCGCTTGATATCCATGGCCAGGTCACGGCGGAGGTCGCCCTCCACAGTGTAGCTGTGACCAATGATCTCACGCAGCTTGGCCTCCTCGGCCTCGGTCAGGTCCTTCACCCGGGTATCGGGGTTGATCCCGGCCTGGGCCAGGATCTTAGTGGCGCTGGTGCGCCCGATGCCGAAGATATAGGTCAGACCGATCTCGATCCGTTTGTCTCTCGGCAAATCAATACCAGCAATACGAGCCATACTGTTTCAGCACCTCCTTCTTAACCTTGTCTTTGTTTATGCTTGGGGTTTTCGCAGATAACCATGACCTTGCCCTTGCGCTTGATGATCTTGCACTTCTCGCACATGGGCTTCACGGACGGCCTTACTTTCATGATAAACCTCCTTGTGAATGCCTGAATGGCCCCGCGTCGTCGCAAGCTACATATCCTTCCCTTCCGGGCAAGCCCAAAAGCTCAGTTATTCCGCTGCTCCTCCTTTCCCCAACAAAACCCTTCGGATTTTGCCGGGGACCCCATTTAAGGTCAAGGTCAAGAGCAGGGCAAGGTCTGCGACGATTTGGTCGTTTATAGTTTCGTTGGTGGGATCCCCCACCGGGAATACATTGTTATTTGGTTCTCCAGGTAATACGGCCTCTGGTGAGGTCGTAGGGCGACATCTGGACCGTGACCTTGTCCCCGGGCAGGATCCGGATGAAGTTCATCCGCAGCTTGCCGGAGATGTGGGCCAGGATGATGTGGCCGTTACCGATATCCACCCGGAAGGTGGTGTTGGGGAGGGACTCTACCACAACGCCCTCCACCTCGATCATATCATCTTTTGCCAAAGCGTCAAACCTCCTTGGCTGGGAAGGCGGCTAAGGCCCTCCGAATGTCATTGTTGGTGACCGGCTCCCCCTGCATGAGCCTTTGGACCACAGGGTGGTCGTAGGGATGCAGGTGGTCGGTCAGGACCCTTACATGGCCCAGTTTCTTTCGCTTGGGCTTGGTGACCTTTCGGCGTTTGCCGTCGGCCAGGTGAAGCATACCGCTCTCCCGGTCCACACCCACCACACAGAACAGCCCTTCCTTATCCCGTCCGGCGGTGGAGCGGACGATCCAGCCTTGGTAATCGTACATCAGGCCGGCTCTCCGTTCTCGTCCACCGTGAGGAGCTCAGGCTCCCCGTCGGTAATCAGGATGGTGTTCTCGTAATGGGCGGCGAGGCTGCCGTCGGCGGACACGGTGGTCCACCTGTCGGGCAGCACCCGGACCCGCCAGTCTCCGGCGCAGACCATGGGCTCCACCGCGATGACCATACCGGGCTGGAACCGGGCGCCGTGGCCCGCCGCGCCGTAGTTGGGTACCTCGGGGGCCTCGTGCATCTTGCTGCCCACTCCGTGGCCCACGAAATCCCGGACCACGCCGTAGCCGAAGCTTTCCACATACTGCTGGACCGCGTGGCCCACGTCGGATACCCGGCAGCCTACCCGGGCGTTTTTCACGCCCTCGAAGAAGCTTTGCCGGGTCACCTCCACCAGCTTCCTGGCCTCCTCAGAGACCTGTCCGCAGAAGTAGGTGGCGGCGCAGTCTCCGTGGTATCCGTTGAGGAAAGCTCCCACGTCCACAGAGACGATGTCCCCCTCCTTCAGCTTCCGGGAACCGGGGATGCCGTGGATGACGACCTCGTTTACCGAAATACAGGTGGAGGCGGGAAACCCGCCGTAGCCCAGAAAAGACGGCTTGGCGCCGTGGCTTTCGATGAACTTCCGGACCTCTCTGTCGATCTCCCCGGTGGTGATCCCGGGGCGGATGAGGGATCCGGCCAACTTGCGGGCCTGGGCGGTGAGCCGTCCGGCGGCCCGCATTTTTTCGATCTCGCTGGGAGATTTAATGGAGATCATTTCCATCTTCAGACCCCCAGAATGGAGAGGATAGCCCTGTCCACACTTTCGATGCTTCCCGTGTTCTCCACCCTGCGGAGCAGGCCCCGCTGGGTATAGAATTCCTTGAGAGGCTCGGTCTGCTTGTGATAGACCGCCAGGCGGTCCCGAATGGTCTCCTCGGTGTCGTCCTTCCTGTGGACCAGCTCACTGCCGCAGCGGTCGCAGAGCCCCTCAGTCTTGGGGGGCTGGACCACCATATGGTAGGTGGCGCCGCAGTCCAGACACACCCGGCGGCCCATGATCCGGTGGGTCACTTCGTCGTCCGAGACCTCAATGGAGATCACGTGGTCGAAGTGAAGCCCTTCCTCCTCCAGAGCCTGGGCCTGGGCCAGAGTGCGGGGCACCCCGTCCAGGATATAGCCCTTGGAGCAATCGGGCTGGGCCACACGCTGGGCCACCATGGGAATGATGACCTCGTCAGGGACCAGCTGTCCCGCGTCGATGAGGACCTTGGCCTTTTTCCCCAACTCGGTCCCCGCCTTCACGGCGGAGCGGAGCATATCTCCGGTGGAGATGGTGGGTATGCCTAACTTTTCACTGATGATGGCCGCCTGGGTGCCTTTTCCGGCCCCCGGAGGTCCCAGGAAAATCAGTTTCATAGCCAGCCCCCGCTTACTCCAGGAAGCCCTTGTAGTGGCGCATCATGAGCTGGGCCTCCAGGGCCTTGCTGGTCTCCAGGGCCACGCCCACGGCGATGATGATGGAGGTCCCGCCCACAGCCAGGTCGGAACGGCCCACCAGATTGCCCGAAAGGATAGGCACGATGGCGATGACAGACAGGAACATGGCGCCGAAGAAAGTGATCTTGCTCAGCACCTTGCGGATGAAGTCGGCGGTGGGCTTGCCGGGCCGGAAGCCGGGGACAAAGCCGCCGTTCTTCTTCAGGTTGTTGGCAACCTCGGTGGGATCAAACTGCATGGTGGAGTAGAAATAGCTGAAGGCCAGGATGAGCAGGAAATACACCACCGTGTAGATCAGCCCATTGGCGTCAAACACCCGCAGGAAGTTTTCCCAGAAGGTGGCGTCGGTCTGGCCGGGCTTGGCGGCCTGGATGCCCGCGAAAGCGCAGATGGTGGCGGGCAGGGAGGCGATGGACTGGGCGAAGATGATGGGAAGCACACCGGACATATTCACCTTCAGGGGAATATGGCTGGACTGGCCGCCGTAGATCTTCCGGCCCACCACCCGCTTGGCGTACTGCACGGGGATCCGCCGCTCGGCGTTCTGGATATAGACCACGAAGACCACCAGGGCCAGCAGGCCAATGACGATCACCGGGATCAGAGCCGGATGGAGCCGGGAGGCCAGGAAGTTGGCGTACCCTTCGCTCTCGGCGCCGCCGTAAGCGGCAATCAGATCCTCGGTGATGGGGATCTGCCACATGGACACGCCCTGCCCCATGGAGCTGATCATGTTGGGGATCCGGGACAGGATGCCGGCAAACAGGATCATGGAGATACCGTTGCCGATGCCCTTCTCGGTAATCTGCTCGCCCAGCCACATGACGAAGGCGGAACCGGCCACAAAGGTGGTGACGATGACAAAGCCGGCCCAGAAACCGTTCACATCACCCACGGCCAACAGTTCGTTGGTCCGCATGATGGTGTAGTAGCCATAGCCCTGGAGCACCGCGATAGCCACGGTGGTATACCGGGTGATGGCGGCGATCTTCTTCCGGCCTTCCTCGCCGCCCTCCTTGGCCAGCCGCTCCAGAGCGGGGATAGCCACGGTGAGCAGCTCGATGATAATGGAGCTGTTGATATAGGGCTGGACGCCCAGGGCAAAGACGGCGGCCATGGAGAAGGCGGTGCCGTTCATAGTGCCCAGCAGATCAAAGATGGTGCCCGACATGTTGCCCAGAAAAGCGGCCAGCTTATCCCCGTCCACAAAGGGAGTGGGGACCACAGAGCCCAGCCGGAAGATCAACAGGGCGAAGACGGTGAATAGGATCTTGCTCTTCAGCTCAGGCACCTTCCAGGCGTTCTTTAGTGTCTGGATCAAATCAGATCACCTCAGCCTTTCCGCCCGCAGCCTCGATCTTTTCCTTGGCGGAGGCGGAGAAGGCAGTCGCCCGGACGGTCAGCTTCTTGGTGAGGGAGCCGTTGCCCAGTACCTTCACGCCGTACTCACACTTGGAAAGGATACCCTTTTCCAGCAGGTCGCAGACATTGACGGTAGCGCCGTCCTCAAACTTGTTCAGGGAAGCCACGTTGATGGCCTCCAGCTTCTTTGCGAAGATGTTGTTGAAGCCCCGCTTGGGCAGCCGGCGGGCCAGAGGCATCTGGCCGCCCTCAAATCCCACGCGGACCCCGCCGCCGGAGCGGGCCTTCTGACCCTTGTGGCCCCGGCCGCCGGTCTTGCCGTTGCCGGTGCCAACGCCCCGGCCCTTACGCCAGGCCTTGGGGTTGGAGCCGGCCACGGGGGAGAGATCATGAAGATTCATTTCTCTTATCCTCCTTACTTGTCCTCGGTGACCTGCAGGAGGTAACCGATGCTGGCGATCTTGCCCCGGGTAGCCTCGTTATCAGGCTGCACGGTGGTATCGCCGATCTTCCGAAGGCCCAGAGACTCGGCGGTGGCCTTGTGCTTACAAAGGCGGCCGTTCAGGCTCTTGACCAGCTTGATATTCAAGCTCGCAGTTTTTGCTTTCGCCATTTCTTCCGCCCTCCTTAACCGACGATCTCTTCCACGCTCTTGCCCCGGATGGCGGCCACCTCTTCAGGCGTCCGCAGGGCCTTCAGCCCCTCGAAGGTGGCGGAAACCACGTTCTGGGGGTTGTTGGAGCGCAGGCACTTGGCCCGGATGTCCCGGATACCGGCAGCCTCCATGACGGCACGCACCGGGCCGCCGGCGATGATACCGGTACCGGCGGGGGCGGGCTTCATCATGACCTTGCCGGCGCCGAACACGCCGATGACCTCGTGGGGAATGGTGGTGCCGGAGACACTCACCTTGATCATGTGCTTCTTGGCATCCTCGATGCCCTTGCGAATGGCCTCGGGGACCTCGGCGGCCTTACCAGTGCCGAAGCCCACGTTCCCCTTCTCATCGCCCACCACCATCAGGGCGGCGAACTTCATCACACGACCGCCCTTGACGGTCTTGGAAACCCGGTTCAGGGAAACGAGCTTCTCGCTGTACTCACTCTGCTCACGTTCAAACTTAGGCATTTCGTTTCCTCCTCCCGTTAAAATTCCAGGCCGCCCTCACGGGCGCCTTCGGCCAGAGCCGCCACACGTCCGTGATAGACGTAGCCGCCCCGGTCAAACACTACGGTAGTGATGCCGGCGGCCTTGGCCCGCTCAGCCACCATCTGGCCAACCTTCTTGGCGCCCTCCACATTGGAGCCGCGGCCGTCAAAGGCTTTTTCCAGGGAGGAAGCGGAGACCAGGGTCTTGCCCGCCACATCGTCGATGATCTGGGCGTAGATGTTGGTCCCGCTGCGGAACACGTTCAGACGGGGTCTCTCGGGCGTGCCGGAGATCTTCCCGCGGACACGGCGATGCCGCTTCAAACGCTGGGCGTTGGTATCAGGTCTTTTGATCATATCAGCACACCTCCTTACTTCTTCTTGACGCCGGTCTTACCTTCCTTGCGGCGGATGACCTCGTCAGCGTATTTGATTCCCTTGCCCTTGTAAGGCTCGGGAGGTCTTTTCTCTCTCACTTCAGCGGCGAACTGGCCCACCTTCTGCTTGTCGGGACCATGGATGGTAATGTGGTTGGGATCGGGCACGTCGATGGTGATCCCCTCGATCTCCTCCATAATAACCTGATGGGAGAAGCCCAGGTTCATCACCAGCTTCTTGCCCTCCTTGGCCACACGGTAACCTACGCCGTTGACTTCCAGATCCTTCTTGAACTCCTCGGTGACGCCCACCACCATGTTGTGGAGCAGGGTCCGGGTCAGGCCGTGCAGGCTCCGGTTCTCCTTGGCGTCATCGGGCCGAGTCACGTGGAGCTCGGCACCCTCCTGGGTAATGGTCATGGCGGGGCTGAGCTGCTGGCTCAGGGTTCCCTTGGGACCCTTGACGGTAACAACGTTACCCGCCTCGATCTTCACGTCCACACCGGCGGGGACAGAGATCGGCATTCTACCAATTCTAGACATTCTCTATTCCCCTCCTTACCATACGAAGGCCAGCACTTCGCCGCCAACGTGGGCGGCCCGGGCGGCCTTGTCGGTCATAACGCCCTTGGAGGTGGACACGATGGCGATGCCCAGGCCCTTGATGACCCGGGGCATCTCGTCGGCGCCGGCGTAGACCCGCAGACCGGGCTTACTCACCCGGCGCAGACCGGTGATGACCTTCTCCTTATTGGGCTGGTTGTACTTCAAAGTGATGCGGATGACGCCCTGGGTGCCGTCGTCGATGAGCTGGTAATTCTTGATATACCCCTCATCCAGCAGGATCTGGGCGATGGACTTCTTCATGTTGGAAGCGGGAACGTCCACCGAATCATGCTTGGCATTGTTGGCGTTGCGGATACGGGTAAGCATATCCGCGATGGGATCTGTAATGTGCATGCTTTTTTACCTCCTTATAGAGTTACAGGCAGAGCCTGTATCAGCGGCAAGGTATCTGAGGTTAGGCAGCCCCAGACCTGTTAAACCGCTGTCGGGCACTTTCAAATAACCGGGCAAAAGCCCCCTGGTTTTACCAGGAGGACTTTTTCACCCCGGGGATCTGACCCTTGTAAGCCAGCTCGCGGAAGCAGATACGGCAGATACCGTAGTCCCGCAGGTAGGCGTGAGGCCGGCCGCAGAGCTTGCAGCGGTTATAGCGGCGGCTGGAGAACTTGGGAGTCCTCTGCTGCTTGAGGATCATAGACTTCTTCGCCATGGTATTCCCTCCTTACGCCCGGTCGGCGAAGGGCGCGCCGATGAGCGTCAGCAGCTCCCGGGCCTCCTCGTCGGTGTTGGCGGTGGTGCAGAGCACAACGTCCATGCCCCGGATCTTGTCGATCTTGTCGTACTCGATCTCGGGGAAGATCAGCTGCTCCTTGATACCCAGAGCGTAGTTGCCCCGGCCGTCGAAGGAGTTGGGGTTGATGCCCCGGAAGTCACGGACGCGGGGCAGGGCCACGTTGAACAGACGGTCCAAAAACTCCCACATCCGGTCGCCCCGGAGGGTGACCTTGGCGCCGATGGGCATCTCCTCACGGAGCTTGAAGTTAGCCACGGACTTCTTGGCCTTGGTGATGATGGCCTTCTGGCCGGTGATCTTGGTCAGATCCCCCACCACAGCCTCCAGCACCTTGGAGTTCTCCCGAGCCTCACCGCAGCCGCAGTTGACCACGATCTTGTCCAGCTTGGGAAGCTGCATCACGGACTTGTAGCCGAACTTCTGCATCAGAGCAGGAGCGACTTCCTTCTGATACTTGGCCTTCAGGTTGGGGACGTACTTGCCGTCGTCAGCTTTGGCAGCCTTCTTCTCGGCCTTGGGGGCCTTCTCAGCCTTGGGGGCGGCAGCCTTCTTGGTCTTGGTCTCTTTGACCTCGGCCTCAGCCATCACCTCGGGCTCTTTCTTCTCAGCCATTGGTTTCTCCTCCTCTCTCAGATTTCAGCGCCGCACTTCTTGCAGACGCGGACCCGCTTGCCGTCCTTCCCGACCTTGCTGGCGGGACGGGTGGGCTTGTTGCACTTGGGGCACACCCGCATGACCTTGCAGGCGTAGATGGGGGCTTCCTTCTTGATGATGCCGCCCTGCTCGCCCTGCTGGCGGGGCTTGGTGTGGCGGGAGACCACGTTGACCTTCTCCACCACCACTTTCCGGCTCTCGGGCATGGCCTCCAGAACGGTGCCCTGCTTGCCCTTATCCTTGCCGGAGAGAACGACCACAGTGTCGCCCTTCTTAACGCTCATAGTGTTCATATTCTTCTCCTACCCCCTTACAGCACTTCGGGAGCCAGCGAGAGGATCTTCATGTAATCCTTGTCGCGCAGCTCGCGGGCCACCGGCCCAAAGATACGGGTGCCTTTGGGGTTTCTGTCGTCCTTGATGAGGACGGCGGCGTTCTCGTCAAAGCGGACGTAGCTGCCGTCGGGACGGTGGATGCCCTTGGCGGTACGGACGATGACGGCCTTGACCACCTCGCCCTTCTTCACCGTGCCGCCGGGTTGCGCCTTCCGCACGGAGGCCACCACCACATCGCCGATGTTGGCGAACTTCCGCTTGGAGCCGCCCAGGGGACGGATGACCTTGATCTCTTTGGCGCCGGTATTATCGGCGACTTTCAGATAGCTTTCCTGCTGAATCATACCAGCACCTCCTTATTTCGCTTTTTCAATGATCTCGACCACGCGCCAGCGCTTATCCTTGCTCAGGGGGCGGGTCTCCATCACGCGGACGCGGTCGCCCACGCCACACTCGTTCTTCTCGTCATGGGCCTTGAGCTTGTAGGTCCGCTTGACGATCTTCTTGTACAGGGGGTGGGCCACACGGTCGGCGATGGCCACAACCACGGTCTTGTCCATCTTATCGGAAACCACCAGGCCGACTCTGGTCTTGCGGGAAGAAGTTCTGTTTTCCATTTCCTACTCCTCCTTATCGGCCGGCGAGCTCTTGCTCGCGGATGATGGTCTTGACCCGGGCGATGTCCCGCTTGACCTGGGCGATCTTCACCGGGTTCTCCAACTGGTTGGTGGCGTGCTGAAGGCGGAGGTTGAACAGATCCTTCTTCAGCTCACCCAGCTTCGCCTCCAGCTCGGAGACGGACATCTTGCGAACTTCATTGGCCTTCATTACGCTTCACCACCCTTCTGCGGCTCTTCGCGCTTGATGATCTTGCACTTGACCGGCAGCTTGTGGCTGGCAAGGCGCAGGGCCTCCTTGGCCACATCCTCGGCCACGCCGGCGATCTCAAACATGACCTTGTCGGGCTTCACCACGGCCACCCAGTGGTCGGGGGCGCCCTTACCGGAACCCATACGGGTACCCAGGGCCTTGCTGGTCACGGGCTTATCGGGGAAGATCTTGATCCAGACCTTACCGCCACGCTTGGTGTGACGGGTCATGGCGATACGGGCAGCCTCGATCTGGTTGGAGGTGATCCAGGCCGGCTCGGTGGTGGCAAGGCCCCACTCGCCGTAAGCCACGGTATTACCCCGGGTGGCCCGGCCGGTCATACGGCCCCGGTGGACCCGGCGGTATTTAACTCTCTTGGGCATCAGCATGGTTACTCTTGCCCTCCTTCCTGAATCTCAGGAGCGGCGGCCTCCACAGGAGCGGCGGCCTCTACCGGCTTGGGGGCCGGACGGCTCTGGACGCGGTTATAGCTGGGGCCGCTGGGACGGCGGTCGCCGTCGCGGCGGGGGCCGCCCCGGCGGTCGTCCCGGCGGTCGCCGTCACGGCGATCCCGGCGGGGACGCTCAGGACGCTCCTTGAAGTTCTTGGTGTCCAGCGTACGGGGGGTGGTCCGCAGGGTCTGGGTCAGGACCTCGCCCTTGTAGATCCACACCTTCACGCCGATACGGCCATAGGTGGTAGCGGCCTCGGTAAAGCCGTACTCCACATCGGCCCGCAGGGTCTGCAGGGGGATGGTACCGTCGTGGTAGTGCTCCACACCGGCGATCTCACGCCCGCCCAGACGGCCGGAGCAGGAAATCTTGATACCCAGGGCGCCGGCCCGCATGGCCCGGCCCATGGCGTTCTTCATGGCCCGGCGGTGGGCGATACGGCCCTCCAGCTGCTGGGCGATGTTCTCGGCCACCAGCTGGGCGTTGGTATCCATGCTCTTCACCTCAACAATGTTGAGGGCCACGCTCTTACCGATCATCTTCTCCACCTGGGCGCGGAGCCGCTCGATCTCGGCGCCGCCCTTGCCAATGACCACACCGGGCTTGGCGCAGTGGAGGTAGATCCGCACCTTGGCGTTGTCGCGCTCGATCTCGATCTTGGGAACGCCGGCGGAATACAGGGTCTTCTTCAGGTACTCCCGGATCTTGTGATCCTCCACCAGCAGGTCGCCCACCAGCTCGTTCTTAGCGTACCAGCGGGAGTCCCAGTCCTTGATGATGCCTACCCGGAGGCCATGAGGATTGACTTTCTGTCCCATATTACTTGGCCTCCTTTTCCGCTACCGCGACAGTGATGTGGGAAGTGCGCTTGTTGATCCGGAAGGCCCGGCCCTGGGCACGGGGGCGGATCCGCTTAATGATGGGGCCCGGAGTGGCGAAGGTGGTGGACACATACAGCTTCTCGGGATCCATCTGGTGATTGTTCTCCGCGTTGGCGGCCGCGCTCTTGAGCAGCTTCAGCAGCAGCTCGCTGGCAGCCTTGGGAGTGGTCATGAGGATGGCGGTGGCCTGGGCCACGCTCTTGCCCCGGATCAGGTCGCAGACAATGCCGACCTTGCGGGGGGAGATACGGGCGTATCTCAAAGTTGCTTTCGCTTCCATATCTTCTCTCCTCCCTATTAACCGGTCTTGCTGCCCGAGTGGCCCTTGAAGGTCCGGGTGGGGGCGAACTCGCCCAGCTTGTGACCCACCATATCCTCGGTGACGTAGACAGGCACGTGCTTCCGGCCGTCATGGACGGCAAAGGTATGACCCACGAAGGAGGGGAAGATGGTGGAGGCGCGGCTCCAGGTCTTCAGGACCTTCTTCTCGTTCTTCTGGTTCATCTCGTCAACCCGCTTCAGCAGCTCAGGAGCGCAAAACGGGCCCTTCTTAATGCTTCTGGACATATTTTACTCTCCTCCTTACTTCGCGTTGCGGTGCTTGACGATGAACTTCTCAGTGCGGTTCTTGCCCTTCCGGGTCTTGTAACCCATGGCGGGCTTGCCCCAGGGGGTCACAGGGCCGGGACGGCCAACCGGGCTCTTGCCCTCGCCGCCGCCGTGGGGGTGGTCGTTGGGGTTCATGACAGAGCCACGAACCGTGGGCCGCCAACCCATGTGGCGCTTCCGGCCGGCCTTACCGATCTGGATGTTCTCGTGATCGGTGTTGCCCACCTGGCCGATGGTGGCCATGCAGTCCAGGCGGATGTAGCGCATCTCGCCGGAGGGCAGACGAACCTGGGCCATGCCGTTCTCCTTGGCCATCAGCTGAGCCGCCACACCGGCGGACCGGACCAGCTGGCCGCCCTTGCCAGGGTAGAGCTCGATGTTGTGGATCATGGTGCCCACAGGGATGTTGCTGATGGGCAGAGCGTTGCCGGGGAGAATGTCGGCGTCGGGGCCGGTCATGATGATGTGGCCGGCCTTCAGGCCCACAGGAGCCAGGATATACCGGCGCTCCCCGTCCTCGTACTCGATGAGGGCGATGTTGGCGGAGCGGTTGGGATCGTACTGCAGGTTGATCACCTTGGCAGTGCCGTTCTTGTCCCGCTTGAAGTCCACCACACGGTACTTCTTCTTGTTGCCGCCGCCGCGGTGGCGGACGGTGATCCGGCCATAGCTGTTGCGGCCGGCGTTCTTCTTCAGGTTCTCCAGCAGAGAACGCTCGGGCTTGGCCTTTTTGTCGATCCCGTCGAAGGCGGACACGGTCATGTGGCGCCGGGAGGGAGTCGTCGGTTTAAAAGTCTTAATTGCCATTTTTCTCTCCTCCTTACACCATGCCCTCGAAGAACTCGATGGTCTTGGAGTCCTCCGTCAGGGTGATCATGGCCTTTTTCCAGGAAGGACGGCGTCCCTTGGGGTAAGCCCCGGTCCGCTTCTCCTTGCCCTGCATGTTCAGGGTGTTGACCTTAGCCACCTTCACCCCGAAGATCTCCTCGATGGCCTTGGCGATCTGGATCTTATTGGCGTCCTTGGCCACCTCGAAGGTGTACTTCTTGTTCTCGGTCTCGCTCATGGACTGCTCGGTGATGATGGGGCGCTTGATGATATCGTAAGCGGTAGCCATTACGCGAACACCTCCTCGATAACGGCCAGAGCGGCCTTGTCCACGATGAACTCGTTGGCGTTCAGGATGTCGTAGACGTTGATGAGATTGGCGGGGGAGGTCACGACCCCGGGAATGTTCCGGGCGGACTTCACCACGTTGGGGCAGCTGGTGACCACCAGAGCCTTCTTGGAGTCCACCGCGTTGAGGAACTGCTGGAAGGTCTTGGTCTTGATCTCGTCCATCCCCAGACCGTCCACCACCAGCACCTTGCCCTCAGCCGCCTTGGCGGAGAGAGCGGACTTCAGCGCCAGCCGACGGACCTTCTTGTTCAGGGTGTAGCGGTAAGAGCGGGGCTTGGGGGCGAACACGATTCCGCCGTGGGTCCACTGGGGAGCCCGGGTGGAACCCTGACGGGCCCGGCCGGTGCCCTTCTGGCGCCAGGGCTTTCTGCCGCCGCCGGAGACTTCAGCCCGGGTCAGGGCGCTCTGAGTGCCCTGCCGGCAGTTGGCCAGGTGGTTCTTCACCACGTCATGCATCACGCTGACGTTGGGCTCGATCCCGAAAATGGCCTCGGAAAGCTCTACGCTGCTCTTCTTCTTTCCGGCCATATCATACACGTTAGCCTTAGGCATTTCTTACTCTCTCCTTTCCTTAAGCGTTGCGGGCGGAAGCCTTCTGGGGATTCCGTCCGGAGGCCTTCTGCGGGTTCTTGGAGATACCGGCGTCGGCGCCCTTCTCCTTGACGTTGATCACGCTGTTGCGCAGGAACACCACCCCGCCCTTAGGGCCGGGAATGGCGCCCCGCACGGCGATGAGGTTCAGCTCCTCGTCCACCTTGATCACGTCCAGGTTCAGCACGGTGACCTGCTCGGCGCCCATGTGGCCCGCGCCGTCCCGGCCCTTGAAGATCCGGCTGGGATCGGTGCCCGAGCCCAGGGAGCCCTGGTGACGGTGGACAGGGCCGCCGCCGTGGGTGTTGCGCTTGACCGCGGCGCCGTGGCGCTTGACAACACCCTGGAACCCGTGGCCCTTGCTGACGCCGGTGACGTCCACCCGGTCGCCCTCGGCGAACACGGTGCAGTTCACCGTGTCGCCCACGTTCAGGCTGTCGGTATCCTTCAGCTTGAACTCCTTGAGTACCTTCTTCAGTACGCCCTCGCCGGCCTTCTTCAGGTGGCCCAGCTCAGGCTTGGTGAGCTTGCGCTCAGCCACGTCCTGGTAACCCAGCTGGATGGCGTTGTAGCCGTCCTTCTCCTCGGTCTTCTTCTGCACCACAGTGCAGGGGCCCGCCTCAATGACGGTGACCGGGATCACGCGGCCCGCTTCGTCGAAGATCTGCGTCATGCCGACCTTCTTGCCGATAATGGCCTTTTCCATGTGTCTGCTTCCTCCTTATTTTAAGGTTATTGGTTGAGAGAGTTATCCACAACCGGGATATTGCTCTGTCAACATGACCCGTCTGCCTCAATAGGCGGCAGACCGCGGTACAACAAATTTATGCCCTCAAAGAGGGTCTGCGTGGGGCTCGACGACTCGGCAGGCCCTCTCCCCTAACTCCAGGGGGGCTGTCAGGCTCCGCAATGACCTGGTCGCTTCGGGATCTAACTCCTCCGCCGCACTCCTGTTAGTCGTGCGGTTCCCTTCGGCATCGGCTTCGCCGAACTCCGCAAAATCTCTCCGCGGCCTTCAGCCGCTCCAAGATTTCACTCCGCTTCGTCGTTAGCCCCTCAGCAGGCCATCGCTCCGCCCTTCTTACAGCTTGATCTCAATATCCACACCAGCGGGCAGTTCCAGGCTCATCAGGGCCTCCACGGTCTTGGGGGAGGGCTTGATGACGTCGATGAGCCGCTTGTGGGTGCGGCGCTCGAACTGCTCCCGGGAATCCTTGTACTTGTGCACGGCCCGAAGGATGGTGACGACCTCCTTCTTGGTGGGCAGGGGGATGGGGCCGGAGACGGTAGCGCCGGTGCGCTTGGCGGTCTCCACGATCTTCTCCGCCGACTGGTCGATGAGCTGGTGATCGTAAGCCTTCAGGCGAATACGGATCATTTCTTTCTGAGCTGCCATGTGTTGTTCCTCCTTAATAATACGAAGTGCTTGGTTTGTACTGGCTGCCACGCTTCGCAACGGTCTGACCGCTTCGGGATCTAACTCCTCCGACTTCGCAAAAAGCTCTGTGCGGCTTTGCCGCCCGCCGCTTTTCGCTCCGCTCCGTCGTTAGTCCCTCGACAGACCCTTGCTCCGCGCTTCGTGTCACGCTTCGTATCGGTGAGATTTCCTATCCACGTTTTCGTGCGTATCACTCCACGACAGAAAGAAAACCGGCGCAAAAGCTGGCCGGTTTGCTCCCCGCAAGGCGATATACGCCGTGGCAAGGACTTCTCAGCCGCCCGATCAACGGACATACTCCGCGGAAGTTACCTCATTTCTGAGCAATCTCCCGCATCATCGCATAGTGCGCCCCTAAACAGGCGCTTGATTATGATACTACAAACTCCCCCGGTAGTCAATAGGAAATTTCAAATTTTACGAAGAAATTTTCAAGGAATCTCCGATTCTTTCTCCCCTTTTCTTCCGGGGAACACTTTCCCGACAAAAACTCCGGGTCAGAGCCACAGCCCCGCCCGGAATTTTTGTGAATGTTTTTTGTTTTGCCGCGCGGAATCCCTCCGCTTTTAAGGGGACCTTTCTCCCGTAGGGGCGCACACTGTGCGCCCGCGCCGTTTTTCTTACTCCCAGGGAAAAGCCGTCTCCTCCTCATAGGGGGCCAACATCTCCGGCCTTCCCTCCCCGTTGATGCAAAGCCCGTCCAGATAGGCCTCCCCCTCCCGTCCGGCGCTGTCAGTGTAGAGAAGGGACAGGATCACCCTATCTCCCCGCTTCAGCTCCAGGCCCTCCGCCGGGATGGCTGTCTCCTCCCGTTTCTCCAGGGACTTCTCCTCCCCGCTCCAAAAGAGCTCCCCGTTGACCCACAGCCGGAGACAGCCCTTTTTCAACCCCAGATCCTGCCAGCCTTCGGCGGTCTTATACTGCCCCGGCCCAACGCTGTCCAGGTAGGCGTCCATCCGGTCCGCCACGATCTTTCCCTCCCGGCTACCCACCGACCAGCCCAGGTTGCCGTTAAAATTGAGTTTTGTGCCGCTCAGCAGATAGCTCTCCTCCCCCAGCTGCTGGGTCACCACAGCCCCATCGCCCACAAACCCCACCGACAAAATGATGTTGTCGGTGAGGGGGCAGGTCAATTCCGCCGTGAAGGTCTGCCCCGCCCCCAGCGTTCCGGGGATCTCCACCGGCTCAAACTCCGCCCCCACGGCGGAGAACACCGCCCTCATCCCCTCCCGGTACTCCCGGGGGGTGGCGGTGAGGGAGAAGGTCACCGTCCCCCTCTCCAGATTCATCTCCAGGATCTCATAGCCCTTCCCGGCGGTGACGCTGTTCTGCTCCTCCAGGATCTCCCGCACCTGTCCGGTGAGGGAGCTGATCTGCCGGGAGACCGTGTTGTCGATGTTGGATATATTATAATGTAGGCCCCCGATCTGGTTTTCCAGGTTGTGGATCCGGCTCATAAGGGCCCAGCCCGCCACTGCCACGGCCACCGCCGCCAGCACAAAAGGCCACCTCTTCCGCTTTTTGGGCTCCGCCGCGGGCGGGACCAGCCGCTGGGCGATGGCCTCCAGGGCCTTCAGCTCCCGCTGGGTGAGCTCGTGGTCCGGCCCCTCGCTCTCCTCCAGCCCCAAAAGGCTTCCCACCGACACCCCGAAAAGCTTGCTCATGGCAATAAGCTTATCCAGCTCGGGCACCGTGGCCCCCGACTCCCACTTGCTCACCGACTGCCGGGCCACCCCCAGCCTGTCCCCCAGCTCCTCCTGGGACATTCCGGCGGATTTCCGCAGGGCCTGTATCCGTTCACCCAAAGTCATACTCTCACTCCCCTTTCTGTTTCACAGGATAGCAGAAAGGCTTCCAAAAAGCTACCATCCGCCGGGTTCTTTTTGTCACCCGCCGGTTGCACGCATTGTCCCCCAAGGGTTTTCCCAGAAAAAGTTCCGCCCCACAGGGGCCGAATCCCGGCTCCCCATACACAGGTCTTTTCCCGTTTCACTTCCCCAGGGCGTATTTCTCCCCGTAGGCCGCCACCTGCCGCTGGAACTCGCCGCCCCCCTCCCGCATCTCCCGGAGGGATTCGTGGACGTTCATCCCCTGGTGCTCCATCTCCATCACGCACCCGGCGATGTTGGAGCAGTGGTCGGCCACCCGCTCCAGGTCATTGAGCACGTCGGACCAGATAAAACCGATCTCCAGGGAGCACTCCCCCTTCTGCATCCGCCGGATATGGCGGGAGCGCATCTCCTCCTTCAACCGGTCCACCACCTCCTCCAGGGGCTCCACCCGGACCGCGCTGCCCAGGTCGTTGTCCAAGAAAGCGGCCTGGGCCAGACCCAGGATCTCCTCCACCGCCCCGGACAGGATCTTCAGCTCCTCCCGGGCGGAGGCGGACAGGTCCCATTCCTTCTCCCCCAGGGTCTCCGCCGCCCCCAGCAGATTTACGCCGTGGTCGCCGATCCGCTCAAAGTCGCCCATCAGCTTTAACAGCTTGGCGGCCTGGGCGCTGTCCTCCCCGCTGATGATGGGGCTGGCGCTGAGCTTTACCAGATAGGTGCTCAAAATATCCTCATAGTGGTCGATCCGCTCCTCATTTTTCCGGAGCTTCGCCGCCCGATCCGGGTCATAGGCCGTCAGGGACCGAAGCCCCATCCCCAGGTCCTCCACCGCAAGGCCGGCCATCTCCACCGCCACCTCCCGGCACCGCTCCAGAGCCACCGCCGGTGTCCACAGCAGACGCTCATCCAGCTTGGCTAGCTCCTCAGTCCCCTTCCCCTCAGGCACCAGCCGGTTGACCAATGCCTCCAGCGCTCCCGCCAGGGGCAGCATAAGAAGGGTACACAGCACATTGAACACCGAATGGGCCACCGCGATCCCCCACAGGGAGGCCGGCCCCTCCAAAAATCCGGGCCGCAGCAGCAGCCGCACCAGGCAGAACACCGACAGCCACACGGCGGTACCAATGACGTTAAAGAGCAGATGGACCATGGCCGTCCGCTTGGCGTTCCGGTTGGCCCCCACCGAGGAGAGCATGGCTGTGGCGCAGGTGCCGATATTCTGCCCCATGATGATGGGGATGGCCGCCCCGTAGCTCACCTGCCCCGTCACGGCCAGGGCCTGCAAAATACCCACCGAGGCGGAGCTGGACTGGATCACCGCCGTCAGCACCGCCCCCGCCAGCACCCCCAAAACAGGATTCCGGAAGGCCACAAAGAGCTGCTGGAACCCGGGCAGCTCCCCCAGTCCCGCCACCGCTTTGGACATGGTCTCCATGCCGAACATCAGCGTGGCGAAGCCCAGCAGGATAGTCCCCGTGTCCCGCCGCTTGTCCTTCTTCCCCGTCATGTAAAGGACCACCCCCAAAAGGGCCAGCACCGGAGTGAAGGAGGAGGGCTTGAGCAGCTTCACCCACAGGTTTCCGCTGTCCAATCCCGCCAGACTCAACACCCAGGCGGTGA
This sequence comes from Oscillospiraceae bacterium, assembly GCA_022799035.1. Taxonomy (GTDB): domain Bacteria; phylum Bacillota; class Clostridia; order Oscillospirales; family Oscillospiraceae; genus Vermiculatibacterium. Next base: position 55,469 of record JAAWNQ010000009.1, read on the forward strand.
CGGTGGTCCCTACATTGGCCCCCATAATGACATAGATGGCCTGCTTCAAGGTCATAAGTCCGGAGTTGACAAAGCCCACCACCATCACCGTGGTGGCCGAGGAGCTCTGGATCACCGCCGTCACTCCCATACCGGTGAGCAGTCCCGCCACGGGGCTTCCCGTGATTTTTCCCAGCAGGCTGCGAAGCTGTCGCCCCGCCCGCCGCTCCAGGGCCTCCCCCATGACGCTCATGCCGAACAGAAACAGGCTCAGTCCTCCCAGCATGGTCAACAGATCAAAAATGTCCATATTTCATCTCCCTTTTCCTAAAAAATAGTATATCCAGATCGGTTTGGGTCAACCGTTATTGTTCCAAAGAAGAAAAAAGCGAGACTTTGCCGCAAAAATTTTGCGGCAAAGTCTCGCTTTTTCATTACAAAACCGGGCTCCCCTTGGGAGCCGTACTGACGGCCAAGTAAACATGGATACCCTCCCATGCAAGCTACTCCCTTTTCCAAAAAGAGTATATCCTGCCAGGAGTCCTTTCGTCAAGTCCGCGTTTTCAACAGATTCCCCGTTTCAGTCTGCCCCCGTCATGGGCATTTCACCCACAAGCCTGTCCCTGTATCCTCTCATTCATTCTCCCCCAAGGCTTTCAGGGCCGCATCCTTGGCCTTCTCCACCTCCAGGGACCGTCCGGTAAAGTGCTCCAGGGCCAGAATGGCCTGGTGGAGGAGCATCCCCATACCGTTCATGGCGGGGTGGCCCAGCTCCTTGGCCCTTCTCAGCAGGGCGGTCTCTGCCGGGGCGTAGATCAGATCGCACACCGCCGCCCCGGCCGGCAGGGCCTCCAGAAAGCGGAGATCCTCAAACTCCGATCCCGTCCCCTCCATGCCCAGGGGCGTACAGTTCACCAGAACGTCACACTCCTCCGCCAGCCGCTTTAGCTCCCCGGGGGAAAATCCCGCCGGGGTCATTCTGTCCGGGTCCAGATCACAGAGGGCCTCCGATTTAGTTACAGAACGGTTACATACTGTAACCAAATTGTTACTATTTGCCAGCGCCAGCCCCACCGCCTTGGCGGCTCCCCCAGCCCCCAGGAGGAGCACCCGCTTTCCCCATCCCTCCCCCGTCAGCTCAGTCAAAGCCCGGAGAAATCCGGGGCCGTCGGTGTTAAATCCGTAATATTCCCCGTTTTTAATACAAACTGTATTCACCGCTCCGCACTTTTCCGCCAGGGGATCCAGGCTGTCCATCCAGCCCACCAGCTCCTCCTTGTGGGGCATGGTGGCGTTGAAGCCGGCGTATCCGGCCACGGAGGCGGCCTTCAGCCACTCCCCGACCCGCCCTTTGGGAACGGGCTGACAGAGGTAGATATAGTCCAGACCAAAAGCGGAGATCATGGCATTCTGAATAAGAGGGGACTTGGAATGGAGGACCGGATCGCCGATGACGCAGAGCTTTTTTGTTGTGTTGGTCAAGGTTACCTTCATATTCAGACCACTTCCCTGAGGGTGTTATTTTTCCGACCGGTCATATCTCTTATCCCCCATATCCCCCTGAGGAACCACACCTTTCCCCAAAATAATTTTTTGCTTCCATTTGGGAGAAAAGAGAGGAAATTTTTAAGCTCTGTATTCTCTCGGAGCTTGTCACGGGGTTTTATTGCCCCATATGGGGCATAGCAGTCATTTTTCACATTCCATTTGACAAGCTCGCCTGATCACTTGATAAAAGCATTGATCAAAATTGAACCATTGTCCGTTGTCACCTGGAGCGTTCCCCAATCAAAGAGCAGTGAGCCATTCTCGCCTGTTCCTGTGGAAGTAGACTTGTAGTGTTCCATAAGGGTACTGTAGTCGGCTTCGTCCGTATCGTTAAAGGTTACAGTCAAAATGGAGTTGTAATCCGGATCGTCGGTTATGCCGTCAGAAAAGCTGCAATTCCCCAATGTGCCCACTGTTATCTCTAACGCATCAGGAATTTTAGCGTTATCAATTTGAGGGAATGTACTATTTTGCAGACTGTCCCCATTCCCGCAAGAGGTCAGCGCCGTGATCAAGACAATACCGGCACATAAAACAGGTATCATTCTTTGACTTCTTATTTTTTTCATCGTCATACCCTTATTATCTTCAAAGTGATGATATCCGCCTGTGCCAAGGGGCTGTATATTCATTGACCCAGGGCGCCGGGTCATCTTTTCCCGCGCGGATCCAAAAAATATCCCATGGCCGCCTCGTAGCCATAAAGACCCAGGCCGGTGATCTGACCTACGCAGCCGGGGGCGGTGACGCTTTTATGGCGGAACTCCTCCCGCCGGTGGATATTGGAGATGTGGACCTCCACGCAGGGCACCTCCACCGCCTTCAGGGCATCCAGAATGGCCACGGAATAGTGGGTGTAAGCCCCGGGATTCAGGATGATGGCATCATAAACCCCCTGGGCGGCCTGGATGGCGTCCACGATGGCCCCCTCGTGGTTGGACTGGAAGCACTCCGCCGTAGAGCCGTGGGCGGCGGCGAATGCCTTCAGCCTTTCGCAGAGGGCCTGGTACCCCTCCCTGCCGTAGACCTCCGGCTCCCGCTGGCCCAGCAGGTTCAGGTTGGGACCGTTGATAATGAGAAATTTCATGGCGTTTTGCTCCCTTCTGTATTGTCCCAGGAGGCGATGGTCTCCACCGCCTCCTTCACCCGGGCGGCGGTGGAGATGGGGGAGGTAAAGTCCCTCACGGTAGCGTCGGCCCATTTTTCGTAGATGGGGGCCCGCTGGGCGGTCCTCTCCAGAAAGGCCGCCCGTCCCTCCTGAGCCAGGGGGCGGCCGGTCATGTCTCCGGTGTCGAAAATGTCCCCGGGGTCCCGGTCCAGCCAGATCACGATACCGCTCTGTTTTAAGGCGGACATGGCTCCCTCCTGGAGGGGGAGGCCCCCGCCGCAGGCGATGATAAGGTCCTGCCGGAGGGAGAGGGCCTGGGCTACCCCCACCTCCAGAGAGCGGAAGTAGGGCTCCCCCTGGGTCTCAAAGATCTCCGGAATGGTCATGCCCTCCTGTCGCTCGATGAGTTTGTCGGTGTCCACCAGGGTACGCTTCAGCCGCGAGGCCAGAAGCTCCCCCACGGTAGTCTTGCCGCAGCCCATCATGCCGATGAGGATGATGTTTTTCATGTCCTGTTCTTCCTCTCTTCCTCTGTCCTGTCACATTCTCCAATAGGGGTTTTCTTTGTCATAGCGGCTGACCATGATAAACCAGTTTTTGTTCAGACGCTTTTGATAAAAGCGGTAACCGCCCCACTCCGGGTTGCCGGGGTCGTGGGAGTAGGTCAGGCTTCCATTTGCGGAATAGACCAGATCCCCTTTCCGCACGGAATACCAAATTTCGCAGGGGGAGTCCGTTTGCCGGTCCCCGCACCCAAAGAGAAAATCATAGACCTCTATGTAGAATACGCCCGCTTCCCACAGGGTGGGCACCGTTTCAGCCAAAGAGGAATAATTCTCCGGATTTTGAGGCTGCTTTCTCACCGTGAGGGAGGCGATTTTTCCATCCCTCAGGTAGAGTTGGATATAGGGGTCTGATGTTCCCTCGCTCCATGGCTCCTCCTGTTCTATTTCCCGCAGCATGGCTTCAAGCTGGACAGAAAAGAGATTGAAGGAGGTCTTATACTTTTGGTAGGCGACCCAGGGGGCAAGGAATTTAAGCTGGGAAAGGGTCAGCACTCCCACTGTCAGGCAGAGGGCCCAGGTAAAAAGGCGTTTCTCCGCTCTGCTCATCCCTCATACCCCTTGAAATTCCCCAGGATCCGAAAGTCCGCCGAGAGCTGGCTGAGCTCGTGGAGGACGCCGTCCATGCCGGGGGCGGTGAGGTCCCCGGTGAACTCCGCGAAGAAACGGTATTCCCAGCCCCGGTCGGGGATGGGCCGGGACTCCAGCTTCACCATGTTCAGGCCGTAGACGGCGAAGATGGTGAGGATCTCGTGGAGGGAGCCGGCCTGGTGGGGCAGGGTGAACACCGCGGCGATTTTGTCCCGGCCCTGGCGCAGCTCCAGCCGGGGGGAGACCGCCACGAAGCGGGTAAAGTTGGCGGTGTTGTGGTTGATGGGGCAGGCCAGCACCTCCAGGCCATAGAGCCGGGCGGCCCGTTTGGAGCAGATGGCGGCGGCGGTCTTGTCCCCTGTCTCCTTCACCTGCCGGGCCGAGCCCGCCGTGTCCAGGGTGGGGACCCGCTCCCAGCCCCGGTGGCCGTCCAGGAACCGGTCGCACTGCATAAGGCCCTGCTCATGGGAGTAGACCGTCCGGATGTCCTCCAGGGTCACCCCGGGGAGAACGGCCAGACAGTGCTCCACCTTCACCTGCCACTCCCCCACCAGGGAGAAATCATACTGGGCCAGGAGGTCATAGACCTGGCGGATGGAGCCGGTGGAGGAATTCTCAATGGGAAGCATGGCGTAATCCGCCTCATCCCGGGCCAGGGCCTGGAACACATCGTTGAACCAGGGAAGGCCCTGGGAGCGGATATCCTCCCCGAAAAATCCGGCGGCGGCCTCCTCGCTGTAAGCCCCCGGCTCCCCCTGGTAGACTACCCGGGGTCTCTCCACCGGCTCCCGCCGGGTCCCGTAGGTCTTGAGCCACTGGGCATAGCCGGGATCCTCGCTCCCCTCCCGGACCAGCTTTCGCTGTTGGCGGCGGGAGATGGCCATGATGGACTCGTAGAGGGAGGCCACCTCCGCCTTTTGGGCAGGGTCGGGGGCCAGGGCGGTCTTGGCGGCCAGGACCTGCTGTTCCCGTCCGCTGTCCAGCACGGGGAGGCCGTTCTGCTTTTTGTATTCGCCCACCTTTTGGGTCACCGTCATCCGCTCCAGAAAGAGGGGGACGAGCTTGGCGTCGATGGAATCGATCTGGACCCGGTAGTCGTCTAACAGGGACATAGCCTATCTCTCCTTTATATGCCTAAGACCTCACAGGCCGCCAGGGCAGCCGCCGCCTCGATGACGGGGACGGCCCGGTGGACCACGCAGGGGTCGTGGCGGCCGGTAATCTCGATCTCCACTTCCTCCCCGGTGCGCAGGTCCACACTCTCCTGGGGAAGGCCGATGGAGGGGGTGGGACGAAGGGTGGCCTCAAAGACCACGGGCATACCGTTGGTAATGCCGCCGTTGATCCCTCCGGCGTGGTTGGTTTTGGTGAGGACCTTGCCGTCCTTCACCTCAAAGGGGTCGTTGGCCTCGGTGCCCCGCATATAGGAGAAGCCCACCCCAGCCCCGAAGGCTACCGCTTTCACGGCGGGGACGGCGAAGAGGTATTGGGAGAAGATCCCCTCCACGTTACGCCCAAAGTCGGGGGCTCCAAACCCGGCGGGGAGACCTGCCACTACACATTCGATGGAGCCGCCCACCGAATCCTGGTCATTTTTCGCCTCCAGAATGGCTTGGCGCATTTCTTCGCCCCTGGCGTCGTCCAGAACGGGGAATGGCTTGTCCGCTATGGCTTTCAGCTCCTCCACGTCCTCCCAGGCCCGGTCCAGAATGCCGTAGATGGCGCTGATGTGGGACCACACCCAGACGCCCTGTTGGGCCAGGAGCTGTTTGGCCACCGCTCCCGCCGCCACCAGGGGGGCGGTGAGCCGGCCGGAGAAATGGCCGCCCCCCCGGTAGTCCAGGTTTCCCTTGCTCCCGATGAATCCGGCGTAATCCCCGTGGCTGGGCCGGGGGGTATAGCGGAGGGCCTCATAGTCGGTGGAGTGCTGGTCGGAATTTTGGATGACCAGAGTCAGCGGGGTCCCGGTGGTCTTCCCCTCAAAGAGACCGGAGAGAATATGAACCTGGTCGGCCTCCCGCCGGGAGGTGGACAGGCCGTCGGGCTTGGGGGCGCGGCGGGAAAGCTCCCTGCCCATGAGCTCCATATCCACTTCCAGTCCCGGGGTGACCCCCTCCAGGGTCACCCCGATGGCGGGGCCGTGGGATTCGCCAAAGATGGTGTATCTCATCGCTCAAACCTCCCTGATCTTTTTGCCCAGACCCAGCTCCCGCCGCCACTGGGGAGGGGGACCGTCGTCCCCCCAGTATTCGTCCATAGCGGCGATCCTGCCGCCGTCCAGTTGTATAAAGGAGACCACGTGGAAGGAGACCGCCGGATCCCAGGCGGCGGATACGTGGACGGCGGTGATGACAAGGTCTCTCACCGTCTCGGTCCGCAGGACCTCCCCGGCCCAATGGCCGGGATACTCGCAGTTGGCCCGGATGAACTCCTCCGAGGTAAACTCCTCGTTGGTGTTGGGCCAGCGGATGACGGCAGAGGGGGAGAGAAACTCTCTCATGGCGGCGGCGTTCTGGCTGAGAACAGCCTGCCAATAGGCGTGAATGTTCATGGGGTCTCCTCTCCTGATTCCACTTTTCCGCCCAGGCGGGTGTATTCCTCCCAGAAGTCGGGATAGGATTTGTTGACAGCCTCCGCCCCGGTGAGGATCACGGGATTTTCGCACCGGGTGGCGGCGACGGCGGTCATCATGGCGATGCGGTGGTCGCCCCAGCTGTCCACCGTTGCGCCGCCGCGGAGCATCTCCCTGCCGCGGATAAGGAGGAAGTCCTTCCCCTCGGTCACGTCCGCCCCCAGGGCGTTCAGGACCGCCGTTGCGGAGGCGAGGCGGTCGCTCTCCTTGATGCGAAGCCGTCCGGCGTTCACAAGGCGGGTGGTCTTTCCCGCCGCCAGAGCCGCCGCCGCGGCCAGGGGAGGGACAAGGTCGGGGTTTTGGGACACATCCACCGCCACCTCTGGCCCGGTCCCGGCGTAGATCGCCTCCTGGAGCTCCAGGTACCGCCAATCCCCCTGGAGGGAGGGGACGGTCATCCCCTCCACCTCCACCGGGCTTCCCAGGGCCCCGGCGGCAAACCAAAACCCAGCCTGGGACCAGTCGGGCTCCACGGCGGCCTGGCCGGGACGGTAGGTCTGGTTCCCCTGGGGGTGGTACTGGGGGGGCAGGGACAGGGTGGCGGGCATCTCCACCCCGAAGGTCCCCATGGCCTGGAGGGTCATATGGATATAGTCCTCGCTCTCCAGGAAGGTGGTGGGAATGAGGGCGGAGGGGCCCTCCAGAAGGGGCAGGGCGTAGAGAAGGCCGGTGAAGAACTGGCTGGACACGTCGCCGGGAAGCCGGTATTCCCCGGGCAATAGCCGCCCCTGGACCGTGAGGACCCCGTCCTTCTGCTCATAGAAGATCCCCTTCCGGTCAAAGAGATCGAAGTAGGGCTTCTGGGGTCGGTCCATGAGCCGGCCCCGGCCGGTGAAGATCCCCCCTCCCCGCACCGCCAGGGCGATGGGAATGAGGAAGCGGAGGGTGGAGCCAGACTCCCCGCAGTCCAGGCGGGGCAGGGCCAGCCGCCGGTGGGGAGACATGGGGTTGGCCCCCATGCCCCGGACGGTGACCACATCCCCCTCCAGGGTCCACTCGGCCCCCAGTTCGGCAAGGCAGCGGAGGGTGGCCTCGATATCCTGGGAGAGGGAGACGTTGCGGACAACGCTCTCCCCCTCCGCCAGGGCGGCGGCGATGAGAAGCCGGTGGGCCTGGGATTTGCTGGGGGGCGGGGTGACGGCGCCGGATAGAGTTGTGGGAATGAGGGTGAGGGTCATAGTGGTTCTCCTTTGGTAAGGCTTTCGAGCGGGTTTGGAACCCGCCCCTACAAAAAAGGGGGGCGTACATCAAGGCAGGTTTGGAGCCCGCCCCTACAAAAGGCGTACTGTGCGTAGGGCGGGTTCCAGGCCCGCCCCAGCCCCTTATCTTCCGCAGAGGTCCTCCAGGCTTTGGAGGAGGGACTCCTTGCTCATTTTGACGGGGAGGGCCTTTCCCATTTTTTGGAGGAGGATCACGGTGATGTCCGTCCCCTCGCTCTTTTTATCCAGACCCACGGCCCTCACCAGGGTCTCCCGGTCGCAGTCAATGTGAGTGGGAAGGTTGAAGGCCTTCAGGAGGTCCGTAAGGGCCTGGGTCTCCTCATGGCTCTCCATGATCCCCAGGCCGGCGCCAAGCTGAAGGGCGGCGCACATCCCCGCCGAGACCGCCTGACCGTGGGTCCAGGTCTCATAATTCCCCGCCAGCTCGTAGGCGTGGCCGATGGTGTGGCCGAAGTTCAAAAGCATCCGGCGGCCGGTGTCGTGCTCATCCTCCTCCACAACAGAGCGTTTTATATCACAGCAGGTATACAGTATGTGTTCGATATTGGCCATGATCTCCGCCCTTGAGGGGTGGGCGGAGAGGAAATCGAAGAAGTCCCTGTCGGCGATACAGCCGTATTTGATGACCTCGGCCATACCATCGGAGAAGGTCTTGTCGTCCAGGGTGTTCAGGGTCTCCGGGTCCATAAGCACCAGCCTGGGCTGCCAGAAGGCTCCCGCCAGATTTTTCCCGTGGGCAAGGTCAATGGCCACCTTGCCCCCCACCGAGGAGTCCACCTGGGCCAGGAGGGTGGTGGGGATCTGGATGAAGTCCACCCCCCGGAGGATGGTGGCGGCGGCGAAGCCCGCCAGGTCCCCAACCACACCGCCTCCCAACGCCACCACGGCGTCGGTGCGGGTAAGGCCGAAGTGCATCATGGCCTCCCAGAGAGCGGCCAGGTGGGTGGCGCACTTGGCCCCCTCCCCGGCGGGACCCGCAAACAGCCCCGTATCAAAGCCGGCGTGTTCCAAGCTGTTCTCCACCCGGGTGCCGTAGAGGGGCTCCACGTTGGTATCGGTGACGATGGCGATCCGCTTGGCCTTGGGGCAGACCTTCCGGATCTCCACCCCCACTTGGTCCAGCAGGCCGGGGGCGATGTGGATGTCGTAGGAGCGGGAACCCAGGTCGATATGGAGGGTTTTCATACGGCTCACTTCCTTATATTTTACGGGCTGTCATGCTGCAAACAGGTCAGAGCACCTCGGGTTCTAACTCCTCCGACTTCGCAAAATTTCTCCGAAGGGCTTTGCCCTTCTCCAAAATTTCGCTCCGCTCCGTCGTTAGCCCCTCGGTTG